>NZ_SMBZ01000031.1 GCF_004342685.1 Sphingobacterium alimentarium
CACTGAGCCACATGAATGGAATATTTTCCTTACAAGCGAGCGCGAGCTTTCTGCTGGAGTACGTGTTGGAAACATAGCCATAGATCAATACCTTTTGAATGGCCTATTTAATTTTTATTTAATAATTAAATACTCAAGGCTCTTGGCTCCCGCCTCATTTTGAAATAATAATTTTTGAAAAATATTTTATAATTGATTACTCAAAGTTAGTGGTTAATGAAAGCGTTGAGGTATCAATTCTTCTCATTAAATATGTAATTTGTCTCATATATTTTACAAACGGGTTATTTATTAATAACTTCAGTCATCCTACTATTTTAATTATTAAAAAGTGTGGACACTTTTGATACTTATGAGAATTATTAACTAATTATATATTAAAATGAATTTATTTAATCGATGTAAGGTAGCACTGGCTGGTGCAGGTTTTCTGTGTCTGATAAGTTGCATTCCTGTAAGAGCGGTACAGCAATTTCCTATTCAAGCTGATCACATGAAAGATGATGACTTGAATAAGGGGATACAAATGTTGAACACATCTTTGGATTATTTTTTCTCGAAGGATTACGCCGTTATGCATCGTTTTTATAATCCTTTCACCCAGCAGAAATCAGATGAAAAAGCCAGTGTATGGATGTATACTTCAGCTATTGAGTCCCTCAATCTAATTTTGAAATCGCTGCATGATAAGCAAGAGCAAGAGCAAGATTCTTTGCGTAGACATTACGAAAATATCTTAGCAACATTATACGACAATGCGGATTACTATTTGGGTACGTTTGAACTAACTTCCTTTACCCAAACCCAACATTGGTCTGTCTATGCTGTAGATCGCGTGCGCGAAAAAGGGAAAGCGCGTGTGACTGGTATATATAATGTTTACGATGATCAGATGTGGCTTATACGAGAACTGTTAGAGTCCTATCATTTGACCCATAATGAGAAATATTTGGAAAAGGCGGAATACCTTACCGCCTATGTCCTGGATGGGTGGGACGCCACGCGTGATGCGAAGGGTATGGAACATGGAGGAATACCTTGGGGTCCAGGCTATGTTACCAAGCACGCCTGCAGCAATGGCCCCATGATAAGTCCTTTGGTATGGCTGTCTCAGATCTATAAAAATAAAAAGGACAAAATCACCTATCGATATATTGATGCAAAGGATAAAAAAACAAGGAAATCCAAAACTGTGGCAAAAAGGGACTATTATCTGGACTTTGCGCAAAAAATATATGATTGGCAAAAGAATTATTTGCTGAATGAGGAAGGCGTATATACCGATATGATGGGGGAGTGTTCACCTAACTGCGATATTGTCTATGAGGAAGTGAACGGAACAAGATATAGGACGCATACGGCCTTGTTGAAACCTATAGGTCGTGCTTATACATACAATAGTGGGACAATGGTATCGGGTGCGGTAGACTTGTATACTAGTACCAAGAACCGTAAATATCTGCAAGATGCCAAGACTTTGGCAAAGGTTAGTTTTGAATATTTTGCCAAACGTGACGCCCAACGTGCGAATTATTATACACTGCCTTATGATGGATTTAATGTATGGTTTAATACTGTCTTGCTAAGAGGATATTTGGATCTTGTACCTTATGATCCCAATACAAGATTTTATATTGATGAATTTCGTAAAACCTTAAGCTATGCGTATGCAAATCACCGCACAAATGGATTTCTACCTGCTGACCTTTTAGGCGGTTGGGATAGCAGCGAGTCCAAAAACAATGTCGAGGGGATGTTTATGTTTTCCTTTGCTTCGCAATGGGCGCTGTTTGATCAGTTGAATCAGCATAAAAAATAATTTTTAGTGCATGGGTCTATCCTTGCTGCTATTTTGATGTTGATATTCACTAGGGCTCACGGCGAACTGTTTTTGGAAATTTCTTGAGAAATGCTGCGCAGAACTGTAGCCTAGTAGATTCGAAATTTCATAGATTTTTAGTTTACCTTGGGCGAGCAGTTCTGCCGCTTTACGTAATCTAGTCAGATTGATGAGCTCATTGGGCGAAAGGCTGGATACTACATTGATTTTGCGGTATAGTGTTGGTCTACTCATGCATAAGAAGTCCGCCATCTTATCCACATTGAATTGCGGATTTTCCAGATTCTGAAGAATAATATCTTCAATTTTCATTAAAAATTCCTTATCGCTTTGATTCTGACCTATCTGCTGGATTTGAGAAGCAGGGTTTTTGAAGAAAAATTCTTTGACGCGGGTTCGGTTTTTGAGCAGACTGGCAATCTGTGCACGCAAAAATGCTAAAGAAAAAGGTTTTTCGATGTAGGCGTCAGCACCGTATTCTAAACCTTTTATTTTGGATTCTATGGTGTTTTTAGCGGTCAGCAGGATGACGGGGATATGGGCTAGATTCATATCTGATTTTACTTTTTCACAAAATTCAAATCCATCCATGTCGGGCATCATTACATCGCTGACTATCAGGTCAAAATTCTCATGCTCAAATAAAGAATAGGCATCCAAAGCACTAGCACATTTGGTGATGTGGTAATCTTCCATCAAATCATCAGCAATAAATTCCAACAATTCGGCATGATCATCTATGAGTAACACATTTGCTTTAGTATTCATCTGTATTGGTTTGTTTTAATGGTAATGTCAAAATAAAAGTATTCAGATTCTTGTCATTTACTTTATAAACTAATGTTCCTTGCAGTTTTAATGTTAAGGACTTGCACAATGCTAATCCCAGCCCACTTCCAGGAATGCTTTTACTATGATGAAGACGATTGAAGGGCTCGAATATATAATCGTAATCTTCAGCAGGAATTAACTTTCCATCGTTTTTTATTTGCAGCATAAGGATTTCATTCTTGACATCAGTAGTCAATGAAAGTTCGATGTGTTTGATGGAATATTTTAGTGCATTGCTCAATAAGTTGCTGCAAATCTTCTGATATGCATCTTCATCGATGTATGAGATGATATTTTTGGTGATGGTACAATCAATTTTTTTGTGTTGCGCTTCCAAAGTAACCCTATAATTCGCAACTATATCTTGTGTAATCTGACTGATATCCTTCAGCTCAAAATGAATTTGAAATCCTTTCGTTTCCAACTCCCTAAAATCCAGTAGCTGATTACTTAAAGAAATTAAACGCTCTGTATTGCTTTGTATATTTTTTAACAATTTGTCGGTAATGGGATTGGCAGGGACTTTATTTGCCAATTTTTCTAAAGGCGCTTTTATTAAGGTGAGCGGTGTACGTATTTCGTGGACTACATCCGTATAAAAATTGATTTTATATTGATAAAGCTCTTGCTCGCGTTGATTTTGCAGGGTCAATAGCTGTGCTTTATTTTTTTGTTTTTCACGTTCGATATAATGATAAATAATGAAAATTATCAAACCAATAATAATAGTGAAGTAGAGTATAAAAGCAGGTATACTGGCCCATAATGGGGGTAATATTTTAATTTTTAACTTACGCACATTGGAAAGTGGATGGCCATTTGGATCATCCGCTTTGACCAAGAACTCATAATTGCCGGGCAATAACTTCGTGAAATGGGCTCGTTTTTCGGTTGTGCTGCTCACCCAATCCTTATTTACACCATCCAATTTATAACTGTATTTGATCGAGTGTGGGGAATCATAAAGTAGTGCCGTAAAGTCTAAGCTAAAGGAAGATTCATCATACTTTAACTCAATTTCGTCCGTAAAGAGTATAGATTTGCTAAGTATGGAGCGGTTATCATGTTGTAAGATTTCTTTGTTATTGACCGCAAGTTTGGTGATGTAAATAGGAGTATGGGCATTGTATTTTATCTGATTCAGTTTCTCGGGCTTAAAGCGGATCATACCATTGATGGTTCCAAAATAGAATTTACCTTGCCCATCATCCAGTGCCGAATTATAGTTGAATTGAATCGAGGGTAATCCCGATTCCATATTGAAGAGTCGAAGCGTCTGGTTTGCCGGATTATAACGCACCATTCCTTTTGACGTACTAATCCATAGATTCTGCTGCTCGTCTTCTAAAATCGCTAATACAATTTTGCTAGGGAGATCGAGGTTCATGTTTCTAACCTCAAAATTACCTGATCTATTTTTGTCGATGATGGCGATACCACCTTCTGTACCTACCCAAATTTGACCTTTTCTGTTTTCATACAGACAATTTATTTTATTGTTGGGCAGCGAATTTTCATTGTCTGCACGATGATTAAAATGTAAGGCTTGGGTTTTGTCAGGATGATACATGTATATTCCATTTAGCCATGTGCCGAGCCATATGTTACCTTGCCTGTCTTCGAGCAGGGTCGTGTAGGACATGTCCGTGGGCACCTGCTGTATGGTTTCGAAACTTTTGCTGTGGATGTCGAATTTGTAATGCCCACGGGTCGACGCTAAGAGAATTTCGCCCTTTCTGTTTTTGTGAATATAGTAAAGGAAATTACTTTTCAATGTGGAATTCGCTTTGATATTTGGCTCCACGTGGTAAACTACTTTTTTGGATTTGTAATCGAGTATGTCCATGCCGTATACAAACGTTCCCAAGATTATTTTATCATTGAGCGGTAGCAGACCATGAATATTGTCGTTGGTGAGACGCACATTATTGACATTGAAATTTTCGATAGCATTCGTGAGCGGATCCAATTTGCTCACACCACCATTTTCTGTTCCGAGCCAGATATTTCCTTTATCGTCTTTTTGAATTATACGCACCACAGTACCGACTAATTGCCCACCTTGGGTGTTGGACATGAATTTCTCGATTAGACTGTTGTTAATGTGATAATAGTTTATTCCCCCGAAGTAGGTGCCTAGCCAGATACCTCCGTCTTTATCTTCTAAAATATTGTAAATAGCATTGTCCGAAATACCCCAAGGATTATATTCTGCTTTTTGGATATTTCTAAAGGATTGCGTGGAAATAGTATAAATATAAAGTCCAGATTCCGTAGCAAACCAGTATTCATTATCTGACGTTTGATGGATATCTCTGACGTATAGAAATTGTTTTACATGTTCTATTCCTAATAGCCATTGCTGTGTATTATCCTTTTTATGAATAATCCCCACACCGGCTTTGGATGTGCCATATAGGAGGTCACCTTGATTATTTTCAGTAATCTTTTGAATACTATACCAATCTTTTGATCCATATTTTTGCGCCAAGTCGATGACGTTTATGGTGGATTGCGTTAGGATTTTGAATATCTGACCGGTCAAAGTACCGTAATATACAGCTCCATCGTGAGCGCAATAAATGGCGGTAATGAAATGCGGGTCACCTGTTATTTTTTGGGTTGTACTTTTCGATGGAGAATGTATATAAAGTTTGCCATTGGCGACAAACCAGATGTTTTTTTCTGTATCCATCTTTATGATTGGCACATCTGCATTCGCAAATTCATTATTTAATAAGGAAAATTGTTCTTGGATGGGGTTATAAATATAAATTCCCTGGTCTGTACCTATCCATATTTGTTTTTTGTCATCTTCTATCAATGAAATTATATTATTGGCAATGGTGTTCCGTACTGGATTTCGAAGATCGAAATGTTTGAATTCGTTGCCGTCAAAACGGTCTAATCCATCCTTGGTGCCAAACCAAAGAAATCCATAGCTATCTTGCATACTACAAATTACGGTATTGTTCGACAGGCCATCATTTATTTGGTAATGCTTGAAATAATAGGGCTGGGCATGTAATAGCCGAGGAAAAGCTATTAAAATAAAAATTAGCCATAAACCTAATTGGTGCATATTCTATTTTTGCTGATGGTTTATAATGATGGATATTTTAAATATCTTAATATTTAAACTGTAAATCAAAATTATACGAATATTTCTTTCAAAAAATGGGTAGGGTGTCTGAAATCGAGGTTTGATACAAAAAGATATGATTTTGAGATAAAATGCCGTCATCTTTCATGCTAGGCGTTTTATATTTGATTAATCAATTATAAACGAATTTTATAAACCTATCTACAAGATGATAAAGCACTTTTTTCTTGTGTTTTCTTTTAGTTTGATCGCTATAGTGGTGTTTGCGCAGCAGGATATTGTTCAGGCTGTAAAAGAATTGCCCTCCGTAGGTAAAAATAAGCACTATGTCAATAATAGATTACCGTTAAAACAGAATGTATTGCTGAAGCTCCCGGTGGGAGACATCCGTCCTGCAGGTTGGCTAGGGAAGTATCTGGTATTGCAACGGGATGGACTGACAGGTAATCTAGGGGAAATTAGCGCTTGGTTATCCAAGAAAAATAATGCTTGGCTGAGTAAAGACGGTTCGGGCGAATATGGGTGGGAGGAAGTGCCCTACTGGCTCAAAGGCTATGCGCATCTGGGGTATATCTTGAATGATAAAAAGATATTAGAGGAATCAAAAATCTGGCTGGAAGGTGCGATTCAGAGTCAACGGCCGGATGGATATTTTGGTCCTTTAATTTTGAAAAATAATAAGCCCGACCTTTGGGGCAATATGATTATGCTGTGGTGCTTGCAGTCTTATTATGAATACACCAGTGACCCACGCGTGCTGACATTGATGACCAATTATTTTAGATGGCAGATTAATTTGCCTGACAGCTTTTTCTTGAAAGACTACTGGGAAAATAGCCGTGGAGGGGACAATATGCTGTCCGTCTATTGGTTGTATAATCGTACCGAAGGAAATGAATGGTTGCTGGATTTGGCGGACAAATTGCATCGCAATACAGCCAATTGGGCCAAAGAAGGTGACTTGCCCAACTGGCATAACGTGAATATAGCACAAGGGTTTCGCGAGCCCGCAACTTACTACTTAAAGAGCCATTCACTTAAAGATTTAGAAGCTACATATAGGAGCTTTCATTTTGTGCGCAAAATTTTCGGACAAGTGCCCGGAGGCATGTTTGGTGCAGACGAAAATGCTAGGCCAGGATATACGGATCCTCGCCAAGGCGTAGAAACCTGTGGCATGGTTGAGCAAATGGCATCCAATGAGATATTATTGGGGATAACTGGAGACCCTTTTTGGGCGGATCATGCCGAAGAAGTGGCCTTCAATACTTACCCAGCAGCTGTAACCCCAGACTTTAGAGCCTTGCGATACATTACGAGCCCCAATATGACCATCAGCGATAGTCATAATCACGCGCCAGGAATTGATAACACGGGACCATTCTTGATGATGAATCCATTTAGTTCAAGATGTTGTCAACATAATCACAGCCAAGGCTGGCCTTACTATGCCGAACACCTCTATATGGCTACCAATGACAATGGCGTCGCTGCGACATTATATGCGGCATCTACTGTCGATGTGAAAGTAGGTGATTCCGGTAAAATAAGTATTCAGCAAACATCAAATTATCCTTTTGATGAAGCCATACATTTTTTAGTGCGCACGGCACAAAAGGGCGTTCAGTTTCCTTTCTATTTGCGTATTCCACATTGGACTAAGAAAGCACAAGTTAAGGTCAATGGTGCAACATACGAGGTTGCCAAAGGCGCTAAGTACGTCAAAATAGACCGACAGTGGAATAATGGCGATCAAGTGGAGCTGATATTACCTATGCATATAGAAACCAAAACATGGGAAGAAAATAGAAATGCTGTTAGCATTGTTCGTGGTCCTTTGATGTATTCCCTCAAAATCAAGGAGAATTATGTGGAGAAAGACAGTAAGGCCTCGGCAATCGGAGATTCCAAATGGCAAGAAAATGCAGATCCTTCAAAATGGCCTTCGCATGAAATATTGCCAGGAAGTGATTGGAATTTTGGTATTTTAGGGAGTGAATTGAAACGGATTGAAAATTTGAAAGTCGTCAAACGTTACTGGCCTAAAGATTCATTTCCTTTTGAAGCCAATAAAGTACCTATTTCTATCTTTATCAAAGCGAAACAATTAAAGGAATGGATCATCGATCGTCATGGATTGACAGCTGTTCTTCCTTTAAGTCCTATAGTCACCGATAGTGAGGAGGAGGTAGTGGAATTAATCCCGATGGGGGCGGCACGATTGCGTATTTCAGCCTTTCCAGTAGTAAAATAGATAACCATATAATAACTCTAATTTGATGAAAAACACGATTCTTTTAGCATGTTTGATGCTCACCTCTCAACTTAGTTTTGCGCAAGAATGGAAGCCTGCAGGCTCAAAAATTCTTACTCCTTGGGGTGAGAAAGTAACTGCGCAACAGCCCCATCCTGAATACCCTAGACCAATGTTGGTTCGTGAGAACAACTGGCAAAATTTGAACGGATTATGGAATTATGCCATTACACCGGCTAGCGCGACTGAATTTCCTGCAAGCTGGGAAGGTAAGATTTTAGTTCCATTTGCTGTGGAATCTGCGCTTTCTGGAGTAGGTAAGGAAGTAGGAAAAGATAAGGCTTTGTGGTATCATAATACCATTACTTTAGACAAAAAAGTCAATAAAGATAATATTATCCTTCACTTTGGTGCCGTGGACTGGCAATGTGATGTATATGTAAACAACAATCTTGTAGGAAGACATGAAGGTGGTTTTAATTCATTTTCAATGGATATCACCCAATTCATAAAAAAAGGTGCAAAGCAAGATATAGTAATCCGTGTATGGGATCCTACGGATGATGGTCCGCAACCTAGAGGAAAGCAGATTAAAAATCCCCATGGTATTTGGTATACCCCGGTTACAGGTATATGGCAGACTGTATGGTTAGAAAGTGTGCCTAAAACATACATTACCCAGACCAAACAAACACCGCAATTTGATGCCGGCAAACTCTCATTCGCCGCTAATGTAGAAGGTAGTATGGCTGGGGATCAAGTCAAAGTAATTGTTAAAGATGGAGCAAACGAGATCAAGCAGCAGATGGTCAATGTCAATAGCAATGTGGATATTGATTTGCCTAATTTACAAGCCTGGTCACCTTCAAATCCTAAATTATACGACCTAGAAATTCAATTGATTCGTAAAGGGAAAGTCATAGACCGAGCGAAAAGCTATTTTGCTATGCGCAAGATATCCATGGAAAAAGATAGAAATGGAATTCAACGTATGTTGTTGAATAATGAATTTGTCTTCCAATATGGTCCGCTTGACCAAGGTTGGTGGCCTGATGGATTACATACAGCTCCTTCTGATGAAGCGTTGAAATTTGATGTAATCAAAACCAAAGAAATGGGCTTTAATATGATCCGTAAACACATCAAAGTAGAGCCTGCAAGATGGTATCGTCATTGCGATAGTATTGGTATGCTGGTATGGCAAGATATGCCTAGCGGTGATTTGGGTGGAAATAGTTGGGATATGCAGCCAGGAAAACTTTCGGGAGATTTGAGAGATAAAAATCGATCGAAAGAATCGGAAGCATACTACCGCAAAGAATGGAAAACCATAATGGAGACGTTGCACAATTATCCAAGTATCGTGGTGTGGGTTCCGTTTAATGAAGCATGGGGACAATTCAAGACCAAAGAAATCACCGATTGGACGATAGACTTTGACAATTCACGATTAGTAAATAGTGCCAGCGGAGGTAACTTCATGTACACAGGACATATCTTAGATATCCATAATTATCCCGATGCTGCAATGCCTGATCCGGCTATTTTTGGCGACAAATTCATTTTGGCATTAGGTGAATTTGGTGGTCTTGGACTGCCAGTTGATGGTCATACGTGGCAACAAAAAGACAATTGGGGATATCAAAGCTTCAAGAACAAAGAAGAACTTTTTAATCGATATAAACAATTGGTGGACAAGTTGGAAAAATTAATCCCTCTCGGACTATCCGCTGCGGTCTACACCCAAACCACAGATGTGGAGGTCGAAACAAATGGACTAATGACTTACGATCGTAAGGTGATCAAAATTCCTGAATCCGAATTGTTTAAAGTCCACAGCAAACTATACAAACCTAATTAGTATCACAAAATGATAAGATTCGATAGAATATTAACACTATTAACCCATCTTGTATTTTCAACTCTCCCGGGGCTGGCGCAGAGTCCTCCCATCATAATTGAGTTGAGGGCGCCTGCGTATCCTTTAGTGACGCTTGATCCCAATACCAGTGCATGGTCGTTTTCCAATAATTTGTACGACGATGCCGTACGTCATTGGTCTGGTAAGTCCTTTCCTTTGTTGGGTGTACTCAAAGTGGATGGTGTAGCTTATCGATTTTTAGGAAAGGAAGAAATAGAATTGGTGCCCATTGCCAAAATGGGTGAGCATGCAGAATGGTCAGCTAAGTATACAGTGCAAGAGCCTCCAAAAAATTGGGTATCCCTGCATTTCGCAGATGCACATTGGAAAACGGGAAGTGCACCATTCGGAACGCTAGATAAGGAGCCCAATTCAAAAACAGATTGGCAAGAACCTAAAATTTGGGTACGCCGCGAAGTGATTTTGAAAGAGGATTTGGTGGGCAAACCTGTGTATTTAGAATTTACGCACGATGACGACGCCATAATGTATGTCAATGGAATAGAAGTGGCCAACACAGGGCAGGCTACGGGTAAAAATCGCCGCGTCAAGTTGTCGGAGGAAGTGGTGAAAACACTCAAAAAAGGTAAAAACATCGTTGCAGGTTATTGCTATAATCGCGTAGCCAATGGTTTTTTTGACTTCGGAATATTTACGGAGAAGAAGAATTCAGTGTTCTTCACTAAAGAAGCTGTGCAAAAGTCAGCCAATGTACAGGCCACACAGACAAATTATATTTTTGACTGTGGGCCAGTTGAGTTGTCCGTTTCATTCATAGCTCCAGTATTTTTGGATAATTTGGATTTAGTTGCCCGACCTGTTAATTATTTAGCCTATGAGGTGAAGTCGCGGGACGGAAAGAAGCACAATATAGAATTATACTTGGAAGCATCGACAAACTGGGCCCTCAATTCTCCATTGCAAGATGCGGTGATCAGTCAGTATAAAGCCGGTAATTTGCAATATGTAAAAACTGGAAGCAAAAGTCAGGAAATATTGGGTAAGAAAGGCGATGATCTGCGAATAGATTGGGGCTATTTTTACATGGCGGCTGAAGCCAATAAAACCAAATCCGCAATCGGAAATGGAGTCGCTCTGCGAAGTCAGTTTCTGAAAAATCAAACTTTTTCTTCTTCTGATCAAGGAAAACAAATTGTATTAACACAAAAATTTTCTACAGAGGAGCACTATTCGGATAAAATCCTGATAGGATACGACGACATTTACTCCATTCAATATTTTGGGAAAAATCTAAGACCATATTGGAATAGGAATGAAAATTCATCCATTGAGAAGCAATTTGAATTGGCGCACAAAGAGTTTGTGCAATTAAAAGAGGACTGTGATCAATTTGATGCAGAACTATGGAATACAGCCAAAAGAACAGGTGGTGATGCCTATGCAGCATTATGTGCATTAGCGTACAGACAAGCCATCGCAGCACACAAATTAGTAGAAGCGCCGAATGGAGATTTATTGTGGCTTTCCAAAGAAAATGATAGTAATGGCTCAATCGGCACTGTGGATATTACATACCCTTCGGCACCGTTGTTCTTATATTACAATCCCGAATTGGCCAAAGCGCTAATGAATCATATTTTTTATTACAGCGAGAGTCGACGCTGGACTAAGCCATTTGCTGCGCACGATATTGGCACTTATCCTATCGGTAATGGTCAGACCTATGGAGGTGATATGCCGGTAGAGGAATCCGGTAATATGCTCATATTGGCGTATGCTATAGCGCGCATGGAGAAAAATGCTGAGTACGCGGAGAAGCATTGGGATGTACTGACAACTTGGACAGATTACCTTGTTGAATATGGTTTGGATCCAGAAAATCAGCTGTGTACAGATGATTTTGCAGGGCATTTTGCACATAATGCGAATCTTTCTGCCAAAGCAATAGTAGGTATCGCTTCATACGGCTATCTAGCAGAAATGCTTGGAAAGAAAGAAGTGTCGCAAAAGTATATCAGTATCGCAAAGGATATGGCCTCCAAATGGAAGAGTATGGCCGCTGATGGCGATCATTATAAATTAACTTTTGATAAGCCAGGGACTTGGAGTCAGAAATATAATCTGGTATGGGACAAATTGCTCAACATGAATATTTTTGATAAATCCATCTTTACCACTGAAGTGAATTATTACTTAACAAAGCAAAATGAATACGGACTGCCCTTGGACAATCGAAGAGCGTACACCAAAACTGATTGGATCATGTGGTCTGCAACGATGGCGGATGATAAAGATACCTTCCAAAAATTCATTAATCCGGTCTACAAATTTATGAACGAAACTACCGATCGTGTACCTATGTCGGATTGGGTATATACGGACAAGCTGGTGCGATCTGGATTCAAAGCCCGGGCTGTAGTAGGTGGATATTTTATTAAAATGTTAGAAGAAAAAATCCATAAGCAAAAATAGATCTACCTGGTTTTTTTACTACATGAACCTCATCGGATTCTCGATGAGGTTTTTGTTTTTTATTGATGTGTAGATTCGTTTATGGTATCACTTTTGTTTATTATATTGGTATTAATCACGGAGAATTATGGATATAAATTTGCGATTGCTTTCGAAAAAGGATTATGCGGACTTGAAAAAGTCTATGACGGAAGCGTATCAAGGGGTAGGGGATGTATGGACACGGGACAATATTGTGGATTTGCTGGATATGTTTCCAGAAGGACAATTATGTGTAGAAGTAAATGGGCATGTGGTAGCATGTGCTCTATCGTTGATCTTGGACTCCAAGAAAACAAATATCTATGATTCATATTACGAGATCATAGATGACGGAAAATTTAGCAAGCATGATTACGATGGGGATACATTGTACGGCATTGAGGTATTTGTGCATCCCGAGTATAGATCTTTACGACTAGGGCGACGATTGTACGATGGGCGGAAGGAGTTGTGTGAGAATATGAATCTAAAAAGTATTGTCGCCGGAGGAAGAATTCCCAATTATTATAATTATGCGGATGAAATGAGCCCCCGCGTCTATATCGAAAAGGTAAAACGTAAAGAAATATACGATCCGACTTTGACTTTTCAGCTATCTAATGATTTTCATGTTAAAAAAATTCTGAAACATTACCTGCCCGAAGATGATGAATCAAGGGAGTTTGCTACTTTATTGGAATGGAATAATATCTATTACGAGCCTGATACCCGATCTATATCGACCTCCAAACAAACTATTCGTCTGGGGCTGGTACAATGGCAGATGCGTCAATTTAAGAATTTAGAAGAGTTCTACGATCAGATCGAATTTTTCGTGGATACAGTTTCCGATTATGGTACCGATTTTATTATGTTCCCAGAATTTTTTAATTCGCCGTTGATGAGCCCTTACAATGATTTACCCGAGCGTATGGCTATGGAGAAATTGGCGGAGCATACCAAAGAAATCAAACAGCGCATCATGCAATTTGCGGTTTCATACAATGTAAACATTATTGCTGGTTCTATGCCCCTGTTTGAGCGCGGAAAACTGTACAACGTAAGTTACCTGTGTCATCGAAATGGACATGTCGATCAATTTAGGAAAGTACATATCACTCCGAATGAGTCGAAATACTACGGTATGGTGGGTGGTAGTGAGGTCAAAGTATTTGACACTGATTGCGGTAAGGTCGGCTTACTGATCTGTTATGATGTCGAATTTCCAGAGCTTGGTAGAATATTGGCGGATCAGGGTATGCAAATCCTGTTTGTGCCTTTCATGACAGACACGCAGAATGGATATATTCGTGTGCGGCATTGTGCGCAAGCACGCGCTATTGAGAATGAATGTTATGTGGCTATTGCAGGTTCTGTCGGTAACCTGCCGCGTGTGAATAATATGGATATTCAATATTCGCAGTCTGCAGTGTTTACACCTTCAGATTTTGCATTCCCGAATAATGCGATCAAAGCAGAGGCTACTCCCAATACAGAGATGGTATTGATCGCCGATGTGGATTTGTATGCTTTAAGAGATTTACACGAATATGGAACTGTCAAAACCTTGAAAGATCGAAGGAAGGATTTGTACGAAGTAAACGTACTGAAATAAAAAAAACGGGCAATTCACAGAAGGCACTGAAAAAGTTCCCTTAGAAAAAAAAGGTTTAAAAAGGGAGTCGAAAACTACAGTTTTCTGCTCCCTTTTTCGTATTTTAAGGTAGGCTTTAATGGACATCAGGATGCTCTCTACCCAACAAAAAATACAGTTCAGTTCCTATTCAGGATTGTACGATATTATCGTTCCAAAAGATAATCTACTTCGAAAAATCAACGATCTTATCGATTTCAGTTTTATCTATGACGAGCTTTTGGCTAAGTATTGCCATACCAATGGCCGTACAGCGGAGAGCCCTATCAAGATGTTCAAGTATCTTCTGTTAAAAACGATCTACACCGTTTCGGATGTAGATGTCGTTGAACGTTTCAGATATGATATGTCCTTCAAATATTTTCTTGAAATGGCACCAGAGGAGGATGTGATCAATTCAAGTTCGCTTACCAAATTCCGCAAACTACGATTAAAAGATATGGATCTGTTGAACCTGTTGATCAATAGGACCGTAACGATTGCTCTTGAAAAAGGCATTATAAAATCAAAGTCTATTATCGTAGACGCGACCCATACCGTTTCCAGATCGAATCCGCACACAACATTGGCAGTACTCAGGGAACGCTCCAAACTATTAAGAAAAGCGATATATCAGATTGATGGGGAATATAAGAGGAATCTACCACAAAAGAATGAATCGGGCGACCTGGATCAAGAGCTTGCTTATTGCAGGGAATTACAGAGGGTCCTTGACCAGGATCAATCTATCAGTGAAATACCGGCTGTGAAAGAAAAGCTGATCTGTTGAAGGAAACCATTGAAGACACAAAAGAATACTATCTACTCTCTAAGGATGATGAGGCCAGACTTGGACACAAGTCAGTGGACAGCAGTTTCTTTGGCTATAAAACACATCGGGCGATGACCGCGTTACTACAGGCGAAAAAGGTGATGGCCCTGAACTATCCAGATTATTGGAGATCAGCCAACAGAATGGAATGCAAGTGGATACGATAATAGGTGATGCCGCGTATTGGGGAAAAGAAAATCTTCAGTTGGCAAAAGAACAAAACATTGATATCATCGCTAAATTAAAACCATCCATTACCCAAGGCTTTAGGAAAGATAAAGACAAGTTTGACTATAATAAAGATGCGGATATGTTTGTTTGTCCCGCAGGACATTTGGCCATCCGCAAGGCGCGTCAGGGAAAGAAGGAACAAGGTACAAATCAAACGGAGACCTATTACTTTGATGTGGAGAAATGTAAGGTCTGTCCTCTTAGGGAAGGATGTTACAAGCAAGGGGCCAGAACCAAATCCTATTCAGTCTCCATAAAATCCGAACTCGATAGGAAGCAGATGGCTTTCCTGCAAACCGATTATTATCGAAGCAAGTCTAAGCAAAGGTATAAGATCGAGGCCAAGAACAGTGATCTCAAGAATGTCCATGGCTATGGCAGAGCTGATGCTTACGGAATCCACAATATGGAAATGCAGGGCGCAATGGCCATCTTCGCCGTAAACTTGAAAAGAATCCTGAAATTGATCTAAAAAGGTGGGATATTGCCTCAAAAAAAGCCTAGATGGGATGCTAAAAACTCAAATAGCAAGTCCTAGTCGCTTACACCTTCAACAAGACCATTAAAAAATAAACTTCCAGAAATCCTTTGAACAAAAATGACCGAGTAAGGGAAAACCTATACTCAGTCATTTCTTTAAGTCTCCTTAGAAAGTTGAGGCTTTTTCAGTGCCCTCTGAATTACAGCTCTTTTTTATAATAAATTTATATTTTCTTCGGCAAGTTTGATTTTTTTGTGGTCATCCCAAATGCTGACCTGTACTTCACCGATGTGAGATAGTTTTAGCATAAACATACAGACACGCGATTGGCCTATTCCGCCACCAATTGATTCTGTTAATTGGTCCTCAAGGAGCATTTTGTGAAAAGCTAATTCAGCCCTTTCTGTACAATGACGGATAGTAAGTTGACGTTGAAGTGCTTCTTTATTGACACGGATACCCATAGAAGAAAGCTCAAAAGCCGTACTCAGAATAGGATTCCACACTAAGATATCTCCATTTAAGCCTTGGTATCCTGCCTCATTCTCGGTGCTCCAATCGTCATAATCTGCCGCACGACCATCGTGTGCAAAACCATTGGATAGGGTACCACCTATGCCATATAAAAATACAGCTCCGTATTCTTTGGCTATCGCATTTTCGCGTTCTTTTGGCGTATGATCCGGATATCGATTAAGCAATTCTTCCGACGAAATGAAAGTAATATTTTCAGGAAGAATAGCTTTTAAATGAGGGTATTTCGCCTCTACATTTTTTTCGGTTTGAACCAAAGAAGCATAGATGTCTTTAACTGTTTCTTTTAAGAATGAAAGATTTCTATTCTCTGGTAAAATTACTTTTTCCCAATCCCATTGGTCTACATATATGGAGTGAATAGGGGAGTAATCTTCGTCGGGACGTAAAGCACGCATATCTGTAATAATACCTTCTCCGGGCTCAAGATCCAACTCCTTTAGACGCACACGTTTCCATTTGGCCAGCGAGTGTACCACCACGGCACGTTGTTCATTTAAAGATTTGATGGGAAATGATACCGGTCTTTCAATACCGTTGAGGTCATCATTGATTCCGGTGCCGTCCAATACGATCAACGGTGAAGATATAGGAATTAAATGAAGTGCTTGTTTTAAATATGTTGAAAAAGTGTCCTTAACAAACGTAATTGCTTGTTCTCGCTGTAATAATTCTCTGCCCATTAAATGCTGATATAACTGGTGATTGTACTATGATAAATGTATTGATAATTGATTATTGCGATGAATATAATAACAATAATTTATATTTTTTGTTAAATTACAAAAAAGAAGAGCTACATATGCAGCTCTTCTTTTTGTATATTTTTAATACTGCTTGCTATACGGAAAAACTTTCGCCACATGCGCAAGTTCTTGAGGCATTCGGGTTGTGAAACTCAAATCCTTTTCCGCCCAAGCCATCGGAATAATCAAGCTCCGTGCCCGCCAGATACAAATATGATTTGATATCAAGACATATTTTTACGCCGTTGTCTTCAAAAAACTGATCCCCTTTGCGCTCTTCATTGTCAAATTTAAGATCATAAGAAAGACCGGAGCATCCTCCGCTAACTACGGCAACACGCACGAAATAATTCTCGTCATATTGCTCCGCTTTCATAATATCTGCTATTCTTTCTTTCGCCTTTTCTGTGACCGTAACCATAATTATTAATCTTTTAAGATTTTAACAAAGTTCGTAAATAAATAACAACATTCAACTATGAAAGGTATGAGTTTTGTCATTTTATACTAAATAATATTGGACTTATACAGTTGCCAAACTGGGGAATTCTTTCGGATTTTCTCCACCGCCTGCTGAATAAGTTGAATCGTTTCATCCAAATCCTGTCGATTGGTGTATTTGGAAAGACTAAAACGCACACTACACAATGCATCTTCGCTCGCAATGCCCATTGCGGTCAATACGTGAGATGGATCTCTATCACCGGACACACAGGCGGAACCTGAAGATAAGGCGACATCCTTGAGTACGGTCATTAGCTCATTACTTCGAACGTGTTTGAATAGTATATTGCTTGTATTGCATAGCCGAGTAGCTTTCGCAGCGTGTATCTTACAGTCCTCAATAGATGAGGTGATTTGTATTTCAAAATAATCCCTCAATAACGCGATACTTGAAGGATTCGTTGCGGCTATCTCAAATGCTTTGCCCATGCCGACGATGGAAGCTGTATTGTAGGTACCACCTCTTAGGCTGTTCTCCTGTTTGCCTCCCGTAATAAGTGGTTCAATCTGAATAGGACGTGATTTTCGTTTGATATAAAGCCCGCCTATGCCCTTTGGCCCATGCAGTTTGTGTGCACTAAAACAACAGATGTCGACGTGCGTTAAATCCAAACTTTCTTTGCCTATCATCTGCGTGGTGTCACTAAAAAATAAAACATTATACTGTGCGGCAATCGCACCAATCTGCTGAATGGGGTGTATTACGCCTGTTTCATTATTGGCCGCCATCAATGTGATGAGAATGGAGTCTTTACGTATCAGACTTTCTAATTCTTTCAGATCAATATTTCCACTCGCATCCACATGTAGATAGCTGATCTCGGCTCCTTGTTTTTCCAACTTTTCTAAGGTGCTGAGTACAGCTTTGTGTTCGGTTTTGGCAGTGATAATATGCTTTCCTATACTTTGATATCTGGCGAATACTCCTCTTAGGACCATATTGATTGCTTCAGTTGCACCAGAGGTGAAATATATTTCTTTGGCTGACACCCCGAGATAAGCGGCGATAGATTTACGCGACTCCTCCACAGCCTGATTGGCTGCACGACCTAACTTGTGCTGAATACTTGATGCATTACCGTACGCTTCTTTTAGATAGGGTAACATGGCGTTCAATACTTCATCATCAATCCGAGTCGTGGCGTTATTATCTAAGTAAATCATGTTATAAAGTTATTAAAAACTTATAACTATTACTCTGAACAAGTAGTAATTAGAAAGGAAGTGTTAGTCTAACGAGTTGGTCAACACATAATAGCGATAGGCGACAATACCTTGCTGCCATCGCGATAACTTCGATGGGTCGAGTTTGCTATATCTAGGTAATATAGCTTGGTTTATTCTGTTCAATATTTTGAAAAAAATCTTTTTCATACTGTTTTTGAATTGAATGCCTACTAAAATAACAAAAAAGTCCTGTGAATTGTTCGCAGGACTTTCTTTACGCTATATCTAGCTTATTTATGCTTTTAAAATTTGTTTCTCTCTGTTCCATGTGAAAGCAGTGAAAACGATGGCAAGTATACTTGCACCGAGAATCACTTCGAAAGCTGCATCCCAGCTTACTTTGTCGACTATTCCACCTAGGGCAGCATTCGCCAACATATCACCGATGAAATATCCAAAAAGCCCAGTCAATCCAGCTGCTGTACCTGCTGCCTTTTTAGGTACCAAGTCAAGTGCTTGCACACCAATTAACATCACCGGACCATAAATCAAAAATCCAATAGACCACAGAGCAGTGTTAATAACCCAAATATTACCAGATGGAGCCAACCAATATAATAGTACAGCAAGGAAGGTGAAAATCATGTATATAATAGTCACAGGAGCGCGTCTACCTTTGAATAGCTTATCACTCATAATACCACACAATAGCGTGCCGGGAATAGCTGCCAGCTCATATACTGATGCGGACCAAGCTGCTTCGGAAGCAGAAAACCCCTTCGCTTCTTGCAAGAATGTCGGGGCCCAGTTGATAATACCATTTCGTACTAAATACACAAAGGCATTAGCTATCGCGATAAACCACAACAATCTATTATTAAATACATATTTGAAAAAGATTTCTTTCGCTGTAAATTCTTTTTCTTGGGATTCCTCATAAGTCTTTGGATAATCATTTTTGTATTTTTCAATAGGAGGGAGGCCACAAGACTGCGGGGTATCTCTCACAAAAATCAATACAATCGCAGCAAATAATAAAGCTACTAGACCCGGGAAATATAACCTTGCTTCCCAATCAACAAATAACTCTACACCCAAAATAGCCAAAGGTCCTACCAAAAATCCACCAACATTGTGTGCGAGGTTCCAGATCGACATGGTCGTACCACGCTCTTTGATCGAAAACCAGTGTACAACTACACGTCCTGAGGCAGGCCATCCCATACCTTGTACCCATCCATTGATGAATAATAAGATGAAAATAATCGCAATTGATGAAGTAGCAAAAGGCGAAAGTCCCATGAAAATCATCGTCAACGAAGATAATATTAGACCTATTGCCAAAAAGTAACGTGCATTACTACGATCTGACACATTGCCCATCATAAACTTACTCAATCCATAAGCGATAGAAATAGCGGACATCGCGAATCCCAATTCTGCTTTGCTATATCCCAAGGTATCTTGTAGATCCTTGACCGCAAAAGAGAAGTTTTTGCGCACGAAATAATAGGCAGCATAGCCTAAGAAAATGCCTATGAAGACTTGGATACGTAATTTTTTGTATTCAGGATCAATTCTTTCGACGGGTAATAATTCTTTATGTTTAGGTGGTTTTAAAAAACTGAACATCTATCTATCGGTTATATTATTAAAATAAATTAGGGTAATCGCTGATAATTCCGTCTACTTTCAATGCTTTTAAAGCATCAATTTCTTCTTTTTTATTTACCGTCCAAGGAATGACTTTAACACCTAAGCGGTGTGCTGCATTCACAAATTCTTTAGTCACTAATTTATAGTTAGGACTAATAATAAAAGGTTTGAATCCCAATTCTTCCACGAGTTCATCAGGCGTTTTGGTATTCTTCGCATCAATAAGAAAAGAAGTGCGAATAGAAGGATATTGCTTGTTGATATATTGTATAGTACGTTTGTCAAAAGATTGAATCACCGTACGCTTGTCAATTCCTTTATCAAATACAACTTGCAGCAATAAGTCGGAAAACTCTTTTGGCTCCGGATGCGCAATGTTGTCCTTTTTGTCGCTGCTCTTGGTTTCGATGTTGTAAAACATCTTTTTACCTTTTGTAGGAGCGTATTTTTCAGATTCTTCTATTAAGTCTGCCAACAAATTGATTTTTGTGGATACTTTCTGTTGGTGCGGGAAATCAACATTTCCTTTCAGTCCCAGATCAAATTGTTGCAATTGATCGTAGGTGTAATTGTAGACTAATCCTTTATTATCTGTGCCTTTTAGCTCGCTGCCATCAGCATATGTCACAAATTTGGGATTCAGGTAGTCATCGTGATATACGACTACTTTTTTATCCTTGGTAATATGACAGTCCATTTCCAAAGTAGTCACCACCGGAATGTCCATGGCTACTTTCATCGCGCCAATAGAATTTTCGGGATAAAGGCCGCGTGCTCCACGGTGTCCTTCATATGCAAACGAAGGAAACGAAGGTTCTTGATTACTCTTTCTCACTGCACATGATGATGTAATTAATAGCGTTGCTAAAATGGCTAATGTAATTTTATAGGGCTTAAGCATAGACATAGTTAGTTGTGTATTATGTGATAAATATACATTAAACAATTGAATAGACATTTTACTGAAGAAATGTCTATTCAATTTGTTACTTCATAGAAGTGTTGAATATTTTTGGTCTTACCATTGTTTCATGGTATTTATTGCCAAAATGATCTTCTACTGTTATTTCTAATGTCGAAGTAGGACTCGAAGCTGTAGCTAAAAACATATGTGCAGTATTGATAGTAGCAAAAGAGCTAGTCGGATCTGCATTCACATTTATACGTTTCAGGTTGTAAGAAATCAAATGAAGAGGGTCTTTTTTGGATACTCGCGTATAAGGTAGGCTTATGCCATTTTCTTTTATGCTTATCTTCCAATTATCTTGATATCCCCAAATATTCAATAAAACCTGATTCTTTTTGTTTGCTGTAGCATATTCGCCCACTATTGCAGGCACTTTGGCTTTGTATGTTGCATTGGCATTTGGTGCATGTGCATCCGCTGTGATGTGAACTGTATTCAAATCATAACTTCTGAACTGATAATTTTTATCAAATCCAATCCCTTTGTAATAAGTCAACTGATTGATACCATTGGCTTCCCAAACGGCATAGCCTCCTGGGCTACCATCTTTACCAATATGATTATTGGCATAGCCAGTATGTCCTGTCCACCACCATGTAGCGCTGACCGCACCAATATTATGTTCGACGATATTGGATCCAGCCGGCGTGATTCTATAGTTAATGTGTGAATGCCCTGTGATTACTTTTACATTATTGAAAGCTGCCAAGACATTTGCCAATGCAGGAGAGTTTTTCATATAATTATTAAATGCTCCTGTGGCCGAAGGATTGGTATACATCGGTACGTGCATCGCTACGACAATAGGCGTAGATTTATCTGTGACATAAGATAAATCTTTGGCTAACCAATTTAATTGCTCGTCAGACAAAATATTATCGTAATCGCGTGCTCCGATAAAGCCTGCTTTACCATCGGCATTTTTGTACATCATATTGTCTAAGATGACATAATGCACTTTACCAATATTGATAGAATAATAAGTAGGTCCTAGTAGATTGCGATAGGATGCCGCAGCAAGCCAGTCATTATTGCCAACGTACGGATCATAATCATGATTTCCAATGACATTATAAATCGGAAAATCAAGATCTTTTAGCTGATTCAGGTAGTCCGTCAGCTTAAAGTTATTGGCGTACCAATATTGATCCCAAGATTGATCACCTAAGGTCAATCCATAGAATTTTTTATTCTGTGCTTGATAATATGCAGCTGTTTCCTTCACATCTTTGATAAAACCATTTTGAAATTGAGCTAAATCGGAGTTGCGATTCGCTAAATGTATATCTGCGAAGAATGCTACTGCATGATTTTCATTATTTGCAGGAAATAATTCGAAATCAGCAATTTCAGTTTGAGAGGAAATGCCAGTCAAATTTTTGAAAAACTGGGGAACTGTATTCTCGGTTTTTACTTCATAATTAGCCGGAACCGTAATGAATACATAACCATGCTTTTTTGAAGAGGGTAGGTAGTATACACCATTTTGATCAGTCGTAGCAAAAACCTCACCGTCCGATACAATTACATTTGCAACACCTTTACCAGCACTAAAAACAGTTCCTTTTACGGTCATGTTTTCTTTGTCCGGAATATTAGCATTGAAAACATGATTAACTGTAGTCTGTCCAATCAGCTGTGAAGCGCTGCCGCGCTGAAGTATGATGTTATATTTACCGGCTGTGATCAAAGAAGGAAAAGCTATTCGAACTCCGTCGTTTTCAATCGTGGAAATACTAGCTTCTAGATCACGAGCTGTAGCAGAAGCAGCTTGGAAGTAAATAATGTCCGATTGTGCAAAACCAACACCTTTAATTGTCATTTCTTCATTCGAAGAAATATTATAAATAATTGGAATATTGACATGAGTAATACGGATTGCATTATCAGTAATATCCGGACTAACGGCATCTTTTGATGAACAACTATGATTACCCATTCCCAGGGTAATCATAGCAGAACATATAATATATAAGAATTTACGATTCATAGATTAGTAACTTCTAAATACTGAGATTTCATCTATACCTAGACGTCCATTGCTAACGGTATTGGAACTCGTTCCTAAACCAAGCTTAGTAATTCTAAAACGTACAGGACCTTCGATATTCATTAAGAATACGGCTTGTTTAGCATTTAAGCTTTGACTAGTCGTGTGTGCATCGCTGATAGTTTCGCCTAATTGAGTCCAAGTTGCGCCTTGATCTTGAGAGTATTCCAACTTGAATGAGCTTGATCTATCTGTATAATAAGCACCATACCACAATGTTACTTTGGAAGCACCATTAGGAACGTCGAAATTCATCTGCAGCAATGCCGGCACACTTAGATTTTGTTGAAAACGAATAGCCTGTGTACCTGATACAATACGATCACGTCCTTGAGTATCGCCAATGATGGATTGGAATAAATGCCATTGACCCGTTTGGAAGTTGACATTATTGTTGATAGCGGCCATATTGTAGCTACCTTTTGGAATGTCATTGTTCTCAAAGCTCTCCGGCCATCCAGAATAGATTCTACCAGAAGGGTAGGCCATACCTTGATAGGACTGTAATCTTAATTGAATCTCGTTATTTTGCTTGAATGGTATACCGATGAAAGTAGCACTTGGCGCTACAACTTCATTAGCAAAGCTTGCATCATCCGCTGTGAACAAATTAAGCTTATTGTTATCCCCATCGACTAGCACTTTGTTGCCCTTTAATGGCGTACCTGGTGCTGGTTCGTTTTCCAAATCAGCTGTTACGTCCACATAGGTGGATTCAAAATTTGCAAAGTTATTCTGAAGAGCCGAAATCGAAACCGGAGTAGATTTTACCGTATTACCTGAATTAATTACTTGGAATTTATCTTTAGCTACGCCTTTCAATAACAACATATTGTCAGCAGTAGTCAATGTCGCTGATTCCACATTCACAAGTACGGAGTCACCAAAATTAAGCTGTGTACCATTGTCCACTTCTATGAGGATACCACGTGTTTGACTTCTCCATGTATTCTGAACCGCTACATAATTACTTGGTAAATTCTTACCGTCTTTGTTTGACACGACCAAGCCTTTGAAGTATTTAGCCTCACTCAGGTTTTCCTGGTTCAGTCTTACTTCAGCATTATTATAAATATTTCGTATTGTGAATAAAGAAGTTTCTGGATTACTCGTTCCTATTGAATAATTTTCATCTTCTTTAAGACAACTTGTAAGCATAGTAGTTGCCAGAATACCTACTAAACCTATGTTCTTTAAATTTTTCATTTCTTTTTGCTTTTTAGTTTACACCAATTTGCCACCACATGAGGTTATTAATTCTGTCACCACCCATACGGCTCACAGCCTCATCATAGTTGGCTTTGTTCAAGGATTGTGAGATTAGAGGATAGCTCAATCGAACAGGCATTTTGCCATCATTTTCTAGAGCTGCACCTGTGTATAGATCCAATAATCCTGTTCTTCTGTACTCAAACCATTGTTGGAAGTCAGTAAATAATAATGAAAAATACTTTTGTAAATGAATTTTCTTCAGACGATCTGTTTGAGTGTCATCCGTTTGGAATCCGATCTTTGTATTGTCAAAATAGGCGTCAGTAATTGTTTTGTTCCACAACTCCATAGATGCATTCACACCATTTTTGTAGTGCTGTTCGGCATCTTTCTGTACAATACCTCGCTCGGCTAATTCCGCAATGATGAACTGTAATTCCGCGTAGGTCATGATAATACCCGGCATAGCCGTGTTTTTCAATGACACTTGTAGCGTAGATTGACGCTCAGGGATACTTCCTTTAGGATAGCCCGATTGCATACCGCCATATACACCTAATGTAGCCTCCGTAGCCCAAGTGCTTAGGCGTGGATCATTAAGCTCTAACAAGTTGTTGATGAAAAATTCTGAATAGCCCTTGTCTCCATTGAAATCAAGATCACGTGTGTTGAAAAATGGATTCAAGAAAGGTTCTTGACCTTGGAATCTTAGAATGCCCGATTCAGCTTGCGCGGCCATTAACGGATATTCTGAAGCATTCGTTTCTAATATCTCTTTGATCTTAGCTACTGAATTTAACTCTGCTTTGTGCGAAGTTCTTAGTAATAATCTTAAGTACAACGAATTACCAAGTTTTCTCCATTTAGCAGGATCAGAACTATAGATAGGGTCAAATTCTGCATTACCCGATTCTACAGCTACATTCTCTTTTAGAAGTTCATTTGCTCTTTCTAATTTCAAAAGAAGATCTCTATAAATATCTTCCTGCTTGTCAAATTTAGGAGAGGTATTATTATTGATGTAACCTAAATTAGATTCAAAATAAGGTATATCCCCATAAGTGTCTGTCAATAGGGAAGAAACCCAAGCATCTAATATTAAGGAAATACCTTGGTAGGTTTGGTAACCTGTTTGACGACCTTCTTCAGCTCTATTAAAAATATCGCGGATGTTGGTCAATTCCAAGTACCAGTTTCTCCACATGTATTCGGATTCTGTAGCTCTTACCTCATAGCGGTGAAATTCTCTGTTGTCATTACGCGTCACGGTAACTTGCATAAATTCGTTGTTGATACGCAAGTTTCTATCCAGATTAGCATTAATTACATTATAGATAGCTGGTGCCAATAAGGTTTGGGGCGCGACAGCGGCACTTTCGTTAGGATTCGTGTTCATTTTCACAAAATCCTTAGTACAGCTTCCCATGCTAAGGGCTAAGGCTGCACATATGATCGATGATTTTATTAACGTTTTCATTGTCTCTTAATTAGAAGGATAGTGATAAATTAACCCCAAAATTACGTGTAGATGGGAACTGGCCAATTTCAGCACCTTTTTCTACACCACTACTATTCAATGAACCAAATTCTGGATCAAATGATGGCCAGTTTGAGAACACGAATAAGTCACGTCCATAAACTCCAATAGTCGCTTTTTGGAATTTCATATTCTGCAATAAGTGTGCAGGTACAGAGTAATCAAATCTCACTTCTCTCAATTTGATGAAATCTGTAGAGAATGTGTTAGACTCAATATTATCTCTGTTGAAATGCTTTCTATAATAGCTAGGAGCAGATACCACAGTGGTATTTGGCGTGTATGTACCGTCTCCATTATCCTCAACACCTACACCGATAATACCGTTTGTACGACCTGGAAGAGTTTTATTTAATTTACCTTCTTCCATCAATACTGCATGAGTCAAAGAATATCCTATACCACCGAATTGTCCATCGATTAAGAAGTTCAAACCAAAGTTTTTGTATTTGAATTGGTTACCGAAACCGAATTTAGACGTAGCATTTGCATTACCGATATAGATAAGGTCGTCTGTATATTCTGGTAAACCATTTTTATAAATAATTTGGCCTTGCTCATTTCTCAGATAACCTAAACCATACATATCCCCAAAACGGCCACCTACACGAGCTTCTACTGTACCTCTAGAACCATAGATAGTCGACAATACTAATGCATCAACCATGTTTGGCAATTCATTAATACGTGTGTTGTAATTTGTATAGTTACCAAATACAGACCAGCTGAAACCTTTACTGTTTTTAAATACATCGTAGTTTGCTTCCAATTCAAAACCTGTATTTTGAACTTCACCGGCATTGATGATTTGATTTCTATAACCACTAGAAGGGTCAATAGGAGTTTCTAAGATTTGGTTGTAAGAATAGTTTTTGTAGACTGTCATGTCTAATTTCATCCTATTTCTAAACATACGAAAATCTGTACCCAACTCGTACGATACCGTGTTTTCATATTTCAAATTTACATCTGGAATAGTGGTAGGATTAGACGCACCACCTGCAAATGAAGGAAGTCTTCTGTACGTGTATGCATTCAGATAAGGTCTCTTACCGCCACCACCTACACCAGCAACTGTCGCTCTCAATTTCCAGAAGGAAATCTGACTTGGCATGCTAAAGATTTGGGATAAAATCACACTACCATTAAGAGATGGGTAGAAGAATGCGGATACATCTTGTTTGATAGGTGAGGCTAATGTACTTGACCAGTCCACACGCAATGTACCATCAATAAAGTATGCATCTTTGTAGCTAAAGTTGGCTAATCCGTACAAACTGTGCACGGCATATTCTTCTCTGCGCGGATTGTAAATTACCGAAGTCGCTGAGTTAGCAAATGAATATACATTCGGATAAGAAAGTTTGTTGGTCGATGCATCATCTCTATTGTATTGATTATTCATCATCGAACCACCAAGATTGACACCAAACTTAATATCTTCTTTTCTACTATTGTTGTATGTCAATAAGAAATCTGCATTCGTCTCTTGTGAGTTGACAGCTTGCTCTCTATAGTATCCGTATGCATACTTATAGGTGTCAAAAGGACGTTGTTGCGTACGTTTGTCAAAACTGAAATCTATACCCGTACGAACCATTAAATTAAGCTCTTCGTTGAATTTGTAATTCGCTTGGATATTACCTATTACGTGGTTTTTGTTTTGACCATTCAACATGTCATAAGACATCGTACGTGGATTGTCCAATAAGTTGGAAAACGGTGTAGTCTGCTCAATACCATATTTGTCTGGTCTCCAGTTGTCTTCAAACCAAGCCGCATCCATACTAGGCGTCAAACCTCTGATAAAATACATATAACTCTGGTTGTTATATCCTGAGTTTGGTAAGTTTTCAGCTGACCTTTTGTTGTAGTTGATTTTTGTAGCAATACTTAATTTATCTGTAATTTGATTATTTAAGTTTGCTGCAATGGAATTACGTTTATAACCTGTATTCGGAATAATCCAAGAGTTATATACATTCGTATAAGAGAATCTCGCAGATGTCTTTTCTGTAGAACCTGACAAGCTAATGCTGTTTGTCGATGTTACATCCGGTTTGAAAAGTTCCTTACGGTTATTTTTGTAAGGTCTCCATAATGAACGCTCAGGTGGAGCCAATCTGTAATATTCTGGATTATATTGATAGAACATTTGTCCATCAAATTTAGCTCCCCAAGCTGAAGATGTACTTAACGTGGAAGGGCCATCTTCTGTTTGTCCATAGGAATAGTACAAGTCTTGACCTTCATCACCTTGACCATATTCGTATTGATAATCTGGCCAACGATTGATAGTTCCTACAGCGGTATTTGAATTGATAGAAATACCAAATTTACCTTTATTCTTGTCAGCAGTTTTTGTGGTAATGATAATCGCTCCGCGATGTCCTCTAGAACCGTACAATGCAGCTGCTGCCGGACCTTTCAATACTGTAATGGATTCGATATCATCTGGGTTCAAATCGGATAATGAACTACCAAAATCGACAGGTGAATCTGAATCTAAGTAGTTAGAGCTACCATTCGTAGTCATTCTACTACCAGCTTCCATTACGATACCATCTATAACGATTAAGGCTGTGTTATCTCCCGATAAGGAAGTTTCACCTCTTAATACAATATTATTCGAACCTAATGGACCACCGCCTGATTTTACGACATTCAGACCCGCTACTTTTCCTGTTAATGCATCTGACCAGTTGTTTGAAATCGCATTTGTAAGGTCTTCGCCAGCAACCGTAGTCGAGGCATACCCTAATGCTTTCTGATCACGCTTGATACCCAAGGCTGTGACAACGACTTCGTCGATGTTCTCGCTGGATTCGGAAAGAGCAATGGTAACATTACTTGCTGCTTGTGTGAACTTTTGTGTATAAGATTGATAACCGATCAGGTTAAATCTTACCTCTGCTCCAGCTGGTACGTCCAGTGAGAAAGTTCCGTTTGCACTAGTGGCAGTAGCTGTACGACCATTTACTTGAATGGTGACATTAGAAAGAGCCGTATTTGTGCCCGCATCTACTACTTTACCGGTAATTTTAAGAGTTTGTTGTACTTCTAATACTCCTCCATTGTAGTAGGGAGAAGCATAGGCACTACCTACAAATGGGCTTGTCATTAAAGCAAGCCAAAGAATCTTGGTTTGGATGGGTTTTTCCCCGTTTCTCCATGTAATTTTATTCAACATAGGATTATTGTTAATTCGTCGCTAAAATTGCAAAACTTATATTATCTCATTGTTAAGCCAGTGTTAACCCAGCTTAAGGTTATACTTTTGATTATACTTTTAATGGATTAAATGATATAATCCAGCAGCAACTGCTGCACCCAATAAAGGTCCTAAAACAGGAACCCACGCATATTCGATATTGAAAGCGGCTTTGTTTTTTATTGGAAGCAAAGCATGCATTATCCGCGGACCTAAATCTCTAGCTGGATTGATAGCATAGCCGGTAGTACCTCCCAAAGAAAGACCTATTGCCCATACCAAAATTGCAACCGGCAGTCCGCCAATAGATCCAAGCCCGATTGGCGTAGTAGAATCTAGAGTAGCGTCTTTGAAATGCAAAATGGTAAATATGAGCACAAACGTGCCGATGGCTTCACTTAATAAATTGCGTGGAAGGTTTTTGATTGCTGGTGCTGTACAGAATACCGCTTGTTTGGCTCCGGCATCATCCGTTTGATCAAAATGATCTTTATACATAGACCACACCAAAAATGCACCCAGCATAGCTCCCGCCAATTGAACGCCCATATATTGGAGTGCTGTAATCAAATCCAATTGTCCCATCAAATAAACGGACAAAGTAACAGCACAATTCAAATGCGCACCGCTATATGGAGCTGCTATCGTCACACCGACAAATACAGCAAATGCCCAAGCGCTAGTGATTACGATCCAGCCCGAATTATTTCCAATAGTTTTGTTTAATGCTACATTGGCTACAACGCCCCCTCCCAGAAGGATTAAAACAGCAGTACCAATGAATTCGGCTAATAAAGGTGTCATAATAGTTTGTTTAATTAATTAATTAATTATATGATTAGTCTTTATAGTTAGCCCAAAATTTAGCGGTTTCAGTCGCTCTTTTCCATTCTTTGAGTTGAGCTTGATGATTCTCCACGTCCCCAGCGTACTTAAATCTCTTGTCTTCTTTCCATAAAGATTTCAATTCCTCAATATCCTTCCAAAAGCCTACCGCCAAACCAGCTAAAAATGCTGCTCCCATAGCCGTAGTTTCGGTTATGCTTGGGCGAATTACTTGTGTCTGTATGATATCGGCCTGAATTTGCATCAAGAAGTTGTTGCCGGTAGCTCCGCCATCAACCCGAAGTTCCTGAATGCTGCGGTTAGAATCATTTTCCATGGCTTTAATGATATCGTGCGTTTGGAAAGCTATACTTTCTAAGGCTGCGCGCGCAATATGCGCATCATTCGACCCACGAGACAAGCCTACCAAAGTACCTCGTGCGTCGGCATTCCAATGTGGAGCGCCTAAACCTGAAAATGCAGGAACCAAATACACGCCATTGGTATCGGATACGCTCGTAGCCAAACCTTCTACATCGGAGGATTTTTTTATAATTCCTAATTCATCACGAAGCCATTGAACGACCGCACCTCCGATAAATATACTACCCTCGAGTGCGTATTTGACTTCATCACCAATTTTCCAAGCAACGGTAGTCACGAGCTTGTTTTTTGAGATGACAGGCTTGTCGCCTATATTCATCAATAAAAAGCAACCTGTGCCGTAGGTATTTTTTGCCATTCCTTCTTCCGTACACAATTGACCGAATAGGGCAGCCTGTTGGTCTCCCGCAATACCAGCAATAGGTATGTTTACATTACCTATTTCCAAAGCAGTGTGTCCATATAATTCCGAACTACTCTTTACTTCTGGAAGCATCGATTTTGGGATGTCGAAGATTTGCAGCAATTCATCATCCCAAGCTAGCGTATGAATGTTAAGTAGGAGTGACCGCGAAGCGTTGGTCACATCAGTAATGTGTTTTTCACCTTTGGTGAGGTTGTACACTAACCAAGAATCCACGGTGCCGAATGCTAACTCCCCGTTATCGGCCATTTTTCGTGCTCCCTCCACATTTTCCAGAATCCAATTTATTTTGGAAGCCGAAAAGTAAGCGTCGATCAGGAGACCTGTTTTTTCTTGAATAAGCGTATCTAATCCTTTGTCTGCTATAGATTTGCAGTATTCGGCTGTACGACGGTCTTGCCATACTATAGCATTACAGATCGGTTTCCCCGTTTTGCGGTGCCACACCACGGTGGTTTCACGCTGATTGGTGATGCCGATTCCTTTAATAGAGTCAAGTTTCACATTAGCTTTCGCGATGACTTCGGTCATGACAGCGAGCTGCGTAGACCAGATTTCCTGCGCATCATGCTCCACCCACCCGGATTGGGGGTAGATCTGCCGGAATTCTTTTTGTGCCACCTCGACTATTTCGCCATCGTGGTTGAATAAGATGGCTCGCGAGCTAGTGGTACCTTGATCTAAGGAAAGAATAAATTCCTTTTTCATATCAAATTTGGTTTATAGGGTTACAATGTTATTACAGTGTATAGTTTTTTACTAATTGTGTATAGCTATCCAACTGTGATTTTACCCAATTTTCATCTTTTTGGAGCTCTGTAGCCATGATTTCAGCGACACGAGGTGCAGCTTGTAATGAAGCTTTGGCATCCAATAAAAGAAAACGGATTCTTCTTGCTAAGAAATCTTCTATATTATAAATCATTTCATTTCTACAAGACCACACAACCTCTGCTTCAATAAAGTCAAAGTCTTTATGTAATCTATTGCCAAGAGACGGATTTTCGTTAGCAAGATTGATGATCTCTTGTGTGTCAGAACCATAAACTTGCCAATGTCCTGCTTGTCTCTCTGTCGTGTATCCATGAATTTTTAACGTTGTCGTCGCACAAGGTGTTGGCGTCAAGCCTCCGACACCGATCGCCAAATCCACCGTTTCTTCGGCCATTTTGCGGTAAGTAGTCCATTTTCCTCCCGTAATGGTGATTAGATCAGATTTACTTTTTATTAATTTGTGATCACGAGAAATTTCTTTTGTACTGTTGCTATCCTTGTCAGTAGGAGCGGCCAAAGGTCGCAGACCTGCAAATACACTCAACACATCTTGACGAGTCGGGGCATTGTCCAAATAAGCATCAGCTGTTTTTAGAATAAACTCAATCTCTTCTTCAAGTGGACGTGGTTCGATCTGATGTTCGTTAAGTGGTGTATCCGTCGTGCCTAATAACACTTTGCCATGCCATGGCACACCAAATAATACACGTCCGTCGCTCGTCTCTGGAATCATCAAAGCATCAATATTGCCCAAAAACTTCTTGTCAATAACAATATGAGCACCTTGACTCGGACGAACCAAGTTCTTGTGAGCTGCAACATCTAATTTCAAAATATCATCGACGAAAATACCTGTAGCATTGATTACAGCTTTCGATTTTATTTTATAGGTTTTATTGCTTCCGCTATCCAAAAATTCCAAACCTATTACCTTGCCGTTTTCATCTTTGGTAATGGCTGTAGCTTCTGCATAATTCAATACCACCGCACCATGCTCACTAGCGGTTTGACCAAGATTAAGTGCCAATCGCGCATCGTCAAACTGACCATCGAAATATTGAACACCACCAATAAGGTTCTTCTGTTTCACTTTCGGTAGTTTTTCGATAACCTCTTTTTTACTAAGTAAAGTAGACTGTCCGATACGAAGTTTGCCAGCCATCCAATCGTATAGTTTTAATCCAATTAAAAATTTCATTTTATTGAAAAAACTATAAGACGGAATTACAAAACTCTGTACAAATGAAACGTGTGGCGCATTCTTGAATATTAAACCACGCTCTTTGAGTGCTGACATGACAAGCTTCACATCTCCATTCGCCAAATAGCGAACTCCACCATGCACCAGCTTCGTGCTCTTGCTGGATGTACCTTTTGCAAAGTCATATTTTTCAATGAGTAATGTTTTGTAACCTCGAGATGCGGCATCAACAGCTATACCTAGGCCTGTAGCACCTCCACCAATAATAGTAATATCCCATTGTGAAGTGCTTTCTATGCGCTCAATAGCTTCGTTTCTAGTGAATTTCATTTTGAATTAATGTAATTTTGTTTTGGTTATCATGTAAAATTATAAAAAAACGTAAACAAACGAAACTTATTGAAATTATTTTTTTACTTCTACTTTCGTTTACCAATAAATTTTATATATTTAAATTATGAATAATGTAGAGCGGCATCAACATATAATCAAGGAAGTAAACCTTAAAGGACATATCTCCGTCGTGGAATTATGCGAAAGTTTGGGCGTCTCATCCGTAACTATTCGAAAGGATTTACAATTTTTAGAAGATTCGGGGTTGGTCTATCGTACACACGGTGGGGTGACTAAGCACAATCCTTATCAGACGGATCGATCCGTCATAGAAAAAGAAAAAATCCACGAAAATGAAAAACGAGCGATTGCTAAGCGTGCCGCTGAATTTATTACGAATAATGATTCTGTAATTATTGGCTCCGGGACGACGACACAGTTTTTTGCGCGCGAGATTATGCCTCAGGGTCACTTGACGGTCGTGACCTCTGCTCTCAATGTTACATTAGAGTTGCTCAAGCATCCAAATATTGAGGTAATCCAATTGGGTGGGTCTGTGCGACAAACTTCTTCTTCCGTGACGGGGCAGTATGCTATTCATACACTTGATCAATTCTTCTGCTCAAAATTATTTCTAGGCGTGGATGGAATTGATTTGGAATATGGAATTTCCACAACGAGTGCCCAAGAAGCCATGTTGAACCAAAAAATGATTGAGGTCGCACATCAAGTAATTGTATTGGCAGATTCCAGTAAATTTAGCCGCAAGAGCTTCGGAAAAATTACTGATTTAGTAAATATTGATGTCATCATTAGCGATGAAATTCCGCCTGCTTTCATGGAATTATTCGACTCCTTAGGTATTCAGACCATTATTTGTAAGTAAAACAATTAAACGCCTTAATAACTAATTAATTTTTTTATTGTTATATTCAATGTATGACAATAAAAAAATTATTCAAGAACATATTTCCCTTTGTCAAGCCGTATAAGCATCTTGTCTTCCTCGCTTTAGCGTTGACAGTCGTAGGATCATTCGCCGCCCAGATTAATGCTTTTGTTTTAAAATATACTGTTGATAAGATAAGTGAATTGCTCGTAGACAATACCCCACTGCGGCAGGGAATGCATATCATCGGTATTATTTCAGCTATTTTGTTGAGCAAGGAGATTATTTACTCATTGGTACAGTTCGGGCAGAAGTTTTATGGTGAAAAATTAAAAATCATGATTGCTCGTGATTTTTCGCAGACCATCGTCGAGAAAATATTGACTTATCGTATGGCATTCTATACCACGGATACTAATGAGTCAGGAAAATTGCAGACACGTATTGATGCGGGGATTAGTTCGTTGACGCGTCTCGTTCAAAACTTTTTTATCGATATTCTTCCCTTATTTGCCACAGCGATTGTCGCCTTGGTGTGTATGTTTTTGGCTAATTTTTATGTGGGGCTGGTGGGTCTATTTACTGTTCCTATCTATTTTCTTATATCACAAAGACAGGCTGTGCGCTTGTCCGGATTCCGGAGAAATATGCGTTTCTTCCGCGAAAATAAAAGCAATCAAATTATTAATCTTATCGATTCCATCACCGTTATCAAGTCATTTGTCAGGGAATCCGAAGAAGCAGCGCGTCACAGACAGATTCAATTTGATATGACCGAGAATCAAATGTCCACGCGTAAGACCAGTTATATCTTTGATAGTCTGAAAAGCTTTGTGGAGCAGATTGGCATCGTACTGGTTATTATCCTTACTGCATATTTTGTATTGGCCGAGCAGATGACGCTGGGTGCTATTATGTTTCATATTATGTTATTTAATAATGTTTCTGCACCTATCCGTCAGCTTCATCGGATATATGATGAGGTTAATGATGCGCTTATTTATTCAGAAAGTTTTTTTGATATCATGAAAGCCGATGACCAAAAAGAGCTTTCAGGAACGTATCGCCCCGCGCATATTCGTGGAGATATAGAGATGCGAAATGTAAATTTTGAATACCCCAATGGCACTCCCGCGCTTTATGATGTTTCGATGAAAATTGAACCGGATCAGATTACGGCGTTGGTTGGGTTAAGTGGGGCAGGAAAAAGTACAGTAATTAATATTCTGGACAAATTTTATTCGCCTTCTTCTGGACAAATTTTATTGGATGGAGTGGATTTGAGCGAGTATGATACAAGGTTTCTGCGTGAAAATATTGGACTAGTACTACAGAAAAACCATATTTTCAAAGGTACCATAGCCGATAACATCCGCTACGGTAAAATTAATAGTTCGCTGGAAGAGGTTCAAGAGGCCGCTAAGAAAGCGTATATCCACGACCAAATAATGGAGCTTCCCAAAGGCTATGATTCTGAAGCTCATCTCTTATCCGGCGGACAGCAACAGCGTATTGCTATTGCCCGTATGTTTCTCAAAAATCCTCCAATCATATTTTTGGATGAGCCTACGGCTAATCTAGATGCTATAGCGACGGAGCAAATCAAAAATAGTCTGGACGCTATCAAAGTGGGTAGAACGGTAGTCATTGTATCGCACTCCATCTCCCAAATTATCGACTCTTCGCACATCATCGTCATGGAAAAGGGTAGAGTAGTGGAAGATGGTACGCACGAAGATTTATATGATCTCAAAGGAACTTACCATCGTATTTTCTCGGCGATGGCAAATAGTCTGAATATTGATAAGATCACAAAAAGTATGCAGGATAATTAGTCGGGTATACGCTCACTGCTGGACTGTATTTTTTGTCTGATGCGTTTTCCAAATCGAAATAGCCAATAAATAAGAACTATTACCATAATGATGGCAATAATGGGCACAAATACGGCTAATACAGACATCAGCGTGGCTCCGGTATTCTCGACTGTAGATACTAAAGGATTGCCTATGCCTGCTGTACTGGCTGATGAAGCTAGACGGATGCCTGATAGAGCTGTGCTCACTGTTGCCGCTGTACCTCCTCCCGCAATAATGCTTAATCCCCATTTAATTATATCATTTGATTCGGCAAATTGGGATGAAAATAGGAGTGTCCCAGCAATTGCCGACAAAGGGATGGCAATGCTATCCATGATATTGTCTACAAAGGGAATATAATAGGATAATATCTCAAATACCATGGCCATACCCAAAGCGATTAGTGCATGCAAAGATCCTAACCATTGCCAATTATCTTGTAAGGGTATCCAATTAAAGAAGGAAGCGAGACTAACAAAAAATAAGGGAAGAAAAACACGAAAACCAGTAGCTGTAGCGAGGCCAATGCCTATAAAAAGGCTAATAATATATGGGCCTAAGTGTTCCATAATCAGTTGTTTATTTTAAAATTACCATTACTTTGGCATAAAACAAAACGAGCGAAGATTATTCTCCGCTCGTTTGTTATATATGTTTTTATCGATTAGAATCGTGCGCCTAAGGTCAATAAAGCATTAGTTCTGCGATGTGTAAGGTCCGCTACAGGTTCATAGCTTCCTAGATCATGCCAAAATCCACTCAATGTGTATGGAGCCGTGCTATAGGAATTCACTTGGTGAACTACTGCTACATCCATATACATTGTATTTGATAGCTTGAATCCTAAACCAACACTTCCATTATAGTTTGTTTCTTCCGCATACTTGTAAGGGTTGCCAAAATAATTGAAACCAGCACGGGCACTGACCAAGCTATTCAACAAATATTCCCCACCAATACGTACATTAAATGCGCCTTGCAAGTCCTCAGAAATATAGTTGTTGACATTGATAAAAGAATTTGTCGAAGTAGGGGACGTGTATCGAGTACTGTTATAAGTGATATATTCCGCTTCGGCACTTAATAATCCTCGGTCAAAAAATTTCGTTGCGCCTAAAGCAAACCTCCATGGTGTAGATATGGAGTAATCTTGCGCACTGCTGTATAACGCCGATTCATACGTATGGAAGCTTGTATTTGAATCCATATCCGGGAAATAGCTAACATCAGTAAAAGCACGAGTAGACTCGCTAATTGTATTCCAAGTAGGTGTCTTGATGGTCAAACCGATATTCCAGTCTAAAGCGGGTTTGAAAATCATCCCCAATTTAAGATCGATGCCTGATCCTTCTGTGATTTGGGAATAATCATCCAATAGCTGATAACTTTTATCTAAAAATCGGTATAATTCTGGATTTGCGGGATTCGCATACGCGGAATTGGGATTTACTTCTCGTACCTCATCGGGAGTCATTGTCCATCCATTCTCTTCAAATATTTTGCTTCTCTCATATCAGAAAAAAGAAAATCCGAGCGTAGCGCCAATGTAAAAAGTGTTATTGTAATTAGCTCCGAAAGCTAAGGAAGTATTGTTGTGATTTCCTTTGGTAAGCACATCATTCACCTGATGCTTACCTTCTTGGAATGCTAATGGGAAATAGCCATCTGCTGCTGTTGGGAATATCTCCACGAGATTAGATTTTCTAAAATCATTTCTGAAATCCGAATCATCAGCCATTAAATCTGTAAGATTATTCACAAATGAGGTCTCATTATTTACCCCGTCGTATACCCAAGAATTGTTGAAGTTTTGTCTTTTATTATAACTAATTCCTATGCTTGTCGATTGCCATCCATGATAACCTAGATTGCGTGACGGAAAATTAAAAACAACACCTGCTTGTGCAATACCCAAATTACCTTTGTTACTGCTTGAGTTGGTGCCTAAGAAATTGGTTTTATTATTGTTTTGAAGATAGTCAAAAGTGATGTTTACATCGGAGCGACTGTAGAATCCTAAACCGGCAGGGTTGCCGTTGATGGAGCTAATATCACCTCCTAACGCTGTCTGCACATTTCCCATCCCTTTAATACGTGCTGATGCCGGGTTTTCATCTTTGGATATGATTACTGCGTCATCTACGGACTGTGCATGCGCAAATCCCACAATGCTTCCTGATAATAGTAATGAAAGAATTATCTTTTTTGATTTCATAAATTGAGGATGTATATGATATAATTGCCAGCCTTAGGGCTGGCAATTGCAAAATGTTATTTTCTATCGTCTTGAAGACCTTGATGAACCACCAGATGATGAGCTACCGCCGCCGCCACTGGATGTGCTTCTAGAAGATCCGCCGCTGCTCATAGAGCTTCTGCTAGATGAAGAAGCCGGTGGAGGTGTATATGTAGAACCTCTGCTACTACCACTTGAAGAACGTGCAGGGCTCGAATTCGATTGCTCTTGTCTTACACTTCTATTCGAGGTCGTTGATCTCGAGCTTTGCGGTGTGGACGTAGGACGAGTTGAGCGTTCTGTATTCGGTGATACCGATCTACCTGGTGTTCTATTCGGCGCGGTTGATTCAGGGCGTCTAGTTCCTCTATCAATAGTTTCTCTATTACCCGATCTATCGACTGTTCCACTTCTTGCAGAACCACTTCTGTCTATCGTTCCTCTATTTCCTGTATTCGATCTATCATTGACAGTGCGTGAAGTAGTACCACGTGAATTGATGGTGCCATCAGAACGACGAGATGATGCGCGGTCTGAAACTTCAGTGTTTCGAATAGCCGATCTTGTACCAGTCACGATACGACCGTTGGCGTCTCTACTTACACTGCGGGATACTGTAGCTCTTCTATCAGTAGATCTATTACTTACTCTAGTATCGTATAATCCACGATTATTTGATCGTACAGAAGAGTATGCAGGACGAGTCACATATCCGCCACTACCAATTCCATAGCCACCGCCATAGTAAGGGTGTCCCCAGCGATTGTAGTAGGAGTTCATGCCCCAATATGAATTGTAGAAATGATATGGATTACCCCATCCCCATCCGATATGTGAATAGTAAGGATAGCCCATGCTGTAAGGGTAGCCCCAGCCAAATCCTAGGCCCCAACCTCTATTCCAACCCCAGTTTGAATAACCGAATCCCCAGCCACCATAACCACCATAACCGTAACCCCAAGTGTTAAAACCAAACCAAGGATCAAAGAATGGGTCATAATAGGACATTCCTGGAGTAGAATAATAGAATCTATTGATACGATTTGCGTATTCTAAATCACCATATTCATCTTCGTAATATTCATCATCTGAATATTCGTCCGTATAGTAAGCGTTATTTTGTTGTGCATACTCATCTTCCGTATAGTAATAATCCGGACTTTGATATGCTTGGTCGGTATTTATTTGACGATTATTGTACACATCGTCTTTATAAGCGATTTGCCTACCGGTTGAACATGAGCTAATAGCCAGAGCTACTGTCATGGTCAAACTACCTATTAATATTTTGTTCGTTTTCATAATATCTTATCGCTAGTTGTTGTAGATAATCCAACGTCTTTTTATTATCTTAGACGCGATTTTCAACAAAGGTTTAATACCTGTAATCAAAAATATAAATAAATTTTTACTGAAAGAGAATATACTCTTTTTTAGAATATATTTTCTTAAATATAAGGTTATAAAAGCACATGGGTAAAGGAATAACAAGTCGTAGTGAAGATTATTCACAATGGTATAATGATCTGGTTATTAAGGCGGATTTGGCAGAATATTCTGCGGTAAGAGGTTGTATGGTTATCAAACCTTATGGTTATGCTATTTGGGAGCGTATGCAAGCTATTTTGGATAAGCGGTTTAAAGAGACAGGACATAGTAATGCATATTTTCCATTGTTTATTCCGAAGTCATTTTTCTCTAAAGAAGCTTCGCACGTAGATGGTTTTGCAACGGAATGTGCCGTAGTCACTCACTATCGTCTCAAAAATGATGGTAATGGTAATATTATTGTCGATGAGGATGCGAAGTTAGAAGAAGAATTAATCGTTCGTCCGACATCTGAAACTATTATTTGGAATACGTACAGAGGCTGGATTGAGTCTTACCGTGATTTGCCAATTTTGGTGAACCAATGGGCGAATGTGGTTCGATGGGAAATGCGTACACGTTTATTCTTACGTACTGCAGAATTTTTATGGCAGGAAGGGCATACAGCTCACGCTACTTCGGAGGAAGCAGTAGCAGAAGCACAACAAATGTTGGATGTCTATTCTGAATTTGCGGAGAAAACATTAGCTGTTCCCGTGATTCGTGGTCGTAAAACAGAATCGGAGCGTTTTGCTGGTGCATTAGATACGTATACCATTGAAGCTTTAATGCAAGATGGTAAAGCTCTACAAGCTGGTACTTCGCACTTCTTAGGTCAAAATTTTGCGAAAGCTTTTGATGTGAAGTTTACTTCAAAAGAAGGTAAGCAAGAACACGTTTGGGCAACTTCATGGGGTGTTTCTACACGATTGATGGGTGCTTTGATTATGGCGCACTCAGATGATCAAGGTTTGGTATTGCCTCCGAAATTAGCACCTATTCAAGTAGTTGTCGTTCCAATTTTCAAAACGGATGAGGAGAAAGCTAATATTGATGCTTTTGTAGATAAGCTGAATACGGAATTGAAAGCGCAAGGTATTTCGGTGAAATACGATGATCGTGATACTCAACGTCCAGGTTTCAAATTCGCAGAATGGGAATTGAAAGGTGTTCCATTGCGTGTAGCTATTGGTGCGCGTGATATGCAAAATGGAACAGTAGAATTGGCACGTCGCGACACACAAACCAAAGATACAGTAGAGCAAGCTGGATTAGGTGCTCGTATCGTGGCGTTGCTAGACGAAATTCAAGATAATATTTTCACTAAAGCATTAAACTTCCGTGATTCACACATCACAGAAGTGAACTCATACGAAGAATTTAAACATGTATTAGAAAATAAAGGTGGTTTTGTGTCTTGTCACTGGGACGGAACTCCTGAAACGGAAAAACGTGTGAAAGAAGAAACAAAAGCAACATCACGTTGTATTCCTTTGGATTTCAAAGAAGAAGAAGGTGTTTGTATCTTCACCGGTAAACCATCAAAAGGTCGTGTACTTTTTGCAAAGGCTTATTAATAGTATTTATATATTATTCTCAAAAAGAGCAAAGAGGAATTTCTTTGCTCTTTTTATTTTAAATTAGGCGTATGAGAATATTGATTTTAGGTTGCGGTTGGGTAGGGGAAGAGGTTGCTAAATATTATATTGAGAAAGGAGATGATGTCTTTGCGACTTGCACTTCTATTGAGAAAGCGGATAATCTGAATGCATTTGGTTGTAAGGTCGCTATCGTTAATTTTGATGACGCCAATTCAATTGATGAATTTCCCAAAGAATTTGATTATGTATTGAATAGTATTCCAGCTAGTTCAAAAAATACAGTAGCTGAAATCTCCAATCGTTTCCAAAATGTGAGGAATTATTTATCGCACATCCGCTATAAAAAGCACATCTATCTCAGTTCGATTGGAATCTATCCGGATATTGACTTTACTTTCGATGAAGCGTATGCTGGAGAAATGAACGAACGGTTGGAAGTCGCTGAACAAAAAGTTCAGTTGCCGAAGACTCATATTTATAGGTTAGGCGGATTATTTGGCAAGAATAGAATTTTCGCTAAGTATTTTCAGAATCGAATTTGTACGACGGGCGATCAACCTGCGAATTTCGTACATGTAGATGATGTGGTAAATTTATTAGCATTGGGATTTAAAAATGATTTACAAAATTCCATTTACAATATTTTAGCTCCTGAACATCCTACTAAAAAAGAAGTAATCCTAGCATCAGCTGAAAAATATGGTTTTGCTCTACCTTCTGGATTTGAGGCGCAAGATTCCTTTCAGAAAATTGTAGATGGCTCGAAGATTAGTAAAGAAATGGATTATCAATATATTTATCCTTCACCTTTGGATTTTTAATATCTTAATTGCTCCTGCGAGGACTTAATATGCTTACTTTGTAGAATATGTCGGATTTTAATATTCAAGAATTTTTAGATAGCAAGGTTGTTGAATACAATCAACCCAATTTTATAGCGAATGATCCAATCTGTATTCCGCATTTGTTTACGCAGAAGCAGGATATTGAAATCATGGGTTTTATAGCTTCGATATTAGCTTGGGGACAACGTATAACCATTATCAATAAATGCAAAGAACTAATAGATCGAATGGGAGGGAATCCTTACGATTTTATACTCAATCATCAGGAGAATGACCTAAAGTCCCTATTAGGTTTCAAGCATCGTACTTTTAATGATACGGATCTGTTGTATTTTGTTGAGTTTTTCAAATACCATTATTCTCGATTTGGTTCATTGGAAGATGCTTTTTTGATAGGCCAAGAAAAAGTATTACCAAATCAGATCTCTATCGAAAAATCTTTAAATGAGTTTAAACAGTATTTTTTCTCTTTACCAGATTTCCCATTACGGACGAAAAAACATGTTAGTTCACCTGCGCAGAGATCAACTTGCAAGCGATTGAATATGTTCTTGCGTTGGATGGTGCGACAGGATGATAAAGGTGTGGATTTCGGTATTTGGAATCGGATTGCGCCATCACAACTAATTTGCCCTTGTGATGTGCACGTGGAACGAGTAGCAAGAAAGTTTCATTTGATTACCTTGGATAAGTTGAATTGGAAGGCTGCTGTTGAATTGACAGACCACCTATTATTGCTGGATCGGGACGATCCCGTGAAATACGATTTTGCTTTATTTAGCTTGGGCGTGGAAAGAGAAATGTAAAAAATAAATGGTTTACTCACTGAAAATCATTATATTCCATAAACCTAGGAATGAACATATGAATAACACTATTAAATTATTTCTTGTAATTGGATTAGTTGCTATTAATGTATTGAGTTTTGATAGCCATCAGAATTTTTCTTTACACATATTCCAATTAATTATAGAGGTTTTAGGTCTATCCTTTTTTAGTTATTTTTTGATTCATATGGAGTCTTATCCACATGCGGATAAACTTCGATTACTCATAGCAGCCTTCTTAGTAGTGATATTGAAAAATATATCCTTGGTAATGATAAAATTTACAGATCGTTATTTCCCAGAGTTGGATGAAAGTTTCAGTACATATTTATTTATAGCCATATTATTATTCTATTCATTTACAGTGTTTTTTGGAATAGAACGAGTAAAGAAAAAAGCCGTTAATACCAACTAGTTAGTAGTATCATTGGCTTTATACAAATCGCTTATTATAAATACTTGTACATTTCTCGGTGAGGTCCTATACCTGGAATGTCAAATTCATCAGAAATAAATCCGAAGCCCAATGCCTCATAAAAAGGAAAAGCTATCGTACGTGCATTAAACCACAAATATTCTATTCCTAATTGGCTTTTAAGATGTTCAATCGCAGCGTGTAACAGTTCGGCTGCATAGCCCTGCCGTCGATGATCTGGATGCGTAGCCATCCCTCGAAGGCGGTAAGCGTCTTTGGGAATTTTGCCATGATTCTCGCGCATACAAGTCAATATACACAGCAATTCATTTTTCTCGTCAAAATAACCCAGGTGAAAAGTCGATGGTAGCATATCGTGAGCAAATATACATTCGGCCTCCGGAAGACCATTGCGCAATACTAACGAACGCAGTGGCAGTGTCTGATCGGCAGTTATAAATCGTATCATCGTTTGCTTAGTTTTTCTAATATATCTACCAATCGATTGGAGTAACCAAATTCATTATCGTACCAGCCCACTACTTTTACTAATCCACCCACAATCGAAGTGAGCTGTGCGTCAAATACACAGGAGTAGGGGTTATTGATAATATCGACAGAAACTATAGGATCTTCTGTATAATAAAGCACTTGCTTTAATTCATTCTCCGCGGCGGTTTTGAAGGTTTGGTTGATTTCTTCAACCGACGTTTCATCACGCAATGTGCAGGTGAAATCGGTAAGCGATCCATTCAGTACGGGAACACGTATTCCTGCACCACCTAATTTTCCTTCCAAATGAGAGAAAACATTGGTTATAGCTTTGGCAGCACCTGTGGATGTAGGAATAATAGATGACGAAGCAGCTCGCGCTCTACGCAGATCTCTATGTGGAGCGTCATGCAGATTTTGATCCCCGGTCATCGAGTGGACGGTGGTGATATAGCCATCATTGATGCCCCAGTTTTCGTCCAGAATCTTCACCAATGGAGCCACATTGTTGGTCGTACAGGAAGCATTGGAAAATACAGGTGTATTCCAATCAAAATCGGAATCATTGATGCCCAGTACTACAGTAGGCACATCTTTGTCGGGAGAAGGTGCGGAGATAATTACTTGTCCCGCGCCAGCTTGTATGTGCAGTTCTGCTTTTTCCCTACTGGTGAATCGACCTGTGGATTCGATGACGATATCAATGGCTAAATCCTTCCAAGGCAATGCCGCTGGGTTGCTTTCTTTCGTCACTAATATGCTATGCTTGCCCACATAAATATGATTCTCATCATGTTTAATATCCCCTTCAAAGGGTCCATGCACTGAATCATATTTAAATAAATGAGCAAGAGTAGTCGTATCTGTCAAGTCATTAATAGCAACAACGTCGATATTAGGTGTATTCCTTTTGAGCAAATTGCGCAGCGTGTGCCTGCCGATTCGTCCAAAACCATTTATTGCTATCCTCATTTTATTATTTTACGTACGCTTTGATGATTTCATCTATATTACGGTCACCATCCCAATAGGATTGCAATTTACCCTCTGCTGTGTACACATAGTTCGCTGGGAATTGCTTTGGTACATGAATTTTTTGGATGAATTCTTGATTTCTATCGTAAAGTACCTCTATGTTAGCTTTACCCACTAGTTCTTTACCAAATGTTTCTAAGAAATTAGCCATTAATGCTGGGTCATTCATAGAAACAAAAAATATGTTGATATCTTTTAATTTGTTATAATTTTTGGCAAGCTGGCCGGCTTCAGTTTGGCAATGTCCGCAGTTAGGATCAAAAAGAATAAATGCTGTTTTTTTTCCTGCTGGAATATCTTGATTCGTGAAACTGATGCCTGATTTTAATTTGTAAAAAGTGAAAGCAGGTAATGTTTCAGCTGGAGCTTTTTGATACACCTCGTTCGCTTGTTGCTGTGCAGCTGAAGCGTGGTCTTGGCTGGCGTGATCATGACCCGCGTGGGAATCTACAGTTGTCGTGTCGGTGTTGGAATTAGTCGTATTTGAGCAAGCTGATAGCCCCAGTAATGTACTAAGCAATAGCGTTGATAACATCGTCTTTTTCATATAAATTGTTCTTTATACAAATCTATAAAAAAAACCGCGCTAGCAAAGCAAGTGAACCATTTATGATGAATTTGTGATAAACAAAACATTCATGATACATTCGGTATCACCAACAGCCATGAAAGTCAAGGGCTCATAGTCCCAATAGGCTTACGCCAAAATAGTATCTTAGTACTA
>NZ_SMBZ01000032.1 GCF_004342685.1 Sphingobacterium alimentarium
GTTGATTTTCCAATTTCAGCAGTTCCTTTGAAGACCTTATTGGCTTTTATACGTTTGTTTTTGCAAACCCTTATTGGCGTAGAGTCCACAAATGATATTCCCGTACAAGAACCCGAACAACAGGTTTTCAGAAACATAGTTAAGGGCATAATCACAGTCTGGCTAAGCTCTACAAAACGATTGTAAGAAACTGTCTTAGGGAAATCTTTGTTCATGTGGCGCTGTACATAAAATATGTAATAATGCTTGAAACATTTAAAGCCACTAATCTGAAATAATAGTAGGATACTAATGATCTCACTATTTGACATGGTTGCTGGTCGTCTTGAAGCCTTCCCAATGATGAAGTTTTTAGTGTTTTTTTCAAAGTTCTTGCAAAACTCATCAACTATGCAGAAAATATCGGTAACTTTATCGTATGTAATCATGGTCTGGTGTATTGTTAAATATTTGAATTTCAGATACTTAAATATAAACATTTACCACCATGATTGCAATTTTAAATAGAATTAATAATCGAATTCAGGTTTTAAAGCAAAAAAAGCAACTTTTACATATTGGAGATATGATCTCAACACCCAAGTCGGTGCTAGATCTGGGTTTAATTATACTCAAATTACTAATCCAAGTGCACCTGGTTGTGATGATGGGGAGGAAATGCCTTGTGTAATACAGGTTGACGAAAGTATAGATACCCAAGCAAAACTAAACACATACTTGTCAACCAACTTTCCTAATGAGGCTGCTGTAACGGCTGCCGCTTTACATACCAAATCAAACTAAAAGTGCTATTTTGCTTGGGCTTTCTAAGAAGAGAGATGTTTAACTCTAAGCATGTACTTAAAGCGATGTTGTGATATGTAGAAAAATTGTGGTGTCCGTATTTTTTGGACACCACTTTAATCGTGTAATTTCTTGGCAATCGATTTATCAGCGTTCATTTTGCTGCATACCACTAAGCGCAATTACATCCTCTGGGATTGGCAGAGCATAACCCTTGCTCTGTGGCTCAAGTTTATAGACCTTTCCATCTATGGTCCTGCTGAGCGTAATGCCATCCCCCTCCTCATTATAACGTTTAATATCCAGCCATCTCATACTTCTGAATGCCAATTCTTTCCGTCGCTCGTCTTTAATTATTTCCAACGCTTCGAGGGATGAAGTTGCCAATGTCGGAACAAATGTACCTGTACGGTACCTATACTGCAAAAGAAGGTTAAGATCATCTAAGGCTTCATTAACCTTTCCATCCCTTGCTTTGCATTCGGCTCGTGTCAGCAGCATTTCGGCCGTAGTAATACCATTGAACAGAGTCGCTCCAGCCTGATAACTACCTTTAAAAATATAGGAAGTGCCGCTGGCGCGAAAAAATGCCAACTTACGTAAGTCATCTGTATGGTACATATCATATAGCACAGGATTAATGAGTGCCCTACTCTGTACAATAGGTCCTACCGTTGCCACCCTGCTCTCGAAGATCACCTCCTCGTTTAGATGAGGCAACGGGAAATTGACAGTGATTGTAAGTGTATTGTAATCCAATAGACGATGCTGGAACCGTAAACAACTATCTGCATATTCCCCTGCTGCAATATAATCCCTCATTTGCAGATATACACGGGACAGCATTCCATAAGCCGCAGCCTTAGAAGGTCTGGTAGGGGAAGGAACAACATCCGGTAAAAACTGAGCGCTCTTCTTCAGATCGGCAAGCGCCTGATCATAACCATCGGCGATACTTTGACGGGTAGATGGCTCGTTGAAATCAGCATTCAACCGAAGAGGGATACCGGGCAATGTTTCGGCCGTAGCCTTGTTATATGGCATGCTCCAAATCCCAAGTGCATTGAAAAAAGCCCTGCCCCTGAAAAAATACGCCTGAGCCGAAATTCCTGCAAGAGCATCATTGTCGTTGATGATAGTAGAATTATCCGCGACAGCTTGCAGAATGTTATTGGCCACATTAACCTGCGCATAGATGTTTGTCCAAGCATTGTATTGTGGCTTAAATATATTTGCAGATGCCCAAACATATAGATTTCTATCGTACTCGTCACGCGCGTTAAAAACAACATCGGTCATATAGTAGTTGTCACCACACACCTCACCCATTGCCGGGTCGGTATAGTTAAGCGTAGCATAATCGTCCAATACGGCCTGCATGTCCCTGATAGTGGTTATTGTAGCAAGTTTCTGATCAGGCTTTTCCTCCAGAAACTTTTCACAGCCTGTCATGGCTATTATGACCAAAAAGGCAGCAAAATACTTTATTCTATTGTTCATATATCTAAAATTTAAATTGAAGTGCCAGCGCGTACGCTTTTGATGGCTGCAGCACATTGTCATAATCGGGATCGAGATCTTTCTTATTGGACGTCCACAACAAACCCAAATTGCTTGCGTTTAGCATGATGCGCATATCTCGGATACATAAATTCTTGAATTTGTTTTCCAATTGGTAGCTTAGGGAAACATATTGTAGGCGTAAGTGGTCTGCCGGCTCCACCAGTACTTCCGAAAGTTGATAGAACAAACTCCGACTATCATTAACCGGGTATTGGAATGAAGGTACATTAGTATGCATCTCATCTCCCGTATTTTGCCAGCGCAGAGAATAGTCCGAATGACCGCGTCCGCTGCCCACCAAATTAGTATACTGTATACTGCTGCGTCTGAAGTAATAACCAAACTTATAGGCAAGTGCGACTTCCAGACTCAACCTGTTGTAGCTTAACCGATTGGTAAAATTTCCAAATACTGTAGGCAGTGCGGAGCCGTGATATCGCAAGTCCGTCAGACTACTGCCGTTCCCCGTGAGCTCCACGTAATCCGTAGACAAATCGTTGTTGAGATAACCTAACGGATTTCCCTGCTGATCCAGTCCTCCATATCGGTACGAAAAGACCGAGTAAACCGGTTTACCCACCAAGCCGGTAATTGTTCCGGTCCCTATATAGTCTCCGCCTTTCGTTGAGACGTCATAATAATCCGTTACCTTGTCCCGATTGGTGCTGAAATTTATGATGGTACCCCATTGGAGGCCATTTCCCACAAGGTTACGGCTCTCAAGTCTCAGATCGATGCCATGCCCCTCCATTGATGCAATATTCCTTACCATGGTCGGCCCCACACCACTTGTGTAGTCAATAGGATAAAAGCCGAACAGATCCTTGGCCCTTTTTCGGTAATAGTCAAAGCTTCCGCTGATGCGCCTGTCAAAGAGACCAAAATCAACACCTATATTAAGTGTGCCAACAGTCTCCCAACGTAGATCGGGATTATAAAAGCGTGTAATCGAGGCAAAGTTGCTTTGGGTAAAAGGTGATACAGTATTGTAGGTAATGGTAGTGAGGCCGGTACGTGATGGGTCTGCATTGCCGCTAAATCCATAACTCGCCCTAAGTTTCAGAGACGCGCCTGATTTTAGCCAAGGCAGATCGTTGTCGACATTCCAAGCCAAACCCAAGCTCCATAATGGCTTCCATTTATTGTTCGTACTCACCCCGAACAGATTCGATGCATCGCGACGGGCACTGGCATAAATAAAATAAGTATCTCTGTAACTATAGCTAGCATTGCCATAAAAACTCACAAAATTGTTCCGAGTCAGCCCCAGGCTTTGCCTGCCAGGTATAAAGCTGTTGCTGCCGGTGATGTAGTGCGGATACCGCTTTGTCAGATCAACTAGACCTGTATTCAGGGTATTCGTTTCCAGTCCAAAATAGCGGTAGCTGTTGCTTTCATTGCGTAGAGAACGACGCTCAGCACCGGCAAGTGCGTTAAAGTGATGTGACCCGAAGCGTTTGTCATAGTTCAGTTGAAGCCTTAAGTTGTTCGCCAGCAGATATCCGTTCTGTAAATCCATTATACCACCCTGTGGAACCAAGTAACTGATAGAGCCATCATCGGCAGGCTGAGCAAAACTGTTCACGATATCCCTTGCAAAATAACTCTGGGCATCATAGATATTTTCATTAGTGGTCTGCTGTCTTTCCATACGATAGAGCGCTTGAACATCAAAACCTGCATACCGATAATTCATTCCTACATTTATCCCTGTATTATTAAGATTTATCTCGTCCTTGTTAAAGAGACAGTCCGTGAGCGGATAATATTTCCAATCAGCCAGTCTTCCATCCAATGTGCTCAGGTAGTTTAGCCGATAGTTCTGTACCAAAGGCATTGCATTACCATCTTCGTCTGTTAGTTGTGCATAAGGATAGAGTGTGCCATTTAACGCTGTGATCTCGGTATAACCCTGCTTGCCGCTTTTGCTTTGTGCATTAGCATGGGTAATATTCATGTCCACGCTTAGGTTTTTTGCCAAATTGATTTCCAAAGCATAACGTAAGGTCAACCTAGCGTACAATGCATCCAGATTATCCCTGTTTCGGTCGTATCCCGCTGTCGCTAACCAGTTATAGCGCCTGTTGCCTCCATTGGCCTGTAGGTTGTACTGCTGGTTTAGCCCCACTCCATAAACCTTGTTCTTGAATTCATCCCTCACATCCAGATGGCGCCATCGATCCAGACGTTCTTCTTTTTCACTTGGGCTCAGATCTGCATTGTAGAGTGTCTCTATTACGGGCGTCAACCCTGGCATAGACGGGTCATCATAAGCAGATTGATAATATCCTTGGGAAAACAGATAACTTTCGACATCGATATAATCGGATGAACTCATTTGCTGCAAACGATACAGGTTGGGCTTACTAATGACATTATTGTTAATACTGCCCTGTATTTGCAGATCTTGATTGAATTTACCTTTCTTGGTCGTGATCACAATTACACCATTGCCAGCCTTACTTCCCCATATAGAACTTGCCGCGGCATCTTTCAGCAGGGTAATACTTTCAACATCATTAGGGTTGATATTTTCGAGATTTCCATCATATGGAAAATTATCTACAACTATCAATACATCCTTGGGACCATTGATGCTGCTCAACCCTCTAATGGTAATACGTCCCTGTGCTGTACTACGGTCTACGCTCAGTCCGCTGGAAATAGCCTCTAGCCTAGATAGTACGTCTGTGCTCACCTGATTCTCGAGCATATGGGAACCGATATGCTGTACCGATCCAGTTAGTTGCTCCTGCTTGATCTTTTGGTATCCTGTACTGATTACCACTTCCTCAATTTCTTTTACCACTGGTCTTAAATGGAAGATAAGAGAACCGTTATAGTCACTTAGCAAAGTATCCAAAGGAATGTAATTCAACGCCTGTATCCTGAGTTTTACAGGTCGATTTACGATAGAAAGCTTAAAATAACCGTTGTTGTCAGTCGGAAAATTGTTGTTTCCTACAGAAACAACAGCGGTAATTCCCTTTTTGCTGTCTGCATCAACTACTCTAAAAACCTTCTGTTGGCTATGGGCAACAGCAGCTATGGTAAATAATACCGATATCATAAAAAAGATCTTTTTCATTGGTTGCTAGTGTTACGTCTGCGAATGGTCTCATTTAGTTTGTGACGCCTTTTAATGGAAACCTCTATGTTATGCAGGTCAAACATTTCTGCGCCTGTTGCTGCCCGGTATTGTCCATTTTCGATCCACACGTAATGTGGTATAATGGAGTGTTGGAATAGTTTCCAAAGTATGCCATCTTTCATAATGGTATTTAACCCGCTTCCCATTTCTCGCATCTTACCTATTATCTTTTCCTCATCATCTCCGGTATTGTCTGCATTAACCAGTACTACAGCAACTTGGTCAGCGAAAATGCGATTTATACTATCGGCGAAAGCAAATTTTTTGAGGCATGGGCCGCACCAACTTGCCCAAAAATCCAAGATGAGCAGATTGCCTCTGTATTGATCTAAAGTCTGTTTATTGGTTTGTGCGTTAATGTAAATGGTATGCTCTTGCTGCCAAAAGGCTTCAGGTAGTCTATCGCCAATCTTTAGAGGTCTAACATCATTTAGCCCGGCATCAGCCCGCTCTTGGACGGACTGGGCGCGGGCATTACTAAACAATATGAAACAAAAAATTGTGAGCAAAAACGCTTGTACTATCGGTATTTGGTGCTTTACTTTAGGCCAAAGCGTGGCCATTGCGTATAAAAACGTCATAATATTCAAAGTCTAAGTGTTTGAGAATTGGGTTAGGAAAAGTTAGTCTTAATCGTGCCTTAGGGTTAACGGAACTAAAGTCAGTGGATAATTATGCATCACAGATTAGGACAGAGTAACAAAGTTATCAATCTGGACTTCTGATAATATTTTTGTACAACTGTTTCTTCATATTTAAGTTCAATACGGATAATACAAAGTAATGAACTGCAAAATATAAAAAAGAAAAAAACAGGTTGATTTTTATTTGTTTAAGGTTGACTTTTATGTATATTTGAATTTATAATTTGTCTTATATTTATGGAAAAAACAGTCAGAATAGGTCCGAATATTAAATTTATAAGAAATCTAAAAGGACTTAAGCAAGAAGCAGTAGCTATTGAACTCGGAATAACCCAAGCAGAATATTCACTTATTGAAAATTCTGACTCGGTAGATGATCAAATCATTGTTCAGGTCGCACAGATATTCAACGTTACACCAGAAGTAATAAAAGAATTCAACGAAAACCAAGCATTCTATAGTATTGAAAACAAAGTTGAGAATAATAAAATATCCGAAAATTCACATGGAATACATCAAGTCTTTAGTCCTATAGAAAAAGTTGTTGAACTATATGAAAGACTCCTTACGAGCGAGCGAGAAAAAATAGAAATTCTTAAATCCCAAAACACAAAATAGGGTAAATCATATGTCTGAAATTATCACCAACAAGCTAAGTCTTCACAAAGGTAGAAAGATAGAGCGGGTAAGAAAACTTAGAGGTTGGACACAATCTGACCTTGCTGAAAGGATGAAAATATCTAAACAAGCTGTCTCAAAATTAGAACAATCGGAAAATATAGGAGATGAAAAGTTTAGAGAGGTCGCTGAAGCTTTAGGTGTTACTTATGAAGGCTTACGAGATTTTACGGAAGAGAAAGTTCTATATAATACAAACAATTTCTACGAAAACAGTGGTGTATCTGCATCAAACATAGCTGCAAATGTGGAGAATATCCACAATCCGTTAAAAGAGACTATTGAAATGTTTGAAAGACAACTTGCCGCTGCCAGAAAAGATTTACTTGAAATTGTAAGGCAAAACATTTCAACAAAAGATTAGACGAAATTATTTAAGAGTTAGAACAAGGAAAATAGTTTGTCTATACGAAAAAATGGAAATAATTAACAAAAATTGTATTTATGGGTGATGATGACGTTCTTGGTAGCAATGCAGGAACCTCTGATAGCTATGCAGATGGGCTAAGAGGACTTAAAGATCGAGTAAGGTACCTAGTATTATTGGAAAAGAACAAAGCTAACTTAGTCCTAGAAGAGCAAAAACAACGTGCATCAGCAATCGAAGCAAAATTAGCAGAAACCAAAGCCGGAGTACCTGCCTTTAACTTTAGCTTTGCAGATGTCAATGGAAAAGCTACAGGCTTAACAGATTTACGTGGTAAAGTAGTATTACTTGACCTTTGGGCTACTTGGTGTGGTCCATGTCGCGCTGAAGAACCTCATTGGGAAAAACTTAATGAAGAATACAAAGACAAAGCTGTTGCTTTTGTTGGAATTTCTACCGATCAGGACAAAGCAAAATGGGTAGAATATGTAAAAGAGAAAAATGCAAAAGGAATTCAACTACATGCTGGCCCAAGCAATCCGCTTTCGGAAGCATATAAGGTAAATGCAATTCCTCGATATATTCTAATTGACAAAAAAGGAAATCTAATCACCGCAGATAGTCCAAGACCATCAGACCCAAAACTTAGGGAGCTTTTGGACACTTGGATAAAAAAATAGTTTGTTGTTTGTTTTATTTGTTGATGCAGCCCCCGGGCTGCATCTTCTTTTTCTATATACCCCAAATCCAACAATTAAGACCAATAGACAAGTTTCCATAAAACATAAGCCTGAATTTAGCGTTTAATAATAAAGTAAATTGCACTTATGTCTAAAAGAGAAGAAATAGTCAGAAATTACATCCAAGCTTATAATAACTTTGAGGTAGAGGGAATGGTAGCCCATTTTTCCGATAATATTGTTTTTGAAAATATCCTGAACGGTCAAACGACCGATACCCTAGAAGGAATAGAGGACTTTAAAGAACAAGCCGAAACTGCAAAATCCTATTTCGAAGACAGAGAGCAAACTATCACAGAACTCATCGAACTACGCGACAATATTGAAATCCGTATTCAATACACCGCGACCTTAGCAGTAGATTTTCCAAATGGACTTAATAAAGGAGAAAAACTAGAACTCGCCGGAAAATCAATTTTTCAATTCAATGATGACGACCAAGTCGTAAGACTATTGGATATAGCTTAGGAGACCGCTGCGCCCTGAGGGCAGTATATAGTCGATAGTATTTAGTATTTAGACCTTTGGCGGGATAATATTTTACTAATTAGTAGGTCAATCTGAGGCTGTCCGAAGAAACCATTCGTCTGAAAATCAGAATTGTTTAAAGGATGAGAGGAGACCGTTGCACTAATAGATGTGAGATATGAGACCGCTACGCTGTTAGATTATTTATTTTAGAATATAATGCGGGCGATGCATGCATCGCCCCTACAAACACTCGTTAAATAATTTGTGTTAATGCCCCCAAATGTAGGGTCGAAGCATGCTTCGACCGTGTTTTAATAGTATACCTATAAAATAATTGCTTTAAAGGACTTGTGGAAATAATTTTGTAATACGGGCGATGCATGCATCGCCCGTATTACAAAATCTATATTAACTTTAAGAAATAAGAACAATACATTACAAAAACGGGCAGACATTCCGTTCGTTTTCATTGGGGAAAAACCCCTTCTTCAAACTCACTCAGTGCTGCCCCTACCTAACGTACAATCTATATAGTTTCTTAATTGTTTTGTAGTACCCCATGCGTAGGGGCAATACTGAGCGCAGCGGAATGTTTGCCCGCTTAAGTTTTATACCTTTAGAATAGTGGTGGATGATAAGATTGAAAAGAATTGAATTTGCGGGCGATGCATGCATCGCCCGTATAAACAATCGTGAAATAATTAACGCTAGTTCCCCTAAATGTAGGGCCGAAGAATGCTTCGACCGCGTAAACAAACTAAATTTCTATATAATCTAAAGTTTCCTCATCAAAGATTCGGAATGACGAGGTCTTGTGGGGGGACTGGAGACTCTTCACTTCGTTCTGAGTTGTAAATGACCTTTCCCCTTTCTCAAATCTCACATCTCAAATCTCTTTCCTCATTTCTCGGAACTATTCCCGAAATTTATAGGTCATGAAAACCAAATTAACCAGAACTCTATTATTAGGCTTGTTTTTTCTTTGGGGTACTTACCCAGTTTGGGGTCAGCATATGAATGAAATTGTTGCCACAAAGGATCCATTAAAACAATTGGAGAAAGTTTTAATGTCACCTGTGGATTATAAACAAGATACCCTAACCCTGCAGAGAAACCTTAAACCAATACTCGATCTTGCCAACAAGGAGCATAGTGTGCCACTCAAATGGGCCTATTACATGTTGATGGCAGATGGTTATTCCATTGCCTTTGATCGGGTAAACCCTAGGACCGATCATTTCTTTTCTTTAGGTGAAAAATTGGTATTCGATAACGATTACCCTATCTTGCAGATGGTAGGGAATGTTCGGCATGGTTCCTGTTATTTTACCTACCGTGCTGTTAAGGAGGCTTTTCCATATTTTTTACAAGCTGCCGATTTACAGAAGAATATAGCACCTGAAAAGGTGCCCTTGATTGAAATGCACTATAATTTTTTGGCGCGATTTTACAGCTTTATTGGCGATAATGCCAAAGCAGTAGATTACCTGAAACTTGCCCTGCCTTTTACCGAGAAGCTAAGTCGAAAGCAAATTGATATGACCAATTCCATTGCAGTCTATTTAAGACGCGACTCCCTGTTTGACCAATCGCATACCTATTTTATACAAGCCATGCAGACCGCCAAGCTAGCAAAAGACTCCGTATGGATAGGAATTATCGCTGGAAATTTGGCCGATTTTGAATGGGAAAAAGGACATAAGGATAAGGCCATGGCATTGGTGCGACAGAATATCGATTTATCACTACGTTATAATGAACTATTGGATGCCATGCGCGCCAACCTCATTTTGGCCAGTATGCTTATTGATCAAAAGCAATGGCTAAAAGCAAAAGAACATGTGCATAGCAGTATGCGACTAATGGAAGACAAGCCTTATTTCTTAAACTTTAAACGAGATGCTGCAAAAGCACTATCTCAAATCGCGAAGGGAATGGGGCAGCCTGACGAAGAATTGCGGCAATTACATCGCTTTATTAGCTATGAGGATTCCCTAGATAAACGAAACAGCAATAGCGAAATGCAAAAGATTTCTTGGAAATGGGAAATGGAACGTTATGAACAAGCCATTAAAACGGCTGAAGATAGACGACAGCAGATTAAACAGACTTATCAGTATGTGGGGGTATTTTTGATCTTAATTTTTGTGATTGTTCTGCTATTGATTAATCGCACAAAAAATAAAATCCAGATTCGCAGTACACTCTTAGAAAAGGAGCAATTGGCTTTAACCTATGAGAAGCAATTAGTGGATCAAGAATTGCTCGTTCTTAAAGATTCCTTGCAGGAATTTACCGATACCATTAAAATAAACGATCAGACCATCAACCGGCTTCGTCGGGAGTTGTTGGAAGAAAATAAGCATGCCCCAGAATCTCAAACACAGATTGCCAAAAGTCTTAATATGATGCTCGAAACACATATTATGACCGATGATCGCTGGATGAGATTCAAAAACGTTTTTGATAAAGTCCATCCCAACTTCCTTCAACGTCAAAAGGAAATATATCCTAAATTAACAGAGAATGACCTCCGTTTAATTGCATTAGGAAAGCTGGAACTCAGCAATCGCAGCATGAGCGATTTACTCGGGGTTTCGCTGGAAGGAATAAAAAAAGCAAAACAAAGGTTAAAAAAGAAACTTGATGAGATGAATTCTCCGAGTTAGGCATTTTTGAAGCCCCAGATTTCTTTGGATTTACTTCGAGAATACTTCGGAATTCGTGTGGATTTTATTCGGAACTGATTCGGATCTCGTTCGCTTCTAACCGAACGAGATCCGAACGAGGTCCGAACGAGTTCTGAAGGAGATACGAAGAAAACCCCTTGAAACCCTCGAGAAGGCAAGATGACAGGATGAAAACTCAGCTGAATCTATTCTTGATTAGAGAGAAATTTAAGTAAAACGAGCCTATAATTAGCGACTCATACTAGCTTGTAATTATGTTTACAAGTCTTTATTTTTCTTTCATTAAATAAATGTAGTGAACTGCTGTATTTCTACTTGTCCCTTAAAAATGGACGATATGAAGCCTAATTTTTGCCGCTTTCTAGAATTAATAAGTGTTTATTCGCTAATGTCCACCCATTGTCCACCCCCAAAAACTTGTATTTTTCAACTATCTATGGGTATTTTTACGGTGAAATTATTTGAACTAAACCCTTTATTAATATGTATTACTTTCTAGCTGCTCTCCTCCTTGGAGGATTATTTTGTTATTTCTGGATTCAAAAAAAGAAAATGAATGTTCTTAGTCGATACGCTGAATTTCATGTTCGTGTTTTATTGGATCCGCAGAGTTCAGATAACTACCGGCAATATGGTTGCTTTATTTTTCAAGCGAATTGTATTGCAGAATCTTTAAAAGAAATTGTATTGACTGAAGTGCGTTGTGCCAATAAACACATACAAGTAAATACATTTGATAAATTGAATTTCTTTATAGCACCTGGACAACTTGGCGAAAGTGCTATGCGTTCAATCGGTATTTCCATTAGTTCGGATTATTTGCAAAAATATTCTCCGAAACAGGAAGGCTTAGTCCTTAAAGGTTATATCAAAAAACTCAATGGGGTTAAGGAAGAATTTATGGTTAGCCATTATTTTCAAATCGAACCATTTAAAGGTGAGGTGAAGAAAAAACAAAGAGTCAGGAATAGCACGCTCGCTGTTTAGTTACATTAGGTTATAGAAAGCACTGTTCTTCCTGAGGAATAGTGCTTTTCTGCAATATGGATAGGACAAACGATTGCAATTTACCTGTACGCTTTTTTTAATTCTATAAGTCTAAACATGCTTGATTAACAAATTGTTAAGAATTCCAATATAATCATACGAATTTGTTTTTTAATAAAATGTTGAGTACTTTTGTTGCTCACACAAGATAGATGCTTGATTCGATCATAACATCCAAGACCAGACTTAAGTTACTCATTAAGTTCTTTGTGACATCCAGCAATAAGGGATACCTGCGCGGGATTGCGGAAGAGTTCAATGAATCAACGAATGCCATTCGTAAAGAGCTTAATCAGCTCTCCGATGCCGGCTATTTAGTCCGTTTCCAGGAAAATAATCGAATCTACTATCAAGCTAACACAGAACACCCTTTATTCCAATCTTTACAAAATCTAGTTCGTACCTATTTGGGTTTCGATCAAGCTGTGGATCAGGTATTGCAGAGGGCTGGTGAGGTTAGTTTAGTGTCGCTGTTGGGAGATTATGCGAAAGGGATCGATTCAGGAACAATTGAATTACTCGTAATGGGCGATAAATTGGATAAGGCATACTTATTGCAGATAAGCGCCAAAATGGAACAATTACTCGGGAAAAACATTCAGTTGTATTTCGATAGGGATGAGGAAATCCTACAGCAGATTATATTATATCAACAAGATGACCTGGTTTAAAGGGTTTAATTTGGCGTAATAAGTACAAATGGAAATAAAGAAAATAACGTGTATCGGCGCTGGCTATGTAGGGGGACCCACCATGTCGGTAATTGCACAAAAGAACCCACATATTCAAGTAACGGTTGTAGACCTTAATGCTCAACGCATTGCGGACTGGAATCAAGAGGACTTGAGTCTTCTTCCAGTCTATGAGCCTGGCTTGGATGCGGTTGTTGCTGAGGCCCGTGGAAGAAACTTATTCTTCTCTACCGAAGTGGAGAAAGCCATTCATGAGGCAGATATGATTTTCATCTCTGTCAATACCCCGACCAAAACCTATGGTAAGGGAAAGGGACAGGCAGCAGATTTGAAGTTCATCGAACTTTGTGCCCGTCAAATTGCCGATGTATCGGAGTCCGCAAAGATCATCGTTGAGAAGTCCACCATTCCGGTGCGTACGGCTGCAACGATTAAAAATATTTTAGACCATACCGGAAAGGGAATCCAGTTTCATGTACTTTCCAATCCGGAATTCTTAGCTGAGGGAACGGCTATTGCAGATTTGCATAATCCGGATCGTATATTAATAGGAGGCGAGGATGCAGATGCTATACAAGCCTTGAAAAAGATATATGAAGCATGGGTGCCTGCAGAGCGTGTTATCAGTACCAATCTTTGGTCATCTGAATTATCAAAGCTGGTAGCGAATGCCTTTCTGGCGCAACGGGTATCCTCCATTAATTCCATATCGGAGTTATGTGAAGCTACCGGTGCCAATGTGGATGAAGTCGCTCATGCCATTGGTCAGGATTCTAGAATTGGTTCCAAATTCTTGAAAGCTTCCGTAGGTTTTGGAGGTTCATGCTTCCAGAAGGACTTATTAAACCTGGTTTATATCGCCAGGTCCTATAACCTGCATGCGGTTGCTGATTATTGGGAGCAGGTGATTAAAATCAATGACCACCAGAAATCGCGCTTTGCAGAGAAGATCATTCAAACCATGTACAATACGGTAAATGGCAAGAAAATTGCTTTCCTGGGCTGGGCTTTCAAGAAAAACACCAACGATACACGCGAATCGGCAGCTATTTATGTCGCTGATCACCTCTTGGAGGAACAAGCAAATATCGCGGTGTTTGACCCGAAAGTTCGTGAAGAACAGATTTACGAGGATTTAGACTACCTAGCAACACGCAGTAACGATGAAAACAGAGCACTCTTACAAGTGCAAGATGATGCCTATGCCGCAGCCGATGGAGCACACGGATTGGCCATATTAACCGAATGGGACGAATTTAAAGAACTCGATTGGGCAAAAATAAAGACAGTCATGAAAAAACCTGCCTTTATTTTTGATGGAAGAAAATTGCTCGATGGTAAGAAATTACAAGAATTGGGATTTGTGTATTACGCAATTGGTGAATAGGGAAAGAATACTTTATAAACATCATTTCTTTTATGGAAAAGCCAGATAAAAAAGTAAAAAAATCAAAACTCAAGGATTACAACCCAGGACCACGAGTGGGGATTACCTTCAGTACCTTTGACCTCCTACATGCAGGTCATATTATGATGTTAGCTGAAGCGAAGCGTCAATGTGATTACCTGATCTGTGGTTTACAAATGGATCCCACTTTGGATAGACCAGAGAAAAATGCACCAAGTCAGACAGTAGTTGAACGTTATATTCAATTACGCGGATGCATTTATGTTGATGAGATTGTTCCTTATTCTACGGAGCAGGATTTGGAGGATATTTTAAAATCCTTTAAGCTGGATGTGCGTATTGTTGGTGATGAGTATAAGGATCGCGATTTCACAGGTAGAAAGTATTGTGAAGAAAAAGGAATTGAGCTTTACTTCAACAGTAGGGATCATCGCTTCTCGAGCTCTGGGTTGAGAAAGATCGTGGCAGATAAGGAAAATCAGAAGAATAATAAGTAAAAGGAAAGCTATAGTTTAATAATATGCTTAATCACCCAACAGTAGACAATAGATTAGATCAAATTAAGCTAGCCATAGTAGGTTTAGGCTATGTTGGTCTACCACTTGCTGTTGAATTCGCTAAGAAATATCCCGTTATTGGTTTTGATATTAATAATGAACGTATAAATGAATTAAAAAACACGGTTGATATAACCAAAGAGGTTGAGGAGGAAAGGTTGAAAGAAGTTCAATTAGAAGATTCAACTAAAGGTATCGGATTGCAGTTTAGCTCAAGTCTTCAAGACCTTACAGACTGTAATACCTTCATAGTCACAGTACCTACACCTATTGATAATCTTAAGCTTCCGGACCTTCGTTATTTGAGAACGGCATCCAAAATGTTGGCGGGAATATTAAAACCTGGTGATTTGATCATTTATGAATCGACTGTTTATCCGGGTTGTACTGAAGAAGAATGTGTGCCTATTTTAGAACAGTTTTCAGGTTTAATGTTCAATCGTGATTTTTTCGTAGGATACTCTCCAGAACGTATCAATCCAGGAGATAAGATTCGAACATTACCTCAGATTAAGAAAGTTACTTCGGGTTCTACCGCAATAATTGCTGACCGAGTAGATGATTTGTATCGATCAATAATTATTGCTGGTACGCATAAAGCACCTTCTATAAAAGTAGCAGAAGCATCAAAAGCCATAGAAAATGCACAACGCGACGTGAATATCTCTTTTGTGAATGAATTGGCATTGATTTTTGATCGTTTGGGAATAGATACTAATGACGTACTTGAAGCTGCAGGAACCAAATGGAATTTTCTCAAGTATAAGCCAGGCTTAGTGGGAGGGCACTGTATAGGTGTGGACCCGTATTATTTAACGTTTAAGGCACAATCTGTTGGCTATCATCCCCAGGTCATTCTTTCCGGAAGACGGGTAAATGATAATATGGGGTCCTTTATAGCTGGAAAGTTAGTGAAAATGATGATTCAAAAGGATATTCCAGTAAAACATGCCAAGGTGTTAATATTAGGAATAACCTTCAAAGAGAATTGTACCGATATTCGAAACACAAGGGTGGTGGACATATATAAGGAACTATTATCCTACGAGATTAAAGCAGACGTTTATGATCCCTGGGTAAATAAAGAAGAAGTAAAAAAAGAATATAATATTGATTGTTTAACGACATCACTGGACATTCAAGTCACTAAATATGCTGCTATTGTATTAGCAGTGGCGCATAATGAGTTTTTGAGTTTAGATATTAAGAAATTAAAAGAAAATAAAGGTATCATATTTGACATCAAATCTTGTTTAGATCGGGATTTGGTTGATGCGAGATTGTAATTAGGTATATAAATAATAATATGAAAAGAAATCTTATTGTGTTTGGGACACGTCCAGAGGCCATAAAAATGGCACCTTTAGTGAAAGCATTTCAAAGTCAAACAGATTTTGAAACCAAAGTCTGTGTTACAGCACAACACCGGGAAATGTTAGATCAAGTATTGGAGTTTTTTGATATTATTCCAGATTTTGATTTAAACCTAATGAAACCTAATCAAAATTTATATACCCTTACTGCGGATATCATAACTGAATTAAAACCAGTTTTAGAAGATTTTAAACCAGACTATGTATATGTGCATGGGGATACAACTACCACAATGGCTAGTAGCATAGCAGCATTTTATTCCGGGGCGCAGGTTTGTCATGTGGAAGCAGGTTTAAGAACCCACAATAAACGCTCTCCTTTTCCAGAAGAGATCAATAGACAAGTAGCCGGAAGAATTTGTGATTATCATTTCTCTCCTACTGAAGCATCTAAGGAAAATCTGCTTCGTGAAAATATTCAAGAAAATGACATATTGGTTACAGGCAATACAGTGATCGATGCCTTATTTGAAAGTTCAGAACGCGTTAAGGATTTAGAAAATCCAGAGATTGAGGAATTAAGAAATCTTGTGGATGTCAATAAAAAATTAATATTAGTCACTGGTCATCGTCGAGAAAATCATGGGCAAGGTTTTATTAATATTTGTGAAGCCTTAAAAGAAATCGCTTTAAAAAACACTGATGTTCAAATTATTTATCCGGTACATTTAAACCCAAATGTGAAAAAACCGGTATACGAAATCTTATCGGATGTTTCTAATATTCATTTGATTGACCCTCTAGCCTATCCTGCGTTTGTTTGGTTAATGAATCAATCCTATTTAATAATTACTGACTCAGGTGGTGTTCAAGAGGAAGCGCCAAGTTTAGGGAAACCGGTATTGGTTATGCGCGAAACGACAGAACGACCAGAAGCCGTTGATGCCGGAACAGTTATCTTGGTAGGTACTGATAAAAATAAAATTGTTGCTGAGGCAAATAGTCTATTACAAGATCAAGATAGGTACCAGCAAATGTCTGCCTTGCATAATCCTTATGGAGATGGAAAGGCATGTGAACGAATCGTAAATTTTATTAGAAACTTAAATAAATAAAAAGAAATGCAAGCTAAAGTAGTTACCGTAGGTTTAGGTTATATTGGATTACCTACATCCGCATTAATTGCAAACTCAGGTATCCCTGTGCATGGAGTGGATATTTCACAACATGTGGTTGATACCATTAATGCTGGTAAAATTCATATTGTAGAACCGGAATTGGATAAAGCAGTGGCACAAGCTGTACAAGATAGTTTCCTAAAAGCTGGTACTACTCCTGTGCCTGCAGATACATATTTAATTGTTGTTCCTACTCCATTTAAAGGGGATCACGAGCCAGACATTTCTTATGTTCAGTCTGCAACAGAAGCCGTACTCCCATTATTAAAAGAAGGCGACTTATATATTATTGAATCTACTTCTCCTGTAGGCACCACGGAAAAGATGATGGCTTTAATTTTTGCTAAACGTCCTGAATTAGAAGGAAAAATATATTTAGCCTATTGTCCAGAAAGAGTCTTGCCAGGCAATGTAATGTATGAGTTAGTGCACAACGACCGTGTTATCGGAGGAGTCAATGATGAATCAACGAAGAAAGCCATTGAATTTTATAAGCAATTTGTTAAAGGGGAACTTCACGCTACGAACGCACGTACTGCTGAAATGTGTAAATTAACAGAAAATTCTTCGCGTGATGTTCAGATTGCTTTTGCTAACGAACTATCTCTTATCTGTGATAAGGCAGGGATTAATGTTTGGGAATTAATCAAATTGGCTAACAAACACCCTCGTGTGAATATTTTACAACCAGGATGTGGAGTTGGAGGGCATTGTATAGCGGTTGATCCCTATTTTATTGTATCTGAATTCCCATTAGAATCTAGAATTATTGGGAAAGCACGGGAAATTAATAATCATAAAGCTTTTTGGGTTGCTGAAAAAATAAAAGAAGCTCGTAAAGAGTTTCAGTTAAAAAATAATAAAGAGCCCAAAATTGCATTGATGGGAATGGCTTTTAAACCTAATATTGATGATTTAAGAGAATCTCCTGCGAAATATGTTGTTCAACGAGTATTACAAGATGCCAATGAAGAAGAATATTTTATTGTAGAGCCAAATATTACCGAACATAAAATCTTCAAATTAACAAACTACGAGGAAGCTATTGAAAAATCGGATATCATAGCTTTTTTAGTTGCTCATAAAGAGTTTTATGGATTAGAATTAAATGAGAATAAAGTCGTATTAGATTTTTGTGGAGTCAATAAATAAGATATGGAAAAAACTGTGTTAATTACTGGTGGAGCTGGGTTTATAGGCTCGCATGTAGTTCGGGAATTTGTAAAAAAATATCCAAATTACAAGATCGTCAACTTAGATGCCCTGACTTATGCAGGTAACTTAGAAAACTTAATAGATATACAAGACGAACCTAATTATACATTTGTTAAAGCGGATATTGTTGATGCCGACGCCATAAATCGGGTGTTTGCAACCTATAAACCAGATGGAGTGATACATTTAGCAGCGGAATCACATGTGGATCGTTCCATTACCAATCCTACAGCATTTGTTATGACCAATGTAATTGGAACAGTTAATCTTTTGAATGCTGCGAAAGAATTGTGGAAGGATAATTTTGAAGGAAAGTTATTTCACCATGTTTCCACCGATGAGGTATATGGAACTTTAGGAGAAATAGGTTTGTTTGAGGAGACAACGGCTTATGATCCGCATTCTCCATATTCAGCCTCTAAGGCATCTTCTGACCACTTTGTTCGTGCTTACCACGATACGTATGGCATGCCTGTTATATTAACTAATTGTTCGAACAACTATGGTCCAAACCACTTCCCAGAAAAGTTAATTCCATTGTGTATACACAATATCTTAAATAATAAACCGCTTCCAATTTATGGAGATGGAAAATTCACTCGTGATTGGTTATTTGTAAAGGACCATGCACGTGCTATTGATTTGGTTTTCCACCAAGGTAAAGTAGGTGATTCCTATAATGTTGGCGGATTCAACGAATGGCAAAATATTGATTTGGTGAAGGAATTGTGTAAGCAAATGGATGAGAAATTGGGTCGTGAAGCTGGTACTTCCGCACAATTAATCACCTTTGTCAAAGATAGACCAGGTCATGATTTGCGTTACGCCATTGATGCGACAAAAATCAATCAGGAATTGGGCTATCAGCCATCTGTAACATTCGAACAAGGATTATCAGAAACTATTGATTGGTTCTTGAACAATGAAGAATGGTTAAATAACGTGACTTCAGGCGATTACCAGAAATACTACGAAGGACAATACCATAAAAATTAAAATAAGCTAGGAGATGAAAGTTACAGAAACAAAATTAGCGGGTTGTTTTATTTTGGAGCCCGCAGTTTTTGGAGATAGCCGTGGTTATTTCTTTGAGAGTTTCAATGAAGCTACCTTTAATAATTTAACGGGTACTGAAACGAAATTTGTTCAGGATAATCAATCCTACTCCACACGAGGTGTTTTACGTGGTCTACATGCACAAGGAGGAGAACATGCGCAAGCCAAATTAGTTCGAGTATTAGAAGGAGAAGTAATTGATGTGGCTGTGGATGTAAGGCCAGGCTCCCCTACCTACGGGCAATACGTTGCTGTAAAACTAAGTGCTGAAAATAAATTACAATTATTTATTCCAAGAGGATTTCTGCATGGCTTTGCTGTGTTAAGTGAAACAGCTACATTTTTTTATAAATGCGATAATTTCTACAATAAGGAATCAGAATGTGGTATACATCCATTCGATGCGGATGTTGCCGTAGATTGGGAATTACCATTAGAGGAAATTCAACTTTCCGATAAGGACAAGCAGGCACCTAGCTTTAAGGAGGTTTTTGGACAATGAAAATCGTCATCACAGGAAGTAATGGGCAACTAGGTTCCGAACTTCAAGAGGTGTTAAAATCCCATTCGGATAAAGATTGTGCTTTCTTAGATCGTTGCAAATTACCTTTGGATGAGCCTGCTAAAATAGGTGAAGTATTGGCTAATCTACAACCAGATGTTATCATTCATGCAGCAGCTTATACTGCAGTTGATAAGGCGGAATCGGAGGAAGCATTAGCGAATACCGTAAATCACCTAGCATCTGCTGAAATTGCCAAATATTCTGCAGCAAATATGGTGAAATTAATCGCTATATCCACCGATTATGTGTTTGATGGGACATCATCCCAAGCTTTAAAGGAAGATGCTGCAGTTGATCCAATTAATATTTATGGTTTAAGTAAACTGCATGGGGAAGAAGCAATTCAACGTATAGACCCCAATGCCATTATCATACGTACTTCTTGGGTATATTCCACCTATGGTAATAACTTTGTGAAAACCATGATTCGTCTGATGAGTGAGCGAGAGGAAATTTCCGTGATTAATGATCAAGTGGGTTCACCGACTTATGCACATGACTTGGCCAATGCCATCGTTTCTATTATCGAATCCAAGGATTGGAAGGCTGGAATATATCATTACAGTAATGAAGGGGAAATCAGTTGGTTTGATTTTGCTTCAGCAATCAAAGAAATTAAGCAGCTTGATTGTAAAATTAATGCTATTCCAACCACCGCATACCCAACCCCGGCAAAGCGACCAAAATTTTCCTTACTTGATAAAAGCAAGATTAAACAAGATTATTACTTGCACGTCCCGGAATGGAGAGCAAGCTTGGAGTTGATGTTATCAAAATTAAACTAACTATTAAGAACGAAATAAAACATAACATGAAAGGAATTATTTTAGCAGGAGGATCTGGTACCAGGTTACATCCATTAACATTAGCGGTTTCTAAGCAATTGATGCCGGTTTACGATAAACCGATGATATATTATCCTTTATCTACTCTAATGTTGGCTGGTATTAAAGAAATCTTGATTATTTCTACGCCAGATGATCTTCCTAATTTCAAGAAATTATTAGGAGATGGTTCCAGAATTGGATGTAAGTTTTCTTATGTTGAACAGCCATCGCCGGATGGCCTAGCTCAAGCTTTTATCTTAGGGGAAGAGTTTATTGGTGACGATAAAGTAGCATTGATCTTAGGCGATAATATCTTTTACGGTTCAGGCATGTCCAAATTATTACAATCCTGTGCTGATCCTGATGGTGGTTATGTTTTTGCTTATCCTGTCCATGATCCAGAGCGCTATGGTGTTGTGGAATTTGATGCAAATAAAAAGGTGGTTTCCATAGAGGAAAAACCAAAAGAACCAAAATCAAATTATGCGGTTCCCGGATTGTATTTTTATGATAATGAGGTCGTGCAAATTGCAAAGAATATCAAACCCTCTCATCGAGGCGAATTAGAGATTACGGACGTGAATAAAGAATATTTGAAGCGTGGTAAATTAAAAGTTGGTGTTTTTGATCGTGGTACAGCTTGGTTAGATACCGGCACCATTCAATCTCTAATGCAAGCCGGACAGTTTGTTCAAGTCATTGAGGAACGCCAAGGAATGAAAATTGGTGCAATTGAAGAAGTGGCTTATCGAATGGGGTATATTGATGCTGCACAATTAAAAGTTGTTGCTGAACCATTAAGAAAAAGTGGATATGGTGAATACTTGGAAAAAATAATTAAATAAGTCAACCTTGGCATTGTTAGATAAATTAAAATCAGCTAGTTTAAAGAAAATTTTTGAGAATTTTCTATCGCTATCTATTTTAAATATTGTAAATTTTATTTTCCCTTTACTTATAATACCTATTTTGATTAAGAGACTAGGTGTTGAAAATTATGGGATTTACATTTTTGCGTTTACAATTCTGAATTATCTTAATCTGTTAGTTCAATACGGCTTTAATTTTTCTGCAACAAATAAAATAGCTAAAAATCAAAACAATTCAGAAATTATCAGTCTTACATATAGTTCAATATCTATAATACGTTCTTTACTTTCCATCATAATTATCTTTTTCCTGTTAGTAGGATATCTCATTTACCCTAATCAAATTGAAATTTATTTATTAGGTTCTGGAATATTTTTAGGTCAAGGACTTATTCCAGTGTGGCTTTTTCAAGGTTTAGAAAAAATGAAGTTTATTACTGTGATCAATTTAGTGGTCAGATTAATTGCATTTTTATTGATTCTTATTTATATAAAAACTGAAAAAGATATGGGGTTATTAATGGGATTACAATCTATTAGTTTTTTCTTAGGTGCAATTATTTCTTGTTTGTTTGTTCAATTTAATTGTAGAATAGATTTTAGAATTCCCAGTATTGAACAGATTAAAACTGATTTAAAAGAAGGTTGGCAATTGTTTTTATCAACAATTGGAATGAACTTCTATCGAGAATCTAATATAATAATATTAGGGATGACCACTAATTATTATATCGTTGGATTATATGCTCCAGCTGAAAAACTTGTAAAGGCAATACAATCGTTTACAAATATTATTGTAACTGCATTATACCCACATTTTAGTAGAAAATTCGCTAGTTCTGGATTAGACACCTTTAGTGTATTTCAAAAAACTGGTAGATATTTAGGTATGCTCTTTTTAGTGGGAAGTATTGTTTTGTGTCTCGCCGCTCCTCTTATTATAAAATTATATCTCGGGACAGCGATTGAAAGCACAATTTGGGATTTGAGAATTTTGAGCTTTATAATTTTATTTGGTGGATTAAATTATTATTATGGAATTATAGGTATGGTCAATATGAATTTGGAGGCATATTTTTCAAGGATTGTATGGATAAGTGGGATTATTAGTTTAATAATCTGTTTCACTTTATCTTTATTTTTGAAAGATATTGGAGCCTCTATCGCAATGATAAGTGCTGAAATAGTTCTCCTCTTGTTGATCTTAAGAAAAATTAAATAAAAAATGGGTTTACTTTTACTCACATTATTGACAATTATAATTGTACTCGTGGATAAAAAATATCATGGGACATATTATACACCAAGCGTCATTTTGTCTGTTCCAACACTTATTATTATATATCTTTATGATTTAACTTCAAATTCAATGGGGTTTTTACCTTTGGATTATGATGTATTATTCATTTGGTTCTATGGTTTACTTGTTTTTTGGATGGTTGGACTATTGTCAACGTTGTTAATAAAAGTGCGGCCATATGAAGCAAGTCTAGAAGAACGAAAAAAGGATATACTTTATTTTGGTAAGTACCTTTTGAATTTTTCATTTATTCTATCACTAGTTCTTCTTTACTTCGTTATTAATGCTTATTTTATTTATAAATCTTCTGGGGGGGATGCTGCTGAACTTTATCTAGGAGGCGGGTTTCAGGCACATTTAACGATCGTATTGAAAATCCTTTCAATTATATCCGTACTCTGTTTATTTAGTAAAGGAGGATTTATTTTTAAATTGAAAAATGCATTTGTTATTTCTGTTGTATTAGGAGGTTCGGTATTATATGCTACAAAAAGTGGTTTATTGATTTTATTAATTTCCTATTTCTTTGCAGTTGTTTTCTTTTTTAAGAAAAAGGTTAATTTCTTGCATATTGCATTTGCTTTATTTATTGGGTTTTTAATATTTTATATTTCATACAGTTTAGTTTTTGGTGAGCTTGCAGATATCAATTTCATCTGGAATCATATGATTCTCTATTATGTCTGTGGAGTGGCGAGTATGAATGCATATTTTCATACTGGTGCTTTAGTAGAATTAAATCCGGAGTTTTTGTTTCAATCATACTTTAATGTTTTTTATACATTATCAGGAAACTCCCATCTAGTTGGGACAGTAATATCAGATGAATGGACGTATATTGGAAATAGTACTACCATTAATGTAAAAACATTTTTCGGAACTATTTATTTATATGGTGGTGAATATATTGGACTGCTTTGTATAATTATATTTTCAATATTACTTCATGCTATTTTTAAATTAAGTAAAGGTAAGGACAGCTTCTTTTTTCTAATTCTCTATTGCTTTTATTTGGCTGTAAGTTGTTTCGGATGGTTTGATTTCTATTTTAATAGTGTTGCTACCATAGAATCATTGGTGATTTGTTTGATTTTAAACTTCATATATAAACTAAAAATTTCACGTGGATAAAAATTTATATTTTATAATAGTATTAAATTGGAATGGATGGTCAGACACTAAACTGTGTTTGGAAAGCATTGTTTCGAATTCAAAATCTGATAATTTCAGGGTTATTTTAGTGGACAATGGTTCTCAATCAGAAGAAATTGAGACGATTGAGGAATATTGCAGAAAAACTTATAAAGTTTATGTTTCTGATATTAAAGAAAATTTCCTTTCTCCTAACTACCAATTAGGAGAGGATTTTATAGTCAATGGAGGAAAGGATAAATTAATTTTTATTAAAAATAATGAGAATTTAGGTTTTGCTAAAGGAAATAATATAGCTGTTGAATTTGTTCAAAATCTAGGTGGACAATATGTATTGCTGTTAAACAATGATACTGAAATTGAAGACGATGCTCTTAATAAAATGATGGAAATTTTAATAGGAGATCAAACAAATAAAGTTGCAGCTGTTATTCCACAAATAAGATACTTTAGAAATAAAAATATCATCTGGAATTGTGGAGGGAAAATAAATGCCTTAGGAATTCGAAAATACTATTATGCTGACGCAGACGTAAAGAACGTTCCGCAAAAGGGAACAATGTTCGTAGACTACGGGACAGGTTGTACCATTTTGATGGACTTGCATAAAACTGATCGATTATCTGAAAAATTCTTTTTTGGGGAAGAGGATTTGGAATTAGCGTTAAGGTTAAAAAAAAGAGGGTTTAAAACAGTATGTCTATTAGATGCGATTGTATATCATAAGGTGGGCGCCTCACGAGATAAGTTTTCAGATAAATTTATTGGAAATATGGTCTATCATTATGCACAGAGGCTTTCAAATCTAAAGGATAACCTAAATCCTGTTTATTGGAGAATAACTGTTGTAGCACATGTTTTGAGTTCGATACGTTTATTACTTGCTAATAAAAAGTTTAGCTTAAAAATTGCATGGAATATGTGGAAAGATATTTTAGATAATGTAAATAATCTAGAAAAATTTACGCAAGCAGATTTTGCAAGAATTTCGAGAAAAGTTTATTAATACAGATAATGGTAATGGAGAATAAAATTGTTTTTCTATGTGGTGCCAGGGACTTTCATGCCATGGATTGGTATAAAAGTGCAAAAGAAGAAGTGAAATCACATGAAGTTGTTCTTTTAACGGATTTAATACAAGGAGAAGGATTTAAGAAAATTATCGATGACACGGATAAAGTTTATGAGTTATTAATATTAGATAAGTTTCTTTTTAAAAAGCAATCTAAAATCGGCCATATTTGGAGAAATCTTTTGAAATTAATGGTTTTGCCAATTCAGGTCAAAAAATTAAAGAATTTTGCAAAACAGTATCCTAATTCAAAATTTCATGCGCATTCCATGTATTATTTATGGTTAGGCTGGTTGGCGAAAGTTGATTTTGTTGGTACCCCTCAAGGAAGTGATATCCTTTTGAAACCAAATAGATCTAAGTTTTATAGAAATTTAGCTGATAAATCTATGAATGCTGCAAAAGCAATTACAGTTGATTCTGAAAACATGAAAAAGGGGGTAAAAGAAATTTCAGGAGTTAATGCCCATATAATACAAAATGGAATTGACTTAAAGTCAATTAAAGAAAAAGTTGACACCTTTCAAAACCAAAAAAGAGAAACTGTTTTATCTATTAGAGGATTTACAGCTCTTTATCGAATTGAAGATCTTGTTACAGCAAGAAATCATGCCAAAAATTTTTATCCAATATCATTTATTTATCCATTCGCTGAACAACAGTATGAAGAAGTTGTTAAATTAAATGAAAATGATAAAAAAATAGGAAGAGTAGATAGAAACACAATGTATGATATCCTATCGAAAACCCTATTAGTTGTTTCTATTCCTTATTCAGATTCGTCACCAAGGAGTGTATATGAATCTATATTTTGTGGAGCTGCTGTTGCAATTACCTATAATGCTTATTATGATATATTACCAAGTTGCATGAAAAAAAGGATTATTCTTATCGATCTTGAAAAGGGAAATTGGTTTGAAGATGCAATTGAGGAAGCAAAGGAAATCACATCCCAAACATATCAACCAAGTGATGAGGCATTAGATATGTTCGATCAGAGGAGATCCTTTAAAAAAGTATATGAATTATTGATTAAATAAAAAGAAAATGAGTCGAGCCTACCAAATTTGTACAAACTGTGTAATGGATACTTCGGATACAAATATTGTATTTGATGAAAATGGAGTTTGTGATCATTGTAAAGATTTCAATGAAAATGTAAAACCGAATTGGCATACTGATAAAAAAGGCCATGAAGAATTACTTGCTCTTGTAGCAAAAATCAAGGAAGAAGGAAAAGGGAAAGATTTTGATTGTATTTTAGGTATGAGTGGGGGTGTGGATAGCTCCTATTTATTGCATGTTGCAGTAACCCAATACGGTCTACGCCCATTAGTTTTTCATGTTGATGGGGGATGGAATTCAGAACTTGCTGTAAATAATATCCAAGTTATGATTGATAAACTAGGATTGGATCTATATACAGAAGTTATTAATTGGGAGGAAATGAAAGACTTTCAATTGGCATTCTTCAAATCAGGTGTTCCGCATTTGGATATCCCTCAGGATCATGCTTTTGTTGCCACTCTTTATAACTTCGCTGATAAATATAAAATAAAATATATTTTGAATGGGGGTAATATTTCTACTGAATGCGTTCGAAATCCGATGGAATACCTTTATTATGGGACGGATATGGCTCAAATTAATGATATTCGAAAGAAATTCAGTACAAATAAAATGGAAACCTATCCATTTAGTCCTGTGTTAAGACATAAGTTCTATTTGAGGTATGTTAAACAAGTTCAAGTTGTTAAGCCTTTAAATTATATTCCATATATAAAATCGGAGGCTTTAGAATTGTTGAAAAATGAATATGGATGGACACCATATCCTCAAAAACATTTTGAATCACGATTTACTAAATTCTATGAAGGTTACTGGTTACCTGAAAGGTTTGGTTTTGATACAAGACGAGTACAATTCTCAAGTTTAATCCTTACTGGTCAAATGAACAGAGAAGAGGCAATTGAAAAGCTAAAAGTTCCGGCCTATGATCCTTTAAAAATTAAGGATGAATTCAATTATATAGCAACAAAATTAGGGATTAGTCCAGCTGAATTGCAAAAATATTTTGATATGCCGAAGAAATTTTATTGGGATTATAAAAATCAGAAATCCATGTTCAATTTTGGAGCAAAGGCATTGAAAATGTTGGGCGTTGAAAAATCCATCAAACGATGATTACCATTATTAATTACGGATCGGGTAATATTAAAGCAATTTGTAATATTTATGATCAACTGAAAGTTCCTTATAAAATTGCCAAAAATGGAGATGAAGTTGTAGGAGCTGAAAAACTATTTTTACCGGGGGTAGGTGCATTTGATGAAACCATTTCTAAGTTGGACGAATATGGATTTAGAGAAAAACTTGACGTGGAGGTATTAGAAAAGAAAGTGCCGATAATGGGGATTTGTGTTGGAATGCAGGTGTTGGCTGAGAGCAGTGATGAAGGAAATTTAAAAGGCTTAGGGTATGTCAAAGGACATGTCAAGAAATTTGATGAATCTTTGTTAAATTTTAAGCCAAAGTTACCTCATATGGGATGGAATTCAATTGAAATCACACGAGAAACCCCTTTATTAAAGGATTTGGATGTAGAAAGGGGGTTTTATTTTTTGCATTCCTATTATTTTGAATGTAGGGATAAAAATGACTCAATCTGTACTGCCTCATATGGCTATGAATTTACAGCGGCCGTTAATTTCCAAAATGTCTATGGTGTTCAATTCCATCCCGAAAAAAGTCATAGTAATGGTGTTAATTTATTAAGAAATTTCGCTTTAATATAATGTTAAAATCCAGAATTATCCCATGCTTATTAGTCCATAAGAAAGGATTAGTTAAGACTACAAATTTCGCTGATCCTAAATATGTTGGTGATCCGATCAATGCCGTGAAGATTTTCAATGAAAAGGAGGTAGATGAATTGATGGTAATTGATATTGATGCTACAGCCGAAAATCGAGGGCCTGATTTTGAGATGATCAAAAATATTGCAGTCGAGTGTCGAATGCCTTTTTGTTATGGAGGGGGAGTTACGACTGTAGAAGAAGCAAAAAGAATCATTGGACTTGGTGCTGAAAAGATTGCGTTAAGTTCTGCAGCAATTCAAAACCCTAGCCTATTAAATGAAATAGGAGAAGTTATTGGTGCTCAAAGCGTTGTTTTAGTACTAGACGTTAAGAAAAAGGGACTATTTGGCACTTATGAAATATTTACCCACAATGGAAAGAAGTCGACAGGGATTAAATTAAAAGATTTTTTAAGTAAACTTTCAGAATATAGAATTGGTGAATTAGTTATTAATTCAATAGAAGATGATGGAAAAATGAAAGGGTTTGATTTCAAATTATTTGATATGGCAAGAGAGATGTCTGATGGGCCATTAACAATTCTAGGAGGTGCAGGTCAATTAGATGATATTAAGCAAGCTATAGATCGGTATAAAGTTATTGGTGTATCAGCCGGTAGTTTATTTGTATTTAAAGGGAAATACAGAGCAGTTTTAATCAATTATCCTTCCCTAGCAGAACGTAAAAATCTTTATTAAATATGAAACAAATAATTCAATCCTTTAAAACAGGAGAAACAATATTAGAAGAAGTGCCAGCACCTTTAGTTAAGCGTGGAAATGTACTAATTCAGACCACCAGAAGTTTAGTTTCCTTGGGAACTGAGCGGATGTTAGTTGAGTTTGGTAAATCAAGCTTAATATCGAAAGCTAGGCAGCAACCAGATAAGGTAAAACAAGTTTTAGATAAAATTAAAACTGATGGCCTTATGCCAACCCTAGAAACTGTTTTCAATAAATTGGGAGAGCCTTTACCTTTAGGTTATTGCAATGTTGGGAAAGTAATTGCAGTCGGGGAAGGAGTTACAGATTTTAAAGTTGGAGACAGAGTTGCTTCAAATGGTCAACATGCTGAATTTGTTTCTGTTCCAAAAAATTTAGTAGCTCATGTTCCGGAAGAAGTTTCAGATGAAGAAGCTTCATTTACAGTGATTGGCTCTATTGGTTTGCAGGGAATTAGACTATTAAACCCTACACTTGGAGAAACAGTTGTTGTAATAGGTTTGGGTTTAATTGGGTTGATAACTGCACAGCTATTAGTTGCTAACGGCTGCCGAGTAATAGGGTCAGATATTGATCCTGCAAAATTGGAATTAGCAAAAAGTTGGGGCATCATACCTTTCAACCCTCTACAAGGAGATATTGTAAAATTTGTTTCCGAAAAAACGAATGGTGTTGGAGCTGATGGTGTAATTATCACCGCTTCCGCAAAAAATAATGACATTATTTCCCAATCTGCCAATATGAGTAGGAAAAGAGGGAAAATAGTTTTAGTTGGTGTTATTGGTTTAAATCTCAGCAGAGCAGAATTCTATGAAAAGGAATTAACTTTTCAAGTATCCTGTTCCTACGGTCCAGGTAGGTATGATGATGATTATGAACAAAAAGGAATAGATTATCCTTTGCCTTTTGTACGTTGGACTGAAAAAAGGAATTTTGAAACGATTCTTGAGGCTATACGTTCAGAAAAGCTAAAGGTAAAAGAAATGATTTCTGAGATCGTACTTCTAGAAAACTATTTGGATGTTTATGGAGAAATAGGAACTAAACGATCAATTGCGTCCATAATTAAATATGATGAAAATTTAAATTTAAATCCCAATCATACTGTAAAAATTAAAGATTCGAATTTTGCAGGCTCTAAGGGTATTTTAGGAATAATAGGTTCAGGTAATTTCACAAAAATGACAATGTTACCTGCATTAAAAACCACAAATGCATCCGTTAAATTTATTGCAAGTAGAAGTGGTATATCCGGTACAGCATTAGCACAGAAATTTTCAATTAATAATTCAACTACTGATTATCATGAAATCTTACAAGATTCTGAAGTTGATTTGGTGCTAATTACTACTCGCCACGATCAACATGCAAGTATGGTTTTGGAATCTTTATCAGCAGGAAAAAATGTTTTCGTTGAAAAACCATTGGCTTTAAATAATGAAGAGTTAGATAAAATCATACAAGAATATGAAAGATCAGGAAAAACACTGACTGTTGGTTTCAACAGAAGATTTTCTCCACATATTCAAAAAATCAAATCTATTGTTGGTGACTCCATGATGAATGTAGTAGCTACCATGAACGCCGGTTTTATCCCTAATAATGTCTGGGTTCACGATTTGAAAGTTGGAGGAGGTAGAATTATTGGCGAAGCATGCCATTTTATTGATTTAATTACATATTTAACAGGAAGTAAAGTTAAATCAGTATGTATGAACGCTATGGGAACAAATCCTGAAGAAAATACGGACAATGCTAGTATACTTTTGAAGTATGAGAATGGGTCCACGGGTGTAATAAATTATTTTTCTAATGGTTCTAAGGCATATTCAAAAGAAAGAGTTGAAGTGTATTCTCAAGAGAGAACTATTGTAATGGACAATTTCCGTGTTACTGAAGGTTTTGGAACTAAGGGATTTTCTAAATTAAAAACAAAATTGGATAAAGGACATCATGAGCAGTTTAGAATTTTAGTGGAAAGAATAAAAAATGGAGGTCCTTCCATTATTCCTTTTGATGAAATTATTAATACCACTAAGGCCTCCTTTGCAGCCATTGAAAGTTTGAAAAACAATTCTTGGATCGAAATTTAGTATGAAAACAATTGTACCCAATAGGTCAAATAATTTTGATATAATAAGATTTGTAGCTGCTAGTCAAGTTGTAATTTGGCATAGCATTGAACATTTATTTCTTAATAATATTACTGTTAGTAATATTATTAAGAAAATTATAGAACCAATTCCCGGAGTTCCAATTTTTTTTGTTATTAGTGGATTTCTAATTTACACCTCTTACGAAAGAAATAATAATTTAAGACAATATTTGAAAAATAGAATGCTTAGAATATTTCCTGGTTTATGGTTTGTATTTATTTTTACACTTTTAATGTTGACTATCCTAGGGTTTATAATCCCTAATATAATGTTGAAATCTTTTTGGTTATGGGTGTTTACTCAGATTACAATATTTCAATTTTATACTCCTGATTTTTTAAGATCTTTTGGTGCAGGAAATCCGAATGGTAGTCTATGGACAATTTTTATTGAATTTAGCTTTTATTTATTTATTCCTTTCCTGTTTTTACTGAAGAAAATAAACTTTAGAATCATTGCGATTATCATTTTAATCGGAATATCAATACTTTACAATTTTTGGTATAATGATAATTTTAAAGCAAGAGCACAAGATCTAAACATTATTCAAAAATTGTTAGGATTAAACCTTCTGCCATATTTGTTTTATTTTTTAATTGGAGTTTTAATTAAAATTAAATGGGAGGTGATAAAAATATATTTTGTCAATAAGGGTTTTGTTTGGTTATCTTGTTATTTCTCTTATTATATTATTTTTTTCTTTAATACTTAATAAATATGAGGTGACCTATTGGCCCAATTTCTATGGGTTATTTTCAACTTTTTTATTGCTCGGTACTACAATTTCAATAGCGTATACAAATGTTCCGCAGAAGAAATTCTTCAATGGAAATGATCTTTCTTATGGTATGTATTTGTTTCATATGCCAATTGTAAATTTAGCTATGTATTTAGGCTTTTACGATAATTATTGGGTGCTAGTTGTAGTTTTTGTTTTTACATTTTTTATTTCATTTCTGTCTTGGAAATTCATTGAAAAGCCAGCATTGAATCTAAAATAAAATTGAATAATGAAACGTACTTTTTATTTTTTATTTATTATTTGTTGTATTTTTCCTGTATTTGGCTCAACAAAAATTGATTTTAAACTAAATCAAATTGGAAAAGAAATCGATTCAAATGTCTCTATTATAAATGTTAAAAATTATGGTGCCAAAGGTGACGGCATTCACGATGATGGACCAGCTTTTCAAAATATAATTAATTCACTCCGAGAAAATCAAACTCTCTATATTCCAAAAGGTAAATACTTAATAAGACAAACATTACAATTTAACAAAAGTAATGTTACTGTTCGAGGTGATGGTGAGGACTCTAAATTAATTTATAAATGGGGTAAATTTAGTAGAACTAAAAAATTACTATATGGTTTTCATATAAATAGTGCCAAAAATGTATTATTCTCTGACTTTTCTATTAATGGAGGATCCTCAAATTTTAATGAAATAATTATTGATGATTGGAAAGATGAAACTTGGGATGTAGATGGAGCATATAATTTATTTTTAATTCAGCCAAAAAAAACTAACAGTGTAAATGGGTTAACGTTTAAAAATTTAGTTCTATCTAATTCTTTTTTTGATGGAATTCATAGTTATGCTAGACCTGCTGATCCTTTACCGAAAAATACCTCATATAATATCAAAATTATAAACTGTTCCTTTTTTGATATTGGAAGTAATGCAGTTGGTCTTGGTCTAGTAAATGGATTACTTGTTGAAGAGTCTAAATTTCATAATATAGGTTTAATGAGAATGACAATTCAAAAAAATGGGGGAGGTATGGCAGTAGATGCTAGTGGTGGAGCAGAAAACGTTATAATTAGGTACAACTATGTAGATAAAGCTGCTGCTGGATTTAAGTGTGAAACCCATGAAAATAATAGTGGAAGATATTTGCCAAGTAAAAATGTAACCATTTCTAATAATATTATTAAAAATTTATTTCAGGGTGAGAAATATGAGATTTTTTATGGGATAAAGGCCAATGGCGTGAATGTAATAGTAGAAAATAATACTATAGAATCATTTTATCATGGAATTTTAGTAGGTATAAATGCAAAAAATGTTTTTATAAATAATAATTCTATTTCTACGACTGGAAAAGGTGCCGCAGGAATAAGATTGGATATGAATCAGGGTGGACACATTGTCTCTAACAATAAAATATTGTTTAGTGATGGACAAGGAATATTAGTGTCAGATGCATCAGATATTACTTTAAGTAATAATATTATTTTGAATAGTATGAAAGAAAATATAAGAATGGCTGGAGGAAAAAATGTTAAAATTTATAATAACATTTGTGCGAATGCGGGTACATCTAATATCAGTATTACACCTGTAGAAGGATTGTCAATTGAAAATGTTGATTTAAAAAATAATTATTGTTATGATTTTAATGGTGCTATAAAGCCATTGGATAAGCGCATTTTAATTGATAATTCCAAAAAGGTCATTTCTAACGGGAATAAATTCCAAAAACAAGAACTGGACAATAATCTGCATGAACGTGCAACTAGTGAAAATAATAGTAATTTATATTTTTCATTAACAAAACCTTCAAAGGGGAATTTTCAAAAAGGCCAAGTTCTTCTTAAAAGAAGATTAAAATCTAGCTTGAATACTGACAAAATCATTGGTTGGGAATGTATCGAAAGTGGAAATCCTGGAGTGTGGAAAGAAATAAGTGTAAACTAGTTAAGAGATAAAGTGAATATAAAACTAATAGCACAGTTATTTAAGAATATGGGGTCTCGATATTTTTTTTATCGAGTGAGACATGAGTTAGAAAGGAAATCTGGGAAGTTAATTAATAAACATCCAATTAATTTAAACCTATCTAATAAAATAACTTTAAAAAAATGGTTTGAACAAATTCAATTTGATTTAAATCCTGTTCAATTAGAACCAAATGATAATTTGCAAGAATTGAAGTTAAAAGCTGAGAAAATATTAAGTGGAAATGTTTATTTTTTCAATGCTGAGTGGATGGACTTAGGATTAGATTATGATTGGATCACTAATCCTTCTACTAATTTTAAATATGATGTTTCAAAACATTGGAGTACCATACCTGATTTAAGTCCCGAAGCAGGAGATATTAAATATGTGTGGGAGAAATCTCGGTTTTCATGGTTATTAACATTAATTCAATATGATTATAATTATGGAATAGATTTAGGTGAATTTGTTTTTTCGCAAATAGAATCTTGGATTGATAGCAATCCTATAAATAGAGGCCCAAATTGGAGATGTAGCCAAGAGATATCCTTAAGGATTTTTAATTGGTATTTGGCATTAAGATGTTACAAAGATCACACATCATTAACGGATGTTAGATGGGAAAAGATTCAGGATGTGATTTATGCTTCGTTACATCATGTTTTTCACCATATTGATTTTTCTAGAATTGCAGTTAGAAATAACCATGCTATTACGGAGACACTCTTTCTGAGTTTGTCGGAACTATTATTTCCCTTTATTCCAGAGACAAAAATCTGGTCTAAAAAGGGACGGGATTGGTTTGAAAAAGAAATTGATTACCAAATTTATGAAGATGGAACATTTCTTCAGTTTTCTATGAATTATCACCGTGTAGTGATACAATTGTTATCTTTTGGAATTTCTACATCTGAGCGGGCTGGTAAACCATTTTCTAAAACTGTGTACGAAAGAGCTTATAAGTCTTTAGATTTTTTATATCAATGTTTACAAGAGGAAAATGGATGGCTTCCAAATTATGGATCCAATGATGGGGCATTATTTTTTCCATGGTCGGATACAGATTATAAAGATTATAAACCTCAATTAAACACATTACATTATATTTTAACCGGCAAGTTTTTATATGCCGATAAAGTTAATTGTAGAGAGGTTATCTGGTGTTCCATTAAACCAAGTAATATTCAGCAATTTCCTGTAATTAATAAATTGGAAGGTATAAAAGAATATCCATTAGGGGGATATGTATTAATTAGAGATTCAGGGAGTTTTACCTTTATCCGATGTGGAAGTCATAAGGATAGACCTGCCCAAGCAGATAATTTACATGTAGATATATGGGTAAATGGAATCAACTATTTTAGAGATTCAGGCACTTATAAATATAATACAAGCAAAGAATTGTCTACTTATTTTACTGGAACTACATCTCATAATTCCGTTATTGTTAATGATGAATCCCAAATGTTAAAAGGGAGTCGTTTTATTTGGTATTATTGGACTCAAAAATTAAAAAGTAAAATATCAGAAAATTCTAAAGAATTTGTATTTGAAGGCCTAATATCTGCATTTCGCCAATTAAACCCAAAAGGTGAACATGAAAGAATAGTTCGAAAAATTAAAGGTGAGAATAAATGGATTATTCAAGATCAAATATTTAACCTTTCTGAATTTGATAAAAAGCAGATTTGGCATTTTGACAAAGAAAATATTGCTATTGAAGGAATGGAAGAAGGAAAATATTTAAACAAGAATATTGAAATGAGCTATAATTCAGACTATTATGGGGTTATGGAGAAAGGCCAAGCCATATCGTTCAATTTTAAAGATAAAATTAGCACTAACATTGAAATTAAATCATGAAAATATTATTACTCCATCAATATTTTTTGGAAGAAGATGATCCTGGAGGATCTCGCTGGAATGAAATGGCTAAATCTTGGATTGAAATGGGTCACGAAGTTTCAGTTATTGCTGGGATGATGCATTATAATGGAAATGTTAAGAGACCAGAATATAGAGGGAAGTTTTTTGTAAAAAATGTTCAAGGTGATGTCGATGTTTATCGATCTCACGTTTCAGAATCTTACAATTCAGGATTCGTTGGACGATTATGGGGTTATTTTTCCTTTATGTTTTCTTCCCTTTGGAATGGATTATTCAAAGTCAAAGGAGAATATGATGTTATTATTGTCACGTCTCCACCACTTTTCGTGGGGATATCTGGATATTTATTGTCCGTTTTTAAAAGGATGCCAATGGTTTTTGAAATTAGAGACCTATGGCCTGAGTCTGCGATAGACACTGGAGTATTAACAAATAAATTCATTATTAAATTAGCTTATGCCGTTGAAAAATTCATTTATAGGAAAGCTAAATTAATAAATGTCCTAACGCCTGCTTTTTATAATACCCTCAGAGATAAAAAAAATATTCCTGAGTCTAAATTAATTATGATTCCAAATGCTGCTGATTTTTCGCTATCTGAGCAAATAATGGAAGATTTTGATAGAGAAGATTTTCGTTTAAAGCATGATTTAACTGGTAAGTTTGTAATAACATATGTGGGTGCACACGGGGTTGCCAACTATTTGGATCAAATTTTGGATGCTGGGAAAAAGTTGGAGGATACCAACGTTTTGTTTTTAATGATTGGTCAAGGAATGGAAAAAGCTCGATTGGTTGAAAAGGCTAAACAAATGGAATTAAAAAACATACGATTTTTGGATGCTGTACCCAAACAAGAGGTTTTCAAATATATTTTGGCATCAGAAATGGGGGCTTCAGTCTTGAAAAAGGTAGATACGTTTAAAACAATATATTCCAACAAAACATTTGATTATTTTTCTTGTAAAACTCCAGTCTTATTAGGTATTGATGGTGTTTCAAGAGAATTAGTAGAGGAAGCAAAAGCTGGTATATATGTTGAACCAGAAAATATTGAAGAGTATAATGAAAAAATTAGACTTTATTTAAACAATACAGAGAGGTTAAAACAGGAAGGGGAAAATGGATACTTATTTGCAAAATTAAATTTTGATAGAAAGGTTTTAGCTAAAAAATATATGAGTTCCATTAAAAAATTATTGCGTGATGTATAAAGGCTTTTTTAAACGGTTTTTAGACTTTTCCGTTGCACTATTTAGTTTAATCCTATTAGCTCCAATCTTTTTAGTTCTGGTTATAGGACTTGCAATTGCTAATTCAGGTAAACCGTTCTTTTATCAAAAGAGACCAGGTTTAAATGGCAAAATTTTTGAAATAATAAAATTTAAAACCATGAATGATAAGCGAGATAAGGATGGGGAACTATTGCCAGATGCTGAACGACTAACTGCAATTGGTGCCTTTGTAAGAAAAACATCGCTTGATGAAATTCCGCAATTAATTAATGTATTAAAAGGGAATATGTCATTAATTGGACCACGTCCATTATTGGTTCAATATTTGCCTTTGTATAACGAATTTCAAAATAGACGGCATGAAGTGCGTCCTGGGATAACAGGTTGGGCTCAAGTCAATGGTAGAAATGCGATTTCTTGGGATCAGAAATTTAATTATGATGTATGGTATGTTGAACATATTTCATTGATTTTGGATCTAAAAATATTCTTTCTCACCATTAAAAAAGTTTTTGTTAGAGAAGGAATTTCTCAAGATGGTCAAGCTACAATGGAGGTGTTTAAAGGGAATAATAATGAATAGTTTATCTGTTTTTGGAGCAAGCGGACATGCTAAAGTTGTTTTAGAAATCATTGAATTAAATGGGATTCAAATTGATCAAATTTATGATGAAGATCCATCTAAAGATAAAATTATGAACTTTCCAATCAATCATAATCTAGCAAAGATAAATTCAAATACCTTTGTAGCTATTGGAAATAACATTATTCGTAAAACAATTGTTGAGAAATATTCGCTTACAGGACCATATATAAAACACCCATCTGTTAATTTATCCAAACATTCCCAGGTTGGAGAAGGGACAGTTTTGATGGCAGGCGTTTCTATTAATCCGGATTGTAGAATAGGTATTCATTGTATTCTGAACACAAACTGTTCGGTTGATCACGATTGCATAGTTGAAGACTATGTTCATATTTCCCCAAATGTTAGCTTAGCTGGTAATGTCAAAATTGGTGAAGGAACACATGTAGGAATAGGAGCAACTATCATCCAAGGATTAAATGTTGGAAGAAATTGTATTATAGGTGCAGGAGCAGTTATAATTAATGATATTCCAGATAATTCTGTAGTAGTTGGAAATCCAGGCAGAGTAATAAAAAAGTTAAATAGTAAGAAAGAAAATAAGCAAGAAGATGAACGATAAAATTTGGTTGTCCTCGCCTCATATGGGTGGAAATGAATTAAAATATATTCATGAGGCTTTTGATGAAAACTGGGTGGCCCCATTAGGACCGAATGTAAATGAATTTGAAAAAAGTATTGAGCGATATTTAGATGCAAATGTCCAGGTCGCAGCACTTTCTGCAGGAACCGCAGCATTGCACTTGGCATTGATTGAATGTGGTGTAGGATACGGAGATGAAGTCATCTGTCAATCTATGACTTTTTCTGCTTCCGCTAACCCAATCGCCTATCAAGGAGCTATTCCTGTTTTTGTAGATTCTGAAGAAGATACTTGGAATATTTGTCCAACAGCCTTAGAAGAAGCAATAAATGATCGGATTGCAAAGGGTAAAAAGCCAAAAGCAATTGTTGCCGTTCATTTATATGGAATGCCATTCAATGTAGATGAAGTTATGGCTGTTGCTAATAAATATGAGATTCCGGTTATTGAGGATGCAGCTGAGGCTTTGGGTTCTACCTATAAAGGGAAAGCTTGTGGTACTTTTGGACGTTTTGGAGTATTAAGTTTTAATGGAAATAAAATTATCACTACATCAGGAGGAGGAGCTCTAGTGTGCCATTCTGAAGAGGATAAAAATAAAGCTGTATTTCTTTCAACCCAAGCTAGAGATAATGCGCCACATTACCAACATTCGCATATTGGCTATAATTATCGAATGTCTAATATATGTGCGGGGATAGGCCGTGGTCAAATGGAGGTTTTGAATCAACGTGTTGAGGCAAGACGTGCGATGACAAAATTTTATATTGATTTATTTAAGGATATCCCAGGAGTAAAGGTCTTAGTTGAACCAAATTCAGATTATTTTTCTAATCATTGGTTAGCCGCAATCACAATTGATCCCAAGATTGCAGGTTTTACAAGAGAAGATCTGAGATTAGGACTGGCGGAAGAAAACATTGAGTCACGACCATTGTGGAAACCTATGCATTTGCAACCTATATTTAAAGATTCTCCATATTATGGCAATAGCATTGCAGAAAGATTGTTTGAGAATGGTCTTTGTTTACCTTCTGGGACAAATTTGGATGATGGTCAATTAAGTCGAATATTAGTTTCAATCAGAAATATAGCAACAAAATAAAATTTAGAATAATAATTGACAAATTCACCTTGTTATTAAGTATTCAGGTATCGAAATTCAGAATCAAAATAATACCTTTGTCAATTAAACTATTTTAAACTCAATATAAAATTTAAATTTAATAAAACACGTTGACCATGAGAATAATATTGGGACTAATAATAATAATGAGTTTTTTTTCTTGCGCATCAAAAAAGGAGTTGATATATTTTCAACCTGATTCAATTGCACTAAATACAGCTTTTTTAAATCAGGCGCCAAAGTTGCAAAGTGGAGATATCTTAACAATCTCTGTTACATCTGACGATATTCGAGCGTCAGAACCATTTAATCAGATTAATGCATATCAAGCTGGTACTCCTCAGAATGTAAATCCATTTATTCCTACATATACAATTGATGGTAACGGTAATATTGATTTTCCTAAAATTGGGCAAATAAAATTGGCAGGATTAACTCGATTAGAAGCAATGGATAAGATTCGCGAGGAGGTCAAAAAATATATAGTAAATCCTGGAGTAAATATGTCCATCCGTAATTTTCGAATTACTGTTTTAGGTGAAGTGTTAAAGCCAGGAACATTTATTATAGAAAATGATCGAATAAGCCTGCTTGAAGCAATCGGGATGGCAGGTGATTTAACTATTAATGGAGTTAGGAAAAATATTTTAGTTATTAGGGAGCAGGATGGAAAAAAAATGGAATATAGGGTGGATTTAACTAAACGTGAATCCTTAAATTCTCCAGTCTATTATTTAATGCAAAATGATGTAATATATGTTGAACCAAATAATGCCCGAGTTCAATCATCTAACTACACCCAAAATACATCAATATTTGTTTCGATAGCAGGTTTAATTATTACCATTGTTGCTGTAATCATAAAGTAATTGTTTTTAAATATGTCAAAATCTAACACCTCGACTGTGGATAATCAGGAATTTAATTTAAAACTTGTTTTTGAACAATACCTATATTATTGGAAATGGTTTGTCTTTTCTATTTTAATTTGTCTTTGCGCGGCTTTAATCTATCTGAGATATGCTGATAAAATATACAATGTCAAAGCTAAAATACTTCTGCAAGATGAAAATAAAGAAGCCGGCGAACTAGCTGGACTTTCGGAAATGGTTGGATTAGGCGGATTTAGTGGGTCTACATCAGCCTTTGTTCTCGATCAGATCGATGTAATGAAATCTAGAAGAATTTTTAGAAAGGTAGTTGAACAAAATCGATTTGACATCGTTTATGGAGATAAAGGAAGTATAAAGACATCTGAAATGCTGGAATCCCAATCTCCAGTAAAATTAGTTGTAATAAATCCCACTAAGGTGGATTTGGATTCCATTAATTATTCCCTCCTCATTAGTAGTAATTCTGATGGTCTTCATCTTGAGGATAATCATAAGTTTGAGAAAACAGTAAAATTTGGGGAAAAATTTAATACTAAGATTGGTGAATTAATGATCTTGCCTCAAGGTAAACCCAATATTAAAGACCCAATTCAGATAAAAATAACCAGTGTCAACAAAGCGGTTGACAAGCTTCTGAATGAAATTAGTATTACCCCAAATTCAGAAAAACAATCCTATGTTGTTAATTTTTCTATGAATTCGGGTAATATAGGGAAAGGGGAATTGTTATTGAACTCATTAATTGATCAATACAATAAGGATGTTACGGAAGATAAATCAAAATTAACGAGAGCGACATCAAATTTTATTAATTCGAGGTTGGATCTCATATCAAAAGATTTAGCTGAAGCAGATTCTAAAGTGGCAGAGTATAAAGACCAAAACAATTTAGTTGATATGACATCTGAAGCTGAATTGTATATGAAAAATGCTACTGAAAACGAACAGAAGCTTATTGAATTTCAGACTCAGTTACGCTTAGCGGAGATGATTGGAGGTGAAGTGAATAGAAAGAGTGGTGATTTACTACCATCAAATATTGGATTAGAAGACCAATCAATTCAAACAACCATAAAAGCATATAATGATTTAGTTTTAGAACGTCAAGATCTACTTAAGTCAGCAACCCCTGAAAACCCAATTGTTCAAAATTTAAATAGAAATATTAATGATTTAGGAAGTTCCTTACAATCTGCGCTTTCTAATTATAGGCAAGTTCTTCAAGCTAATGTGAATTCTTTGAATAGTCAGAAAAATAAATTTGAAGGGAAGTTAAATCAATTGCCTAATCAAGAGAGAGGCTTTAAAGATATCTCCAGACAACAACAGATTGTAGAATCTTTATACCTATTTTTATTGCAAAAAAGAGAGGAAACAGAGATTAAAGCTTCTGCAACTCCAGCAATTTTAAAAATCATAGATCAAGCATATGGATCGAGAGTTCCTGTTTCGCCTAAAATTCCAATGATTATTTTTGCAGGTTTATTTGTTGGTTTCCTCATTCCATTTGGTATATTATATCTTAAATTTTTATTGGATAATAAGATTCACTCGCGTAAGGACATTGAAGAGAAATTCAATGCGCCTATTTTGGGTGAGATTCCAAGTGCAGATGATCCAATTGTAAAAGATAATGACCGTTCATCGTTAGCTGAGGCATTTCGAATTTTACGCACCAATATTGCTTTTATGCTTGGTTCTAAAAAGGATTCTGCAGTTATCTTTGTGACTTCAACTACTTCTGGAGAAGGGAAGTCCTTTGTTGCAACAAATTTATCGAGGATTCTTGCGATGTCTGGTAAAAAGGTCTTGTTAATAGGAGCGGATATTCGTTCGCCTAAGGTATTGGATTATTTGGGTCTATCGCACCTAAAACATACGAATATTGGGATTACGCAATTCTTGATTAATCCGGACATGCCTGTTGATAATATTATTATTAAGAAACCAGCACCTTATGATTTTGATATCATCTATTCCGGCTATATTGCGCCGAACCCTGCGGAATTGTTAATGAATGGTCATTTCAAAGAGGTGATAGATTATGGACGTGCTAACTATGACTTTGTCTTGGTGGATACGGCTCCAGTTAGTTTGGTAACAGATACTTTATTGATTGCTGATAATGCCGATATGACCATCTATGTGTCGCGTGCGAATTACCTGGATAAACGTCTATTAAATGTTCCTAAGGAACTTTATGAGGATGGCAAGCTGAAAAACATGGCGGTCGTAATCAATGATGTGGATTTCGCTCGTGGTTATGGATACGGCTATGGTTATGGCTATGGTTATGGTGAGGCAGAAAACGATTCAGTTTCCATACGAGCCAAACTTAAAAAAGAATTCAAAAAATTGTTTAAAAAGAAGAAGAAGTAATAAAAAAAGGGTTCCAAATATTGGAACCCTTTTTCTTTGCTTGAAATAGATTTACCTATCTTTTCAATCTACTCTTTAACATTCCTTCAACCTGTTGTTTGCTGTAGTAATGTCTTCGTCCAATAATAATGGGTTTAAGTACGCCTGTTTTAATTAACCGGTAATAGGTACTTGGGCTAATCTTTAGGATTTTCATCACATCATTAGCGTCTAAGAGCTCCATAGTGGCTCCTTCACCGAAGGGGTCGAAATTCTCCTTGTCTTCTGATCTTTTGTTTTTGATGGCAAGTTGTTTTAAAATCTCTTCCATCACGTTTAGATGTCTACTCATTTGACCGTAGATTTTGATTAATGTTTTCCGATAATGCTCGGATTCTTGGTGGGTTGAATTCATATTTCCAATTAGATTTGAAGTTTTATCTACATCAACAATTGTTTAATCAAAAATATCTATTATTAAATAAATAGAAAATAAATTAACAAATAATAAATCTTTAATATTTATTTATCTTTTTTTTAAGAATGGTTTCCATTAGCTATTTATTGAAAAATAATGCTTATAAAATTCAAAGGATTTTGGTTGAATTTCTAATTTGTTATTAAAGAATGAAAGGATTTGGATCCGGAACCTTAATGTTTACACATAAAAAATCTTAAAACCAGCTTTTATCCTTCTTGCATCTACGGACTAAGTGTGATCGGTAAATAAAACTACACGATTTTTGGCAAATATGACTACACAATAATTGGCAAGAATGGTGCAGAATAATTGGCAAGAACAAGTGCAG
>NZ_SMBZ01000033.1 GCF_004342685.1 Sphingobacterium alimentarium
CCCAATGATGAAGTTTTTAGTGTTTTTTTCAAAGTTCTTGCAAAACTCATCAACTATGCAGAAAATATCGGTAACTTTATCGTATGTAATCATGGATTGGTATATTGTTAAATATTTGAATTTCAGATACTTAAATATAAACATTTGCCACCATGATTGCAATTTTAAATAGAATTAATAATCGAATTCAGGTTAAAAGCAAATCTAAAGGACAGCAACCAGAGCTTCTTTGTCACACGCAGTAAAAGCAATATGAAATATACAGTGGTGAGAACATTTCAAAGTGAAGCACTCAAGGACAGCGGAGTTCTTCAGGATCAGATCATTGAACTTGATGGAGATGCTAAAAAGCACTATCAAGGAAAGAAAATGCGTCTAGTTCGTTTTTGGGACAGCATAAATAATGCTGAATATGAGTTCTTAACGAACAATTTCACATGGAAAGCATCAACAGTAGCGGCGTTATATAAAGAAAGATGGGAAATTGAAACTTTCTTTAAGCATCTAAAACAGCGTCTGAAAGTAACCAGCTTTGTAGGAACATCAGAAAATGCTGTTTATATCCAAATTTGGACTGCATTAATAGGAATACTACTCTTTAAATACATTCAGAAAAAGGCTAAATACGATTGGAACTTATCAAATCTTGTGAACTTTATTCGATTAAATATATTTGTGAAAATTGATCTCTGGAAATGGGCTAATGATCCATTCTTTTCAGGCAAACCTCCTGATAAAATAGGACAATATAAACTCTTCTAAAAACCATAGGTAGGATATAATTTGATTTTTTAACAAAAGCTTTTCTAATTAATAGAAGAAGGTAGATTTTATACGTAATAAATTTTATTTAGGACAGTTGTGTTTTTAGATTAAAACATTCTCCAATATGGCATCCCATAAATCTACTCGTTTTTGCAAGGAGAGTTTGGATACAGATTGAATATCTGCCCATTTTTGCGGATCATCTTTTGCTAACTCTTCGATCATTTTTAAAGCCAATGGCCCGTGCTCATCACCGTCTAACTCTATATGGCGCTGAAAATAATAAATCAGTCTATCAAGGTCTGTTTCGGGGAAACTATGTTGAATTTCCTTTAAGATTGATGAAAACATATCGGGTATTAAATCTTCCCTGCCGAATGTAAATGCTGCAGCTATTTTATGCGGTTCTCTGCTTTCAATTATATCAAAGGTGAATTTTAAAAACTCCTTAATCCTTCTATCTGCATTTAAATTTTCGATACTTACGTAAATATTGTTGGTAGTTTTAATATCATTTAAAAAATTATTGATGCCTGAGGTATCTGATCCCATAGATTCCATTGCATCTATGTACATTTCGAAATGACTTAAACGTCTGCCGTCCATATAGGTGTCTGATTCTTCAGCAAGAACTATTTCATTAATCAAATATCTGGTGTTTGGATACTTAGAAGCAAACCAAGGGGTGCTCACGCAGGTTAGTTCAATCTGTAATGCTTTAAGAAGTGACATAAAATCCCATACGGCATACACGTGCACTTGCGTAAAAACCCTTAAATGTTCAATGTTTTGAATTTTGCTGTATAAGGGATGATTTTTTAATGCTTCTTTTTCTTCTTTTAATAAGTCCTGTATTTCTTTAAATTGTTTCATCTGGCAAAATTAGCTTATGATCAGCAAATAAAATAATAGTTTTTACAGATACTGTTTTTGGCATAATGTATAGGTAACCTTGCTGACTGCTGATGGATAAATTGGTCAAACCGGGTTTTCATAGGGACGGAAAATTTTATAAAGATTATTGCGATTCTTACCAAAGAAGTCTCAATTTGGAACATTTAACATATGTCACTTAAGCGTTGTTATATAAGCGTTTATAACAGAATGGGGAGCAAAAACATTAACTTTTTGGCTCTCTAAATAATTGAATAGAAACATTAGTCCTGCAAGACCATACCGGTATTTTGCCCGCAGGAAATATTTATACAGAACTAACTTTCTGAATTAATATTTCCCATAGATATTAGAATATATCTTTTAGTAGAAGCTCCCCTTATTTTAATAGGATGTCTAGCTCATGGAAATGGTTTAATATTTGCTACGAAGGCAATAAACTTATAATTACTTTATATGGAATGGCTAACTGATCCACAAATTTGGATTTCATTTTTGACTCTAACGGTATTAGAGATTGTCTTGGGGATAGATAATTTAGTGTTTATCTCAATCCAAAGCGCTAAACTTCCGCCGCATCAACAGAAAAAGGCAAGACAAGTCGGTCTAATGCTAGCCCTTGTTATGCGTGTAGGTCTTTTATTTTCGATTAAGTGGATTATGGGGCTTACTGAGCCTTGGATCGACTTAGCTAATGCTTTTAATATTTCAAATCCTGATTGGCAAAGATATTTACATCTCTCCGGCAGAGATTTGATATTATTTTTGGGCGGACTTTTCTTAATCTATAAGGCTACAACAGAGATTCATCATCGAGTGGAAGGACATTCCGAAAGTATTGAGCAAGGTAAGAAGCTTATGTCCTTTAGGAGCGTAATTTTTCAGATTATCATTTTGGACTTAGTATTCTCTTTGGACTCTGTGATTACGGCTGTGGGTATGGTAGACCAAATCGGGGTGATGATCGCATCAGTTATTGTTGCGGTAATCATTATGCTTTTAACAGCAGAGCGTATTTCAGCATTTGTCAATAATTATCCATCGGTTAAGATGTTGGCTCTCGCTTTTCTTCTTCTTATAGGTGTTTCTTTAACGGCTGAGGCTTTTGACCAACATATTCCAAAAGGATATATATATTTTGCAATGGCTTTCTCTGTACTGGTTGAATTTTTAAATATTCGATCACAGAAGAAGAAGCTTACTTCTGGGCAAGGATAAATAATAAAAGCATCAAAGGGGTGCATCTGCACCCCCTTGCTAAAAATTAAATCGTTCGACCTATCTGTTTTGCAGAAATCCTTATTCTTATTTATCATATAGAACAATAATTTCACCTTCCTGCAACCCAGTGTTGGGATTCTGAATTGCCGATGAGTCGTCACAATGCGTTTTTCCCACTTTGTGAATCTGATTCGGCTTTTGGTAATATCGTTATACTAAGTATTTCAATCTCTACAAGGCTTATAAATAAGGATTCTATTGATTTTAAATATCTTAATATTCTTTAAAAAGTGATAATGGGAAGTTAAGCACCACTATAGCAGCTTTACTCAACTTAAATTTTTTGAATTTGTCCGTTTAATACTTTTCCATTGTTATTTGTAAATCTACCATACACAATTAATTTAGAAGATGTATTCTTAAATTCAACTACTCCCGAACTATTAATATTTAAATCACCATACACTATGACCTCACCATCTATTTCTAACTTCCCGTTAACATGAAAAGTAGTGGTATTACCGGAGCTTTTTCCTTGCGCTAAACTCCCGTTAATTTTTAGTAGACCATTACTGTTCAAGTTAATATTACCCTCCACAACAGAAGCTCCATATAGGTTGGTATTTGAATTAACATTCATGTTTTTTGATGCAGCAAGAGTACCATAAACATTGAGTGTTCCATTAGAATTTACATTCAAATCTCCGGATAGTACACTTAATGTCCCACACCATGTTAAAGAACCTCCAATATTTATTCCCTGAAAGCTTCTTACTCCAGAAAAACTTCTTACCTCATTGGAATTTATATTAAACCAACTATCATTACCTGTATAATTGGGATAGTTACCATTACATGTTGGAACCTTTGGGGTCAGATCGATCATTTTTAAAATTTTCAATCCACCTCTTCCTGATGCAACAAAAACATAGTTATCTCTACTAACCACAAAGTTACTTGAAGTTAAATCCAAACCATTGAAACTTGCCGTACCTAATAAATTTGCTGCTCCTGATTGATTAGAATAATTGTATATAGACACACCAGCTCCACCATTGGCTGTAAATAATTTATCATTGTTTACTGAAACAGCGTTTACAACAACATCCTCAGGATCTAAATTCGAGTCATTACCAGAATAAGTAGGGATATCGTGTTGCTTAATAAGGCTTCCAGATACTATATTATAGATACCAAATCCTGCTTTACCCTGTGGAACAATGGCGATGTTTTGTTGTAAGTCCATTGTCCTTTTAGACTCAGCTGTATTAGGTTGAACTGTTATATCTTTTTCATGAACTAAGGATTGATTATATACTTTTAATAATCCTGTACCACTTAATGCTACTACCTTGGTTCCATTTTCCTTAACAGATCTTAAATCTGGGATGTTTATTGATATCTCAACATTTCCATTTTGCTTATTTAGTTTTGCAAGTACACCACTTGCTCCACCTGAAACAACATAATTTGCGCCCTGTGTTCCAGCAATAATATCCATCGCAGATGGACCTTGGATGCTATTAAAATTATAATCGCTACCTATTAACCCATTATTCAAAGGCAAGAAGGACGAGAAGGCTGATGTTGGGAGATCCGTATACACGTCTCTATCTGCTGCACCAGCAATTAATAACTGATTTCCGTCAACGTATATAGCATTAACATCCACATCTTGTAGCTGCGCACTTACTACAAGCTTTGGATTGTTAATGTCAGATATATCAATGATATCAATACCGCCTAAATATTTATCACCTTCTGTATTATAGCTCACATAAGCAAAAGTTCCTTGCACAGCAACATGAGTAGATCTAAGCTTTTGTCCTTGGAATTCAGGTGAAGATATTTCAGATACTAATGCTAAAGCAAAGTTTTTATCTGATGATGTTAAGATTACGGATTCTGCCGAAGTTCCACTTCTAAACTTCATGGAGCTAGAAGAAGGTAAATGAAAATTTAATAAACCAGCATTTTTACTAGTTATACGGTTGCTTAATGAATTAGCATTATTGTTAATAATAATCTTTTCTTTGGTAACAGGATCAGATTTATCACAGCTAGTTGCTAAAACAAGTACTACTAAGGCACTGTAAATTAAGGATGAAATTGATTTCATAGGTGTTTTAAATTATGCAGCAAAGTTAAACTTATTCATAATCCCAGGCTAATTTTGTAACCTAAAACAATGTCTAAAGATTAAAAGAGTAGCTGAAAGTCTACTAATTAGCCTTGCTAAGTAAATTATGAGCTAAAAACATGCAATTTATTATATATTGAGATTCGATTGACAAGAACAACTTGTTGAAAATCTCCCCAAGGATCTAACTTAAAACGAAAAGCTCCCATTCTCGTTTCATCATAAACACCTAATAAAAAGTCTATATCGTATAGTGTTCTAGGTTTCGCGCTTTGTTGTTGATTAAAAAGAGGACAGGATAATGAAGATCACTTTAACGTCCCCCAATCTTTCCTATTAAATTTACAAAACAGCTAAGAGGGTTTTGTTTATTGAAGCATTGGCTTATTGCCTCTCTGCTGAAAGTTATATCTTCGATTTTTTGAAGATTGCTAATTCTGATTTTAAATCTTCTATTTGTTTTTTTAATTCCATTATTCTTTCATTACGGGATTCCAATAATTCATTTTTTGTATGTAAATGGTCTTCGTATATGGATTTTATTAATTGAAGATTATTTTCATAATAAGATTGTGGGTTAATAACTTGATTTCCATTCCCACTATTAGTATTATTATTAAATATACTAGAATCAAAAAAGAATTCAGGAGATACTTCAAATATGTCTGCCAATTTTATTGCATGATTCCATGAAAGTTTAGTTTGGTCCGACTCTATTTTAGACAAAGCTGGTTGGGATATTTCCATTAGACTAGATAAATAATTCTGATCCCAATTTTTGTGCTCTCTTAATAGACGAATTTTAGTTCCTGAAGTCATAACTTGTAATTTTATAACTAAATATAATTGAAAGTTATACAAATATAACCATTACCTATTTGATTATACTTTCTATTTACAAATATTTGTATAACATTTAATCCAAATATACTAAAAACATATATGTTATTTGGAAATATTATGATAATTTAGCGACATCATTATGGTGTTGCACTTATGGGTCTTGTTAGCGAAACGTGAGAAATTTCAATGGAACAAGGCGATAAGTGGAGTAGCGCCCGTCTATAGTGGCGTGGCGTCCGCTTACTCGTTCCAAGCTTCTCACGGCTGCGCTGACGGTAGGTAGGATGTCACGCCATTATGGTTTTTCCCTCCTGGTGAAGACTCGTTCAATTATACGAGTTATGAAAAAGCAATTACTTAAAAACATCATCAAAAGTCCCGAGTAGATCGGCGTTTGAAGCGTGACATTTATATGTCAGAGCTCCGAATTCACGTTTTAGCAATATCCAATTCTATAAAGATATTTTTTACCACAAACGTAGTTTAATTCGGTATCCCCCAAATCATTTATTAATTATTTGAAGCATGTTAAATGTTAATATCCATTTGGATTCTTACAATCTACTTTGGGTCATACATCCTACTACCATACTTCATTAACCAATTTAAAACCATGAAAAATGAAAAATTTTTACAAGGCAGCTACTTTTTTGTCTAAAAATGTAGTCCGAAAAAATAATGTATGCGCTACAATAAGGCGTATAAAAGATTGCGAAATGCAAAATACGAATGTTTCCGACAGAGAAATATTATCTAAATCCGGTCATCTTGAATCTTATACACAGTATCTCGCTAAATTAATATACCACATTCAGTTAGATAGAGTGAGTATTAAGGAATCTGCAATGAGTAGAAAAATAATCTTACCAAATAATTGCAAAGATTATATATCAGATATACCAAGATATTCAAATAAACGTAATAGCTACAGTACAACTGTGCCTACTACACTTTTATCTATTATACTATTCACACTAACAAACCTTATTAATATTAATATTGTCAATGGCCAGAGTGAAAATGATTACCTACATCAAACTTTAAAGGTCGGTGAGAGTATACCAAATGAAATATGGACCAATGAAAATAAAGTACTAAATCTGCCTGACCAAAACAGTACCGTGACGCTAATGGATTATAAGCATAAGGAACTTATTATACTTGACTTTTGGACTAGTTGGTGTAGTAGCTGCTTAAAGTCATTTGATAAATTAAATAGTATCCAACGTAATTTTAATGATAAAATTCAGATCCTTTTGATTAACCCATCTAACAGTAAAGATGATAAAAATCGTATTCAATATATTTTTGATAAACAAGCGGAAAATATTTCTGGAAATTTTATTATACCCACTATCTATAAGGATGAAATTTTCACCAATTTATTTAAACCTAAGGTTTACCCACATCTGGTGTGGCTTAGCTCTTCGGGGGAAATTCTGGCCATCACAGATTCTTCGGAGTTAACCAAGGATAGAGTTATGTCATTTATGAAAGGAAAAGGAGGTGGTGATGAATAATTTAAAGTTATGTTCTTTAATATTATCTATCTTCTTATTACAATTTTCTGTAAGTAATAGTTTCGCTCAAACTGGTCGAATAAGAATATGGGGTGAAGTTAAAGATGCGCAGTCTTCTCAATTTATCGAGGGTGTCAGTATAAAACTAAAAAAGAGTCTTTCGCAGACCCAAACCGACGCGCAGGGATCCTATTACTTATTGCTTCGTTATCCAGTAGATACTATAATATTCTCAAAAGTTGGATTTCAGGAGGTCGCAATTGAAGTAAAAGATGCAATGGAACTTCCTTTAATCGTACAAATGAAATCATCAAACGTATTAATAGATGAAGTCATTATAGAATCAGGCTTACAACGCATACCCAAGGAAAGGGCGACAGGCTCCTATGAATTTATTGATAGTGCGACCTGGAATCAGAGAATCGGTAAAGATGTAATATCTAGAATAGATGGTTTGGTAAGTGGCTTGCAAACAAATAAGCAAAATCCTGCAGACCCGACCTTAGAAATTCGTGGAATTTCATCTTTAGGATATGAATCCATGAAACCTTTGATTATTCTTGATAACTTTCCATATGAGGGGAGGTTAGAGTCGCTTAATCCAAATGACGTAGAATCGATATCTATATTGAAAGATGCTGCAGCATCATCAATATGGGGCGCTCGTGCAGGAAATGGTGTCATAGTAATTAAGAGTAAGGCAGCAAGCAAAGGAGAAAGAGTATCAACCAATTTCACTATAAATAGTACAGTCTCCCCAAGGCCGAACTTATTTACAGCAAATCATATGTCTGTTGACTCGTATATAGAAATGGAAAAATTTCTGTATGAAAAGGGATACTATTCAAGTCGATTTAATATGAATAATGGACAAGTTATTCCACAAGTAGCGGAGTTGTTAGAAAGTAATCGCTTAGGCTTAATTTCGGAGCAAGATTTAAACAAAGAGCTAGCGCGATTAGAGCAGGTCGATTACAGAGATGATTTCCAGAAATATTTGTATCAGCCTTCCATTAATCAGCAATATTTTTCCACGGTTTCAGGTTCAAATAAAACACATTCCTATATAATATCGGCGGGTTATGATGATGGAAAAGAACATTTACAAGGAAACCAGAATAAGCGATTTAATCTTAGGGCAGATAATGCCATTAGGTTTAGTGAGAACCTGTCTATTGACCTAGGAATAAGATTAGCTTTACAAACCTCGCAGAATAATAGCCCAGGTGGCTATGGAAATTATCCTCGCATATCGGGTTATAATTCCTTAGCTTCCGAGAATAATACACCAGTTCCACTTGATATTCATTATAGAGGGATTTTTACGGATACTATAGGTCAGGGGAAATTACTGGACTGGAAATATCGTCCCTTAGATGAACTACGACTCTCGGATAATGAGAATAAGCTAAAAGATGTTATTATCAACTTTGGGGTAAATTATAAATGGGATTTCGGCCTCGCCGCTTTAGTAAAGATACAACAGCAATTTGGTGAAAATCAATTAAGACAAATACATCATAAAGATAGTTACTTCGCGAGAAATCTAATTAATACCTTTTCACAGGAGCAGAATGGCTCAATCCATTATATAATTCCTATTGGAGGCATTAAAAACACCATCAATAATTATAATAGCGCAAATAATATCCGTGCCCAGCTGGAATTTAATAACACCTATGGGGACCATCAAATTAATTCTTTAATTGGTGCAGAGGTTCGAGAGAGCAAAAGGGAATCATTAAGTGATATTAAATATGGGTATGATAGTGAAAAGCTAACTCATGTGAATATCGATCCGACGACAATGTATCCAAGCTTATACAATCTTTTTGGTTATAGTTATATACCTTATGGATCAAATAGCAATAAATTTTTAAACCGATTTATTTCCGTTTTTGGGAATGCTGCTTACACTTACAAGAGTAGGTACACAGTTACAGGAAGTATTCGTAAAGATGCATCTAATTTATTTGGCGTAAATACAAACCAAAAATGGAATCCTTTATGGTCATTGGGAGGACTTTGGCATCTGGCCAAAGAACCTTATTTTAATATTCCTTCTGTAAATAAATTTTCTTTACGCGCCACGTATGGTTATAGTGGGAATATTCCTGTTAATGCCACAGCATTAACACAAATAGATTACTATGGACAAAATAATAGTGCCATTAATCAAAATTATGCTACCATCGCTATGGGGCCAAACCCTACCTTGCGATGGGAAACTGTTAAGACTATAAATTTTGGGGTAGATTTCGATTTGTTTAAGAATAGTCGCATAACAGGTAGTATTGAGTATTACAGAAAAGAATCTACAGACATATTTAATTCAACCAGGCTAGATCCAATAGTGGGAATGACGATACAGCCAAAAAATTCTGCTTCTATGAAAGGCTATGGAACTGATGTCAATTTATCCGTTAATATACTCCAAAAGGTTATAAAATGGAATTCACATCTATTATTTAGCTATTCTGACTATAAAGTCACCAAGAATCTTAACCCCCCATCAGTAACGGGTATTGCTTCATCGGGTACAAGTTTGTTCCCTCTAGAAAATTATCACCCTTATTTACTAGTAAGTTACCGGTGGGCAGGATTGAATCCATTAAATGGAAATCCTAGAGGATATCTAAATAATGAAATTAGTGAAGACTATTATCAGATGCAATCAAATAGCATTGAAGACCAAGTCATTCATGGTCCGGCTATTTCTCCATATTTTGGCGCACTAAGAAACAATATCGGTTGGAAAAAATGGAATTTAACAGTTGGAATTAACTATAAGTTTGGTCATTATTTTCGCAAACCAACCCTTAATTACACTTCATTATTTCAATATGGAGATTCTAATGGTAATCAGGAATATGAAAATAGATGGAGGAAAGAAGGAGATGAGAAGTATACGGATGTGCCAGCTCAAATCTTTCCTTCGGATAGCAGAAGAGATAACTTCTATGCGTATTCTGAAATTAACGTGCAGAAGGCCGATTATATTCGGCTAAATGAAATACGTTTACAATATCAATGGATTCCTCAAAATACAAAATCACTAAAAAGTATAGTTTGTTACACTTACATAGACAACATGAATGTATTTGTATGGAATGCAAATAAATGGAAAATTGATCCAGAAAACATTAAGGGTTATAGAAGACCTGTAACTTATTCTGTTGGTATACAATTAAATCTACAATAATGAAATTAACATTTAATATATTAATATTACTTTTTTGCATGCTGTGTGTTTCATGTGAAAAATATTTAAACGAAAAGCCTTCAGCTAAAATAGCTACACCTTCCACATTAGAGGATGTTCAGCTCTTGTTGAAAGACTATGCAAGATTAAATGCCGCCCATCCGAATGCTGCGGAATTAGCATCTGATAATTTCTACGTAAATATTCAGAATCTGAATTCAGCTAGTGAAAGAGAGCGTAAAACATATTTATGGCAGGAGAATGATGAGGTTGGTCCATTTTGGACATCTCCCTATAGAGCCATATTTATTTCTAATATAATTATGGAAACTGTAGAAAAAGTGGAGGGTGGTGAAGAATCTATAAAAAAGAATTATTATGCACAAGCACGTTTTTGGAGGGCCTTATATCACTATTCACTTGCTACTTTGTTTTGTAAACCTTATTCAAAGGAGTCTGCGGAAACTGATTTAGGAATTCCTTTAAAAATTACTGCGGACATAAATTTAATCCCCCAGCGCTCCACTGTTATGGAAACTTATGAATTTATTATTAGTGAGATTCAACAAGCACTTCCACATTTAGATACGGATATTACTGTAAAGTATCAGCCAAATAGGGCTGGGTCATATGGATTTCTTTCAAGAATCTATCTAGCAATGAACGATTATACTAAGGCGGAATTATATGCTGACTCCTGCTTGCAGATATATTCTACTTTAATAGATTATAATGAGATTAATACTTCCCAGAACGTTCCTTTTCAGGCAAGAAATGCGGAAGTAATTTTAGATGTACAGGCCTCTGTTGCCTCCTTATTGCATAGGAATCGAGGTCATGTTGATACATTTTTGTTAAAATCTTATAGTGAAAATGACCTTAGAGTACCTGCCTTTTTTACACTAAATGCTGATAAAACGAGAGGTTTTAAAGGCCATTATTCTGGATCCAGCTCTGCAATCCAGTTTGTGGGAATAGCTACTGACGAAATCTACCTTATCAAAGCAGAATGTAGTGCACGTATGGGGAAAACTGACTTAGCATTAAAATATTTGAATTTACTATTAAGTAAAAGAATAAAAAAAGACACTTTTGTGGAAGTTGCTGAAACTGATCCTGTAAAGTTATTGCATATTATACTTTTAGAACGTAGGAAGGAACTTATAGCTCGTGGATTACGATGGACTGATCTTAGACGACTTAATCAAGACGAGAAGTATAAAGAAACACTTAAAAGAAAACTTGGATCGGATATTTATGAGCTACTGCCTGGAGGAGACAGGTATGTATTTAAAATTATAAAAGAATCCGTGGAGTTTAGTGGGTTAACACAAAACCCTTAATGAATATTCCCTTCGTCTACCGAAGGGAATATTTGTACTTTAATCCTTCATTTGGATTTGATCCGTTTGGGCTTCGCCTGATTGTTCAGACGCCCATAATTGACTTTTTACGGCATCAAATTCAGCAGTGTTTGGCGGATTTCCCAGCCCAGTATTACTAGGAAGATTTACTCCGCACACATGGTCTCCGGGTTCGCAACTTTGTTCGGATCGTTGGTAATTATTAATGTTTTCTATATCCAGTTGAGAGGTTGAACTGGAAGTGTACTCATAAAAATAAGAAGTTTGAACTTCCGATTTTTTAAAGGACATTAGGGTAAAACTTCCGAGTGCAATCACCATGGCTACCAAGGCAAATGCATAATTTTTCATGTTTTTCATGTTTTTAATTTTTTTTAAGGTGAATTGTTCACTCACCCGATGTTAGGTTTATAGAGGATTCTTAAATTTCCTCTTTTAAATTACTTCTATATACTTCCAATATCGTCAGGTGCCAAGAAGCATATTTCAAGAAGTCCGGAAGAGCCGTTTGGCTGGCTTGCCCTTAGTCTAATACCCCTAAGATTTAGACGCTGATTCAAGGTTTTTACTTGTTAAAATAATTTTGGTTTTTATTTAGATAAAGCCCTAAAAAGCTGGTGAATAAAAAAAATAAATTGAAAAAGAAGTGCTGATGCCAGCTCATTCCCGCTATTAGTGCTCCACATCCACACGGAATTTTATCCCAGATGCCCAGCGCTGCAATTGCGACATATACGGTAAAACTTAGAAGTAAAATACTGGAAAGTATAAATCCCACCTTTTGATATTTGGGAATAATAAGTAACAATACTGCGGCACCCTCTAAAAATGGTAAACTATAATAAACTACAGGAGCTATGCTGTCTGCACTGCCCCCAAAAAGTTAGACACTTTCTGGGGGTATTTTTATGGAACGAAGAGTCAAATACGATGTAGCATTTAAGCTCAATTGTGTAAAATTAAATATTGAAAAGTATCATTCTATTTCTTCCATATCGGAAAAATATGGATTGAATAGAAGGTTAGTCACACGATGGATTCAGAACTATCGTCTACTAGGATTGCAAGGATTAATTTCAACTAAGAATAAAAGATATACGGTCGAATTTAAGTTAAAAGTTATTCGCGCAATTGAGCAAGAAAAACTAAGCTCAAGCCAAGCTAAATTCAAGTTTCATATACCCAATGCGAGTATTATTATCCAGTGGCAGAAAAAATATGCTACATTTGGATTGGACGGATTAACCCCAAAACGAAAAGGCCGTCCTGTCAAAAATATGAGTACTAATAAACGTAAACCTCGAAAATCGAATAAACCATTGACTCGTGAAGAGGAGCTATTAAGAGAGAATGAAGAGTTACGTTGTGAGGTGGCATTCTTAAAAAAGTACAATGCCTTAATTCAAGCGCTGGAGGAACAAGAACGCCAGCAAAAATCCAAGCCATCCAAGAATTAAGGCAAGAGTTTGATGTGACATTACTCATTAAGTATGGCAACGTAGCGAGAAGTACCTATTATTATCATGAAAAAAAAGATAAAAAAGACAAGTATGATGCGCTCAAAACCCTGATTAAAAGTATTTATAACAAACATAAGGGAAGATATGGCTATAGGCGCATCACGGATGAATTGCGTAAGACAGGGCATGTAATCAACCATAAATTGGTGCTTAAGCTCATGAAAATGTTAGGCATAAAAAGCCTTATAAGAGCAAAGAAATATAAATCTTATAAAGGTGAGCAAGGCAGAATTGCTCCTAACATTTTACAACGGGAGTTTAAGGCTGATGCTCCAGAGCAAAAGTGGGTAACAGATGTAACGGAGTTTAAAGTGAAAGATAAGAAGCTTTATTTGTCACCTGTAATGGACTTGTTCAACCAAGAAATTATCAGTTATCAATTAAGTGAGCGACCAGATTTTAAACAAATAATAGGCATGCTTCGGAATGCATTTCTAAAGCTAAAAAATGGCAAAGACTTAGTTTTTCATTCCGATCAAGGCTGGCAATATCAGATGAAGCAATATCAGCAAATATTAAAGCAACAAGGCATTACACAAAGTATGTCTCGTAAAGGCAATTGTTGGGATAATGCGGTAATCGAAAACTTTTTCGGCACTTTAAAATCAGAGCTGTTTTATCTTAAAAAATTTAATAACATCGACCATTTAAAAAGAGAAATAAAGGAGTATATTGGTTATTATAATAACGAAAGAATAAAATCTAATTTAAACAAAATGAGCCCGGTGGAATACCGAACTCATTATTATAAAACTTTAAACTAAATTTGTCTAAATTTTGGGGTGCAGTCTAGTCATCAAAGGGCTGTTTTAAAATGTCGATCCGAAAAGTGTTAAAATATAAAACTTTATCTATTACCACAGGGACCCATAATAATAGCAGTAACAAAATGCATATGTGATATATTTTTCTTTTCATCTCAGAATAATTTGATATATAAAAAACTTATAGATCAAAGTTAGATGGAGTGCAGCGCGTAAATATTCTACCTGCACCCTATTCTTTAATTAGAAAAAAGTATTATTTTATAAAGTGTTGTATCCTGGATGTAGGATTTGCAGCCAGCAGTTAGGTTAAAACTTGAATAATATCGGAAAGTGTCACTGCTCGACCTGCAACAATTAAGATTGATTTATTTCGTCAAGTTATAGCGGTGGTGTGCTTATAAATACTTTATGTGGAATATATTAAGAATCCGAGTGAAGAATAGTATTCTTTGATATTTTTAAAATTTAAATAGGATATTTTTTCTTTTACTGTAAGGATCGATAATAAGAAAGGTTGTCTTCTGTGTAGTTCATACAATCTCTTTTTCGAAGGGGATTTCAAAATACTTAAAAGATCTTTTATGTATTGTATTTCGTATTCCTTTAACACAAGGTAACACTCTTGTAGCTCTTGATATTGCTGGAAAGCTATTCTTAAATGGTGATTCTGTATCTCATAAATTTCCGATTTACGTAAAAATTTAATTGAAATCCGCTCGCTAGTTTTTGAAAAAACATGCTTTGTGCCAGAGAAATAGAAATCTTTACAATATATCCGTTCTATAACTTCATTATCGTTTTCAAAGCCTATTCTGGCAGCTAGCCCTTCCAACATAAAGCACCATTTTTCAATTTTTTCATCATCAAACTTATAATAAGATCCCGCCGGGAATACTTTTATTTTACCGTGGATACTTAAATAATCTTTAGCGGCATCGGACAAGTTGAAAATGGTGTTCAAATAATTTAAAAATCTATCCATACTCTTTTTCATATCAAATTGATAAGAGTTTTTTTAATAAAAGAAAAAAAGCGTAAACGACCACTTTTTGGACCCAAACGACACTTTTCGTGATAAAAAAAAGCGTGAACGACAAAGCACACCCAAAACGTGTCGTTCAGGTGCTGATTTTGGTTGTTTGCGAATTTATTCGTTTTTATAGATTAAAGATTTTGAATTTAGAACTGTTGGATCTAACAATCTTCGTCGACGAAGTCTGAGATGTTCAACTCAGGATAGTTTGAACGTACTAACATAATTGCTAACAACAATGAACCAAAACTTAAATTCTAAAGCCTCTAAGGCAAGACCCTTAAATGAGGTTTTCCTTCCTCAGATTGTAAATACCCTGAATGGTAATGAAGAGCGAGAACCAATTGAGAAGTGTCCTATATCCCATTTATAGGCATTAATTAACCTACTTCCTTGCCTATTTCATTAGGCAGGGAAGTTAAATACTAATTGATTATGATTGATAATTTAAAAAGTGCATTTTTCAGTGCCAATCTGCACTATTTTCTACCTCATATTTCTCAAAGCTGTCACGAGGAAATATTTAGACGCTGGAAATCATATCACAGCAGTACCAGTTATAAAAATATAAGCTTTCCGGAAATTGACAGATTAAAGAAATCACCTGTAGGTATTATTGCATTATACCATCTTGGAAGTCATTTGCAAAGCATTAATTATTTGGCCGCAGTAGGAGTAAAGTTTGATATAGTAATAACAAAAAGTCTCACGCAAAAATACCAAGCTTACTTTAAAGCATTAATTGAGAAGAATAAGCTCAATTTTCAACCGAAATTTTTAGACGCTCAGGATCCTTATGTACTATTGAAAGTCCGCAATTCAATTTTCGAACAGAGGTGTGTTATCATTTTTGCCGATGGTTTTGTTGGGGCAGACTCAAAATCAAAGGATTTACTGCCGGTAAACTTCTTTAGAAAAAAACTATATGTAAGGAAGGGTATTGCTTTAATTTCGTTCATCCTATCCTTAAACATATATCCTATTGTCCAAAGAAACAATGGACACAATACAGTTCTTAGACTTCAATCAATTATACGACCCAGACCACAAGAAAATAAAGACGGATATGCTATCAGATGCATGAATGATCTGTTTTATATTCTTAAGCAGACAATAAAAGATAAACTTTATCTATGGGAGTGTTGGAGCTACTTGCATCGTTATCATACTATACAAATAAATCCCAGTTCGCGTAAGAAAATAGCACCTAAAGCTGATATGAAAAAGATTAATATAGGTAATAAAATACTATACTTTGATATTCTTAATTATAGGTTTTTCGAATAAATTATTTAAAAAGTAAAAAATAAATCTTAGATTAAGATAGCCAATTACTAATTATGCTGTCTAAATCTAAATTATTACCCTATTTACTTATAACATTCATAGTAATTTTAATAATATTTATAGGAAATGCTATTTTATATAGGGCAAACTTCTCAATAATTAACTCGCTGGTGGTCTCGATCATCATGCTATTCTATTTTTTTATCCTTGAAGGGATAGCGTATAAAATATGGAAGGGTTCCTCAAATTTGAGGGTAATCTGTATTTTACTATTATGTTTAATATTTTTTAGCTCGTTTTTTATCATTCATAAATTGGTATATGATATTCTCCCAAATTTTGATATTAAATTATACGCATATAGAGTAGAGCTAAGCAATACAGTTTTTATAAAGAATGTTACCACAAGTTTTTTAACAATCTTTTTCTTATCGTCAGTTGTAGCATCTAGAAGGGATGCTATTAAGAGCCATATGATAATTAAAGAGCTCTGGTATCGGAATACCTTTAGTAAAAGTAATCCGCATTTTTTTAACAGTTTATTTACTACAGCTTTATGCAGGGCTATTATGGGCCAAGGTAAAGATTCTCCTGACATGCTGGTAAAACTTTGTGAAATAGTCAGTTATGTGCTAAGACGAGAGGGCGTGAAAGCGGAATTCATCTCTCTAAAAAAGGAATGGATTCAGGTAGAACACTTTATTGATCTCATGAGATGGTATTACGGAGAGGATAAGGTGATGCTCACGATTAATGATGAAATTTCTGAGCGCTATCAAATCATTTCTCTACTTATATTATCTGCATTAGAAAATGCCAATAAATATGCTGACTGGGAAAGCGAAGTGCCTATTGTGATCAAAGTTCACAAAGTAAAATCAGACCTAGAAATTATTATTGAAAACACTTTTTGTAAGCAAGATAGAGCACAACATCAAGGCGAAAGGTCAGGCATATCGAGTTTATCCCAGAGGATCTCTCGGTATGGAAATAAATATAAAATAGCTTATAAAGAGAATAACAACGTATTCATATTTAAAATTACCTTAAGGAATTATGACATCTAACTATTATACTATTGCCTTTGTTGATGATAGGCTTGAGGAAATTGAATTCTTTGAATTTTTTCTAAAAGACTTCCCCGAGTTTAAAGTTATCTGGAAGGAGAGTGATGCGCTAGTAGCTTTAAAACGTATAGAGGCAGAGCCTGTGGATGTGTTGATTATTGATATGAAGATGCCTAAATTAAATGGTATTCAGTTTTTTAATGCTTTAAAGGAAAAACCTGTTGTCATTGTCTGTACAAGTTATAATGAATATATATTCCAGATATCACCTTATGATTCAGGCTATATTGAAAAACCTGGAAATAGGGAGAACTTTATTGCAGCTCTAAAGAAAGCAAAAGACCAGTGCGATAAAAAAAATCAAGAGCAGCGAAAGTATTATAGCTGGATTGCTGTAAAAACGACCAAAAATAATGGTAACCTCAAAAAAATAGAACTTAAAGATGTAGTTTTTTGTGAAGTAAACGATAAAAACATATTTTTTCACATGAATGATAATACGATAAATCATGGATTAATCTCCATGGAGTTATTGTTAGAAAAACTTCCTCAATCAAATTTCATTCGCGTACACAAAGGCTTTTTAATAAACATATATTATGTGGAGGAGTTCTCTCGCAAATATATAAAGCTAAAAGGAAAAAGAGACCATATCCCTATTGGAAGGGCGTATGTCAATAATATAAAAAGTCTCTTGCAGCGGTACTGATTTAATACCTTGCATAGTATAACTACATTGTACTCACTTTTTTAACAATAAAGCTAACCTATCATGAATAAACCAAATTCGATTCTTAGCACGGATAAATTTCAGGACTTATTAGCCCAAATTGAGAATCATTTTAGCCATCAAGTTACAACTGATATTATGCCTGAGAATCAAATCCATGTTATCACTGAACTGGAGGATTATATTAATAATTTAAAAAAAGGCTTACTTATAGATAAGCAAGCTATCAATTTCAGTAAATTTAATATTGGAGAGATCATTAAGTTAAGTGAGCGGCTGTACAGTCAGTTTTTAAAAACCCAGCGATTTAGAATTCCCAATTTGCGGAAGAATTATTTGATGGTGTTAAATGCTTTAGATGATTTTTTAAATTTGGTGGAAGTAAATCATTTTGATCTAATAGGTGATTTGCCTTATAGCAATTATTCCTATTCAAAATTGAGGATTGTTTTAAGAAAGGGCCTGAGTGATTTAAATATAAAGCTCGCATTAGCAAATTATTCCACAGAATTTATTACAGTTATTAATAGTGGGATAAATAAAATCATCCGGCTTAGAGGTATTACCTATTCCCAGGTTAATAATTTAAGATTGACCCTAAATCATTTAAATTCTATTAACATGAGCCAACGGCAGGAGCTCTTAATGTATCTTATAAAAAGGAATTTCAATTCCTCTGAGCTATATGACTTCTGTATAAATCTGGTTGATAATATTTTAATCGATGAGCCAAATCTGTACAAAAGGATTGATCATCTTATAACTTTACAGGAGGAGATCCTAAAAATGCAAATAGAGCAGAGATTGACTCAAGTAAAGACTCGAAATACACTAATTTATCATTTAAAGAATTATTTAAATAAAAAGAGGGATTTCTTGGAGAAAAAGTTGACTAACAAGATTGATCAGGTCAAAAATTTATCTGCTATAAAGGATACATCAAAAATTACCTTGGAAATTCCGGTTAATGAATTTGCGTTCATTATTCGGCTATTTATGGTAGAGAACATTCTTCCCAGTGAAAACAAAGGGAAATTATTTGAGTTTTTTGCCCATTCTTTTAAAACAAGAACTTCACCTTTAATTTCTAAGGATAGTTTATGGAAAAAGTCGCGTGCTGTTGAAGTTACAACAGCTGCAGCCGTGAAGGATCATCTGATTAATATGATTAATTATATAAATAAAGAATATACAGCAAATTATTTTAAATAGAATATTTACTCCTCCAATAAAACATAAAAAAAATCCCTCAAATTTGAGGGATTCCTATGTTGAGCATTGTTATTTCTTAAGATTGATGAAATCTAGCATTACATTTAAACTTTCTTCAAGGATAAAGTCAAACTCTACTTTGGGTTGTGGCTCACCTTCCTTCCATATCGGCATGTTATGTAATTCCAGTATTTTATTCAGACGGTTTCTATTTTTCAGTTTATTGGTATCCCTTTCTTTTTTAAGAGCCTCCTCATTTAAACTGATTTTGGAAGTCGTATTCATGGCCTTATTGAATTCCTCGATGTCCTCTTTTAAGAATTTGTATTCTTCGGAGGTTTTCATCCTCGCTTCGTGCTTGCTGCCCAATTGTTTTTTAATTGCTGAGAGATCATTAATCTGCGCATAGGATGTAGATTTGATCTGATCCCAAGGTAGCGCTGCGGGCTCGGAGGATTCCCCATATTTCTCCGCAGAAAATTGTGTCGGAAAAATAATGTCCGGATCTACACCTTTATGCTGGGTGCTGCTGCCGTTTATTCTGTAGAATTTGGCAACAGTAACATTGATCTGGCCAAACTGCGGTGCACCGTTAGGGGTAGTGGGATCCTCCTCTCCGGAAGCTCTTAATCGTAACTTATTAGTAGGGCTGATAAATCTAGACATGTCTACCGCTGATTGTACCGTGCCTTTACCATAGCTTGATGAACCTAAAATGATACCGCGACCGTAATCTTGGATAGCTCCAGCAAATATCTCGGAAGCCGATGCAGAATAACGATTTATAATCACACCAAATGGTCCTGTCCATGCTACACTGCTGTCTTCATCACGGTGAACTTCAATCTGGTTACGTGTATCTTTGACTTGTACTACTGGACCTTTTTCGATGAACAGTCCGGTGAGCTCGATTGCTTCTTGTAGAGAGCCACCACCATTATTTCTAAGGTCTAATACAACAGCATCTACCTTTTCTTGTTTGAGCGTATCTAGAATAAGTTTAACATCGCGCGTCGTACTTTTGTAATTTGGATCACGTTTGCGATAAGCTTCAAAATCGATATAAAACTTAGGTAAGGTAATCACTCCAATTTTATAGGATTTTCCATCTTCACCTTTCACTGTTTTGATTGTTTTTTGTGCAGATTCCTCTTCAATAACAATTTTTTCGCGAGTGAGCTTAATAATTGTCGGCTGTACCGACAAGTCTTGTCCAGCTGGCAGTACTTTTAGACGTACCACCGTACCTTTGGGGCCTTTAATTTTTGCTACAGCAGCATCTAGGCGCCAGCCGACAATGTCCTCAAACTCTCCATTGCCTTGCGCAACTCCGATAATGCGATCGTCAATCTTTAATGTCTTATCTTTAAATGCTGGACCTCCAGCAATGATTTCCTTTATGGTGACCATCTCATTTTCCATTTGCAGTCTTGCTCCAATGCCTTCTAAGGTATTAGACATATCCTCATTGAAACGTTGCGCAAAGGAGGGGTTGTAATAAGTGGTATGTGGATCAATAGCGTTGGTAAAAGCAGCCATAATCAATTGAAATGCATCATTTGAGTTTGTTTGCTTAGCTTGGGAAATTAAATTATTATAACGCTTTTTTATAGTTTCTTTATGTTTCTCCGATTCATCTTTTCCAGCAGGAGAAGTTAATTTTAAATTTAATAGATCGAATTTTACGCGTTTGCGCCACTGATCGTTAAGCTCTTCTTCGGATGAAAACCAAGCTAATTTGTCCCGGTAGTTAACATAAGTTTCCTCATTATTGAATTCGTGAGCAACATCGACCTGAGTTAAAGCATACTCTAAAGATTGTAAAGCACGCTGGTTATACCTGTTGAAAACATAAAAGGCACTCGACAGATCGCCATTACGCATATCCTGGCTGATGTTATTGCGGAATTTTTGAAACTCATCGATATCCGACTGCAAGAAGTAATTTTTTCCTTCATCAAGCGTTTTGATTAGGTTATCAAAGACAATGTTAGAAATGGAGTCATTGGCCGATACCTTTTTGTAACTATAATTTTCAAGAATGCCCACCACTTCTTTAGCAATAATTTCATGCTGAAGTGTAGGCTTGAGGTTAAGTTCGCCCTCCTGGAGAAGGACTCTAGGTTTTGCGCCACATGCGACAACAGAAATAAATGCTAAACAGACTAAAATATTTTTGAACATATGTATTGTGTTGTGTATTATCATTGTTAAAAGGATTCCCTATGGGGTTTATACTTCTCGATAAAATTAGTTAAAATTAATTCATCCTAATAATCTTTGACTTCAAATAAGCAAAAAGTAGAGGATAAAGGATGTAACAATATTACTAAAATAAGTCCTTCCTTAAATTCCAATATTTTTGCAGGTAGTTTTCTGCCTCCACAAAATTATTAAGGTTAACATGCGCCCGACCTAATTGTTCAGCGATTGCCAATTGTAAATACTTATTTGGACTTGATTCTGCCAGATCCCAAGCTTTTTCTAGCTCTTGTTTTGCCACCCTGTAATTGGATTGAATCATCTTAGAGGAACCTAACATATATTCGATCATAGGCAGCTTCTCGGCATAATTCTTTTCGTTGGCTAAATCTTTGGCTTGTATGAGAAACCATTGTGCTTCAGTATGTTTATTTTGATTTCTATATATTTCTGCTAAAATTATCCAGCCATCAATCTTTCCACTGTAATATTTTGACTTATTAAACAAAGGCAATGCTTTGCGTATAATTGTATTTTCGGCAGCCCTAAAATCCTTGTCATAGGCTTGAATAAGCGCAATACGTGTATGAGAAGCAGCTTGTGCAGCGAGGTCTTTTTTCCCTTCAGCATATTTTAGGTAGTTTTTCTCCAGATCAGCGGCCTCATGGTAACGTCCTTGTAATAAATAAAGGGACGCCAAATTGGACTGTATTATAGCAACATCTTCTGCCTGCTTTTGCGTCTGGGCCCGAGATAATGCAGCATGAAGCGCTTCAGCAGCTGCCTGGTAATTTTGCTCAACCACATATTGGGCTGCTTGTTCATTGTATAAAGCGTAGCTCAATATGTTTTGGCTGCTATGCTGCTGCAAAAGTGGAATATATTCTTGTGCAGTACGATTTTTCTCCACCATATCAGCTATATGTGTGTAATTGGATGTTTTTTTGAACGTTGAGAACAATCGGAAATATTGTAAGCCTTGGTCTATGGAGTCTTGAAAGTGCGCTATCTCCTTGTAAGTATCTGTCATTTCTTCGGCTAATGTACGGGGAAACGGCAGAATATATACTTTGGGGCCTATACCATTAAAGAGCGTGTCATATTTTGTCACGTAACCATAAGGATCGAGTGTATTTTCTTTCTGTACTTGTGCTTGGACGGAAAGGCTTAGCAATGTAAGTATATAGAATAGTATGAATTTTATTGACATTTTTAAAAACAAATTTAACCAAATGTAGTAAATGTGGACAACTTTCAAGCCAAATGATTTTATGTAACTTTGTGTTAAAATTAATTGAAAGATAAATATGACAACCCGAGTTCCATTAGCCGAGCGATTACGACCGCGTAGTATACAGGACTATGTGGGTCAGAAACATTTATTAGGTGAAAATGCGGTTTTGTATAATGCCATCAAGCGCAAAAATATTCCTTCCATGATATTATGGGGGCCTCCTGGTGTGGGAAAGACAAGTCTTGCATACTTGATTGCTAAAGAGCTGGATCGTCCATTTTTTAGCTTAAGCGCTATTAAATCGGGTGTCAAGGATGTGCGGGAGGTTATTGATAAGGCCGAGCAATTAATGAACTTCAATGGTGAGCAGCCTATACTTTTTATTGATGAGATCCACCGTTTCTCCAAAAGTCAGCAAGACTCGTTGCTCGGAGCGGTAGAACGTGGTTTGGTGACATTAATAGGTGCTACCACGGAAAACCCCTCCTTTGAGGTTATATCCGCATTATTAAGCCGCTGTCAAGTTTATGTACTGGAATCCTTGGATAAAGAAGACTTGATCCATTTGGTAAGTAAAGCTATTAAGGAGGATGCGTTTTTGCAGAAGGATAATATAAATATTCAAGAGTATGACGCGCTATTGCGGATTTCGGGGGGTGATGCACGTAAGTTGTTGAATGTATTAGAATTAGTGGTTGACGCCGCCGCTGCGTACAATATTGCTATTACCAATGACTTCGTGCTTAAACAAGTTCAGCAAAATATGGCGCGTTATGATAAGACAGGTGAACAGCACTATGACATCATATCGGCATTCATAAAGTCTATACGTGGATCGGATCCCAATGCAGCCGTATACTGGCTTGCGCGAATGATTGAAGGGGGAGAAGATCCTTCTTTTATTGCCAGGCGACTACTTATTTTGGCCTCAGAGGATATTGGCAATGCTAATCCCAATGCGCTTTTGCTTGCAAATAACTGTTTTCAGGCTGTAAATGTCATTGGATGGCCAGAATCGAGGATTATTTTGGCGCAGACGGTCACTTACCTTGCTTCTTCTGCTAAGAGCAATGCTTCCTATGAGGCTATAAATAAAGCGCAGGCTCTAGTGCGCCAAACGGGAGATTTGTCGGTACCCCTGCATTTGCGTAACGCACCTACCAAGCTAATGAAAGAGCTGGATTACGGCACAGAATATAAATATGCCCATGCATATTCTACCAATTTTGTAGAACAAGAGTTTATGCCATCTGGTATTGAAGGGGTACCCTTATATAAGCCAGGGAGTAATTCTAGCGAAGAGCGGCTCCGAGCTTCATTGAAAGAAAAATGGAAAGATAAGTATGGCTATTAAGCCAGTATAGTACTACTATTATTATTATCATACCGCTTTAATAAGATTATGATTTTATTTATTACTTTTAAATTTGATTAATGCATACTTTTACTTCCATTGATTTTGAATTGGCTACCTCGGAATATACGAGCGTATGTGCCGTGGGTTTAGTGAGTGTAGTGGATGGTGTGATAGCAAATGAATTTTATAGTTTGGTCCAGCCACCGGCAAATAAATACATGTGGCAAACCACGCGTGTACATGGCATAAGACCTAAAGACACCCAACATTCGCCTACTTTTGAGGAATTGTTCCCTGCTATTTTGCCATTAATATATGGGCAAAATATGGTAGCACATAATGAAGAGCTGGATCGTAAAGTTTTGCGCCAAACAATGCAATACTATGGGCTGGAATACGATGAGTTGGAATTAAAGCAAACTTGGGATTGTACAAGCAAAATTTATAAAAAATTAGGGTTTGAAAAGACCAAGCTTAGTATAGTTTGTAAAATTATGGATGTTGAAATAAAGCCGCATGATGCGCTTTCGGACGCAAGAGCATGTGCCGAGCTTTACCTTAAAAGAAATCGCGCAAAAGAAATGCTGACGGTTTTTCAACAATTGCACCCTTAATAATGTTTAAAGAGATAAATTCAATTATGGAAGTTAAAATAGAGAATAAATCAATGAAAAAAGATTATAATCCAGGGCCAAGAGTAGGAATAACTTTTTCAACTTTTGACTTACTGCATGCAGGACATATTATGATGCTGGCAGAAGCCAAACGCCAATGCGATTATCTTATTTGCGGACTTCAAATGGATCCTACCTTAGACCGTCCCGATAAAAACGCACCTACGCAAACCGTAGTTGAACGTTATATTCAGTTAAGAGGATGTCAATATGTAGATGAAATTGTTCCCTATTCTACCGAGCAGGATTTAGAGGATATCTTAAGGTCTTTTAAACTTGATGTAAGAATTGTGGGCGATGAATATAAAGATAGGGATTTTACTGGTCGTAAATATTGTGAGGATAAAGGTATTGAATTATACTTCAACAGCAGAGATCATAGATTCTCTAGTTCAGGGCTCAGAAAAATAGTGGCTCAGAAAGAAGCCGAGAAAGTGGATAAAGACTAATAATTGCTTTTTTTGTGAAAGTGCGTTTGAGGTAAATCCCTTTTAAGGCTAAATAAATTTCAGTATCTACTTACCTAGTGATGTATTTTATCTGTTTTAGATATTAACTTTATAAGTTACTTTATAGGATTATGATATTTGATAAGGAAAAGCAATAACGATTCTATCTTAAAAATATCACAGAAAAAAATACGCTATTCAAAATAAAATGTCCCATAAAAAATATTTTTTCGGGGCATTTTATTTTATAAGAAAAATAGTAACAATGTAAATTTTCATAGGAGTGCATATGTGAGAAAAAGCACAATGCCGCAATATTGAGCAATGCAGGAGGGGAAACTTATTTATCCACTAATTAATGCTACATTGGCCTCTTGCTTTTCCATGTACCAATAAAATTGTTCCTCCATACTGTAAAGCAAGCCATATCTAGGGGTCATTCCAAAAAAATACATTATTAATTAGGCCGCTATAAAAAAGCATTTGCGTATCAGAGGTTACATTAGCTCTTAAAATCGTTGTTTTCGCAAAAGAAACGAAAACAATTTTTTAAGTTAGTGATATCTAAATTTCACCAGTTAAATTGTAATAAATACTAAAAAGAAAGCCGATATGGAGATTGTTTATATGCCGTAGTTATTTTATAGAACTGCTAATTTAGGTCTCAGTAAGTACATTTTCATCATACATTAAAAAGGCCATCTCTATTTTGAGACGGCCTTTTCATTTACCAAATCTATTTTTCTCATACGTATGAAACGCAAATGTATGAATATAAATGGTATATTTTAATATAATTGATAGTAAAAACAGAATTTTTCAAAAATCTAATTATATTGCAGTACCAAATTATTAAACCATTATCCACCATGACATAATACCTGAACTTAAATTCATATGCATAGTAACTGCTGTGAATATTCTTTTTTCCTATTAAATTTGAAATAACATTAACTCTTTGAGAGCGCCTAAGATTTTTAATGCAATTGTCTCTAGTAGCGCACTTATATAAATAATTAATCCATATGAAAATAGCCGTTGTAGGAACTGGTTATGTAGGCTTGTCAAATGCCATACTTTTGTCCCAGCACAATGAAGTTGTCGCATTAGATATTGTTCCTGAAAAAGTAAAAATGCTTAATGAAAAAGTTTCCCCGATTGAGGATCCGGAAATTATTGAATATTTATCCCGCAAAGAACTAAATTTTAAGGCGACTCTAGATAAGCATTTAGCTTATTCGGGAGCCGAGTATGTCATCGTTGCTACACCAACAGATTATGACCCTAAAACAAATTATTTTAACACAAGTAGTGTAGAATCTGTGATTGAGGAAGTAAAAGTTTATAACCCTCAGGCAGTAATTATTATTAAATCTACTGTGCCCGTAGGATTTGTGGAATCTATAAAGGAAAAATTGGGATTTGATAATATTATATTTTCTCCCGAATTCTTACGTGAAGGAAAAGCGCTTTACGATAATTTATATCCATCGAGAATTATTATAGGAGAAAAAAGCGAGCGTGCTGAAGTTTTTGCTAGTTTATTACAGCAGGGGGCAGTAAAGAAAGATGTTCCCATATTATTTACAAATCCTACAGAAGCAGAGGCCATAAAATTGTTTTCTAACACGTACTTAGCGATGCGTGTTGCTTATTTTAATGAGCTGGATAGTTACGCGCAAATATATAATTTGAATAGTAGACAGATTATTGAAGGGGTCGGTCTAGACCCCCGTATAGGTAATCATTATAACAATCCTTCCTTTGGCTACGGTGGCTACTGCTTGCCCAAGGATACTAAGCAATTATTAGCCAATTACGATTCTGTTCCTAACAACCTTATCAAAGCTATCGTAGATGCAAATCGTACGCGTAAAGACTTTATTGCCGAATCTATTCTATCCAAAAATCCAAAAAAAGTAGGCGTTTATCGTCTTATTATGAAATCAGGGTCTGATAATTTTAGGGCTTCAGCAATGCAAGGGATTATGAAAAGGATTAAGGCAAAAGGTATAGAAGTGGTAGTATACGAGCCTGTGTTGCAAGATGAGTTATTTTATGGGTCGAGAGTTTCACATGATTTAGAAACCTTTAAGCAGGAGTGCGACTTGATAATATCTAATCGAACTGCACCTGAACTTGATGATGTACAACATAAATTATACACACGCGATTTATTTGGTAGCGACTAAATAAAGGATAATTTTGTTAAAATTGCAGAAATAGTCATCCGCAGTGAACAATATCTTTGTCAGCTGTTTAAATAGTGGATATAAATCGAAGTATATAATGAGAGTAGTACATGTTATATTAACAGGAGGTGTGGGGAGTAGATTATGGCCTCTATCGCGCAGGCAATCCCCAAAACAATATTTAGATTTATTCGCCGGAAAATCTTTATTTGAGATGACTATAGAGCGTAATAGATTTATAACCGATAATGTCATCATTGTTGGTAATAGAGATAACACACACCTCAGTCATAAAGCAATGGTGAAGTGCGGGCTATCTTATACTAATATTGTTGAAGCGACCCCCCGGAACACTGCAGCGGCAATAGCTTTTGCTGCCCTATCCGTTAATCCGGACGATGTGCTAATCGTTACACCCTCTGATCATATGATAGTGGGGGAGGAAGATTACGGCACTGCCATGCGTCAGGGAATAGAAAAAGCAAAAAAAGGATTTATTGTCACATTTGGTATAAAGCCAACTCGTCCAGAAACTGGTTACGGATATATTGAATATGATGATGATCAAGTCACCTCATTTAGAGAAAAACCCAACCTCGATACTGCAGAAGACTTTCTAGAAAGAGGAAATTTCTTGTGGAACTCGGGCATGTTTTGTTTTCAAGCCTCTGTTTTTTTAGAAGAATTGAGAAACTTTGAGCCTCTAGTTTTTCAGAAAGCTGAGCAGGCATGGCTTGCAAGTAATAAAGGCGTGCTGGATGAGAGTCTATCACTGGAGATTCCATCTATATCGGTCGACTATGCTGTAATGGAGCGTTCAAAAAAAATACGTGTGGTGCCAACAGAATTTTCTTGGTCGGATCTCGGTTCTTATGAGGCGCTATATGATTATTTAATATCCGAGGGGTACCCCAAAGATGACAATGGTAATATTGTAATCGGTACAGAAATTTTCACAGGATTTGTTGGATTAAAGAATACTATATTTGTATATACAAAAGATGCTTTCCTTCTTGTTCAAAAGGAAAAATCACAAGATGTGAAAAAGATTTATAACATGTTGGAAAAGCATCAATCCAAATTATTGGATTAATTCTTAACTTTTCTGGCACATGGATAAAAAAAGTAAAATCTATATAGCAGGTCACCGTGGAATGGTAGGCTCTGCTATATGGAGGCAATTAGAACAAGAAGGCTATAAAAATTTAATTGGCGCTACCAGTAAAGAATTGGACTTACGCCAGCAACAAGCCGTTTCGGATTTTTTCAAAGCAGAGAAGCCAGATGTGGTTATAGATGCGGCTGCTCGTGTAGGGGGGATATTAGCTAATAGTACCTATCCCTATCAATTTTTGATGGAGAATCTACAGATTCAAAACAACCTCATTGAATCCTCGCTCGCAGGCAATGTGGAGAAGTTCGTGTTTTTGGGGTCTTCTTGTATTTATCCAAAATTGGCACCTCAGCCCCTTAAGGAAGAATATCTTCTGACAGGCAGCCTGGAGCCAACTAATGAAGCCTATGCTTTAGCAAAAATTGCGGGCATAAAAGCCTGCCAGGCTATTCGCCAGCAATTTGGTAAAGATTATGTAAGCCTGATGCCTACTAATTTGTATGGTACACATGATAATTTCGATCTTGCCACCTCTCACGTGTTGCCAGCTATGATACGTAAATTCCATGACGCTAAATTGAGTAACCATGCTACAGTTACTCTTTGGGGAACGGGAGCGCCCCTGCGTGAATTCTTATTTGTAGATGATATGGCTGCTTCCGTTATTTTTGCTTTGGAAAATAAACTCCCTGAGCACCTATACAACGTAGGGACAGGAGAAGATCTAACAATAAAAGCTCTAGCAGAGTTGATACAGCAAATCGTTGGTCACAAGGGACAAATTCAGTGGGACTCCGGCAAGCCTGATGGCACTCCACGCAAGCTCATGGACGTTTCTAAAATGCATAACTTAGGATGGAAACATCAGGTTGAGCTAAAAGAGGGCATCCAAAGAACCTACCAATGGTTCTTAGACAATCGACAAAACATTAAAGAAATTAAAATATAATACATGAAAACGGCATTAATAACGGGGGTAACAGGTCAGGACGGGTCCTATTTAGCCGAACTTCTTTTAGAGAAAGGCTATATGGTCCATGGGGTTAAGCGCCGCTCATCATCTTTTAATACGCAGCGTATAGATCACCTATACCAAGATCTGCACGAAAAGAATGTTACCTTCCGATTGCATTATGGTGACTTGACCGACTCAACAAATATAATTCGAATCATTCAGGAGGTGCAACCCGACGAGATTTATAATCTTGGTGCGATGTCACACGTGAAAGTCTCTTTTGACTCCCCTGAATATGTAGGTAATGTAGATGCTTTAGGTACATTACGCGTATTGGAAGCAGTACGTATTTTAGGTTTAGAGAAAAAAACAAGAATATATCAAGCTTCCACTTCCGAGCTATACGGTGGAATGCCTGAAAACAAAAATGAGCGTGGTTTTTATGATGAAAATTCACCCTTTTATCCACGCTCGCCATATGGTGTAGCAAAAATTTACGGCTTCTGGATTACCAAAAATTACAGGGAAGCATACAATATATATGCGTGTAATGGTATTCTCTTTAACCACGAATCTCCAAGACGTGGAGAGACCTTCGTTACGCGCAAAATTACCATGGCTACAGCGGCTATTGCGCTCGGGAAGCAAGATTGCCTATTCTTGGGTAACCTCAATGCGCTGCGCGATTGGGGACATGCTAAGGATTATGTGGAGGCAATGTGGCGTATCCTGCAGCAGGACACCCCTGAAGATTATGTTATTGCTACAGGAGCAACCACCTCGGTTAGAGACTTTGTTCGCTATGCTTTTGAGGAGGTTGGTGTCGATCTTGCTTTCGAAGGCGAACAAGAAAATGAGGTGGCGCGGGTAGTGAAGTGCCATAACCCGGAATTTCAACTCGAAGAGGGTAAAATTGTTGTTAAAGTGGATCCAAGATATTACAGGCCCACAGAGGTGGATCTTTTAATTGGTGACCCTACCAAAGCGAAAACCAAATTAGGATGGGTTCCTCAATACGATCTTCAAGCTTTGGTAAGAGAGATGGTAGCCACTGATCTACAATTGCTGAAATTTAGTTCCAATGCAAATTGGGAAAACAATGTGCTATAATTAATATAATCTATCCTATACATATGAAAAAAATATTGATCACTGGAGGTGCTGGTTTTATAGGCTCTCATGTTGTTAGAGAGTTTGTGAAGAATTATCCGAATTATCATATTATTAATTTGGATGCGCTTACATATGCTGGTAATCTGGAGAACTTAAGGGATATTGAGCACGAATCGAACTATACCTTTATCAAGGCTGATATAACTGATGCAGATCATATCCTTCATATGTTTAAGGAAAACAAGCCTGATGGTGTGATACATCTAGCTGCAGAATCCCATGTAGATAGATCTATTACAAATCCTACGGCATTTGTGATGACAAATGTTGTCGGAACGGTGAATTTGTTGAATGCGGCAAAGGAAATCTGGAAGGATGATTATGCGGATAAAAGATTTCACCACGTATCTACGGATGAGGTGTATGGCACTTTGGGAGAAGAGGGGCTGTTTTCCGAAACGACTCCTTACGATCCGCATTCCCCTTATTCTGCATCAAAAGCGTCATCAGACCATTTTGTGCGTGCATATCATGATACGTATGGATTGCCCATCGTAGTCACCAATTGTTCGAATAATTATGGTCCTAATCATTTTCCCGAAAAATTAATTCCTTTGTGTATTCACAATGTCTTGAATAATAGGCCTCTTCCGATATATGGAGATGGTAAATTCACAAGAGACTGGTTGTTTGTAAAGGACCACGCCAAGGCCATTGATCTTGTCTTTCATAACGGTAAAAATGGAGATAGCTATAATGTAGGTGGTTTTAATGAGTGGCAGAACATAGATTTGGTACGTGAGTTGTGCCGTCAGATGGACATTAAACTGAATCGTCCTGAAGGGACATCTGCAAAGTTAATAACCTTCGTAAAAGACCGCCCTGGACATGACTTGCGCTATGCAATAGATGCCACTAAAATAAATAAAGAATTAGGATATAAACCTTCTGTCACATTTGAAGAAGGGTTATCCATCACCATTGATTGGTTTTTAAACAACCAAGACTGGCTTGATAATGTTACGTCTGGGGAATATCAGAAGTATTATGAGAACCAGTATAAGTCATAAATGACTTTAAAATAAAATGAAGGTAATAGAGACAAAACTAAAAGGCTGTTTTATAATAGAGCCTACTATATTTGAAGATATCAGAGGATATTTTTACGAATCTTTCAATAAATCAAAATTTGAGGCATTAACAGGTATGTCTTCTGAATTTGTACAAGACAATCAGTCCAAATCGCTATATGGTGTAGTGAGAGGTCTTCATCAGCAGTTGGGGGAGTATGCGCAGGCCAAATTAGTGCGCGTTTTGGAAGGTAAGGTGCTAGATGTGGCGGTAGATGTGCGCGAAGGATCAACTACTTATGGTGAGCATGTGGCAGTAGAGTTGTCTGCTGAAAATAATAAACAAATGTATATTCCACGTGGATTTCTTCATGGCTTCGCTGTACTTTCTAAGACAGCTACTTTTTTCTATAAATGCGACAACCAATACAATAAAGAAGCCGAAGATGGTGTGCATCCTTTAGATGCAACTCTTGCGATTGATTGGACATTGCCCCAAGAACATATTATATTATCCGAAAAAGATAAAGTAGCACGACCATTCCAATAAGAGATGAAAAAAGTATTGGTAACAGGAGCAAATGGTCAATTGGGAATGGAGCTAAAGGATATGCTTAGCACTTCATCCATTCCTTTTATTCCTATTTATGCGGATAGAACTATTCTTACATTGGAGAAGGTAGAAGAAATTGAGCTGATTTTAAACCAACTGCAACCCGACATTATTGTACATGCTGGTGCCTATACTGCTGTGGATAAAGCTGAAGCAGAGCCTATACTGGCCGATGCTGTAAATCATTTGGCTACAGCAGAGATAGCAAAGTACTGTGGGAAAAATAATAAGAAGCTTATCGCTATTTCTACGGATTATGTATTCGATGGATCATTTTCATCTCCTATAGCAGAAGATGCGCCAACCCAACCTATCAATGTATACGGTAGAACAAAAAGGGATGCGGAACAAGCTATTGCTGCATATTGCCCGGATGGAATAATTATCCGTACATCCTGGGTATACTCGGTTTATGGGAATAATTTTGTCAAGACTATGCTACGTCTCATGCAACAGAGAACGAAAATTTCTGTTATTGATGATCAGATTGGGTCACCTACTTATGCCAAGAATTTAGCTCGAGCTATTATGACGATATTGCTTTCGGACGTGTGGATAGGGGGAATATACCATTATTCCGATGAAGGAAGAATCTCTTGGTATGACTTTGCATTAGCGATAAAGGAAGCTGCAGAATTAAATTGCACCATACACCCTATTCCTACTTCTTCGTACCCTACGCCAGCTCAAAGACCCAAATTTTCGATGCTGGAAAAATCAAAAATAAAAGATACTTTTAATGTTAAAGTTCCCGCGTGGAAAGATAGTCTTCAAGAAATGCTGCGAAACTTAAAAACATCAAATCTATGAAAGGAATAATACTTGCTGGTGGCTCAGGTACTCGTCTACACCCTCTTACTTTGGCGGTGTCCAAACAGCTAATGCCTGTGTATGATAAACCCATGATATATTACCCGCTGTCGACCCTTATGTTGGCTGGGATAAAGGAGATACTTATTATTTCCACACCTCAGGATTTGCCACAGTTCGAAAAACTACTGGGGGATGGTTCCTCATTGGGCTGCAAGTTTAGCTATAAAGCACAGCCTTCACCGGATGGATTAGCACAGGCTTTTATTTTAGGGGAAGAGTTTATAGGCAAGGATAAGGTAGCGCTGATCCTAGGTGATAATATTTTCTACAGCTCGGGATTATCCAAACTATTACAATCCTGTGCAGATCCAGATGGAGGTGTGGTCTTTGCGTATTCGGTACAGGACCCAGAGCGCTATGGTGTAGTAGAATTTGATGAATACAATAATGTTGTTTCTATTGAAGAAAAACCTACTCAGCCCAAATCAAATTATGCGGTTCCTGGAATCTATTTTTATGATAATGATGTAGTGGAAATAGCAAAAAATATTAAACCTTCAGCTCGAGGAGAATTGGAAATTACCGATGTCAATAAGGAATACCTCAAGCGCGGAAAACTAAAAGTAGGGGTTTTCAATCGTGGTACAGCTTGGTTGGATACTGGAACTGTACAATCGCTTATGCAGGCAGGTCAATTTGTGCAAGTAATAGAAGAACGCCAAGGAATGAAAATCGGAGCCATAGAAGAAGTAGCTTACAGAATGGGCTATATAAATAAAGACCAGTTATTAAAGATAGCAGAACCCTTATGTAAATCTGGCTATGGAGAATACTTAGTTCGCATTGCGAAATAGGTAAAATATCGAGCCGTTATATTCAGAAAAGATAGAATTTCTTTTCTAATCCACTCTATTATGATTCTTCCCGGAAACCAAATTGCTAATTTCTGAGCTGTTGTTCCCCAATTGGCCAGTGGCAGGGTATGCGGACCAAGGAACGGGATCGAAGGCTTATTAACGAAAGATTGAGCCGCGAAAGAGCAGAAGCGATATATAATGTGTTAGTGCGTGAGTTTGGTGTTCCAGCTTCGCAATTGACCATTAGCTATTTTGGAGGTGTGGACAATATGTATTACGATGATCCTCGTTTGAGTCGCGCTGTAATTGTATTAGGAAGATAAGTATTTTAAAGTCTGCGATAGCAGACTTTATTTAGTTAGATACCCCAATTTTTTCGAAAAAACATTAAACTAAAAGAGTATAGAAGTAGGTACCTAATTATTTTCGGCTGAAAATAGGAAAAAATCCATTAAAAGCCCTATTTTTACGCCATAATAAATTATAATAAATCACTAGTGTCCCAGTAAAATCGGGACGTTTTAAAAATTAAATAAATTTGGCCCATTAAGGTCAGTTCGTTCTTTGTCATATTGAAATTTAGTTTTGCTAAAGAGCTCACGCAAGTTGGTTTTATCGGTCAATGAGATGCTTAATATCTGTAGCACTTCGTACGTACTTCTGTCCAGTTTCATGTCGTGCTGAACCATGGCCACTAGGCAGTAGGTACAGATGGCAGCATAGACCTGTATCCGAACTGCGTTCTCAGTAGTACCCCAAAACTTTTTGATTTTAAGGTGCTGTTTTAGCCATTTGAAGAATAATTCTACCTGCCAGCGGTTCTTGTAAAGATCCGCGACCTGCAGAGCTGATATGTGGGTGGCATTGGTCAAAAAGACTAACTCTCTTTCCTGCTGTTCATCCCAGTATTTGACCAGCCGAAGTGTTCCGGGGTAATACTGTTTTGGATAAAATCCGCTCAATCCGATCGTTAGATCTGAAAGCACATTTTTGGGCAATCTGCGTTTCCATTTGATGGTTTTGTACTGCAGATTAGTCTTTGCCCTGATCACGAAATATGCTCCTATCTGTTGAATCTTATATAGCAACTTAAAGTTATTGTACGCCCGGTCAAATATATAATATGACCCTGATTCATAAGGTATTTGATTCATGACTTTTGAATCGTGAACGGAAGCTTCGGTGATATGAAAGAATGCAGGTATCTGCGTTTCCACATCATACAATGTGTGTACTTTGATACCTCCCTTTCTCCTGCGAAACTTTGCCCACCAGAACACGGAAAGACAGAGATCGATCGTTGTCGAATCGAAAGCATACACGTTCCCACCTAACTCGAAGATCTTGGTGGATCTGGTTTCTCTGGCCTGGTTGACCAAGTAATAGGCGTACTCCTCAAAGATATGGTAATCCCTGTCCTGGTTGGCTCTGGCCAACGATGATCTGGAGACATTCTTGCCCATTCCTAGATGATAGCATTTGGATTGGTGGGCATCAAGTGCGATCACCAAATCCCGCAGACTTTCACGGTTGGAAAGTTGTCCGAACATTAATGCAAGCAATTGGTTCCAGCAAGTGAAGTGCTTAACATACTTGTCTCCATTATACTTGGCTACGATACGATTAAACTTACTGCGGTTGAGAAACGAGGCCAACTGGGCGAAAACATATTTATCTTGAAACATAGACTGTCAGATTCATCTGACACAAAACTATGTTTTCAAGTCCGTTCGGTCTAAAAACACCCGTAACTAACTATATTTCAAATATTTCAAAGAACAATTTCAGATTTTAATGGGACAGCAATGGCCTTCTGTTATAAGTTCTTTGGGAGTTTTAGACACAGCTTTTTTAGTCAGGGAGGCTAACCTTCTAGGTGTAGTTTTAAGGCTTTCTGCATAAAACGATATATGTTTTTCTTTGTGGACATGTTTGTCTATTAGCTCGTAAAAATTCCATAGTAAACTGTTATCCACATGGGTCAACGGAGAGACCACGTTAATTTGGTTTTCTGTAAGTTTCAGATAAACATAAATTATAATTTGGCGAATAATCAGATGAACTAAATCTTTTATCAAAGGTGAATTGCTGTAATTCTCAAAGGCTTGCTTGAGTTGGTTATTTGCAAACTGAGAAAAGGAAATGTAATCCGGTGGAATACTTACTTTTAAATATCCGCCTTCCGATTCAACTATCCCCATTAGTTGAGGTAGCAATATGCTGTCATTTTGAGCCTGCGAATAGAAACCTTCAGAAAAAAATAAATAATGATATGGTGATTTCTCTTGGAAGTTGACACGCGCATTCAACTGGGGTCCTATAATTAATACCGTATGAGGTTCGATTTCTACACAGTCATCTTCAATTATAATAGAGCTTGCCTTATTGTCCGTAGTTATTATATTCAAATAGGATTTAGCAAGATTTGAATCTGCGGATGGTATAAATATTGACGGATCTATATACTGAATTCCGTATTCCATATAATGTTGAATTTAAATTTAAAATATCTACTAGCTCAATCAGCGAATAGTGGTTCGTTTTCACTTTTAAGTAGTATGGTCTGGTTTGCTCGTCTTATAGGTTATTCCCAAATACTTAAACTACAATACGTTGTATGTCAAGTGCTGATGAAAACCCTATAAGAGTTTAGCAAATATAAATAGATTCAGATGTATTCGATCTAATATCATTCACTATAAAAAGTAATATTAATTACTTCTTTGATGTCGCATATCTGCATTTCATTTCGTGTAACATATACATAGGTCATGTTGCTTATAACTATCGATAGAGTTATATTTGCATATAAATTAAATTTGTTTAATTTAATGGCGCGAATGTTGTTAGTATTAATTTTAATGACTATTTTCTAGATTTTATATATGGGATTTTTTTCTAGCTTATTTAACCGTAAAAAGGACGATAAAGAAGTGGTACGCTCGATGGGTAAGCTTTCTTTTTTAGAAGTGGATATGCACAATCATTTACTCCCTGGCATTGATGATGGAGCACAAACTTTAGAAGATTCTTTAGAACTCATAAGAGGTCTTAATACGTTAGGATTTAATAAATATATTTGTACACCGCATGTTATGGCGGATTTATATCCAAATACAAAAAGTACCATTCAAGCGGCATATACTAGTTTAGAAGAGACTCTCCAAAATTCCAAGAATAAAGCTGTTATATTCTCTGCCGCAGAGCATATGATTGATGAACAAATAAGCCCTCTGATAGATAAAGATAATTTGTGCGTGATGCCGGGTGGATATGTACTTATAGAAATGTCCTACCTAGCGGAATCCAATGCGCTTTTTAAAACGATCATGGACATTCAGAATCTTGGTTATAAACCGATTCTAGCACATCCTGAAAGATATAATTATTATCACTATAATTTTGATATGTATAAGCAGATAAAAGATGCAGGATGTCTTTTACAACTCAATCTTTTATCAATTAGTCGTTATTACGGTACAGAAGTCAAGGTGGCAGCCCTTACCATGCTTAAGTCTGGAATGTATGATTTTGTGGGTACAGATCTACACCATAAGAAACAATTATTTGCGCTTCAGGATGTCGTAGCAAAATACCCTGTTCGAGATTTATTAAGAACCTGTACTATATTGAACCCTACTTTACTTGATCATATGGAGGGGAATAATAGTATAGCAGTAGGATAAGTAATATTTCTGCTGTAGGGGTATGAGATTATTTTTGTATACCATCTAAACTATATAACATATATTTTGTTCGAGGATGCAGTAACAATTACCATAAATTAGTGTCGTTGTTTTATAGTAAATGTTTATTTACTTTTTATTGCACCTATGAAAAAAATTACCGTGTTATATGTGGATGATGAGGAAAATAATCTATTCTCATTTAAAGCTACTTTCCGCAAAAAATACAATGTCATGACCGCAACAAATGGTAATGACGCACTGGAGATTATAAGGAATAATCAAGTAGAGATCATTATATCAGACCAAAGAATGCCTGGATTAACAGGTGTGGAATTTTTGGAGAAGGTCATTGAAATTAATGCCGAACCTATGCGCATACTACTCACGGGCTATTCAGATATGAGTGCAGTAATTGATGCCGTTAACAAAGGTAAGATATACCATTATCTATCAAAACCTTGGGACCAGAAAGTTTTGGAGGACACAATCGAGGCTGCATACGAAATTTATGCCGCCAGGAAGTCTACGCTTGAAAAATTCTCTCATTTAGAATTATCTAACGAACAGTTGGAATTCCTGTTACGCCAGAAACTTTTGTCTTAACGCAGATATTATTTGCTGGGTATTTTGACAGTAAAGGTTGTTCCTAATCCCAGCTGGGAATCCACTTCAATTGATCCGTTTAACTTCAATAAAGCACTCTTAATATTGTACAAGCCAAATCCCATGCCTGGAGCTTGCGCATTGGCGCGGTAAAATAATTTGAATATTTCCTGATGATCACTTTGAGGTATTCCAATTCCGTTATCCTTAATTTTTATTTTTACAAAACCTTTTGCAACTTGAATGTCTAGCCACACTTGTTTGTTAAGCTCCTCTTTTTTATAATATTTGAATGCATTATTCAGCAAGTTGTATACAATGAGCTCTATTAATGAAAGATCATTCTTAAAAGAAGTGTGCTGATGAACTTCAATATCCAAGTTAATATGATGTTGCTCGGTAGCTATTTGATAAAATGCACGTATGTCTTGGGCAACACGTCTAAAATCTATGTCTCTTAAATTCAGCTCTCCTCGCCTAACCAAATAATAGTCTCTCAGATTTTCAATATATTGATCCAGTATGGATATTGATTTTTGCATAAGAAGTAACATTTCGCTAATTTCTTCTACTCTTTGCAACTCCATAGCGTATGAAATGGCAGAGAGAACACTCGCTAGGGGGTCTCGTAAATCGTGGCTTATGCTATAAGCAAATTTGTCAAGCTCGTGGTAGGCCTGCTGCAACTGGGCATTCCTGCGCTCTAGCATAGAAGTGGCCGAATAGAATTGATTCGCTTCTTCTATAGTGGAAATCACTTCTTCTATTACATAGGGCTTACGGATAAATTTAAATATATTACCCTCATTTATTGCTGCTATTACAATACTCATATCCGCATAAGCCGTCAGTAGTATGCGGATAGGCTGAGGATAGCTACTCTTAATACGTCTAAAAAAATCCACGCCTGATTCTCCGGGCATCTTATAATCGCAGACTATAATTTTGATAGCTGGATTATTTTTTAGAATAATTTCTGCATCCCGGGTATTTGTGACGCCGTGAATGTTATAAAGTAATCTCAAATTCGCCTTAAAGCTATTGATATTATTCTCTTCATCGTCTATATATAGAATATCAATATTTTTCATACTAAATAGTCCTTCTTATACTTGTGATTTGGGAAGTACTATACTAAAAGTAGTACCTACTCCCTGCTCAGAGTCAATGGTAATTTTCCCATTATGGTTTTGGATGGTTTTATAGGCGATAGACATGCCTAAACCAACACCCTTACCAACATCTTTGGTCGTAAAAAACGGCTCAAACACTTTATCTTTTATATCTTCTGGGATTCCAATTCCGTTGTCGGTAATTTTTATGATGACTTGCTCGCCAGCAGGGTCATATATAGTTTCTACTTTTATTATCCCTTGAGCACTCGAAGGAAACTTTTGCTCTATGGCATTAATGGCATTGGAAAAAATATTTAAAAAGACTTGGTTCATTTTCCCGGCATAACATTCTACTAATGGAATATCTCCGTATTCCTTTACTACGCTAACTTTATCTTTTAATAGACTGTTCAAGATAACAAGCGTGGACTCCAAACCCTCGTTAATATCTGTCGATTTTAAAGCGTCTTCATCCACTCTAGAAAATATCCTTAAACTCTTAACTATTTCTGCAGTCCGTGTTGCACCCTCATGCATTCCCTTTAATAAAAATTCAATTTCTGTTTTTAGATAGTCTAAATCTTGTTCCTGGCTATAATTTTTTATTAGCAGCTCTTTCTGCTCTGGTGATAGGTTCGTATCTGTTGCGATTTTTTCCAATTCTTCAATTACTTCCCATAAAACCTGTATATCCCTTTTTAAGGGGGCCACATTAGAAGTTACGAAGTTAATGGGATTATTTATTTCATGTGCCACGCCTGCTGTTAACTGCCCTAGGGAGGCCATTTTTTCCGCCTCTACTAGTTGACTTTGTGTTTCTTTTAGGTGCTTTAATGTGGACTCTAACGATTCATTGGCATTGGTTAAATCTTGCGTTCTTTCCAATACCTTTCTCTCTAGCTCAATATTTTGAACGCGGACAAGGTGCTCTTTTTCTAACAGAATCTTCAACGCTTTGGCTTGGGATTCTTCTTTTTCACGTCTATAAATGTTGATTTTATCCGCTAGGGCAAAAGATAAAAGTAATGCTTCAATAGAAACGCCGATTTGAACGGCCTGGTTGGTGAAATCTGTATAAGGTAGAATCTGGTAATCTTTTAAAACATATATGATAACACTACCAAGAAAAATACCCCAAGCCACTAAAAACAATTTAGCGGATTTATTTCCTGCCCGCAGCGCCTTGTACCCTACAGCAAAAACGCATACGGAACCTACGGCCGCCACGAAATTTACTAATTGATAACTTATTGTTGGAAAGCCTACAAATAATATCAAGATAGCAGCAATATCTCCTGCAAGTATAATATTTAATAGAACGGTTAGCCTATAACTGTATGCCTTTATATTTAAAAAGGATTTTACAAATATGATTGACGCAATGCCCGACATTGCTCCACCAAAAGTTATAAGGTGTATGGTGGAAAAGGGTATAAAGGAATTCAAACGTGTAAAAACACCTAATATGGCGAGTTGGACTAAGGCTACCCAAAAAATATAATGAACAAATGCTAAGTAATGTTCGTCCCTAACGCCCCAGTAAATAAATAAATTATATAACAATACGATGAGCATAATGCCAATGAAAACGCCTGCAGCTAGGTCATATCGAATAATCTCACGTACCACTTTTCCCTTGGCGGATAATGAAACCGGTATGATTAACTGTTTTGTGCTTTTAATTTTTACAAAACAAGTTACCGTGTCATTTAATCCTGCGGCAATATCAAATGCGTAAAATTGATGCTGCACAGCTCTAGTAGTTAATGGGTCATCAATGGTCGCTTTTACGCTGTCGATCCTATCGTTAAATACACGATAAAAAGTTACTTCATCTATAGTTGGATTGGAAATATAAATCAGTAGTCTTTGATCAGGGGTGTCATTAATAAATTTTAAATGCAGCCAATTGTTATTTTCCGTAACTCCTAGATTTGGTACGTCGCCCCAGTTATAATCAAATTTCTGCTTACTGCTAAGAAGGTTATGGACAGTAGCTGTATTACTAGGGTCTTGTAAGACACCTAGATAATTCCCTATAAACCTTTTACTATTCAGTTCGCTCAATTTAAAGGTATGATGGGCGGAGAGATTCAAGGAAAAGACAGTGAGAATAACACTGATAAATATTTTTAAATACTTATACATAGTAAACTTCGTGCTAAAATTATATAAACTATTATAGTAGGTTATTCTTGTAGCGCTTTTTGAACAGATCAACCTCACTATATTTTATTGACTCAAGAATTGATCCTATTGGCAAAGTGAAATTTAAAAAGTAAAGCGTGATACTATTTACCACTTGATAAACTACATTTAACCCTGCTTTGCGTATCAATTTGTAGAAATATTTTTTGCTACACCCCAAAAATATTAGGTCATTTAGATGAATGTAAAGTTAAACCTATGCAGGGACAATTACTTAAAGTCCTCCTCAAAATATTTATCCAGTAAACTATAAAATGTATGTTTATCGATAGGCTTTACCAGGTAATCCTTTAAAAAAGGGAACTCCGACATTTTGTTTTTATCTAAGGAAATCTGTGAAGAACTCACTATATATATGGGAATTTTATATATAAATTCGAAATTATTGTTGACAAGGTTCTCAAGGAGCTGCCATCCATTCATTAGCGGCATATTGATGTCTAAAAATATAATATCGGGCAATAATTCAGGATGTGATTCTATGGAAATGAAATGCTCCCATGCTAATTGACCATTTTCAAATATCTCCGGCGTTATCTCTCTGGAGGTATATTCTTCCAGAAATTTCTTAAACAAGAAATTTAAAATGGCATTATCTTCAATTAGTGTTGCACGAATGGATTTCATTATTTGAATCTTTAGATAAAACCTGCAAGTAGAAAAACATTTTACCAGACATATCGTTGAGAATAATTATTAAATAAAAAGTAACACCTAAGGTGTAATTTGCAAGCATTCAATAGAGATGTAATAGAAATAATAGTACTTTTTAGAGGGTGTAAATTAAACTGTGTCATTAAATAAATACTTATTTTTAGACACAGTATAATGAACAACGAGAAATTTGATTTTGAGCGCTTCAAAGAA
>NZ_SMBZ01000034.1 GCF_004342685.1 Sphingobacterium alimentarium
AGTTATACAGTGAAATGTGGATAAAATGACCTAAATTCCTGAAAATGAAAATTGAAAAAAATACGCCTTGAGATCAAGTCAAGAAAGAAAAAAAAGAACCTGAGTAGTTACTTTAAATCAATTTATAATTACAATTAAATTTAAATATTTAACTTAAAACGTACTTGGAATTAATTATTAATAAAAATAAATGTAAATAAAAAACCACATAAGAAAAGGGGCAAAACCGAAGTTATGCCCCTTGATTAACTATATTCCTACTATACTAAATTCCTACTGTCCAACCTTTTGCCCACTCTGGTGTCCCTGATCCAGCACCTGCACCCGTCGCGTTATTATTTTCGGTGAACGCTGCTGAAACATCTACGCTTGCACCTTTGGTACCTTCGGGAGATCCTTGTGGAACGGTTTTCGTACCCTTTGATTTCGTTGTAATGTTTTCAAATTTCACATTCGAAATTTTCAAACTTCCGTCAGTTACATAGCCGACACTTTCATCGTGCTCAATATCTATCCCTACAGACCAGTTGCTTAAAAACACATTATCCATACTTGTTTTCGTGCCTACACGCAATTTCATAGCCTGCGGCTCCGAGCTCGAAGCACCACGCCCTATCAACGTCAAATTCTTGATTGTAGGATTCGAGATGGGTCCCGCAAGATGATTATTCGAGTTATTATCAGCTTCTACGCCTCTATTTCCCTTATTAGCAGCTTCTTTACCATACCAATATTCGTTGGTCCCGTTCCAGCCTTCCGTCCAATCAAAAAGATCATCTTCATTTGATGTAGACACCAAATACTTGGTATTCACGGTACCTCCAAACCACTCAAAGCCGTCATCCGAACCTTCGTGTACCTGCACATATTCAATTGTCGTACCCGCACCTACACCAAACATGGATAAGCCATTGAACTCTTTGTCTGAAGAATAGGAATAACCAGAATATTCTATACGGGCATATCTTATAATTCCAGAGTTATCATCAACTTGCGTACCTCCATAAGGTAATCCAGAGACTTCAGCATTTGCTGTATTGCCCTTATTAATAGGTGCTTTACCACATAACACGACACCTCCCCAAGCTTGTTGAGTTTTGTTGGTGGAAGTAAATATCACGGGTTTTTCTTTCGTTCCCTCAGCAAAAATCTGACCGCCCTGTGCTACGGCAATGTATCGGATTTCTTCGCCATCACGATATGGTGTCGCTTCGATAACTACGCCGGGTTTGACAGTCAATTTACCACCATTTTGAACAATTAAAGCTCCTGTCAACTTATACACGCCGGTTTCCAAGATTATGTGTTCACCATTTTTGATCTCTCCTTTTAGATTCTCGCGAATGTCATCTATCGGATTTACGATCGGATCATTGTCTGAGCTACAAGCCGTGAACAACATGGGAGCCGAAGTTAACGAAGCTAATAACAATACTGTGGAAAGTGATTTTTTCATTTTTATATGTTTTAATTGTTTTGCGTTGAAATGTTATACAAATAAATGAATATCGTATGTCGTAGTAATTAACTGATTATGAAATAATTGTTAACTAGAATTTATAATTCACGCCTAAACTGATGAACGCACCACGCTTATAGGATAATACCTTCACCGGCACTGTATTTTCTTGCCATCTTTGGAATTCGGGGTTGAGTATATTATTGGCGCTAAAGTCTATCCCCAGTGCTTTATTACATTTTGTTTTTAAGACAAAGTCCAGACTACCGATACCCTTATCCACACGATTACCCAATCCACCTGTACCGATTGCATTCAACTTGTCCGAATAATAGCTATATAATACCGTAGCTATTACATTTTTGTCCGTATTGATATCTTTCTGGTAAGAAAGATCCGCGTTTACAATAAAATCAGAAGCTCCGGTAAAGTTGGATCGAGGATGCGTAGGATCAATATTCAATAAGCCTTCTGTTTCTGTGGATACTTTTGCGGCATCAAACTTTTGATCTGTTTTCATCATCGCCGTATTGAATCCAAGCGAGATCTTATTTTGACTGTTATTTATCAGGTATTTTTTTGCTTCTAACTCCAAACCATACACATAACCCTTGTCGCCCGTATTGGCAAATGAAATATCGTTTGAAGCAGAAGAAATCATTATTTCATTGATAGGATTCTGAATATATTTTCCAAATGCCGCTACAGAAAACAATTCACCATCCGAAGGAAACATTTCCCATTTCACATCCAAATTGTAATTGTCCGAAGCGTACAAATAGGGGTTGCCTACGACCACCTGAGTGACATCTTCATACGGAAAACGTACGCGCTCTTTGAACTGCGGGAGAGTATAGGTTTTACTTGCTCCCAATCGAAGATTATTCTTCGCGTTGAGGACATACTTCAAATTCAAACTTGGTAGAATTCCATTCTTATTCAGTGTATTACTCCCAGGTCGGTATTCGATACTGTTGTAATCCACAAATTGTTTAATTCGTTCGTAACGCATCCCTACGACAGCGGTCAATTTATCATTGAATGCATAATCCAAAGTCGCATAGCCCGCATGAATATCTTGATCGCCATTGTAAAATTGGAATGCATTACCAGCCATACCTACCAGATCATAAAAGGTTCCAAAACCTGAAGCACCCAAATACTCATCTATATTTGTCGGATCAATCGATGTGGTCTCATGCAATCCGTTTTTGATGGCAAAATTCAGTTGCATCACATCAAAAGTTCGTTGCTTGATCCTACCAGAATACCCCACGCGCAATACAGCAGGATTGGAAACTCCAAATTTGTATGAAGCGGAAAGGTTTGCAGCCATTTCATCTTCCTTTAAATAATAGGTGTAGCGGTGGTTATCAGCAGCATTGATGCGGATGAAACGAAAATCACCCGATGCTTGTTGACTATACATAGTTTGCATACGGTCAGGCATATTGCCATCCACTATATTGTAGGCTAATCCCCAATCCACTTGCACTGCTTCGGTGATAGCGTGCTTACCCAGTACCTGATTGATGATCAACTGCGTATTATCAAATGTATTTCGATTGATGAATCCACGATTATTTTCGGCATCCGACCCTGCATCACGAATAAAACCGCGGAACGCATCACGGGTCTGATTGCTGGAATTGATGTATAAGAAATTATAGCCGATTCGATGCTTGCTATTAATTTGATAATTGGCATTGATCAACCCCGTAGAATTGGTGCCATAACTCTGTCTTTCTTGCGTTAAAGTTTTTAATGGCGCCCCTTGCGCACTGAAATTGGCATTCACTCCATTTCTACTCATATAACTGTTGGCAAACTTTGCCGATGCAAATAGACTCAAGCGTCCCTCCTCACCTACACGAAACGAATCACCCACTTTAATCCCAAAATTTATGGGAGTAACAGCTTTCTTATTCGGATCCCAACTGTTCGCAAAATGATAACTACCTTGCGCATCTGCCGGAGCAGAATAATTGGAATAACCCCAAAAATTAGGACCGCTTTGTAAGCGAAAATCTCCACTCTGTTGAATAACATTTGTATTCATACTCGATCCAACCGACACTTCAAATATTCTGTCGCCTGTGTAATTCTTAGAACCAATATCTACACTAGCTCCTCCAAAATCACCATTAATATTACTGTTGAAGGATTTATCGACTCCTACATATTCCACGATATCCGTAGAAAATATATCCAAGGCAATGTTTTTAAGGTTGGGGTCGCTTGATGGAATAGGTAATCCGTTCATGGTTGTCGAGATGTATCGATCGCCGAGTCCACGCACATATACTTGTGTACTTCCCTCTTGCTTGGATACTCCAGACAATTTTGCAACAGCCGTAGAAGCATCACCTATGCCTTTGCGTGATAGCTCTTGGTTGCCTATCTTCTCCACGAAAAGATTCGAAGCTTTGCGCTCTTCCAGAATAGCCAGTTCACTTGCTTGAATTCTTCGTCGGGAAACGACCACTTCCTCCATTTCTGAAGCTTCATGTACAAGTGCTAGACTGACAAATTCCCATTTTTGTTGTACATCAACAACCATTTCTTCCGGGCTGTATCCCAGAAAATTCGTTACGATCTTATAATTCCCTTTCTTCACAAGTGGAATTAAAAATTCACCCTGCGCATTGGTGACAGTTACTTTATTATGCTGTGGAATAGAAACATTTACTCCGGGCATAGGTTCCAAAGTTTCTACATCGACCACTTTACCGCGAATTCCCAATCCTTCCTTCGGCGCGACCAGACTTTCTACATTTGACAGATGCAATGGGTACGCGGCCGTATCTTTATAAGATGTAGATACCATCTTATTGCTATTATTCTCACTTTTAATGGTACCCAAAATTATTCCTGAAGTCTGAGCGAAGGCAATATGGTTTAATACAAAACTGAGCGCGATCAAACCTACGCTTCTGCTAATCCAATTTATTTCCACCTTATGTTAATTTTAATTTAACACAAAACTAAAGTGGATACATTAGCTCAGTATTACGGCTGCATTACCATTTTATCAAATAGATGTTAAAAGCATGTTAAGCAAGTTCGGAGCCTGCATATTTCAGCATCTAAGCCCTTTAACATTAATTATTTGTTAACTTTAAATCCAGAAACAAGGGATGTAATAATTTGAATAGAATTTTCTATTCTTATCTTTTGTAGATACCTTTAACATTAGATAGCGCTAAATTGATTGAATAAAAAATATCTATGATACGATCAAAAAATCTCATTTTCAAATATTCTTCTTCAAATCCATTAATATTCCCCGATGTGCATGTCGATAAGAATAAGCACACGTTACTTTTGGGCGAATCCGGAAGTGGCAAAACAACATTACTGCATCTGCTTGGAGGCCTGTCGCAGCCACAGTCGGGTAATGTATTTATCAATGAATCGGATATCTATGCCTTGACGGAAGAACAAAGGGACCTTTTTCGAGCAAAAAATATGGGATTTATTTTCCAAGACGCTCATTTATTGAAAAATCTAACTTTAGAAGAAAACATTGTCTTGGCTCAATTTCTTGCCAAAGAGAAACAAGATAAGTTAGCCGTGCGCGAAGTGCTGGACAAACTTCAGATTGGTGATAAAGCAAATAGTTATCCTACACAGCTCAGTAGAGGGCAGCTTCAGCGTGCAGCCATTGCACGTGCCGTGATCAACAAGCCAAAAGTCTTGATCGCTGATGAGCCAACTGCCGCGTTGGATGACACCAACACGAAGTATGCAATAGACCTGTTGTTAGAGATAGCTGAAAATTTTGATGCTACACTCCTCATTGCTACGCACGACACAAGAATCAAACCTTATTTTGCAAACACCTATCAATTATAAGAACACGTATGAATACATTTTCTTTGGTTTGGAAAAATATATCCCAACAATGGGGATCGGCAATATTAAGCGTATTACTTACCGCATTTGGCGTATCCATACTAATCGTCATATACATTAGTTCAGTAACTTTTGAAAAACAGCTGGAAAATAATTCCAAGAATATAGATTTAGTAGTCGGCGCTAAAGGCAGCCCTATGCAATTGATACTAAGCTCCCTATATCATGTAGACAATCCTACAGGAAATATTCCATTGACTGAAGCAAATAAAATTGCAGAAAATCCCTTGGTTCAGCTGGCTACACCGATCTCATTAGGTGACAACTATAAAGGGCATCGCATTATCGGTACAGATCAGACCTTCTTAGAATTATATGAGTTAAAAATTAAAGAAGGACAACTGTGGAAAAAATCTTTTGAGGTGGTACTCGGTGCAGAAGTGGCACGCAAACAGGCGCTCAAGATTGGCGACAAGATATTTAGTGCACACGGACTTTCTGCGGAGTCACATCAACATGACGACCATCCTTTTACTGTGGTAGGTATATTAGAGCCTGCTCAGTCCGTGGTAGATAATCTGATATTAAGTAATCTATCCAGTGTCTGGGAAGTACATGGTATCGCCCATCAAGGTGAGCACATCCATGCTGATGATGACCATGATCACAACCATAGTCATGACCATAATCATGATGGACACGCGCATGAGCACAACGAGGACGACCATAATCATGACCACGCTGACCACGCACACGATGAAGGACATGATCATAATCATGACCATGATAAAAATACGTCAGCAGCGACCAGCAGCGATGTACAGGAAGAGGAATTGGTTACAGAAAAACCACAAAATAACACGTTTATCAAAAGTATCGGACAAGACATGATCGAAGATCATGGCGTAGAAATCACCGCCCTATTGGTAAAGTACAGCTCACCTACGGCATTGAGTGTACTTCCACGAATGATAAACCAAAGTACACAAATGCAAGCTGCATCTCCCGCTATCGAAAGTTCTAGGGTCTTCTCTTTACTGGGGGTAGGTTTTGATTCATTAGGCATCTTGGCTTATGTCATTATGATTATCGCAGGATTCAGTGTATTCATTAGTTTATATAATGCCATGAAGGATCGCAAATATGACTTGGCCATCATGCGTACATTGGGTGCAACCAAGGCTAAACTTTTCACTATTACATTAGTCGAAGGATTAATAATAACATGTATCGGAGGTGTGATCGGATTAGTTTTAGGGCATTTAATCCTTTACTATATCAGCCTTCAGGCGAGCGAAAGTGCAGATTTTATACAGGTTTTTGCTATACATACAAATGAATTATTAATTTTATTGGCAGCAATGGGAATAGGTATACTGGCTAGTATCCTTCCTGCAATAAAAGCGTATCAGACAACTATTTCAAACATACTATCATCCAAATAAATGAAGAATTATTTAATATTACTTTTATTGTCATTCGTTTCCTTTGGCGCTAGCGCACAAATTGATGGAAATATGCAGGGACTTGATGTTCCAGACCATACCCCTATGATGAATAGCACTTGGGAAGCTATTGACAAAATGATGTATAAGGTGACTACATCAGGCAATAAAAAGGTGTATACCCCTCATTATCCACCAGAACTCAAAAAACTGGAAAATAAAATCGTAGAAGTACCTGGCTACCTCATTCCATTGACGAGTGGCCGCAATCACAGCACATTCATGTTATCTGTATTGCCTATTGCACAATGTCAATTCTGTGGAACAAATGGTATCCCACCGATGATAGAGATTTTTATGAAAAAGGGAACGGTTCGATTTACAGAAGAGCCAATAAAACTTAAAGGTAAAATGGTATTCAATCCCGAGCCATTAAAAGGGAATGCTGAAATACAAATAATAGACGCGGTAATTATAAATTAGCGATTCAATAAAGCGATTTCCATTACAGAAGCTAATGCTGCTGTTTCTGTACGCAGCCTAGCTTCTCCTAATGATAAAGGAATAAAACCAGTCTCCAAAGCCTGGTTTATTTCTTTTTCGGAGAAATCCCCCTCAGGACCAATAAGAATCAAGTATTTTTGTTTTGCCTCGAATGAGGTAGACAGGTACGATTTGGAGGCGTCCACACAATGAGCGATACCTTTACGGACATCTTCATTAGCCTTTTGTGCTTCCACAAATTTAGCGAAAGAAATAGCTGGATTTATCTTGGGTAAATAAGCTTTCAACGACTGTTTCATAGCTGCAATAGCTACTTTTTCCAATCGTTCGACTTTTACTTCTTTGCGCTCAGAATGTTCACAAATAATAGGAGTATATTCGGACAAACCCACTTCAGTGGCTTTCTCGAGAAACCATTCTATACGATCAATATTTTTGGTTGGCGCTACCGCCAAGTGGATTTCATAAGGAAGTTTTCCGAAATTTTCTTGTACAGATAATATGCTTAAGGTCGTACGCTTAGGATGAGCATCCAGTATTTCGGTCTCATACAATCCTCCTCTTCCGTCGATTAAATGAATCTTGTCGCCCACATTCAGTCGCAAAACACGGATAGCATGTTTACTTTCCTCTTCACTTAGCATAAATGAAGTGTGATGAGATTCAATATCTGAGGTATAGAAAAGTTGCATATTAAGAGTCTTGGTTATCGTCTTCAGTATTTTCGATTACATCCAACTTCACGTACTCAATATTCTGCTGCGTCTTCTTCATAATCGTAAATCGGTAGTCTAAGTCTTCCATAGATTCACCCACATCAGGTATTTTTTCAAAGATATGACTTACTAGACCAGCTATCGTATCATAGTCCGAACTTTCCGGTAAGTCTATCGGAAGGTATTCATTGACATCATGTACATTGGCTCCAGCATCCAGCATAAATTCCGTTTCCGAAATCTGCTCTACCACTGGGTTTTCTTCATCATACTCATCTTGAATATCACCGACCAACTCTTCTACAATATCCTCCAATGTAACCATACCTGACGTTCCGCCAAACTCATCCAATACAAATGCAATTTGAATGCGTTTCTGCTGGAACTCAGCCATCAAATCATTGATTTTTTTGGTTTCAGGGATAAAGTACGGCTTACGCATAATGTCTTTCAGCTCGACCTCTTTACCTTTCACCACAATAGGGAGAATATCCTTTGTATGTACTACCCCTACGATCTTATCGATATTGTCCGAATAGATCGGAATACGCGAATAACCTTCTTCAGTGACAGTCTTGATAAATTCTTCCGTAGAATCATTGACTTCTACAGCAACAATTTTGGTGCGCGGCACCATGATATTCTTAACAATACGCTCATTAAAATCAAAAACATTTTTGATAAGCTCATGCTCCGACATATTCAATACGCCCGACTCTTTACCTTTATCCAGTAAATATTGCAATTCTTCCGAAGAGTGAATGGATTCATTGGGGTGCGGTTCGATACCTACCAACTTGAGTAAGAAATTTGCCAACCCATTAAACACAAAAATCAATGGCATTAATAGCCAATAAAACAAGCGTAAAGGCACAGCAATCTTCATCGTGGTAGCGACCGGTTTTTGAATGGCGATAGATTTGGGCGCTAACTCACCGAGCACTACGTGTAATAACGTGATTGTTCCGAAGGCAATAGCAATTCCTAATCCCTTTGCCCAACCTTGTGAAACATCGATATCCAACAAACCAAAAGCCTGATGCACCGCATTGGTCATGACCTTCTCCCCGATCCATCCCAGACCTAGAGAAGCCAAAGTAATACCTAGCTGTGTGGCAGCTAGGTATTTGTCCAAATGCTCTGTAATATTTTTTGCTACTTTAGCCACATTGCTACCGGATTTGGCCTGTAGCTCGATTTGCGATGCCCTTACCTTGACAATCGCAAACTCAGCTGCGACAAAAAAACCATTTGCACAGACTAATAATAACGTCCAAAAAATATCGAGAGCCATTTGATTATTTATTTCTTATTTCAGTATTATAAAGTTCGATACTCTCTTTTATAATATTTTGAGCATACGCACGACCGTATAAATTTTGAATTTCTACGCTCTTTCCTTCCAATGCTTTGTAATCTTGGAAGAAACGAACAATTTCTTTCATGGTATGCGGGGGCAATTCCGATAGATCGTTGATATAATTTACAGATACATCATTTTTAGCTACGGCAATGATTTTGTCATCTTGCTCACCACCATCGATCATGTGCATCACACCGATTACTTTAGCCTCGATCAGACTCATAGGATATACATCCACGGAGCTAATGACTAAAATATCCAATGGATCTTTATCATCACAGTATGTTTGCGGAATGAATCCATAATTCGCTGGATACATTACAGAGGAGAATAATACACGGTCCAATTTAATTAAACCACTCTCTTTGTCAATTTCATATTTTGCTTTTGAACCTTTAGGAATTTCAATTATGGCATTTACTGAATTTGGCACGTCGTCTCCAGGAGACACTTGATGCCAAGGATGTTGTGTACTCATTAATATTACTTACTGTTTATTTTGTTAATTTCTGTTTTCGATTTTTCAACCATCTCTTGAGTAAAGCTATGATAATAGGTAAGAAAGCAATGACAATCATACCTATCACAATATATTCTACATAATTGATGATTTCAGGGAATAAAGCTCCTAGATAGTATCCAGATAAGGTCAAAAGACCTACCCAAACAAGTGCGCCCAATACATTGTACAAGACAAACTTCTTGAAGTCAAGCTTCACTACCCCCGCAAATATGGGTGCAAATGTACGAATTATTGGCACAAACCTACCAATGACTAAGGCAGTTCCACCATATTTCTGGTAGAATTCTTCAGCCATGACAATATATTTTTTCTTGAAAATCCAAGAATCTTCTCTCTTGAAAAGCATGGGCCCGGCTCGATGGCCAAACCAATATCCAGCAAAATTACCCGCAATACCCGAAGCCAAAATGCCTAAAAACATCGTAGTGATGCTTACGTCAATTTTATTAAGGGCGCAGAATAGCCCCGCTAGAAATAATAAATAGTCTCCTGGCAAAAAGAAGCCAAAGAAGAGACCCGTTTCCGCAAATACAATCAAACATACTATATAGAATCCGCCGTTACTCAGTAAGTACTCGGGATCCATTAGTTGTTGGAATGACAATAAAAACTCTTGCATACTAGTTAGTTCGTTATAAGACTTCTGCTACGTGTTATTCTGCATTAGTCACTTCCGAAATCGCCTGACGTATATCATCGGCAATTTGCTGCAATTCATCTGCTGGCAATGACAATTTTGGCTTGTCAAAACTCATATCACTAACCTTATTTAATGGAATCAAATGTATATGGGCATGTGCCACCTCTAGACCTACTACGGCCACGCCTACTTTCACACAGGGGAATACTTTTTTAATACCTTGCGATACTATCTTTGCAAACACCCATAAGCCCATGTACTCATCGTTATCAATATCAAAGATATAGTCTGTCTCTTTTTTAGGGATTACCAATACATGCCCTCGTGTAAGGGGTGATATATCTAAAAATGCTAAATAATCATTACTCTCAGCTACTTTATAAGCAGGTATTTCACCAGCTATAATTTTGGAAAATATCGTAGACATATAATATTTCGTATCAGTGTATCCGCAAATATAACAAAATATCAAAGACAATATGGTAATATTGGCAGCGTTTTGATATTCATCTTACAATTTAAATACTTTAGGAATCGAGCTAAAAATGAAAAAGGATTCTTTTTTTAACAAAGAATCCTTTTGTGTGATATAGCAAAGTAATATAAGCGGTTATGGCAGTACCGCTCATAACCTTTACATACGCTTATCTTGAAATATCCAAGATTTCAAATTCAATTTCGCCAGCTGGCACCTGTACCAAGGCAACATCGCCTACGGATTTACCCAACAAGCCTTGTGCAATTGGGGATTTAACAGAAATTTTACCTGCTTTCAAGTCAGCCTCCGTTTCCGAAACTAACTGATAAGTCATCTCCGCACCATTCTTTTTGTTACGAATACGTACAATAGACAACGCCAACACTTTAGATAAATCCAATTTGGACTCATCGATCAAACGGGCACTTGACAATACCTCTTCCAACTTCGCAATCTTAGCCTCGTGCAAGCCTTGAGCTTCTTTTGCAGCATCGTATTCTGCATTTTCGGACAAATCACCTTTGTCTCTTGCTTCAGCAATAGCGTTAGCAATCTTAACTCGTCCTTCCGACTTTAAGTACTGTAACTCCTCCTTGAGTTTTGCTAACCCTTCTTCGGTGTAATAAGTTACTTCTGCCATAATTTTATATTTTAACTTAATTAATTAACAAAAAAAATTTAACAAAAAAATAAACAAGACCATTCGCTCCAGGAGAGAATGGTCTTGTTCATCGTTCTACACGAAGATATATTAAATAAATCAATATTCCAAATTAGTAATAAACTATTCTTCGTTCACAAATTTATAGCCTAAGCCACGTACTGTCTGTAGGTATGTAGGCTTATCTGGATTGCTTTCTATCTTCTTGCGCAAGCGCACTACGTGCATATCCAGTGTACGGGTGTTGACATTGGAGCTATACCCCCATACCACTTCCATCAGCTCCTCACGCGTGATTTCCTTACCCATGTTTTGAAGAAAATGCAACAAAATTCTGTTTTCCAAGATAGTGAGCTCTATCTTCTTACCATCACGTATGAGTGAGTGAATCTGTGGATGATGTTCGGTGCTACCAAATACGTACACATCTTTGTTTGCATTTTTAGGCACAAAGAACCGGACTTTATTATCAATCATAGCGACCAATACATCCATATTGAATGGCTTGGTAATATAGTCGGTAATGCCATGGCTATAGGCATCGATCTTATCGACATCTTGCGATTTTGCGGTCATCATAATGATGATATGTTCGAATCCCTTATTACGTACGGATCGACACACATCGATACCCTCCTTGCCGGGAAGCATCCAGTCCAAAAGAACAATATCCGGTTGTACAGATAATATTAACTCTTCTGCCTCATCACCATTACCAGCCTGCACTACTTTATAGCGCTCAGTCTGCAAACGGTGGCTGATCAAAAAACGTAAATTTTCATCATCTTCAATGACAGCAACTGTAATATCTTTATCCATATTTTTATCCATTTTTGACTTCTGTAGGAAATACTAACGTGAATGACGTTCCTACATTCAATTCGCTTTCAACTTTAATTTCACCGCCCATGAATTCGGTTATTTCTTTACAAAATGCTAATCCCAGTCCAATACTTCCTTGTTGATTAAATTGGTTTTTGACGCGGTAAAATTTCTTAAAAATACTATTAAATTCTTTCTTATCTATACCTATCCCCCGATCGTTGAATAAAATAACAAAATTTTTCTTAGTTTGTTCAACATTTATCTCCAAAAACCGCTTGCTGGGGCTGGAGTATTTGTAAGCATTATCTATTAAATTCTGAAACACGCTAGTCAGCAAAACAGGGTCTGCATAGATTTCATCTTTCACTCTGACGCGTGTCTGCAACTCCAAATCGGGGTATTTGATCCGCGTGGATTCGAATATATGCTGACTAAATTCTTTTAAATCTATATATTCACCATTGAATTTGATGGATTTGTTTTCGATTTGTGCAAACGAAAGCAGCTTATTCATCAGACTATTCAATTTGTCTGCCTCCTGATCCAATATACGGCCGTACATGGCTCTATCCCCATCGCTTAATTGCTCCGCACTTTTGATATTATTACCCGCAATTTTTATCACACTCACCGGAGTTTTAAATTCATGGGTCAGATTATTGATAAAATCGTATTGAAGTTGGTACATCCGATTGTTGGTCAATACATTCCGATAAATCAAATATCCTAACGATAGCAAAATTAGATAGATAAGAATCAAAATAATCACAACAGGAAAAAATTTCTTGTTTATTTCCTTAGAGATATGATTTTGCGAGGATTCAAATTGCAACTTATATTCTGATAATGCCCCGGGCAAAGCTATTTCGGTTTTCAGATACACGTCTTCATTCAGGACGTACTGATCCACCACAGGCTTGATAGATACCTTTTCATACAGGTTTGTATATTTATTTTTGACCTGCATCTTAGTAGGCAAAATGTAGAACACATAAAAATCCTGCTCATAGACGGATTTTTGATAATTGGCATCTATCATCATATTGCGAAAGGCCAGAATATCCGTCATGCGTGGTATATTTAGATAAGAAATCTTACCAGGCTGTATGTTGTAAAAAAGCTTATATATCTCCGTATTTGCAATCTTGGTGGTATCAATCTGATCGCGGCCCAGCCATGTACACAAACGCAAAAAAACACTGTACAGTTCTTCATTCGAAGAAAGATCTCCACTCGCTGTTTGTTTGGTACTTTGTAAGCGATAATCTGCGCTCAGCTGATACTGATAACTGGATTTAGAAGATGCACCAAAATTACCGATACGCATCTGCCGCTGTGCCGAATCAATATTCGTAAAGACGATATCCGAAAATTCTATCTTCTGTACAAAAGGATATTTACGCAAGACCGTACTGGAAAATTCCTTTGCTTGGACCGAATCCATAAAACCTTGATAGTAAGCGACCTCTGGAATTTTCTCCTGAAAGAATTCATTGAAATCCTTAATAGTCTCGTCGAATACTTCAGCTTTGCGGTTGTTAAAGTCCGTTTGGACGAAATTGGAAGTAATAGTGCGTGCGAAAAACACGGAAATAACAAACAATAAAGTCACGAAAAGCAAGAACACCAGCAGTAAGCCAAAGTTTTTTCTATATCTCGAATCAATCTTTGCCATTATTTTAATTGCTCTTTCAAGAATTTCTCTATCGTCTGATAAAACTCTACTATATTCTCATCTTTCTTAAATCTTCGTCCTTCGTCTTCTTTCAGCACATATTGATATGGTACGTTGTTGCTTTTCAGTTTTTGTACGAAGTGATTGACATCGGTCATGCTATTGTAGCGGTCTTTACCTCCTTGAAACATAAGTATAGGCATCCTGATTTTCTCCGCATGGAAAAGCGGGGAAATAGCTTTGAAAAGTTCGTACTCTTTTTGTGGATCACCTATAATTTTATAATACAGCTGTTTATAAGAGTTGAGGTAAGGCGGAAATTCCTTGAAATACGCAAAAAGGTTAATATAGCCCGATGAAGAAATCGCACATTTGTACAATGTTGGGTTGAAACAAGCCGCATACAATGCGGAATATCCTCCAAATCCAGTTCCCATTATCGCAATACGGTCTTTGTCGGCGATTCCTTTGTGAATCAACCAGGCTACGCCATCATTAATATCATTCTGAATCTCACCACCCCATTGCTTAAATCCTGACACATAAAAGTTCTTGCCCAATCCTACCGAACCGCGATAATTCACTTGAAATACAGCATACCCTCTATTTGCGAGAAACTGGACTTCCGAATTAAAACCCCATACATCACGACGATTAGGTCCATCATGCACCAAAACCACGACCGGATATTTATCCTTTTTTTCCAATGGATAAGTAATATATCCTTTGATATGCTTGCCATCCCGAGAATCGAAAGCCACTTCCTCCATGGCTGGTAATTTTTTATTACTCAATGCAGGATTAATTGGTGTAAGTTCCTTAATCTTGCCTTTGTAGTAATAGTATATTCCACCCGGATTGGTATCCGTATATGTTTTGAATAATACAGTCTGAAAAGAACTGTCTACATCGATAATATCTACGCTATTGCCTTCAAATTGTGAAGAAATGGTTTTGTAAATATGTTTCAGCTGCTCGTTATGGATGACCGTTTCCTTTTTCTTATTATAGGCTGTAGAGAAAAGGAGTTCTTGACGGGTGAAGGAATAGCCGTCTCCATTCATATCTACATCATCATTTTTAGCAAGAATAGTCTCTGTACCAGTTTCTAAGTCCAGATTGACAACAGCCATTTTGTCCCGACCACGGTTCGATAGCGCATAGACATTCTGTTTGGAGTTTTTGAGTGGTCCCAAGGGATAGACTAAGGACGAAAAATCCGTTTCCAAGACATTGCGATAAGGCAAATACTCTTCTTCCCTATACCACAAGCGATCTTCTACACTGTCGCTGGATAATGCCAATCTCACCTTGCCATCCGAGGACACGAACCATTCTTTGAAATCATGGATATTTTCATCTACGAGTTGAGGTTCGCCACCGGCTAATGGAATCCTATACAGATCGATAATCGTCGAATCTCTTCTATTCATTCGCGCTAATAGCGAACCATTAAAAGCACGTGCCGGCTTCACCCAGTCCAGCGAATGCTTGGAGGGCGCGAGTAATGGTCGGATTTCTTCGGTATGTACATCGACGGTGAATAGACGCAAACTATCCTTGTAAGATTCCGAATTGGAAAATACGATCGTATCCTGCGTAGCCCAAAAATAGTATTGCACATTCATACTATTCTGATACGTCAGTTGCTTGGAAGAATCAGGATTCTCCAGATTTAAGACAAAAATATTTTTACAATGATCTTCTAATCCAAGGTAAGCAATATGTTTACCATCGGGTGAAATTTTAAAGTTTGAATGATCGGGCTTGTCAAAAAAATCCTCAATCGGAATTTTTTGGTCGTGAACACGCTCACTACATCCTATTACCAACATTAAGCTTATTGATAATAACAGCACATTAACTAACAATTTTGTGTTCATATGGTATTTACTCCTATTCAAATAAAGCAATTTTTTGAGAGATTATAACAATTGCAACCTTATTTTTACAGCGGAATAAATACCTTTTCCTAACTTTGCGACATGTATCTGTATAATATCTCTATCATTGTAGAAAATGACAATCACGAAATTCTAATGAATTGGGTGACAAACAACTGGTTTCAAACCTTATCGGAAAAACCAAAATACTTGAAGATTCTGGATTCGCCGCATGAAGGGCATACTTATTCCATACAATTTAATTTCGAATATGCGTCGGATATTCCGAAGTTTCAACAGGAAAAATTGATCGTTCTGCAAGAGTATATCTCCACGAATCACCACGAAAAAGCATTTTTGTTTGATAGTACCATGAAGTACTTGTAGAATCAGGCAATTGGCTATAAAGAAGAAAAGTCTCCTAAAAAATAGGAGACTTTTCTTCTTTATGTCTATATTTTTTGTACCACAGTATGGCGACTCCTGCCCCAATTAAGAAAGGCATAGCCAATAAGAACAAGATTCCATCATTCAAACCTTGGCCTTGTGTATTTCCATTCTGTGTACTGTTTTCTGCATTTAAGGAACACATAGCGCATTGTGCCTGTGCTTCTGTAATCGTAACAGCATTCGAGCCTATAGCAAGACTAACGCACAATATCAAAATCCGGAACAATTTCATACTTCAAAGGTAAGGATTTAATTATCAAATTTTTGTAAGTTCTTATTACAACAGCACATTAAATTTTTCCCAAAAACCATCTTCTGGCAGTGGTGCCACTACGGTCATCTCTTCTTCTTTGACCGGATGAGGAAAAGTTAATGAGCGAGAATGCAAGCATATTGTGCGGCGCAATGAACCGCGAGGGTATCCATATTTATTATCGCCAACGATAGGACAGCCCATAAATGCCAACTGGCAGCGTATCTGATGTGTTCTCCCAGTCAGTGGATTGATCTTCAAAAGATAATAGCCATCCAGCCTGCCGATCACTTCGTAATCCAACTCAGCATATGTACCATTTTTCACTTGTCGATCATAAGCTTTAGTAATCATTTTTTTGCGATCACGCAAAAGCCAATTCACGAGCTTACCAGCTTGTTGCGCAGGCTTTTCTTTGACTACTGCGAGGTATGATTTCTGAACTTTTCGATCGTGAAAAGCTCTGTTCATGCGATCCAGCGCCTTACTCGTTTTGGCGAGCAATATCATGCCACTAACAGGCCTGTCTAATCGATGGATCACGCCCACGAAAGCTCCATTGGGCTTATTATACTTCTTTGTCAAAAATTCGTTGACCATGATTTCAAGAGACTTATCTCCCGAATCATCGATCTGAACGATATCTCCGCCTTTTTTATTGATAGCTATCAAGTGATTGTCTTCGAATAAGATATCACTCTCTGTAATTACCGACATTTCTTCTTTTAAAGCCCTCACTATTATTTTATCTCTTCAGCAACTTTATCTGCTTCCTTTTCTCTTTTCTTGAAGAATCCTCTGAATAAAAAGTTACTTTGGAGTGCTTCCATATTATCATCCAACTTTTGTGTACTAGTATTAAGATTGCGAAGGATTTGCTTAATTTCATTCGCTGCCTCGGGATCATTTGTCAATACACCAATAGCATTGTCTTTATCATTCAAGCGCGCTGAGGTCTGATTTAAGTTTTCGACCAAAGCATTTGCAGTCTGTGTCACACCCTGCAATTGTGCAGCAGCTTCGCGTAAAGAAGCAAATACTTTCGTATCTGTAGTCAAATCGTGGATAAGACCTTGATTACTATTCAATTTTTGCGTCAACGCAACAAGATTATTAACCGCAACATTGGCATCGCTCATCACTTTATTCATGGATTGAACTGAGGTCTTTAGATTATTCGCAATGTCATCATCCGTCATCAAAGCGCCTACAGTACCTTTACCATCTACCATCTGTTGAGATAGCTTAGCAAAATTAGAAGTAATAACAGATAGATTGGTACCATTCTCTTGCAACATGCCCATCATCTGCTCCATGCCCACGCTGGCACCACTTTTCAACACGTCGCCATCAGCGATTTGTGGAGTCTGTGGATTACCACCCACTAAGCTAATGATGGAGTTACCGATAAGACCATCCGAACCTAAAGTAGCCACCACATCCTTACGGATGAACTGACTGTTTTTCTCTTCGATATTCATCGAAACACGCACATTCTCAACACCTTCAAATGCAATCTCTTTTATTATCCCCACTTTCACACCCGAAAACCAAACATTGTTTCCGACTTTCAATCCTTTTACATCTTTGAAAAATGCAGTAACCTTAATGTTCTTGCTGAATTTATTTTGCTGCGTACCCATTACCAGAATACCGGCTACTAATATTATCAACCCAATAAAAACAAAAAGTCCTACTATTAATGATCTTTTATTTTCTGAAGCACTCATTATCAATGTATTTTATACTATAAAATTATAATCGTAAAACGGTTTTACACGTTCGTCATCCGTATCAAATATCTCCGAGAAGGCACCTTGTCTTTCGAATCTGCCATCCAATAACATGACCATGCGGTCAGCCACCATCTTTGCACATGCCAAGTCATGGGTAATAATGATGGAAGAGGTTTTGTATCGCTCCTGCACCTCATTGATTAAAGTATTGATGTCGAGACAAGTAATCGGATCCAAACCAGCGGTCGGCTCATCATAAAGCATAATATCAGGGCGTAATATCAAGGTACGGGCAATACCAATTCTTTTCTTCTGTCCACCCGAAAGCTCTGATGGCATCTGATTGATCGCTTGCAACAAGCCCACTCCTTCCAATACATCCTCTACTTCTTTGTTTATTTCAGCTCTCGTCAGATTACGCTTGTTTCGAACTAAGGGAAATTCTAAATTTTCACGCACAGTCATACTATCGTATAATGCACTATTTTGAAAAGAAAACCCAATTTTCAAACGCAATTTCATTAAATCCCGCTCACTTAAGTCATTTACCACTTCGCCAAGCACATTAATTGTCCCGGAATCCGGTTTCAACAAACCCGATATGAGTTTGATCAATACGGATTTTCCCGTACCCGAACGACCTAACACCACCAAGTTCTCCCCTTCGAATAGTTGCATATCCACATCATGTAGAATCTGCCTGTCTCCAAAAGACTTACTTACTTTATCGACATCAATTACAGCTTTATCGTAATTGATTATTGCTTTACTCTTTTCCATGATTAGCTAATTAGTGGTGTGATAAAACCTAAAAGCTGTACAATCAATAATTCTTCGATGAATACAATAAACATCGAAGCGACTACGGCTGAGTTGGCAGCAATACCCACTCCCTCTGTACCTTTGGATGAATAATAGCCTACATAACAGCTGGCAAAACCAATGGTAAAACCGAATACCACAGCACGCAACACCATAGCAAACAAATCTATCATTTGGATAGACTCAAATACCTGGGTAAAAAAACTAAGTAAACTCAAATCATCTTTGGAAGTAATACTTAGATACCCTCCAAACAGACCAATGCCAGCAACGTAGAAACACAACACAGGAATCATCAAAGTTGTAGCTACTATCCTACTCACAATTAAGAATTTGAATGGGTTAGTACCCGACACTTCCATGGCATCTATCTGCTCCGTCACATTCATCGAACTCAGCTCTGCCCCTATTTGCGACCCCACTTTACCCGAAGCAATTAATGCCGTCACCAGTGGTGCCAACGCGCGAACGATAGCGATAGAAATCAAAGCTGGCAACCAAGAGGTAGCGCCAAACTCTTCTAAGGAAGGTCTAGATTGCTTTGTAAATACAAAACCAACGATAAATCCAGTCAACGAAATCAATGGAAAGGATTTCCACCCAACTTCATAACATTGTCTTATTATCTCTTTAAACTCAAATGGTGGGCTCACAACTTCGCGAAAAAATCGCATCAAAAAACGATGCAACCTAGCAAATTCGAGGAGTAAATTATTGATTTTCCTTCCCATTTATATCTCTTATACCTATATAAAAATTAAAAAGTGCCCTAAATAAAGCACAACGCAAATGTACAAATTTTTAGGTCATACCCTTACGCATACCTAAATTTACAAATACTAATAAATGAAAAATTGTTTTAAATCATTATATATAACGTAAAAGCAAACAGAAAATGACAGCAGGATGTAAATCGAAAAAGCCACATAGCAATTAAGCATCAATATTTTTGACTGTTAAGCAAAATATTACCATCTGCCAATTAAACCCTACCTCCTTTTTTATTGTCATACCAACAAAATTGAGTACAGATAAAAAATATTTACATTTTAATATACAGAACATGAAAAACTGGAAATTCACCGCCTTAATAGCAGCTTTAATGATTGCATTTTCCAGCGTTTTGTCTATAAACAATGCGAAAGCACAAGCTTATGGACAAGTATCCTTGGATTTATTCTATAACGAATTGTCACCTTATGGACAGTGGGACATGGACCCTAACTATGGTGATGTTTGGTATCCAGATGCGGGAAGAGACTTCAGACCATACAGCTCGAATGGCTACTGGGCTATGACAGAGTATGGTAATACTTGGGTTTCTAACTACGAATGGGGCTGGGCACCGTTTCACTACGGCCGCTGGGTATATACCTCTTACAATCGCTGGGGATGGATTCCAGGATATGAATGGGGACCAGCTTGGGTAGAATGGCGTTCAGGAAATGGATATTATGGTTGGGCTCCGATGATGCCTCACCGTGGTGTTAACATTTCTATTCACATTCCTGTATCTGCTTGGTGCTTTACACCTGCAAGATATATTTACTCGCACAATTTCCATAGACATGCACACTATGGTCGCACTAATATCTACAACCGAACAACTATCATCAACAACACCTATGTTGTGAACAATAATCATTACTATGGTGGTCCTTCTCGCAAGGAAATGGAGCGTGCTATCGGTAGACGAGTAGAAGTAAGAAGTGTAAGACAATCTGATCGTCCTGGTGCGTCACGTACGGATAGCAGAAGTGTATCTATATATCGTCCAGATCGTGACAACAATAGAACATCTAACCGTTCGGTTACATCTTCTGAAAGACGTTCTGCAAAGACTGCACGTGAAGAAAGCAGAAACAACAGTAGAAATACTGCTGATAGAAGTGCTGCAAGAAGCGCTACACGTGAAATGCGTATAGACAACGACGGTAATAGCACAATCAGAAATAGAGATAACCGCACGCAAGAGCGAGCAGTTGACAACAGAAATACAAATTCACGCACTGCAGTAGAACGAGGTAATACGAACACCAACACTAGGGAACGAAGCCCGAGAACAGTAGAACGTACGCCAGTAGAGCGCAACAATACGAATGCAAGAGAAAACGCAGCACGTACACGTGAAACAGCTACACCACGCAGAGAAAATGTACAGCAACAACCTCAACGTGCAGAGCGCCCACAAGCGCAAAGAGCTGAAAGATCGCAACCGCAACGTGTAGAACGTGCCCAACCACAGCGTGAGCAAAGAACACAGGAACGTAGTGTACGTAGCTCCAACCCTACTAGCGTAAGCAGAGGGTCATCCTCACGTGTAGAGCGATCTACGCCAGCTTCTAATAATAGATCTTCAGGCAATACACAACGTGGTGGAGGTTCTGGCAATTCGGAAAGAAGCAGAAGATAATCCATTTAGGATTCAACATAAGTATCATAATTTATCAATTTTGGCGAGCCAGCTTCATGCTAGCTCGCTTTTTTTATGTACTTTCGAACTACATTTCGGTGCAAATACACAGCTTAACAGGGTTTCAATTAGGACAACGAATTCTTATGGCAAGACTTGAATCCATACTAGATAATGATTTCTACAAATTCACCATGCAATACGCGGTTACCAAACTTTTTCCGCGTGCTAAAGCACGGTATCAGTTTATTAATCGGGGCAAGCATCAATTTCCGGATGGTTTTGCCGAAAAGTTGCAGGAGGCAGTTCGCGAATTAGGGAAATTAAAACTTTCCAAAGAAGAGAAAAGCTTCTTTGCAGAAACTTGTCCCTACATTGACCCGACCTATTTTGATTTCCTCCAAGGCTATCAGTATGATCCGTCGGAGGTTTCAATAGAGCAGGACGGCCCTGACCTAACTGTTAAAATTGAAGGCTATTGGTACCGAACAATCCTGTGGGAAGTCCCTATCATGTCATTGATCTGTGAATTATACTACGAGATGATGGGACTGCAGCGCGTATCGGACGATGAGGTCGCAGCCATCGTCGAAAGCAAAATGCAGAAATACGACAAACTAGATATTACCATCGCCGATTTCGGCACACGTAGACGTCATTCCTTCGCGGTGCATGATTTAGTTATTGACACATTAAAAAAACACAATTCAAAGACTTTCATTGGCACCAGCAATGTGTATCTGGCTATGAAGCACCAGACCAAACCCATCGGCACACATGCGCACGAGTGGTTTATGTTTCATGCCGCCAAGTTTGGGTACAAAATGGCTAATCTTCTCGGATTGGAGAATTGGGCGGATGTATATCGTGGGGACTTGGGTATCGCGTTGTCTGACACATATACGACGGAAGTGTTTTTCAAACAATTTGATAAGAAACTCACCAAACTTTTTGACGGAATCCGTCATGATTCGGGTGACGCCATTGAATTCGCGCAAAAGACTATTAATCATTACCTCAGCAAAGGCATTGACCCGAATTCCAAAACTATCATTTTCTCCGATGGCTTGGATTATGCCAAAGTCGAACGTATTGTGAATTTTTGTAAAGGAAAGATCGGCATATCCTTTGGAATCGGTACAGATTTCACCAATGATGTAGGCCTGAAGCGCATGAATATAGTCCTAAAAATGACCGAAGCCCTGCCTGAAGATGGCGACTGGACACCTGTTATTAAGCTTTCGGACGAAGCCATGAAGCATACGGGCGCCCCCAAAGAAATTGAAATGGCAAAAAGATATTTACAAATAGATGAGCAAGCATAGAGACGTATCCGGAGAAGCTTTAGCCGAATATTTTGAGAAACAAGAATTAAGCACCCCACTTTTCCTGCATAGCACGTATGGTGATATCGAAGAGATGCCTATAGAAGTCTTCTTTCGAGATCCTGAAGAGTTTCCTGAATTGGAGTTTATTGCATTATCACTTTGTGACGGCAAAGTATTGGATGTAGGTGCCGGTGTAGGTGCGCACGCACTATATTTGCAACAAAAAGACTTCGACGTCACTGCGTTAGAAATCTCAGCAACAGCCTGCACTATCATGCAGCAGCGCGGCGTACAGAAAATCGTTCAAAAAAACTTTTACAACTTAAAAGACGCACAATATGACACTTTGCTATTCCTCATGAATGGAATAGGATTGGCAGGTACTGTGGATGGTTTTCGTCAACTTCTGGCACACAGCAAAACCCTATTAACGGACAGAGGTCAATTACTATTTGATAGTTCGGATATTTCGTATCTCTATGAGGAATACCGTATACAAAGACCGAGCTATTATTTCGGGGAAATCGGCTTTCAATACGAATTCAAAGGTATCAAAGGTGAACCTTTTAAGTGGCTCTATTTGGATCAAGATATTTTAATAAAAATTGCCCATGAGGAAGGTTGGGTCGTACAGATTCTTTTTGAAGACGAGAATGACCAGTATTTAGTCCGAATGGAACCAAGGAGATAATTTGGATTACCACTTACTATTAAAACCTTTTTTTATAAGATTATAAGCAACTGATAAAAAGATAACCAAAGAAAATATTTTAAAAAAAAATCCCCAAACCAATCTGTCCTTTTAGATGAGATGAAATCGATTTAACAATTTGATTATTCAGTTCTAGCTGAGCAATTTCATTTGACAAACTTTCATTATAATAAATTTTTAAATAATCATTTTTGTTAATTTTTGAATATAAATCACTCTTATATTCAAAAATTTCTCCCGAAACTAGCTTCAGTTTCAGAATATTATATTTCCGAGTTGTCTTTATTCTGTATCCCTCTAAACGACTCCTTTCTTCTAACCAATAACTCTCAAGTCGTCCCTCCTTAACATCATAATCAGATAAATTATCCGACTGTAATAGCATTCTACATCCTACAAAAGTCAACATAAATATTAAGGTTGATGCTAGAAAAAGAATAGATACGTTTTTAAGTTTATTTGCTACAACCATATTCCCCTAATATAATTTTATTTAAGCAATTTTCGGATTGCATAGAAGAAAAAGATAATGGACATTTGTATATGGAGATGTCACAACAGCAGTTGAATTACGAACGTATTGCAAAAGCAATCGCTTATATACAATCTAACTTCAAGCAGCAGCCCACGTTGGAAGAAATCGCCACCCATATAAATGTAAGTCCCTTTCATTTCCAGCGCTTATTTCAAGAATGGGCGGGTACTACGCCGAAGAAATTTTTGCAATATATCAGTCTTCAGCATGCTAAAAAAGTTTTGAAAGATTCCAACTCCACCGAAACAGCTACATTCAAAACGGGCCTAAGCAGTTCCAGCCGCTTACATGAACTATTTGTCAAAATTGAAAGCATGACGCCTGCGGAATACAAAAATGGCGGAGCATCTTTGCAAATCAACTACAGTTGCCAATCCACACCATTTGGCGAAGTCTGCGTAGCATCAACTAATAAAGGAATTTGTCATATTGCCTTTTTGGTAGAAGGTTTAGATGCCATGGAAAGCATCAAGGAGTATTTTCCTAAGGCAAACATTAGGCTGCAAGAGGAAAAGATACATGCCGAAATCAGCAAGATCTTTAACAACATGTCCAACATATCGACGCCTTTACGTCTTCATTTGAAAGGTACTCCATTTCAATTGAAGGTCTGGGAAGCCTTATTAAAAATTCCTTCGGGACAACTAAAAACGTATGGACAGATTGCCAATTCCATCGGCAACCCCGGTTCCTCAAGAGCGGTAGGAACAGCAATAGGAAGCAACGCCATAGCCTATTTGATTCCTTGCCACCGTGTCATACAAACTTCTGGGCTATTTGGCGGTTATATGTGGGGACCTATTCGCAAAACGGCGATTATTGGCTGGGAGCATGCACAAACCAACAAGGAACAAGATGAAAATATTTAACTTTGCTGATCCATTACAAAATCTACTGCCCTATGATGGCACAGTTCATTATTACGGTATAATCATTAATCAACCTGACTATTTTTACGAGCGACTAAAAGAAGAGATCAACTGGCAGCACGATCAAGCCATGATTTTTGGTAAATTAATCCACACCAAACGTAAAGTCGCTTGGTATGGCGATTCTCCCTTTGAATACACCTACTCAGGAATCCAAAAAGTGGCTTCCCCTTGGAACGATACCCTTTTGCAATTAAAAAAACGTGTAGAAGCAGCTAGTGGAGAAACATTCAATTCCTGTTTATTGAACCTCTACCATGATGGCAGTGAAGGAATGGCTTGGCACAGTGATGGCGAAAAAGATCTCAAGAAAAACGGCGCTATTGCTTCGTTAAGCTTTGGAGCAGAACGTAAATTCGCTTTCAAGCATAAGTTGACCAAACAAAAAATCGACATCCAACTCGAAAACGGCTCCCTACTGATAATGAAAGACGAAACCCAATCCCATTGGTTGCATCGACTTCCACCAACCACCAAGATCAATACAGCCCGCATAAACCTTACATTTAGAACCATCGAAGAGCTATAGCAGAATGTAACAATTCTAAGAAACTCTCTTTTGCTGTGCTTTAATCAGCCTTTACTTCTTATATTTATCCTAATTACGACCAATCACTAAGTTAATGAAACAAGTATTATTATTTCTAGCCTTTTTGGCTCATTTGTCATTGGCAAGTGGGCAAATCACATCCCCAAAAGAACATTTCGGTTTTAATATTGGTGATGATTATCATTTGGCAAACTTCACGGAGACTGAAGCCTATTTCAAAAAAATTGCCCAGCAGTCTGACCGTATAAATTATCAAATCATAGGCAAGACTGAAGAGGGTCGCAATCAGCCTATGTTGATTGTATCATCTCCTCAAAACCTCGCTAACTTAGCACGCTATAAATCTATAGCACTGACTTTGGCACGTGCAGAATTGCCTGAGCAAGAGGCACGCGATCTGGCCAAAGAAGGAAAATCTGTTGTCTGGATAGATGGTGGACTGCATTCTAACGAGACCGTAGGTATGCATCAGCTGATCGAGATTGCTTACCTTTTGGCGAGCCGCAATGACGATGAGACAAAACATATTCTTGAGAATACGATTATCTTGTTGACACACGCGAATCCCGATGGACAGCAATTAATTTCGGATTGGTATATGCGCGAAGCACAGCCGGAGAAAAGATCCCTTTGGAATGTTCCTAAACTTTACCAAAAGTATGCTGGACACGATAATAACCGAGATTTTTTCATGTTGAACTTAAAAGAATCCCAAAATATTGCACGTCAGTTATTCATCGAATGGAATCCACAAATCATGTATAATCACCATCAAACTGCTCCTGCTGGTGCAGTGGTAGCCGGTGCACCTTACCGTGATCCATTCAATTATGTATTTGATCCATTGGTTATTACTGGTATTGAATCTTTAGGCGCAGCCATGTCATCTCGATTGTATGCGGAGAATAAGCCCGGCTATACACAAAGAGGTGGCTCTGTGTTTTCTACTTGGTATAATGGCGGCTTGCGTACAACCACATATTTTCACAATACCATTGGCTTATTGACCGAAATTATTGGAGGACCAAATCCTTTCGAAATCCCATTAGTTCCGTCGCGTTTGATTCCAAACAGCAACACACACTTTCCAGTAATTCCGCAGACTTGGCATTTCAAACAGTCTATTGACTATTCCACTTCATTGAACTACGCTGTGCTTAATTACGCCTCAAAATTCCGTCAGGAATTGTTATTCAACATTTATAGAATGGGGCGCAATTCGATTGAAAAAGGAAATAAAGACACGTGGTCGCTTTCCCCAAGTAAAGTAGCTGTAGTGGAAAAAGCAATTGAAAACTTAAAAAAGGAAAACGACAATCAAAGAAACCAAAGATATCCTTCAAGACATGCGATAGACTCCCTGCTAAAAAACAAGCAGTATAGAGATCCTCGCGCCTACATCATTGCTACCAATCAAGATAATCCAGCGACAACAGTGAAATTCTTGAATGCGCTATCCGCTAACGGCATACGCATTGAGCAAGCGCTACAAGCTTTCACCCAAAATGGCAAAACGTATCCTGCACAGAGCTATATAATCCGCACGAATCAGGCATTTCGCCCACATATCTTGGATATGTTTGAAGCGCAAGATCATCCTAACGACTTTGAATATGCAGGAGGCCCTCCTATCGCACCTTACGATGCTGCAGGTTGGACATTAGCCTACTTGATGCACATCAATTTTGATCGTGCCTACGAAGAAGTGGCGGGTAATTTCACCACATTGCCATATGGTGAACCCCTAAAAGTAATGACACAATCCGTGGCAAAAGGTAAGTTTCTGAATTTATCAAACAAGGATAACGAAAGTTTCCGTGTCGTGAATGACTTGATAAAGCAAAAAGTAAAAGTATATAAAACAGATGCTGGTGACTTTGTTATTTCCAATAATAACACCGCAGAAAAAATAATTTCTGAATCGGGATTGGCGACGACGGCAATAGACAAACTACCGAATAATGCTAAGCCGATAAAGCAATTACGTATAGGCCTTTGGGATACTTATGGTGGCAGTATGCCTTCCGGATGGACAAGGTTTATATTCGAAAAATATGGTTTTGACTTCACGGTCATCTATGCCCCAGACATGGACAAAGGAAATTTAAATCAGCAATTTGATGTCATTGTATTACCAAGCAATGCTGTAATCAGAAGACCGGGAAATTCACAATTCGGCGCGATGCCTGCATCTGCTCCTGATAATATCCCAGCTCCGTATGCTGCGACTTGGGGCAGCATGAGCATCGAAAAAACATTGCCTCAGCTGGAAGCTTTCGTCAAAAATGGCGGACATCTGGTCGCTATTGGAGCAAGTGCAAGAATAGCTGAAGACTTAAATATCGGCGTGAGTAATCATTTGGTGGATAACCAAAATAAAGCTTTGACCCGGGAAGTATTCTATACGCCGGGCTCAGTATTGGTGGCAAATGTGGATAATACAACGCGATCAGGAAAAGGCTACGCTGACAAGATGGACATATACTTCGCCAACAATAATGTATACAAGATTAATGACACATCCATAAAACCATTGCTTTGGTTTGGATCAGACAAAGTTCTTAAGAGTGGTTGGTCTTGGGGAGAAAAATATTTGAAAGATGGTGTTATCGCTTTCGAAACCTCGCTTGGCAAAGGAAAACTTTCGGTTTTCACACCCGACATCACTTTTAGAGCACAAGCTCATGGTACATTCAAATTGTTGTTCAACAATTTGTACTAGACAAAAGAAAAAGGCAAGTTCTGAAGAACTTGCCTTTTTCATTAAAAAATATTCTCGTTTCTACTCTACAGCAACGCTGCTTCAATCAATTCACTATAAAAATCCGTTTCTTTCATTCCGAAGGCTCTTACTTGCTGCGGGATAAAACTTTGCGCGGTCTGTCCTGGTATAGTATTGATTTCAATAAAATAAAATTTGTCGGTATCATTTTCTAAGAAAAAGTCTACACGCACCATTCCTTTACAATTCAAGCGAATATAGATTTCTTTTATTATCCTTGCTGCACGGTATTGTTGTTCCTGATTCAGGTCTGCCGGCGTAATTTCTTCTGTCAATCCCGGAATATATTTCGCTTCGAAGTCGAAAAATTCACGAGTAGTTCGAACCTCCGTAGCGGGCAATACGACTAATTCCCCTTTCGCATTACGAAAAATACCTTGAGAAAATTCCCTGCCTGACACGAATTCTTCGACCAACACTTGAGTGCCTGTATTCTCCGCATCGTAAGCTTTATCAAGCGCTCCTTTTAGTTCCTCCGCAAACTTCACTTTACTCATCCCAATACTCGACCCACCCGCATTAGGTTTTACAAAATAAGGCAACGCTAATTTGGATTCTACTAAAGAAACTGCCTGCTCTCTGTGATTCTCAAATAATAAAACTGACTGAGCGACGTACAATTCGGGAATATCCGCTAGAATAGCTTTTGTATATCCTTTGTTCATCGTCAATGAGGAAGTCAGCGCATTACACGACGTATATGGAAGACCAATCATATCAAAGTAACCTTGCAAACGTCCGTCTTCACCCGGCGTACCATGCAGGATGATAAAGGCGACATCAAACGTTACTTTAACATTATTTAACAATAAAGAAAAATCATCTTTTTCGATTGGATATTGGTTGTCATCTTCATCTTTGTAAAACCAGCCTGAAGGTGTAATATCGATCAAATAAATATCGTATTTGTCCTTGTCTAATTGGCTATAAACAAATTTTGAACTTTTGTATGACACCTCGGCTTCACCTGTATATCCACCTGTGACTAATGCTACTTTTGTTTTCATGTTATGGGTTTGTCTTCGCAAATATAATTTGTGATACACGGAAAAACGAATATTTTTGCTTAATATTCATTAGGTTTATGCACTATTTATACCTTAACTTTGCTCAATTAAATTAAAGAATTACAAATGTCCAAACTATTACTCTATTTAAAAACGGATACGTTTAGAAAAAATCTTATTTATGCGCTGATCGTTATAGCAGCTTTTTTCTTGACAGTATACATAGGACTACGGATATATACGAAGCATGGTGACTCACAACAGGTTCCCTTACTCAAAGGCCTTAATATATCAGAAGCAAAGGCTATCTTAGAAAAGGCAGATTTGGAATACCAAATCGATTCCATCTATCAAATGGATGCTAAACCTGGTGTTGTTATTGAACAGAATCCATCCGCTAATTCTTTAGTAAAAAGTGGGCGTACCGTTTATTTGACAATTATTACCGAAGTAGCTCCAGACGTAGAATTTCCGAATATCATCGAAAAAACTTTTATTGAAGCTAGCGCCATTCTGAATAATTCTTCATTGAAAATTGGGGATACCATCTATATATATGACATCGCCAGAGATGTGGTCTTGGACGCTAAATTTGCCGGACAATCGATCCGCACTGGCCGCCCTATTGCCAAAGGATCCAAAATTACCTTGGTATTAGGGAATGGTAAAGGCTCTAACGAAGTAGAAGTACCTACTTTGACCAATCTAACTTTGTCAGAAGCAAAATTTGCGTTGGTGGGATTAGGACTGACCGTGGGCAAAATAACGGGTAATATTACTGACACCGCATCAGCACGTGTGATTGGACAATCGCCAGATTCTACGGCTCGATTTATCAGTATAGGCTCACCTATCCATCTTGAATTAAGCAATGATAGCACACCTTCAGAGATCCTTCCAAATCCGTAAATATGACGCAGAAACGTAAATTCCCAAAATGGTTTGGCATTACGCTAGCCTTAATCCTTGTTTTAGGATTAATAATTAGCTATAAAGCCTATCAGATATTCTTAGGTGCCTCGGTTACAGACAGCCAAAAGTACCTATATGTGCATACCAACGACAATTATGAAAATGTGCTCCGCAGAGTACGCACAGAGAATATAGTAAAGGATGCTGATGAATTTGACATGGTGGCTAAAGCCATGAAATACCCGGCATCTGTCAAGCCTGGGCGTTATAAGCTAGAAAAAAACATGAGCAACAGACGACTGATAGGTAATCTACGTGGGGGCTACCAAGAAGCCGTTGCGCTACGTTTCTCCAACATTCGCCTGAAAGAAGATTTTGCGGGCTTCCTAGGCCGTAATTTTGAACCAGACTCGCTACAGTTTATTTCGCTACTTAATAATGAGGCGGAGGCCGAAAAATACGGTTTTACAAAGGACAACTTCTACACGATGTTCATTCCGAATACGTACGAGATCTATTGGAATACATCAGCGGACAAAGTAATCGAGCGACTACATACCGAATACAAAAAATTCTGGACAGCGGAGCGTATTGCCAAAGCCGAAAAGCAAAACTTAACACCTATCGAAGTATCTATACTAGCATCTATCGTACGTGGAGAAGCACTGCACAATGATGAAATGCCTTTGATCGCAGGATTGTATTTGAATCGTTTGAAAAAAGGAATGCTATTACAGGCAGATCCAACGGTCATATTTGCGAACAATGATTTCACCATTCGTCGGGTACTTTTTAGACATTTAGCTATTGACAATCCTTACAACACATACAAATACAGAGGCTTGCCTCCAGGACCGATCAATATGGCGCCTATCGTCGCTATCGATGCTGTATTGAATCCCGCACAGCACAACTATATATACATGTGTGCCAAAGAAGATTTTTCGGGGTATCACGCATTTGCGGAGACTGTAGCCGAACATCAAGTCAATGCACGCAAATTCCAAAAAGCCTTAGACGAAAGAAATATCAAAAAATAATGCTATCCATGTTTGTACACGAACAAAAAATTAGAGTAAGATATGCAGAGACGGATCAAATGGGGTATGTATATTATGGCAACTATGCGGCATACTACGAAGTAGCGCGTACCGAAATGCTCCGTCAGACAGGATTCTCGTACAAAGAATTAGAAGAATTGGGTGTGATGATGCCTGTATTGGAAATGAACATCAAATACATTCAGCCTGCCAAGTACGACGAATTGCTGACCATCAAAGTCATCATCAAAGAAAAACCGGCAGTACGTATCAAATTTGAATATGAAGTGTATAATGAAGCGAGCGAACTGATCAATACGGGCACGACGCAGTTGGTTTTTGTCGATATGCAAAAAAATAGACCATGCAAAGCTCCAAGCGTCTTCATGAAGCAAATGGAGCCCTATTTTAGCTAACATTAGGCTATGAATAAGCTTCATCATAGATTATTATTGTTAAAACCATACGACAATCTAGTTGAATGGAGCAAAACCGCCATCATCCCCGGATTTGGCAAATTACCGTTATATACGGTTGCCACTTTCTTTTTTCAAGAGATCACCCGAGAATCCTTGCTTAACAAAGCATCAAGTCTGGCATACAACTTTATGCTAGCGATGTTTCCGGGTATTATTTTTCTCTTCACGCTTATCCCCTACATTCCTGTCGAAAATTTTCAGGAAAAGCTGTTAAGCTTCTTGGAAATAGTGATTCCTACAGATGCTTTTAGTGCTTTCCAAAATACCCTCGAAGATATTATCAAAAATCAAAATGGTGGATTGCTGTCCTTCGGTTTTTTGCTAGCGACATTCTTTGCAACAAATGGTATGACCAATTTAATGATGGCTTTCAACAAATCATCGTTGACGCGTGAGAACAGAAAATGGCTCAAGCGTAGAACGATTGCATTAGCGTTGTCCTTTGCCATTATCATTGCCTTGACGCTTGGGATCGGTGTATTTACAATGGTTGGCGTTTCGATCAATTACCTCAAAGAAAATATTGATTACGATCTGGCTTGGCTATGGACCTTTTTATTGAAGATATCTCGCTGGAGTATTTTGTTTTTAATTTACTTCTTGACGGTGGGATTGGTATACAAATATGGGCCTTCCAGCTCCAAGCATTGGCGTATCTTGAGCCCGGGTGCAATGCTAGCGACGATTTTAGCTATCGTTACTTTTTCCGGGTTTGCATTTTATATCAACAATTTCAACGCTTACAATAAACTATACGGTTCGATCGGAACGATAATAGTCGTCATGATATGGATGTACCTCAATTCATTGATTATATTGATTGGATTTGAATTAAACACCAGTATTACCTTGTCGAAACAAAGCATAAAAGTTGTCACGCCAAAAAAATCCAATAGCTTTAGGTATTAGGAAATTTAATGATTTACCCCTCTTTATCCTTTTATTTTTCTGTTTTTACATTTTATAAAAGTGCTTGTTATCATAAGCCACAGCTGGCCATACAGATAGATGAGAAAGTTTTTATCCCAACAGACAAAAAAAATAGCATATAAATAATTGGAAATAAAAGTTTTTCGTATCTTTGCACTTCCTACAATGTAGGAAAAAGGAGAAATTAATTAATGGCAAAAAAACAAGAAGCAGAAAAAGAGTTAGCGGCGAAAAACGCAGAGCTACAAGGTGCTGACACTAAAGTAGTGAAAGACACTGAAAAAATTGAGTCTGAAGCAGATTCAACTTTGATCGACCAAATCAAATCAACTACTTGGTCTACACCAGAAGGTGATTTCGATTGGGATGCTGACGAAAAAGCTTTCGGTAACTACAGCGAAGCTGAGCGTTCTAAATTAGAAGAGCAATACGCTGGTACTTTCAACCAAATCAATCAAGGTGAAATTATCGAAGGTGTTGTTGTTTCTATTAACAACAAAGACGTTGTATTAAACGTAGGTTTCAAATCAGACGGTCTTGTAGCAAAAACTGAGTTTCGTGATCTACCTGACTTAAAAGTTGGGGATACTGTTGATGTATTTGTAGAATCTCAAGAAGATGCAAATGGTCAATTGGTATTGTCACGTAAGCGTGCAAAAACTCAAAAATCATGGGAAGCTATCAATGAGGCATTAGAAAATGATGCAATCATCGACGGTTTCGTTAAATCTCGTACTAAAGGTGGTTTAATCGTTGACATCAAAGGTGTAGAAGCTTTCTTACCTGGATCTCAAATCGATATCAAACCTATCCGTGACTACGATATTTACGTAGGTAAAACTATGGAATTCAAAGTGGTAAAAATCAACCACGAATTCAAAAACGTAGTAGTATCACACAAAGTATTAATTGAAGACGATTTAGAAAACCAAAAATCTGAAATCGTTGCTAAATTAGAAAAAGGTCAAGTATTAGAAGGTACTGTTAAAAATATCACTGACTTCGGTGTGTTCATCGACTTAGGTGGTGTTGACGGTTTACTTCACATTACAGATATCTCTTGGGGCCGTATCGAGCATCCAAAAGAAGTTTTAGCTCTTGATCAAACTATCAACGTAGTTGTATTAGACTTTGATGATGAGAAAAAACGTATCGCCTTAGGCTTAAAACAATTATCAGCTCACCCTTGGGAATCTTTAGATACTACTTTAGCAGTAGGTTCTAAAGTAAAAGGAAAAATCGTAACAGTTGCTGATTACGGTGCTTTCTTAGAAATCATCCCAGGTGTTGAAGGTTTAATCCACGTATCTGAAATGTCATGGTCACAAAACTTACGTTCTCCACAAGAGTTCTTAAAAGTAGGTGACGAAATCGAAGCTCAAATCTTAACATTAGACCGCGATGAGCGTAAAATGAGCTTAGGTATCAAACAATTGACTCCAGATCCTTGGCAAAACATCACAGAGCGTTACCCTGTTGGCTCTAAACAAACAGCTGTTGTTAAAAACATGACTAACTTCGGTGTATTTGTTGAATTAGAAGACGGTATCGATGGTTTAATTCACATCTCTGACTTATCTTGGTCTAAAAAAATCAACCACCCTAACGAATTCACTAAAGTAGGTGAAACATTAGACGTAGTTGTATTAGAATTAGACGAAGAAAACCGTAAATTATCTTTAGGTCACAAACAATTAGAAGAAAACCCTTGGGATACATTCGAAACTATCTTCACTGAAGGTTCGATCCACGAAGGTACAGTAATCAAAGTTGGTGACAAAGGTGATATCGTAGCTTTACAATACGGTGTTGAAGGTTTCTGTCCTTCTAAACACTCTGTAAAAGAAGACGGTTCAGCATTGAAAGTAGATGATACTGCTGAGTTCAAAATCATCGAATTCAACAAAGAGAACAAACGTTTAGTAATCTCTCATTCACGTATCTGGGAAGAAGCTAAAGAAGAAGCTCGCAAAGAAGAATCTAACTCACGCAAAAAAGATGCTAAATCAGCTTCAAACGCAGTGAAAAAAGTAAAAGATTCAGTTGAGAAATCTACTTTAGGTGACTTAGACGTGTTAGCTCAATTGAAAGAGCAAATGGAAGGTGGCGACAAAAAGTAATTTTTAGTCACTAACTAACATATAAGAAAAGCTCCGGTCAATAGACTGGAGCTTTTTGTTTTTATAGGGTATTTTGTAAATTTAGGCTATGGAATTCAATTATTCACTTATCACCGCTCTCGAACTCGCAAAAGCATTAGAAAATTCTGATGCAATTGTGCTTTTGGATTGTACAATTGACAAAATTGGAAAATCGCTAAAAGGAAAAAAACTCGAGCTCATTCCCAACTCCCTATTCTTCGATATAGAAAACAAACTGTCGGACAAAAAGTCTCAGCTACCGCATACGCTCGTATCAGCAGATGTATTTGAGCAGGAAATGCAGCAGCTGGGAATCAATAAGGATAGCACCGTAGTCCTGTACGATCGGTGGGGAATATACTCAAGTCCGAGAGCCTGGTGGATGTTTAAGGTCATGGGATTTGACAATGTCTATATTCTCAACGGAGGGCTTCCTAACTGGAAGAAGAGCAAACTTCCTGTGGTAAACTCACATAGTACCGCATCCTCGAAAGGAGATTTTGAAGCACAGTTTAGAGCGGATTGGTATGCAGATAAGGATTTTATATTACAGCATTATAAAGGAAAAAAAATAGATATATTCGATGCCCGCAGCAAAGGAAGATTTACGGGGTTAGTGCCTGAACCTCGAAAAGGATTAAACGGAGGACATATCCCCCATTCCAAAAACCTGCCTTTTGACGAGGTATTAGACGGCGATAAGTATTGGGATACGCAAGAGTTAACAAGTATTTTTCAAAGTCTGAAGCCCGTTTCCGATGAACATGTTTTTACTTGTGGGTCAGGAATAACAGCTTCTATACTCGCATTTGCCAGTTACCTCACTGGAACTAAACACATTAGAGTCTATGATGGATCCTGGGCAGAATGGGGAATTGAGGACCTAAATCTCCCGACTAAAAAGTAATTTTATTCTTTTGCAAAAAATAGGCATAATTAATGCTTTATTAATATACCTAATGGCTTAAATAAAAAGTGCATATGCTTCAACTTGGTTTTTTATACTATTTTTACCAAGAACGAGATGTTCCTTTTGTCCAATACTTAAATATGTAGTTCCAGTCGTAAAAACATGAAAAACAAAATCCGAATATTATTATTCGTACTCACACTCTTATTTTTTGCGACAGCTGTTACTGTAAAAAATGCGATAACAGACAAGGACGTTCTTGACTTAGAAAGTCAAAAAGTAACTCAGAATATTTACCTCAAAGAACAAATTATTGATGAAATCTTTGGAGATTCTATCCTTCAGAAAACTTTTATCAATAGTGAACGCTATCCCTTACAAGTACGGGAGATAGCCAATGAATACAAAGAAAAACAGATTTATCTCTATCTTTTCAAAAATTCGAGCCCGATTTACTGGTCAACAAATATATATGTGCCTGAGACAGATGCCGGTCTCAAAGAAGGGATAAGTTATATCAACGGAGACAATTTTTCTTTCTTGGCTAAAAAGAAGATTTTGTCAGGTGGCATGCATCTGGTTGCCCTCACACCCATTGAAAGGCAGTTTCAGACCAACTATATCGCTCGAGCTCGGCAAAATTATATAGGTGCATTAACCACTACGCAGCTACAAGTATCCAAATTTGGCGATAGTGATGATATCCGAAATATTTATTCACAGGGCGGCCAATACCTGTTTTCGGTAAAGCTTAAAAACGGTAAATACAACAATATTTATCTCAATATCCAACTCATCTGCTGGGTGCTTGGCACCATTTGCTGTGTCATCCTCATCAGTAGCATTTGTGTTAACATTGCCCGGAATGGTAAGCCCATCTTATCCATAATAATCTTAGCTGTTACCTTTACCATCATTCGGCTGATCGATCTGGAGACGAACTGGCTATCCCAGATTTCGGATTACCAATTGTTCTCGCCAAAAGTATATGCCTATAATTATTTAGCCCCTAATCTCTGGTCTTACCTCATCAATTCGACCGTCCTACTGTGGGTATTATGCTTTATCATTTTCATCAAAAAGCATATCGTCATTCCCGAATTCTTTCTCAAACGGAATCTACGTAATTGGGTATTTTTAGGGATCTTACTGTTCGTTTATTACATTTTTAATGAACAATTCCGCCAGCTTGCTTCCCTGATCACGCACTCTTCATTTTCTACTGAAGACTTAATTACGCTGTTTTTTACGTATGATTTCACGATATATCATATTCTAATATATTCTTTGAATATATTCTCGATATTCTTGATTACGGATATTTTGGTATTCCTCGGTAAAATACTTACGCCAAAAACCACAATCAATTTAAATATCCAGCTTATAGCTCTTGTTATCACCTTGATCGTAAGTGGTTTTTATCAGGATTTTTCCCTCATCAATGTATTGATCGGTATTTTGATAATGATGAGTTCGTTTGACAAGTCCATATTAAAATACAACAATATCTATACGCAAATCATCACCATACTGACAATCGTTTGCATCACGACGATCAAGTATGCAGATGCCATCAATGAAAACAACAAAGAGCATATGAAGCTCATGTTGCTTAATCTGGAATCGGATGATGATGTCGAAGCAGTATCATTGTTTGCGGGAATTGAAAGCCGGATCAAGCAAGATGAAAGGTTGAAAAAACTAATAGAGATCGCTAGCCGCAATCCCAATACGCATCTCATTGATGATTATATTCAGAAGAATTATTTGGCTGCATTGTCCAGCAATTACAATTTATCCACTTACTATTACTTTAATGGTTTGCCGCTAGCCAACTATGTCTCCAATCCGCTGTTGGATTTTAGGGAGAAAGTTATTTCCAATGCAAATAAAATAACCAATACAGAGACTTTTTATAAATCTAAAACTGAAATCGGTTTTTATGATTATTTCTCCTTACTAAGCCTACAAGATAATAATGGCAACAGTTATACCGTTATAATTAATCTGAAGAAAAGTCTGACGAATATTGCTTCCTTTATTCCATTCCTTAATAAGAATACAGGTATTGACGATCACCCTAATAGCAAAATAAAAGACTTTAACTTCGCGATCTACAAAGAGGGGGCACTGATCAGTCAAAATGGTAAGTATACGTATTCCAACCATGATCCATACCATACACAGAAAATCAACGAGTTCATTTATATAAATGATGACGATTCATATAATCACGTCATATATCGTCCGGACGAAAATACAACATTGATTGTCAGTAAACAGATTCAATCTTCGTGGCAGTTTATTACAGTCGTGTCGATTACGTTCCTGTACCTCTACATCCTGATCAATTTAGTGCGACTGCTTTCGCAGATTCTGCCCGTATATGTGCGGCAGAATGTGACTTTAATGAATCTATTTCTACGTCTGCGCTACAGTATTGCGCAGATAAGATATAGTTCACGTATTCAGACGCTCGTGATTACATCGGTATTGATAGCCATTGTGATTTCAGGAATTATCAGTTTCTATAGTATCAAGATTCAAACGGCGAAAACCCGTAAAGAACACAAATTGAATTTTGTGAATGAAACTATCCAAAACCTACAAGATATCGCTGTCAAAGATTCATCCCAGAGCTATCTCACATCATTGCACAAAACCATGTCTTCGCTGACGAATGTACATGTGATGGATTTCAACCTTTATGACAAGAATGGGAAGCTTTTCTTCACGACCCAACCTGCTATTTATAATAATAGTCTAGTATCATCATTCATTAATCCAAATGCATTCATGGAGATGAATGTGCTGAAGAAAAACGAAACCTTAGTCTACGAGCAGATTATAGATTTCACGTATGAGAGTTCATACGGTGCCATCAAAGATGGCAACTACCGCACCATCGCTTATCTGGGAATTCCGTATTTTGATTATTTGGAAGTGGAGAGGCAAAACACCAATATCCTCCTGAAGACCATTTTAAATATATACACGATTATACTTATTATCTTCGCGTTCCTATCTTTATACATATCCAATAAGATTACCGAACCGCTGCAAATGATTCGGAAAAAACTTTCGCAGACAAATATATCAGACAAACCCAACGAGTCTTTGTATTGGGAAAAGGATGATGAGATCGGTTTGTTGGTTAAAGAGTATAATTATATGTTGGTCAAGCTGGAGCAACACGCCAAACAATTGAGGCACGCAGAGCGGGAAAGTGTATGGCGCGAAATGGCCCAACAGGTAGCTCATGAGATCAAAAACCCGTTGACGCCGATGAAATTGGGCATTCAACAGCTCAACCGATCTTTCAAAGATAACGACAGCCGTTTTCCAGAGCGTTTTGAGAAGATATCCAACTCCTTTATAGAGCAGATCGAAGCCTTAGCAAATATCGCTTCAGAGTTCTCTGCTTTTGCGAAGCTCCCGGAATCTCATTTCATCGTTCTTAATCTTATAGAGAAGATAAATAAGTCTATCCACGTATATGATAATCTTCCGAATGTGAAAATTCAATTGCATAATGAAACCACATTTGGCGAACGCATCGAGATATTCGGGGATCGGGACCAAGTCATTCGTACATTCAATAACCTGATTAAAAATGCCATCGAAGCCACTTTGGGAAGACGCAGACCAAAAATCGTGATCACTATTAAAAGCCATGATGATAACCATGTCATGGTTGAAGTATCAGACAATGGTTTTGGTATTCCTGAGGAGGTAATTCCCAAAATTTTTAAACCCAATTTCACCACCAAAAGTTCGGGCACAGGATTGGGCTTAGCCTTTGTGAAACAAACAATTACGGGAATGGGAGGCACAATTGACTATCAAACAAAACTCAATCAAGGCACCACTTTCTTTATAGTATTGCCATTATACACTGGTGAAGAAAAATTGCTATAAGAATTTTACAAATACGAAAATCCAAAAAATGTATATTCGTATTAAATTTATTAAATAACAAAAAATGAACTGGAGAAAATCCTTTTATATAGCTGCCTTTTTGTTGGCAACTACCTCACAAACTTTTGCGCAAGACAACCTCATTAATGCTCTTAAAAACAATGCGAGCGACAAAAGTAAAGAAGGCTTTGTTTTTACTGATGTAATCAATCTTGGCAACACTTCGATCAAAGATCAAGGCTCGTCAGGCACTTGTTGGTCGTATTCTGGAAACTCATATCTGGAATCCGAGATGATTCGTATGGGCAAACAACCTGTCGAGATTTCACAAATCTTTACGGCATACTACACCTATTTGGAAAAAGCGAAAACCTACGTAAAATTACATGGTGACCAAGCACAAGGTGAAGGGGGACAAGTACACGATGTATTGACGATCTACCGTAAATATGGAGCCGTACCGCGCGAAGTATATACGGGATTGAGAGAAGGACAAACACGCAACAATTTTTCCGAAATGAGCAATATTCTTCATGGGATGAATGAGAATATTGTGAAAAATAAAAAACTTACTCCTATTTGGCAAAATGCCGTGAAGGGAGTGATGAATGCTTATATTGGCGTACCTCCAGAATCCTTTCAATATAAAGGCAAAACCTACACACCACGTACTTGGGCAGATCAAGTGATCGGCATCAATCCTGATGACTATGTAGGAATCAGTTCTTTTAATGAACATGCATATTACAAGCCATTCGTATTGTTAATTCCTGACAATTGGTCGTATGAGAGTTTTTACAATGTAAAAATGAATGAGCTAACAGAAATTATCGACAATGCATTACAAAATGGATACACAGTAGCTTGGGCTACCGATGTATCCGAAAAATTCTTTAGCTGGAAAAATGGCGTTGCATTTGTGCCGGAAAAGGAAATTGAAAAAATGAGCCAGCAAGAGGTTGCCGATATGTTTAACGGTCCTAAAGCAGAGGCTAAAATCACCGAAGACCTACGTCAAGCTGCATTCGATAATTATTCGACTACCGATGACCACGGTATGCATATAGTGGGTATGGTAAAAGATCAAAAAGGTAAAGAATATTATATTGTGAAAAATTCTTGGGGTGAATCCAATGACTACAAAGGTTACATGTATGTCACTAAAGAATACGTAAAATATAAAACAATATCTCTTCTGGTGCACAAAAATGCAATACAGAAAGAAATCCGCAATAAATTGGGTCTATAAGCACACATGCCCAAATAAGAAAAGCTCAGCAAATGTTGAGCTTTTTTTTTAACTCAATTTTTTATTGTTATAATTGTATTAAAAGTCTACTTTTAATCACATGAAATCAATTAATTTAATTGCGGTCTCAATAGTATTCTTGTTCGGCAGTTGTTCGCTGTTTCAACCGCAACAGTATGCTTCTGATCAAAGTGCAAGTAATTTAAATGCTAAATGGCATATTATATCCATTGACAATAAAAAAATTGGAGACAAAGTGAATGGTATCGAGCCTTCATTTAGTGTCGATATAGCCAAAAAAGAATATTCAGCAATTACAGGTTGCAATAATTTAATGGGCAATTTTGAGGTCAAAGCGCCTAATAAAATAAAAATGACTAGAGGTATCTCGACCATGATGGCCTGCGACAATATGGATGTAGAGCTCGGTTTATCCCGTATTATCCCTACGATTACAAACTATAAACTCGCTAATGATACGTTATCGCTATTAGATGCTAAGAAAAATATTAAAGCTCAATTCAAATTGAAAAAAGAAAATAAATCGGCTTTACTCAAAGGTGGCTGGGAATTAGATTATATGGGTATGGCATCTGCTCCTTTTGAAGAATTATTCCCTACGAAAAAACCTACGTTAGAGTTTGATATTAAAGAAGAAACATTGACAGGTAATGGTGGCTGTAACAGCTATTCCAGCACTTTTCAGTTGGATGGTCATAAATTGAAGTTCAGCGCTATCGCTTCTACGAAGATGGCTTGTCCCGCTTTGGAAGGTGAAAGTATGTATTTCAAAAATCTACAAGGAATATCCTCATTTAGTGTCAACGATGACCAGTTGACATTAATCACCGACGATATCGCCGTGCTGAGGTTCAAAAAAATAAAGAAATAAATCGAGTAGGAAGATAGGGATTATTTCCCTATCTGTCCTCTCACACCACCCGGCATACGGATCCGTACCAAGGCGGTTTGTTAGAATAACGTCG
>NZ_SMBZ01000035.1 GCF_004342685.1 Sphingobacterium alimentarium
GTAAGAGGCCACCGAACCAGAGCAATACGATTACTCGGGAGAATGTGTAAACAAAAACCCAATCTATTTTCGCACTGGCGACTAGTTGTACGACCTGCAATGATCTAATCATAAACGAAGAAAATTGAAGACTGAATAATAGGAGCCGGATGAGGCGAGAGTCTCACGTCCGGATCTGTGAGGGGCTTCGGGGGCAGTTCCTGAGGCCTACTCGACGTAGTATCTATGTTAAAAGTAAACGAGCAGGAGATCGAGTAATGGAAAGCATCAGTAAGTACATTGAAAAGGAACTAAAACTGAAAGTAAATGTAGAAAAGAGTATTGTTACACGTCCTTGGCGCACACGCAGTATATTCTCAACCTTAGACGAATGGATGCGCAGCCGTGTTAGACTATGTTACTGGAACCAATGGAAGAGGGTCAAGACGCGTGTGAGGGAGCTTAAGAAATTAGGAGTGACTTCCAATCAAGCTTATCAATGGGGTAATACCCGTAAAGGCCCGTGGCGCACTGTAAATAGCCCAATCCTAAAACGAACGCTTACCACTGCATTTTTAAAGAAAGAAGGACTATTATACCTAACCGATATAATAGCCCCAAAGACTGTTAATGTTTAATGAACCGCCGTATGCCGAACGGCACGTACGGTGGTGTGAGGGGTCAGGTAATCAAATAATGATTACCTTCCTACTCTATAATGAACGACAACCAAGCTATATTACTCCAGGAATTATTTTTGGGTTTATAAAGTATCGAGATACAAGAGGATAATTAAAGTATAGGAACTGTATCCTATAGGATAATTCTGCTTGATCCAAAACTACTAAACTAATTATTTTGCAACCAAATATACACCATTCAAAAATAAAAAAAGCTTAATCTTGTGGGATTAAGCTTTTAGAAGTCTTGGCGGAGAGAGCGGGATTCGAACCCGCGGTACCGTTTCCAGTACGACAGTTTAGCAAACTGTTCCTTTCGGCCTCTCAGGCACCTCTCCGTGTTTCGACATTGCAAACATAACGCAAAAAATCGATTCTACAAACTTTGAAGGCAGATTTTTTAATATTTTTTTAGCCGTAATTATTAACAATCTGAGCGTCAATAATATCGTTTTATGCGGGATTATCTTTTCTTTTACTTGTTTCGTAATCGATACGGACATGGTATATGCTCATCAGCATATTTTTGAAGATGCTGCTTACGTCACTTATATCTTTCATGGTGATATTCGCCTTGCTAAACTGCTTTTGAACCAATTTATAGTCCACAATCTTATCCACCAGATTGCTGATGGAATCCTTTGTAGGCTCCTTTAGCGAACGTGCAGCCGCTTCTACCGAGTCGGCCAGCATGAGCACAGCCGTTTCTTTCGAAAATGGTATAGGTCCAGGATAGTGAAACAGGGTTTCGTCTACGAGTTTGTCTGGATTGTTGGTGATAAATTCATTGTAGAAATAATCCACACGAGTAGTTCCGTGGTGCGTCCGTATGAAGTCGATGATGACCTCTGGAAGCTGATGTCTTTTGGCTATATCGATCCCTTTGAGTACGTGCGAAATAATGATTTGCGCACTTTGCTCCGAGGTCAGTTCCTTGTGGGGATTTATACCTGTCTTTTGATTTTCTATAAAATATAGTGGATTCACTATCTTACCAATATCGTGATACAAGGCGCCAGCACGCACGAGGAGGGAGTTACCTCCAATTTTATAAATGGCAGCTTCGGCTAGGTTGGCTACCTGAAGGGAATGCTGAAAAGTACCGGGAGCCTTTAGGGAGAGTTCGCGCAATAATTTTGAATTGGAATTGGTTAATTCCATCAGCGTCAAATCCGACACGATCCCAAATAATTTTTCGAAAGCATAGATCAAGGGATAGGCCAATAGCGTCAAGCCTACGCTCACAAAAAATGGTAGTAAGTCTGCCCAATAGATGCTGCTGAAGGAACCATTGCGCGTTAGTACGAGCCCAATGTATCCGATGATGTATGTGGTCAATATGAGCAAACTGGAAATAAGGAACTGTTCGCGCTTGACCATCGTTTTGATACTGTATATTGCCACTAGTCCGGACATGAATTGTAAAAACACAAAATCATAACTGTTAGGTACAAAAAGCGCAGTAATCAGCACCATCAGCAAATGTATATTCAGCGCGACACGGGTGTCAAAAAGAATACGGAATATAATAGGCACCCCACAATAAGGAATAAAGTAAAGACTCGAGATACGCAGGTGCATAGCCCATGAAAAAGCTCCAAGCATTCCGATAATCACAATATAAATAATAGCCAAAAGCCTATTGTTGTTGTAGATATTCTTACGGAAGAAAAATAGGAACACCATCAATAAACTCATGGACAGCCCCACGACTAGGAATTGCCCAAGCGAGACGTAGGTTTTATCTCCCGAAATACGTGCTTCGTCTTCAAATACTTTGCGCAGGGACTCCAACTTTTGATAGGTATCATTATTGATGATTTTGTCCTTTTCCGCTATAAGTTCACCTTTTTGAACCATTCCACGCGTGGTCGATATATTGCTGAGCGCGGTTTGTTCGATTTTATTGGTCAGCGATTCATTGAAAATAAAATTGACCGTAATGTAATTTTGGAGAACTTCTTCAAGCCAGAGTTTACGCACTATGGATGGATCACTCTGCAGGGCATTGTGCGCATATTCAATAGCAGATTCAATAGTGAAACAATCGGCTGTATTTTTTTGTGTGGCGACGTTATTGTCTATTAGCGTAAAGTTGTAGTTAGCCTCTGTCGTGCTAACCTTTTCAGCATCTTCGCCTTTATTCTGATACCTATTATTAAGCGATAGAATTCCTCTTCTATAGACGTACTCTAATATTTCTACGCCTTTTTGCTTATACTTCTGCAGGTCGAGGCTAGGAATGGTGTCCATCTGACTGCTTTGCCATTTTTCGGCTATATCGGTCAGGAAAAGATCTGTCTGTTCTTTACTCACCGTTGCTTGCAGATTATAAATCGGCTGTACAGTTTTTAATATGTGTTGACGATCGCGATCAAGTTCCTCTTTGGTTTTATTGATGGCAAAATTGTAGGGAGAAATTAGATTTTCATGATTCCATACTTTGCCTTTTTGAAATTCATATTCAAATCGGGGCTGTTGAGGAAGAAAGAGACAGATTAAAAAAACCGTCAAAACGAGCATTCCATATTTGATAAGAGGAGAGTCGTTGTGAAGTTTGTGATCTATATAGTTGATTTTAAGTTTTGCCACGCTGTATAAATATTTAGAATTATACCAAAATATTATCAAAAGTAACTAATTCTACCCTTAATTAACGAACCTACGCCACATAATATTGAAGGAATGTCAATAAGCATATTTGTTTTGTAAAGGGTAAATAATAGAAGTATCTTTGTGCCAAATTTTAATAAGTATTTCATGTCAAATAATAAACATTTAATCGCTCCTTCAGTTCTAGCGGCTGACTTTGGAAATTTGGAGAGAGATGTTAAGATGGTCAATGCCAGTCAAGCGGATTGGTTCCACATTGATATCATGGATGGTGTTTTTGTGCCTAATATATCTTTTGGTTTTCCGGTGATGAACGCAATTGCCAAGCATGCTGCCAAACCTTTGGATGTGCACTTGATGATTGTAGATCCCGATCGCTATTTGAAAACCTGTAAGGATAATGGTGCAGCAGTTATTACAGTTCATTATGAGGCATGTACACACTTGCACCGCACGTTGGCGGCAATCAAAGAATTAGGGTGTAAAGCGGGTGTTGCCCTAAATCCACATACCCCAGTTCACTTATTGAAGGATGTCATCCAAGACTTGGACTTGGTGTGTCTGATGTCGGTAAATCCAGGATTCGGGGGACAAAAGTTTATTCCTCAAACTTATACGAAGATCAAAGAATTGCGCGCTATGGCTGCAGGAATCAATGCGGATTTGCTGATTGAAATCGATGGAGGCGTGACCTCTGGGAATGCTACTCAACTATTAGAGGCAGGTGCGGACGTACTGGTTGCCGGCTCTTTTGTTTTTACTGCAGAAGATCCACTAGCGACTATCGCTGCGCTGAAAGATGTAGATATTACTATAAAACAAGTATAACACAGTGGAAGGCGGTAATTTTTGAAAAATTTCCGCCTTTTTTTAATAACCTAACATAGGTTTGGTGTTTTGTTTAGAATAATTCCAAATTAAGTTTCTCCTCTTGCTAAGGTGATATTAACTATTGATTTTTAGTAATTTTGCGCGTTAAAAGAATTGTTGAATATTGATAAATTTTCAACAAAGAGGGGGAGAGTGAAGGGCTGTCGATTTGAGAATAGTGCGGTACACTATTTCATTTGCATTAGCTTATTTTTTGTTATACAAGGTAGACCGCGCTAAAACAGCTTTTGTCTGCCATAATTTTGAAAGAATATATGAGTATTTACAACGATTACTTACTAGAGGTTGTAGAACGAAAAGGTCAGGGATTACATCCTAAACCGATTGATGGAGCAGAGCTTTTGAGTGAAGTGATAGCCCAAATTAAAGACACTACTAATGAGCACAGAATAGAGTCTCTGCGTTTGTTCATTTACAATACTTTGCCGGGAACTACTCCAGCAGCTGTTGTGAAGGCTCAATTTTTAAAAGAAATTATTCTCGGTCAGGAAACTGTGGCTGAGATTACTCCAGACTTTGCTTTTGAATTGTTATCCCACATGAAAGGTGGTCCTTCAATCAAAGTATTATTGGATATCGCTTTGGGCGAAAATGAGGTAATTGCTAAGCAGGCTGCTGAAGTATTAAAAACTCAAGTATTCTTATACGACGCAGATACAGCACGTTTAGCGGCTGCTTACCAAGCAGGTAATGCTATTGCAAAAGATATTTTAGAAAGTTACGCGCAAGCGGAATTTTTCACCAAACTACCAGAGGTTCCAGAGGAAATCAAAGTAGTAACTTATATTGCTGCTGAAGGGGATATTTCTACAGATTTATTGTCACCAGGTAATCAAGCGCACTCGCGCTCGGATCGTGAGTTGCACGGTAAATGTATGATTACTCCGCAGGCACAGGCTGAAATCGAAGACTTGAAAAGACAACACCCGGATGCGAGCGTGATGTTGATCGCTGAAAAAGGTACGATGGGTGTGGGTTCATCTCGTATGTCAGGTGTCAACAACGTGGCACTTTGGACAGGTAAACAAGCATCTCCATACATTCCATTTGTCAATATTGCACCGATTGTAGCAGGTACAAACGGTATTTCGCCAATTTTCTTAACTACGGTTGATGTGACTGGTGGTATTGGTATCGATTTGCAAAACTGGAAAAAACAAGTGGATGCTGACGGAAATGTTGTGCGAAATGAAGCTGGTGATCCTGTATTAGAAGAAGTATATTCTGTTGCTACAGGTACAGTGTTGACTATCAATACAAAAACTAAAAAATTATACAACGGCGAGGTTGAATTAAAAGATATTTCTAAATCTTTAACTCCTCAAAAATTAGAGTTTATCAAAGCAGGTGGTTCTTACGCTATCGTATTTGGTAAAAAAATCCAAACTTTCGCAGCGCAAACTCTAGGTGTTACAGCACCTACAGTATTTGCTCCTGCTAAAGAAGTTTCTGTTGAAGGTCAAGGTTTGACTGCTGTTGAAAAGATCTTCAATAAAAATGCAGTTGGTGTTACACCAGGTAAAACATTGCATGCAGGTTCTGACGTGCGCGTGAAAGTGAACATCGTAGGCTCGCAAGATACTACAGGTTTGATGACAGCACAAGAGTTGGAATCAATGGCTGCAACGGTTATTTCTCCAGTTGTAGATGGTGCATACCAATCGGGTTGTCATACTGCTTCAGTGTGGGACAAAAAAGCTCAAGCAAACATTCCTAAATTGATGAAGTTTATGAATGAGTTTGGTGTTATTACAGCTCGTGACCCTCAAGGTGAATACCATGCGATGACTGACGTTATTCACAAAGTATTGAATGACATTACAGTTGACGAGTGGGCTATCATCATCGGTGGTGACTCGCACACACGTATGTCCAAAGGTGTAGCTTTCGGTGCCGATTCAGGTACTGTGGCTTTAGCTTTAGCGACGGGTGAAGCTTCAATGCCTATTCCAGAGTCGGTAAAAGTGACTTTCAAAGGTACGATGAAAGAGCACATGGATTTCCGTGATGTGGTACATGCTACGCAAGCGCAAATGTTGCAACAATTCGACGGAGAAAATGTATTCCAAGGTCGTATCATTGAAGTACATATCGGTACATTATTGGCGGATCAAGCGTTTACATTCACGGATTGGACTGCAGAGATGAAAGCGAAGGCTTCCATCTGTATCTCCCAAGACGAAACATTAATCCAATCGTTAGAAATTGCTAAATCTCGTATTCAAATTATGATCGAGAAAGGCATGGACAACCACAATCAAGTATTACAAGGATTAATTGATAAAGCAAACAAACGTATTGCAGAAATCAGATCTGGCGAAAAACCAGCTCTACAACCGGATGCGAATGCGAAATATTATGCTGAGGTAGTAATTGATTTGGACATTATCGATGAGCCAATGATTGCTGACCCGGATGTTAACAACGCTGACGTTTCTAAACGCTATACGCACGATACAATCCGTGAATTATCATTCTACGGTGCGGATAAAAAGGTAGATTTGGGATTCGTAGGTTCATGTATGGTACACAAAGATGACCTAAAAATTGTTTCTCAGATGTTGAAAAACGTTGAGGCGCAAAAAGGTTATGTAGCATTCAATGCGCCATTGGTGGTTGCTGCGCCTACGTACAACATCATTGATGAGTTGAAAGCTGAAGGTGACTGGGAATTTTTACAAAAATACTCAGGTTTCGAATTCAACGATGCGATGCCAAAATCTACTGCTCGTACAGAATATGAAAACATCTTGTACTTAGAACGTCCAGGCTGTAACTTATGTATGGGTAATCAAGAGAAAGCTGCTAAAGGTGACACCGTAATGGCTACTTCTACACGTCTTTTCCAAGGTCGTGTCGTGGAAGATAGAGATGGCAAAAAAGGTGAATCTTTGTTAGCGTCCACGCCAGTTGTTGTTCTTTCAGCGATTTTAGGTCGTATTCCTACTATCGAAGAGTACAAAGCAGCTGTACAAGGTATCAACTTGACGAAATTTGCTCCTATATCTACAAATTAATACTATTTTAACTATATTATAAATTAAAGGCTATTCTGAAATGGGTAGCCTTCTTTATTTTTACAATTAATCTTATATTTAATAACTTTAATTATGCGTATTTTAATCTCACTCCTTATTATATCAGGTGTTTTTTTGTCTTGTGGAAAAGAAATGGTTGGAAAGTGTGACTCTCCCATTCGGATAGCCGTTCCAGCACCTAAATTGGTAGAGGAGGGATATCGCTATGATGTTCAAGTGATTTATAAGGGATGGTGGCTTAGCAATGTGTTAGTAAATGGCGAATTAATAGAGCCAACTTCAACTAACCCGACACATAAGGATTTCAGACTGGAGTACGAGCAGTTTACTATAGAACGTATTGGTGATAATAAGCTAACGATTGTGCTCAATAAGCAAGCAACAGGCGAGAAAATAAAGCTAAACATCATGATACAGTCGGGCAACTGTTTTAATGGATTTACCGTAGAACAATAGCGGAATTCTTTTGTTAGATTAGTTAATTAGAATGTATAGATTCATTTTAAATAATCTAAATGACATTTACTAAACCAAACTTATTAAAAAATAATAGTAAATTGTCTTTGTCAATTTTAGAATTAAATTAAATAGATATGGCATTTGATATAGACATGATCAAGAAAGTTTATTCTCAATATGATGAACGCATCGCAGCGGCACGTCAGATTGTAAATAAACCATTGACTCTTTCAGAAAAAATCCTTTACGCACACCTTTGGGATGGTAATGCAACGGAAGCCTACGAACGTGGTAAATCTTATGTAGATTTCGCACCGGATCGTGTAGCGATGCAAGATGCGACAGCACAGATGGCGTTATTGCAATTTATGCAAGCAGGTCGTCCAAAAGTCGCTGTTCCGTCCACTGTACACTGTGATCACCTAATCCAAGCTAAAGAAGGCGCGGAGCAGGATTTGGCACGCGCTAAAAATGAAAGTTCTGAAGTTTTTAACTTCTTAAGTTCTGTTTCGAATAAATATGGCATAGGATTCTGGAAACCAGGAGCAGGTATTATTCACCAAGTGGTCTTAGAAAATTATGCTTTCCCAGGAGGATTGATGATTGGTACGGATTCACATACGGTAAATGCTGGTGGTCTTGGTATGGTGGCTATTGGCGTCGGTGGTGCTGATGCATGTGATGTGATGGCAGGCCTTCCATGGGAATTGAAATTTCCTAAATTAATAGGTATAAAATTAACAGGTAAGTTGTCCGGTTGGGCTGCACCTAAAGATGTAATCTTGAAAGTGGCAGGTATCCTGACTGTAAAAGGTGGTACCGGTGCTATCGTCGAATATTTTGGGGAAGGCGCGGAATCGCTGTCTTGTACTGGTAAAGGTACGATCTGTAATATGGGTGCGGAAATCGGTGCGACTACTTCTACATTTGGATATGACGATTCGATGGAGCGCTATCTACGTGCTACAGGTCGTGAAGAAATTGCCGATGCCGCCAATATGATTAAACATCATTTGACAGGGGACCCTGAAGTGTATGCCGATCCAGAACAATATTTTGATCAAATCATTGAAATTAATCTTTCGGAGTTGGAGCCTTCGTTGAATGGTCCATTTACACCAGATTTATATACACCCGTATCGCGCATGCGTGAGGAAGCTGCCAAAAATGGCTGGCCTTTAGCAGTGGAATGGGGGTTAATTGGTTCTTGTACGAACTCGTCTTATGAGGATCTATCCCGCGCAGCTTCCATTGCAAAACAAGCTGTGGAAAAAGGCTTAGTCACTAAAGCCGAGTTTGGTATTAACCCAGGTTCAGAGCAGGTGCGCTACACAGCAGACCGCGATGGTTTATTAAAAACTTTCGAAGATCTGAATGCGACAATCTTTACCAATGCATGTGGTCCTTGTATCGGAATGTGGGATCGTGCTGGAGCGGAGAAACAAGAGAAAAACACAATCGTGCACTCTTTCAACCGTAACTTTGCGAAACGCGCCGATGGTAACCCAAATACATATGCTTTTGTAACTTCTCCTGAAATGGTTGCCGCCATTGCAATTTCTGGTGACTTAGGATTCAATCCTGTTACGGATACGCTGACCAACAGAAATGGGGAGCAAGTGAAGCTTGATCCACCTACGGGGGATGAACTTCCAGCTAAAGGTTTTGATGTTGAAGATCCGGGGTATCAGGCGCCAGCAGAAGATGGTTCATCTGTAGAGGTGGCTGTATCACCTACTTCCGATCGTTTACAATTGTTGGATCCATTCCCAGCTTGGGAGGGTACCGATCTGAAGGGATTGAAATTATTGATTAAAACAAAAGGTAAAACCACGACGGACCATATCTCCATGGCGGGTCCATGGTTGAAATACCGAGGTCACTTGGATAATATTTCAAACAATCTGTTAATTGGGGCAGTAAACTTCTTTAATGATAAGACAGATTACGTCAAAAATCAATTGACAGGGGAGTACGGACCTGTTCCTGCTACGCAACGTGCGTATAAGGCTGCTGGCGTAGGTACGATCATCGTCGGTGATGAAAACTATGGTGAAGGTTCATCGCGTGAGCATGCGGCTATGGAGCCACGTCACTTGGGCGTACGTGCTGTATTGGTGAAATCATTTGCACGTATTCACGAAACTAACTTGAAAAAACAAGGTATGTTGGCTTTGACTTTCGTAGACAAGGATGATTACAATAAAATCCAAGAGAACGATTCTATAGATATCGTAGGATTAACAACTTTTGCACCTAATGAGCCACTGACAGTAGTGTTGAATCATCAAGATGGTACTTCAGAACAAATTCAGGTGAATCATACCTATAATGCACAACAGATAGGCTGGTTCAAGGCTGGAGCTGCTTTGAATATTATTCGATCCAATCAATCGAAGTAATTATTTAGTATATAAACATTAGGCCTGGTGAGATTTCATCGGGCTTTTGTTTTATATGCTATATTGACAGTACATTGACTTTGGCGCGGTTATTGTACATTATTATATAATTAAATATAAAAGAAACGTCAAATATGATTAAAAAAGAGAAAGAAAAAGAAAACCAAACCTTGCTCACTAGGAGCCCTTACATGTACTATGTAACCAATTGGGGATTTGTAGAAAAACCTTCAAAACCCGAAGAAAAAGAAAATCAGAAACGTTAACACTACAGTTAGCTTTCTGATGAAAGTTTAACTAAAAAAGACGTGCTTTTCCATACAAAAGCATTTTTTTGTTTATAGACCTATCCTCTCCTCATTTCTCTTAACAATTTTTAACTTTTACAGATTAAACATTTAGGTGTTTTAATATTCTATTGAGATATAAAGGTTATTAAAAATTTAAAAAGGAGATCAAACATGAAAAAGTTTTTATCATTAGCAATATTATTATCAGGTATTAGTTTTGCATCTTTTGCTCAAGAAGAAGTGAAAGAAAATAAAATGGAAAAGAAATCTTATGTGCGCAAAAATTATGTACATAAAGAAATGGTTAAATTGACACCTGAGCAGATAGCGGAAAAACGTACAGAACAATTTGGTAAGGATTTAAATCTTACCGCTAAGCAACGTGAAGAAGTGTATAAACTTCACCTTGACCAAGCAAAAGAAATGAAAGCGAAAAGCGAAATTCGCAACAAAGAGCGTGCTGAAGCGCGCAAAGAGAGAATGGCCCATAACGAGAAATTTATGAGTGTATTAACTCCAGAGCAACAAACGATTTGGAAAGAAAAGTTCAATGCACGCGCCGAAAAATTTAAAGGTGATAGAGAAGGAAAGAAAGGTCACCGTAGAGATCATAAAAAAGTAGAGCAGCCTAACAAAGGTTAGACATATATATAGTTATAGTTGGTTAGTTTGACAGCCTTAATAGTTTGATTAAGGCTGTTTTTATTTTTAATGGAATCAGTCAGTCAGTTCTTCTATTTCTGATTGAAATAAGCCCTGATTTCCTGTTCGTCGACTTTTATCTGCTGTTGTAGTTCTGCGAGTGTCTCGAAGCGTTCGTCGGAGCGGATGAATTTCTTGAATTTTATACGAACTGTTCTATCGTACAGGTCTTCATGAAAATCGAGCACGTTTACTTCGATTTTACGATTCATGCCATCAACAGTAGGACGTGTACCAATATAACACATTCCGATAGCTTTATTTAGAATCGCCGTTTCTTCATATTCGCCACTGACGATTTGCGGTACATTGGGATAGATATCCACTTCTACCGCATAGATTCCATAGGCAGGAATGAGTTTATGGGATTCGTGTACGTGCAAATTCGCTGTCGGAAAACCAATTTGACGTCCTATTTGATCGCCTTTTTCGACCGTACCTGTCAATTCAAAAGGATAGCCCAAGTATTTGTTAGCAATATCAATATCCCCTTTGATTAGTGCTTCGCGTACGATTGTCGACGATACCGCTACATCTTCAATATCTTGTTTAGCTATTTCTTTGACCTCGAAATCAAAAATCTCAGAGAAACTTACCAAATCCTTAATAGTTCCTTTACGATCCTTGCCAAAATGGTGGTCGTAGCCGATGATAATCGTTTTGGTACCTAATTTATCCACCAATACATTGCGTATGTATTCTTCAGGTGAAAGATTAGAGAAATCACGTGTAAAAGGAGTTATGATAAGGTGGTCAAGGCCACATAAAGCCAATTGATGGGTTTTTTCTTCAATATCATTGATCAGTCGTAAGCTATCATCATTAGGATTGATAATCAAACGAGGGTGCGGAAAGAAGGTAAGAAGGACAGTTTCGCCACCGGTTTCTTTCGCACAATCAACGAGTTTTTTCAGTATTTTTTGATGACCTACGTGCACACCGTCAAATGTACCTATGGTAACTATAGCATTTTCAAGCGGCTCAAACTCATCTAAGCTTCTATATATTTTCATCGTTAATACTATACGGTTTGAAGTGAAGAAGATTTTTGTTCTCTAATAACAGCAATCAACTCTTCCAGATTCCACGCATTGTCTACATGGAAATTTCCACTCATTGTCCTACGCAAACTCGAAAGGTAAGAGCCGCTGTTGAGCGCTTTACCTAAATCGTGTGCTATAGAACGGATGTATGTTCCTTTCGAACATTTTATCTTAAAATATATGAGCGGTAATTCTATTTTTTCAATTTCAAAGGAGCTGATTGTCACTCTGCGGGATTTTAATTCGACCTCTTCACCGCGTCTAGCTTTTTCGTACACTCGTTCGCCATTGATTTTTAGGGCGGAGTGAGCAGGCGGGAATTGGTCTATTTCACCTTTTAATGTTTGAGCAGCCGCTCGGATTTGTTCTTCGGTGATCGAAGATATATCAAATGTCTGATCGATTTCAGTTTCTAAATCATATGAAGGAGTCGTAGCACCTAATGTAATGGTGCCCGTGTATTCTTTATCTTCTGCTTGATATGAATCTATTTGTTTGGTCAACTTTCCTGTACAGATAATCAATAAGCCTGTCGCTAATGGGTCTAGCGTACCTGCATGCCCAACTTTTAGTTTCAGCGGCTTCATCGTATTGCGCAGCTTACCCACCACATCAAAACTCGTCCATGTCTTTGGTTTGTCAACTAATAGCACTTCACCTTCTGCGAATGCAAATATTTTATCTTTTTGAATTTCTTCCATTAAATAATCTGTAAGCTATGTCCACTTAGGAGCATGGCTATAATCACTAACCCAACCACAATTCTATACCAACCAAATAGTTTGAAACCGTATTTTGTCAATATATCTATAAAAGTCTTGATGGCAATAATGGCTACCACAAAACCAACTAAATTTCCTACAATTAATAAATTAATCTCTTCTCCGGTAAAAGTATGTCCTTCTTTGAAGAATTTGTACAATTTGACAATCGAAGCTCCTAACATCATTGGAATGGCTAAGAAGAATGAAAATTCCGCTGCCGCTTTACGTGTCAACTTTTGTGTCATCCCACCTACAATCGTACTGGCCGATCGGGATGTGCCCGGGATCAACGCCAAACATTGGTACCAGCCAATGATAAATGCTTGCTTGTACGAGATTTCATCCGAATTTTCAATAGTAGGTTTATTAAACCATTTATCTACAAACAATAGAATAACACCACCGATAACTAACATGACACCCACCATCAGCGGACTTTCTAATAAAGAATCGATAAAGTCATTCAATATCAAACCCAGGATAGAAGCAGGAATTGCCGCTACTACAAGCTTGTAATAGAAATCCATGGACTTGAAGAATCTTTTCCAATATAGTACCAATACGGATAGGATAGTCCCTAATTGGATAACGATTGTAAACAATTTGACAAAGGCTGAAGGCTCAATACCCATCAACGCGGTACCGATAATCATATGGCCGGTAGAAGATACAGGTAAAAATTCCGTAAGGCCTTCAATTATTGCTAAAATAATAGCTTCGAAATAACTCATTTAATAAAGAAAATAGAAAAATTACTTTTTCGTTTTATATAAAATAGCTACAAAACCCAAAGCGAATCCCAATACAACGACTAGGGGCGCTAAAGTGATTTTTGTGAAACTGTATATATCCTCTGTTCCCATCATCAGCAAGAAACCTATGGCAACAACAACTACACTCGCTATGAAGAGTTGATAATTTACTTTTTGGAATACGAGAGGTGTATTCTTCTTGTCCGAATTGGTAATATTTTTATTTACTGACATATATAAATTCAAGAGTAAGGTTTAAGAATAATTAGCGGTAAAGACTGTGAGACTTCGCTTTTAAATATTTCGTGACAGCAAAGTATGTGCTCAATGCCGAAATCAAAATGCCTAGAGCGACTACCACAATGAAAATAGCGATAAACTGTGCCCAATTTTGTAAGAAAATAAGTTCAGGAACTTGTTTCTGTGCAAATTGTAAGGTGAATATCAATAATAGAATAGCAATCAAAGCACCTATTAAGCCATGCGCAATACCGTATAAGATATAAGGTTTGCGAATGAAACCTTTGGTAGCACCAATAAGTTGCATACTCTTAATTAAGAAACGTTGGGAGTAAATGGCCAAACGGATAGTATTGTTGATTAAGGCAATCGCGATCACAAGTAAAATCACTGTAAAAGCCAATACCACAATAGAAATCACGCGAATGTTTTTGTTTACCATATCAATTAGAGATTCTTGGTAGACAATTTCCTTTACACGGCTATTTTGAGATACTTTATCAATAAAAGGTTGGATACTATCTCCGTTAGCATATTGTTCTTTCAGGTAAATGTCAATCGAAGGTAATAGGGGATTAGAGCCCAAATATTCGACGAAATCTTCACCCAAATCTTCTTTTAGATTTTTCGCCGCCAATTCCTTGGATACGTATTCAGTACGCAATACATATTCTTCTTTTTCCAAATCCTTTTGCAATGAAAGTACATCGCCTTCGTTGACATTGTCGTTAACAATGACATTTAGCACGATGTTTTCTTTTACATATTTAGAAAGATTCTTAGCATGTACTAATATTAAGCCTAATAATCCTGTCATAAGTAATACCAATGCAATACTTATAACAGTAGAAATGTATACTGATTTTGTTTTTTTTCTGGGAGAGCCTTGTTCTAACACTGACATAAAGCTATTGTTTTTTACACTGCGAAAGTAAGGATTTATGATGATTTATAGGAATATTTATCAACTTATCTGTACTTCCGATTTAAGATTTAACATTTATTTACTTTTTGTATTGGTCAATACCTTACTAATATCCCAAAAATATTAATGATTAAGAAAACAAATGTTCAAAAATTAGCTTAAAATCGCTATTTTCGCAATTCTTTTATAAGGTACAAGAAATGGATTATTCGCATAAATCAATTGAGCAGAAGTGGCAAAAATTTTGGGCTGACAATCAAACGTTCAAAACGTCAGAATCGACTGAAAAGCCTAAATATTATGTATTAGATATGTTCCCATATCCTTCGGGGGCGGGATTGCACGTAGGTCATCCACTGGGGTATATCGCATCCGATATTTTCTCCCGTTACAAAAGATTGAAAGGATATAATGTATTGCACCCAATGGGGTACGATTCATTTGGCTTGCCAGCCGAGCAATATGCTATTCAGACAGGACAGCATCCTGCGATCACGACTGAAACTAACATCAATCGCTACCGAGAACAATTAGATAACATTGGTTTCTCCTACGATTGGTCCCGTGAAGTACGTACTTCCGATCCTGCGTATTACCGTTGGACACAGTGGATTTTCATGCAGCTTTTCAATGCGTGGTACAATAAAGACGTGGACAAAGCTGAGTCAATAGAAACTTTAATTGCAAAGTTTGAAACTTCAGGATCACAGGGTATTAATGCTGAATGTGATGATGATATATTGACATTCTCAGCGGAAGAATGGAAATCTTTTTCGGAAGAACAACAACAACGAGAAATCTTAAAATATAGATTAGCTTATCTGCGTGAGAGTACGGTAAACTGGTGTGCGGCACTGGGTACGGTATTGGCGAATGATGAGGTAATCAACGGTGTGTCAGAACGCGGAGGTTATCCCGTAGAACAAAAGAAAATGATGCAGTGGTCGATGCGCATCACAGCATATGCAGACCGACTGTTGCGCGGATTGGATACGGTAGATTGGCCAGAGCCATTGATCGAAATGCAACGTAACTGGATTGGTAAATCTGTAGGTGCATCAGTGAAATTTCCGGTTCCACAATTGGATACGGATATTGAAGTTTTTACGACACGTGTCGATACAATCTTTGGTGTTTCATTTATCGTATTGGCACCAGAACATGAGTTAGTTTCTGCTTTAACAACTGAAGATCAAAAATCTGAAATTGAGTCGTATATCGATAAAACTTCGAAGAAATCGGAGTTGGATCGTATGGCTGACACCAAAACGGTTTCGGGAGCATTCACAGGTTCATATGCGAAACATCCAATCACCGGTAAAGATGTACAAATCTGGATTGCTGATTACGTATTAGCAGGATATGGAACAGGAGCGGTCATGGCGGTTCCATCAGGCGATCAACGTGATTATTTATTTGCGAAACACTTCAATTTGCCGATTATTCCGATTTCGGATTCTCAAAATATCGAGGAAGAAGCGGACGCAAATAAGGATGGTCGATACATCAATTCGGGATTTATCAATGGCATGACTTATCAAGAGGCTGTTGCAGCTTTGATAGCAAAATTGGAAGAGTTGAAATTGGGTAAGGCTAAAATCAATTTCCGCATGCGTGATGCGATCTTTGGTCGTCAACGTTATTGGGGAGAGCCTGTTCCGGTTTATTTCAAAAATGGCCTACCTTATTTGATTAAAGAAGAGGAATTGCCGTTATTGTTGCCCGAAGTTGATAAGTATTTACCAACTGAAACAGGAGAGCCACCTCTAGGTCGTGCTGAAAATTGGAAGTACCAAGATCAATACGAATATGAATTAAGTACGATGCCAGGATGGGCAGGTTCATCGTGGTATTGGTTCCGCTATATGGATCCGCAGAATGCGGAATCGTTTGCCTCAAAAGAAGCTGTAGATTATTGGAAAGCGGTGGATTTATACATTGGTGGTTCTGAGCACGCTACCGGTCACTTGTTGTACTCACGCTTTTGGAATAAATTTTTGAAAGATTTGGGATTCCACAATGAAGAAGAGCCTTTCAAAAAATTGATCAACCAAGGTATGATTCAAGGTCGCTCGAACTTTGTGTACCGTGTATTGGATGAAGAAGGAAGAGGAACAAACAAGTTTGTATCTTTTGGTTTGAGAGATCAATACAATACAATTCCATTGCACGTAGATGTTAATATCGTATATAATGATGTGTTGGATACAGAGAAATTCAAATCTTTCCGTCCTGATTTTGCGGATGCTGAATTTGTATTGGAAGACGGAAAATACATCTGTGGTACAGAGGTGGAAAAGATGTCAAAATCGAAATTTAACGTAGTTAATCCGGATGATATCATTGCGAATTTCGGTGCGGATACATTGCGTCTTTACGAAATGTTCTTAGGGCCGTTGGAGCAGGCAAAACCTTGGAATACAAATGGTATTGAGGGTGTATATAAATTCTTACGTAAGGTATGGCGTTTGTTCCATGATGCAGGAGGAAACTTCAATGTGTCTGATGAAGAGCCTACCAAAGCAGAATACAAAGCATTACACAAAATCATCAAAAAAGTAGAAGATGATATCGAGCGTTTCGCGTTCAATACTTCGGTTTCTGCCTTTATGATTTGTGTGAATGAGCTGACGGATTTGAAATGCAATAAGCGTAAAATCCTTCAAGATTTGATTATCGTATTGGAACCTTATGCGCCGCATATCACAGAAGAATTGTGGTCGCTATTGGGTAATGAGGCAGGCGCGATATCGTATGCAGCATATCCTAAGTTCAATCCGGATTATTTGATAGAGTCGGTATTTGCTTATCCCGTTTCGGTAAATGGTAAGATGAAGATGAATCTTCCTTTAGCGTTAGATTTGGATGCGAAAGCGGTAGAAGAGATTGTCTTGGCAAATGCAGATGTTCAACGCTATTTGGATGGAAAAGCTGTTAAAAAGCTAATCTTTGTAAAAGGCAAGATTATTAATATAGTAGTGTAATTAAGCTACAGCTATATAAATTAAAGCCTCGAAATTAATATTTCGAGGCTTTTTATTTTAGTTTTAATCTCGAATAGAGAAGATATTTAAAAGTTTCTTGATTCGATTTTTAAGTGAAACATCTTGAGTTGTTGAAGAAGTTTGGGGTAAATTCTTTGACAAATTAATTTCCTTATTTAAAACAGGCTTTATTCTTTCCATAGGAGCTACATAAACTTCTCCGATCTCATAAGAGTCATCCTCTAATGTAACTTTTAGTGTTTTGTTCGAGTTTGCCTTAATGATTTTTATTTCTTGTTTTTTGTAACCAATATAGGTAATACTATACATTTCGTTCCCAATGATAGGCAATTTAGCTTCTCCATTTTTATCTGTATGAAATTTTTGATTATTCGATTTATTAATTAATAATACATCTGGCAACGAATTATTTTCACTATCTACGATATGAACATTTACTGTATCAACTAGATTATAAGAAGTTGTAGAATAAGAAGATTGAATTGAGTATGCCTTAGCATAAGATAATGTTCCTAGACTGCCAAAAGCTAATGTAGCAGCAACATATTTAGACCAGTGATTTCTTTTGACTTCTCTTATTTCAGCTTTTTGTTTACTTAACTTTCCACAGACCTTCTGATTGGACTTTTGGATATATTCAACAATATCTTTTGTTTCCCAATCCGTGAAATCTACCACTTCTGTATTACAGACTTTGCACAGTCGCCCTAATTCAGTAGGAGACATGTTGTCGTATTTTTCGGCACAAGGATTTGGGATATTTACTTTCATAAATGGGAAAATTATTGAATATAAAAATTAATTCAATAATAATTTCAACAAATCGTATTGAGCTTGCCAAACATCTTGTTTTGCTTTGTGGTAACCTTTTAAGGCATCGCTGTATACGGTAAGTAAAATCCGCCCTGCTTTGTAAGCCTCCTGTTGTTCATTTTTATTTTGTAAGGCTAAGGCTTGAATTTTTTTGAAGGAATCAATTTTTTTCTCGACAGCGACGATTTTGAAATTGTTTTGGTTGTTCTCAATCTCTTCATTGCGCGTAATATCTTGAATCTGCTTATCAATTAAATCCCGATTCAAAGCGATTTTTTTAACGGTGGGTTGTGTTGTAAAATAGCCTGATAAAGGAATTCGCAAGGCTAAATTCACAAAACTATTACCATACCATTCTTCTGTTCGCGCTAATTTCAATTCATTGCTAAAATATTGTTCGCCCAAATATCCATTGAAAGAAAGGTTAGGAAGAAGTTGTCGCTTGACCGACGCCAATTGCAGTTCGGATATGCTTTTGTCTACCTCCAAGGTTTTGATATCATAGTTTGTCTTATCCCAATTTTGAAGGTTTTGAATGATGTCTTCAAAATTAGAAGTCAAATATTGTGTAGTATCCAAGTTGCTGTATTTGCGCAATTCTTGATCGGCTTCTTGCAGGACGGACCATGACTCATACAATTGAATTTGATGTCTCTCCAACTCCTGTTGTGCGGTGATATAATTAGCCGAAGGCTCGCGGCCAGCATCATATCTTTCTTTCGTGATGCTAACTATTTCTTCATAAAGTTTTGTATCCTCTTGAGTCAATTTATACTGTTCCGTAGCTAATACAATGGAAGCATATGCCAATGTAGCATCATTTTTCCAGGTCTGCAGAGATAATTGTTGATCCAATTGGGATTTTTGAATTTCCAAGGCTTTTTGCTGTTCTTCGACTTTGCGCTTGGCATCGAAAATATTCCATTCTACTTGTACGCCCGCTTTCGAGGACCATTTTGTGGCAAATTTAAGTGGTATTATGGCCCCTTCTTGTGCGCTAGGATCAAAAGCAATAGCTGGAACGGGCGTAGTTGGAATGATCAAATTGCGCTGTAAATTGGCATCTATATAGAAAATGGGAATTCTATTGGTTTTGAGTTCCAATAGTTCCTGTTCAACGATTTGCGTCTTCAGTTGATTCTGTTGATAGATAATATTCTGATTTGCATTTTCCCACAGCTGCTGAATACTCAACGTCTGCGCCTGAACAATCATGGGAGCGGCAAATAGAAGATATAGAAATAGCTTTTTCATAGTTTAAAATACCGAAGCAGGTTCAAGTTTAGCAATTTTACGCACTGCAAATAAGGAGCCGCCTACCGAAATAAGCAAGGTCACAAATAGTAAAAAAAGTGCAAATCCAACCGAAATATCTATGGCTAATCCTGAATTTGCAACACCAAATTTGAACCCATAAAGTAAAAGCATAGCTATTGTATATCCTATAATGGCATAAAGAAAGGCCTGTGCAATTATCAACTTATTTACATAACCTCTAGTTGCTCCAATAGCCTTCAGCGTCCCATAATCTTTAATTCGGTCCAAGGCGGAGGAGTATAAGGTCAATCCAATGATAAAAAATCCACTAATCATGGCGAAGATAACCAGGGTGCCAAAACTCATACCCATATTAGAACTAATCAAAATCTCTTTTATAGTAGAGTTTTTCAATTTCTTCGCATCCCATGCTTTGAGTTGAGGGAAGAGCTGTTCGATATCCTGTTGCACCTGTTGTTTGGAAGCGCTGTCCGTGATGTTTGCAATTATAATACTTACTTTGGAGGGAGAGGCATTTCCTAATACGATAGCATTTTCCATAGAGGTGTACATCAAACTGGCGCCAAAAGCTTGGGCATTTTTAGTTATGACCGCAATTTTTGCACTTTTCCCATTAATTTCTATGGGTTTATTGAGAAACAAGTCAGTTTTCCATGTTTTGGCATTGTAAAGTTCTGCAGTGACGGAAGAAGGTTGTACGAGATCGGCAATATGTCCTTCTTCGATTTTTTCAGGCACTGGTCCCATGACGAATTGCGGAGAATTCGCCCCTACAAGGGTGATACCCGCTGTCTTGCCATCCAAAAAGGAAGCTTGACCTGCAGCTAGTACTACCGGAAAAGTGCTTTCGACACCGGGTAAGCTCGCGATCTGTTGTACTAGCCGGTTGTCAATCACATTCACGGCGTTGATATTGGTACTTTGAGATTCTATAATCCACAGTTGCTTATCCGTCACCGGCGCATTGCCGACCAGATTGCCCATCAAGCCCATCAGGAAAAAAAGTAGGCTTAGCTGTTGACCGATTAGAAAGATACTAATCACAATTGCCGTGACTATACCAATACTTTTGGCTCGGTCGTATTTTATGAATTTAAAAGCTAATCCAAGCATGTTATCTGATTCTAATACTGCAATCTACTTTTGCATTGATGGTCAAGTCGCTGCCTTGTTCGAGTTTGATTTTGATTTTGCGCACACGTCTATCTTCGCCTTCATTTGCTGTTTCATAAAGTATGGATTTATTAGATAGAATAGGGTTCAAATAGAAAACAGTTCCTGTAGCCAATGTGTCCATTCGTCCAACAGGAGAAACCACCACCTGCTGCCCCAGTTTGATGTCATTCGCAAAGAGTTCGTCCACTTCCGCTTCAATAATAGGATTCTGGATGTTAATGATTTTGCCTAATTCTTCTGCTGAGCCTATACTTTGTCCCAGCTTGGCTGTCAAATCAGTAATGATACCGCCCGTCGAAGCATGTACACTGAAATCTCCAATAGCATTTTGAACTTTGCTAATTTCTATTTCCTGTTCGGATTCAGTCAATTGTTGTGCGCGATATTGTTGACGCATGCTTCTCACCGTAACCTCCTGCTGTTGCCAATTGGAGTAGTCCGTTTCCATTTTTTCGCGGGTTTCTGCATTTTTAGCTACCAGGGATCGTGAAGTCTCGTACTTTTCTTTGAGTTCGCGTGCATAGATCTCGGCTTTGACGATATCTTCAGACATAGTCTTATTCTGTGCGCGTAGACTGTTTAGTTGGGCTCTTGCTTGTTGGATATCCAAATCGGCATTACCTGCTTCCAACTTAAATAGCAGCTGTCCTGCCTGCACCGAATCGCCATCCTGCACCATGAGAGATACTATTTTGCCTGCTGTCGCACTGGAAATAACAGCATAATCCTCTGCTGGGACGACTTTTCCGACTGCTTTTACCGCATTGACTTCCTGCAAAATTCGCTCATTTGTTTTTGTATTCTCTTGCTTATTATCATTGGATGAACAACTCCAAGTCAATGCACATACGGCTAATAGGTAACCCCACTTATTTATAGTCTTCTTCATTTTTGATGGTATTGGAAACTTGACCTTCTTCAACATATATTACTTTGTCTGCGAATTTCCGCAGGCGTAAGTCGTGCGTCACTATAATTACTGCTTTGCCTCTTGAGGCCAAGGATTTTAATTCTTCCATAATTATTTCAGCACTTTTTGCATCCAATGAAGCCGTGGGTTCGTCACATAATATCATGGATGGATCCGTGACCAACGCACGCGCAATAGCCACACGTTGCTTCTGTCCGCCACTTAATTTTTTTGGCAGATTATACATTCTATCCGACAATCCCACTTCATCCAATGCTTTCTTGGCTTTGCTTTTGGCTTCTGCTACGGGGATCTTTTGCAAAATCAAAGGTTGCATGACATTTTCCAATGCGTGCAGGGGTTCTATCAAATTAAACTGCTGAAATACAAAACCTATTTCGTGTAGACGCAATTCTGCAAGATGTGATTCCTTCAGATTTGTAACTTCTTTTCCTTTGTAAAATACCTGTCCGGAGGTGGGATATATGACACATCCGAGAATGGAAAGAAGAGTCGTCTTTCCACTCCCAGAAGGGCCCATTATCAATGTCAATTTGTGTGTTTCGAAACTTATTGAAGTCTTATCCAATGCTGTGATAGTCGTATCACCGGTTTTGTATATTTTATTTACTTGGGATAATTTAACAATTTCTGTTTCCATCAGCAGATTAAAGACTTAGGCGTATATGTTATGAATCAAAATAAATATATTAAATATTTAGATCACCTTGACGTCCAATATCAACTTTTTGTCCAGTGACAGCTGCAGAAGCCACTTTGAGTAGTGTAAATAGTTTATTTGTTTTGGTATCCCAGTAGTGCGCATCCAGCGGCGTCACTTTGAGTACGCGGATGGTAGGATCTTCTTTTCCGCGTTCGAAATACACTTCGACGAATTTACTCCAATATTTATCAATACGCTCTTGGTCCCTAGAAATTGCCGCAATTCCATCAATGCTCACATAGGTATATGAACCTGGATCACCAAAACTTAGGGATACATTGTGGTTTTCCTCCAAGTTTTTGCATGTCTCGCTTTCTGAAGACAGCAAATACCAAATATTACCATCTTCATCCACTTCTTGGCGACTCATGGGCGTTTTGTAGGGATATGTGGCCTCTTTCGGATAGCTAATCATCATCGCTACATCTATGCTATCGACCAATTCTCTTAATTTTTCAATAGCCTCTTGGTTACTTAAATTTTCTGTGCTCATATTAATTTGTTTTGAATAGAAACAAATTGAGTGCTAAATATGTTCTAAATAGGAGATTGATATTTATGATTTTACAATTGAATCCCAGTATATATGTAGATACGCCCTTAGGTAAGGGGCATGCATTGTTTCTCATTGATTATGGTATGCACCAAAATTCGTGTTGGATAGTAACTTTGGAGGACAATGGAATAGTTAAACATTTTGATGCAAATGATATTATCATTTGTACCAATTTTACTTATCATATCAATAACGAAAGAAATGGTTTTACCACCGAATCTGAAGAGCCGAAGAGGGTGTAAACCGAACTGTGTCAAGAAATAAATACATATTTTTAGACACAGTATAATGAACAAGGAAAAATTTGATTTTGATCGATTCAAAGAAGAAGCGATGAAAGGCCTTTACGAAGGCAAAAAGATGGGTGGTACAGATGGAGTTTTTGCTCCGATGCTAAAGCATTTATTAGAATCAATGTTAGAAGGTGATTTAGAAAATCCTCTTTTAGAGAATAAGGCTTCAGGAGAATCAAATCGCAAGAATGGTAAAACCAAGAAAACAGTTAGAAGCTTACAATCAGGAAGCTTTGAACTTGAAAGCGGTCGTGATCGTAATGGTACCTTTGAACCAAAAATAGTAGCTAAACGCCAACTTATTATTACCGAAGAATTAGAAGATAATGTTATCTCCATGTATGCTCGTGGTATGAGCACCCGTGATATAACAACTTATATTAGAGATATGTATGCAATGGAGATTTCCGCTACAGAGATCTCTCACATCACTGATAAAGTCATTCCCGCAATGATTGAGTGGCGAAATCGACCATTAGAGCCTCTGTATCCATTTATTTTCCTTGACTGCATGCACTTCAAAGTTAAGGATAGGGGCAGTGTTCAAAGCCGTGCAGTATATAATATTCTTGGTCTTAATCAAGATGGGAAAAAAGAATTATTAGGCGTGTACTTATCTGAGAATGAAGGAGCCAAATTTTGGGTTTCGGTATTAAGTGATTTAAAACAGCGTGGAGTGGAAGATATTCTGGTTGCTTGTGTAGATGGCTTAAAAGGTTTTCCCGAAGCTATAGAAGCAGTTTATCCCAAAACCCAGGTTCAACTATGTATAGTTCATCAAATTCGCTCAAGTCTAAAATATGTTCCTGAGAAAGACAAAAAGGCTGTAGTAGCAGATATGCAGCCTATCTATAAAGCTAATACTCAAGAATATGGTTATCAAAAGCTTTTTGGAGTTTGAGGAAAAATGGGGTAACAAGTATCTATTAGCAGTAAGTGGTTGGGTTGATAATTGGACAAATCTATCCACTTACTTTGAGTACAATGCAGAAATGAGAAGAGCTATATATACAACAAATGCTATTGAAGCTATGCACCGTCAAATTAGGAAAGTGACTAAAACAAAAGGAGCGTTTACATCAGATCAAGCGTTATTAAAGTTAATTTATCTGGCAATACAAAACATAAGCAAAAAATGGACTATGCCAATTCGTAATTGGGGCTTGACAATGCAACAACTCCACCTTAAATTTGGTGATAGAATTAAAGCCTTCGGCGGCTCTAAATAGATATAGGTCCGAAGGGGACCTATATCTATTTAGAGCTCACTGACACAGTTTGCTTTACACTTCCGAGCCGAAAGCATAAAATAATCTGTAATAGCTAAAAAAAAGAAGGTCAGTTCATGAAATAAAGAACGGACCTTCTCGCGTTTTTTAAAGCCCTTTAGCCTTCGCTTCATTCCAAAATACATCCATTTCTTCCAGCGTCATATCTTGCAGTTGTAAGTTTTGCAAAGCTGCTTTTTCTTCAAGATAAGTAAATCGACGGATGAATTTTTTATTGGTGCGTTCCAAAGCATTCTCAGGATTAATGCCTATATGTCTTGCGTAATTAGTCAGTGCAAAAAGTAAATCACCAAATTCTTGTTCTGCTTTTGCTAGATCTATATTTTCTTTTTCGACAATATTATATTCTGTTTTGAATTCCTGTAGTTCTTCTTCAACTTTTTTCCATACTTCGGTTTTATCTTCCCAATCGAATCCTACTCCACGAACCTTGTCTTGAATGCGATATGCCTTTACTAATGCAGGCAAACTTTTGGGTACACCCGACAGCACGGATTTGTTTCCTTCTTTTAATTTGATTTGTTCCCAATTGGCTTTGACATCTTCATCATTATTCACTTTGGTCTCACCATATATATGAGGGTGACGCGTGATGAGTTTGTCACAAACAGCGTTTAGAGCATCGGTGACATCAAAATTACCTTGTTCCTCTGCAATCTTCGCATAGAAAACTAAGTGCATCATCAAGTCGCCCAGTTCTTTTTTTATTTCGTCCTGATCGTTTTCTAGTATGGCATCCGCCAGTTCATACATTTCTTCAATGGTGAGGTGTCGAAGGCTTTCCATTGTTTGCTTTCTATCCCAAGGACATTCTACACGTAGGGTATTCATGATCTCGACAAGCCTTTGGAAGGCTGCGGATGGTGTATATTCTGGTGAGGGAGCTTCTAATGCCATGATTTGTTCGTTTGAAGCCAAATTTACGGATAAATGAAGTTAATCTAAACAGTATCCATTATTTATGTGTTATAGGATTATAGATTTAATATATGAAATATGAAAACTAAATATGACTATTTGACCGTATCAGCAGCTTTGGAGGAATTGAAAAGCTTAGGTTTTGAAAAAGATTACAATATTTATTTTGAGGAATTGAATGCTCAACCTGAGAATTATGTGATCGATTACTTGTATCGATACGAGGGTATTACAAATCCCAGCGACGAGTCGACCGTATACGGATTGCGGAATCAATCCACAGGGGAGAAGGGTGTTTTCGTCGTAGGCGATCTTTCTTTAATCGAAGGTAAAAAAAGAGATATTCTTATTAATTTAGAGATTAAATCAAAATCTCAAATTAATGAATAATCTTTTTATGGCTATCGTAGGGTGTAATCTTCCTAACCGATTTATAGAGCAACATGATGTATTCTTCGGAGTAGCTCCAACATTGGTGGATTTAAAACCCAAACTTATTGAGTTTTGGCCCGAGATAGCCGAAAAATTACATATTGATTCTTATCGAACCGTATCCAAAGTCGGGAATCATAGGATATTTGTGGTAGATGCAGCCGAAAAGAAGGACAACGGCCTACATCTTTATTTTTTAAATCTGGGAGGTTATAAGCCTGATGACATGAAGAATACCATTATAAACAGCTTATCGTGGCTTCATCCATGGCAGAGGCTATACGAATCGGTAAGAAGAATGTATTTTGGAAGCATCATACCGAGCCGCACATTGATAATAAATACGGAATAGACGTAGATGATGCGTATATGGTAGAGGATATGTTGCCCGTTGATGTCCGTAATCAATACGGTATTCAGACTGAGGAAGATGTAGAAAATAGTTCGCAAGATGAATTGCATATTGGTTACCTCAAGCTTAGTAAATTACAGTAAGAACTGGGAAGTACATTTAGAATTTTAATTCTCTAACTATTTCTGTTTCTTTGAGGAATAATATGATTTAAAACATGGATTTTATTTTAGAGAATGAGAGTTTTCATGCGGTGCTGGTATCTATTGCGTGTGGTGCAATAGTAGGCCTGGAACGTGAATATAGAAATAAGTCTGCTGGCTTTCGTACCGTCATTCTTATTTGTTTTGGTGCCACGATTTTTACGCTAGCATCGAGACTTGGCAATATCTCGGATGACCGGATAGCTGCAAATATTGTCACCGGAATTGGATTTTTGGGTGCTGGTGTTATTTATCAAGGCAAGTTCTCGGTACAAGGTCTTACCACAGCTGCCGTGATATGGACTATGGCTGCTATTGGAATGTTGGTGGGATTTGGTGAATTTACGGTTGGTTTTGCTTTAGCCGTAGTGATGGTGATCATCTTGTCTTTGTTTCAAAAAATAGAAACATTATTATCAAGTTTGTTCTTGACGCGAACAATTCATATCACTTTCAAAAACAATGCGATTGAAAATCTAAGAGAATTTGAGAAATTTCTGGAGCACCATCAGATAGAAGCCGTGCGCAAGGGGATGGAAAAAGATGAAAACAAATTGGAAGCTGTTTTTGAAATTTCGGGTAAAAGAAAAAAAGTAAGACAAGTCAACGAAGCTATTATTCTATTGGATTATGTTTATTCTTTCAGTAATCTCTAAAAATAGCAGATTCTAAAACAGAAAAGGCCTGCAAAATGCCAGTGGAGCCTTTTCTATTTATGTATGTAAAGATCTTACCAGAATACAATATATAAAGCCGCTGTTACACCTAGAATAAGAAGTGATAACACCAAGAAGGCTGGTGATACCTTAAACATTTTTGTATCAATTTCTAAGCTGTTTGGCTGCACACCTTTTTTGTTCTCATACAAACTGATGATCACCATACCTACTATACAAAGTAAGAATACTATACTCATTCTATCCATAAATGGAATTTCATATCCAGTGGGTGTCTGTACGCTAAAGTTAATAGCGGACAAGAATTCCAGATCCATCATTTGGCCGGAGAATTTTAATAACACGGAGAATACAAATCCACCTATAGTCGCAAAAAGAGCCGCATTGGAAGTGGTTTTTTTCCAGAAAAAACCAAGGATAAACATGGCAAAAATACCTGGCGATACAAATCCGGTATACTCTTGAATATATTGGAATCCTTGCTTGCCTTCACCCATCAGTGCATTACCAACAACGAGTGCAAGCAATGTTCCTAAAATCATCGAAACAATAACCGCTATTTTGCCCACATTCACTAATCTGGTTTCAGATGCTTCAGGATTAAGGGCTTTTTTGTAAATGTCTAAGGTGAAAATGGTCGCAATACTATTTGCTTTTCCCGCCAAAGAAGCTACAATGGCAGCCGTCAATGCGGCGAATGATAGTCCTTTCAAGCCAGTAGGTAATAAAGTCAATAATGCTGAATAAGCTTTATTGGGATCTTGAACACCGCTACTGGTCAGTAGCAAGTCTGGATGAATCGCTGTTAGATCATTTTTAATGATATAGTATACAGCGATGCCGGGAATTACCACGATCAAAGGCATCAACATTTTAAGGAAAGCAGCGAAGAGTAGACCATTACGTGCAGTGGAAAGTGAAGCTCCTAAGGCACGCTGAGTAATGTACTGATTACAGCCCCAATAGCTAAGATTAGCAATCCACATACCTCCGATAAGTACACTGAGTCCTGGGAGTTCCATATAATTTTCATTTTCAGGGGAAAAAATCATATCAAAATGTTCGGAAGCGCCTTTATTCAAATTCGATAACCCTTTAAAGAAACCTTGGCCTTCGGAAATAATATCCAATGCAATATAGGTCGCCACAAAACCACCAATAACGAGTACCAATACTTGAATAACATCGGTGTAGCCAATGACTTTCATACCTCCCAAGGTGATAATTATCGCAAAAAGAGAAAGTAATATAATAGAAGTGCTGACATCTATTCCCGATATGCCTCCAATCGCTACAGCACCGAGATAAAGTATCGACATCAGATTGACCACGATGTATAGCATCAGCCAAAATACGGCCATAATCATTGCTACAGTCCCATTGTATCGCTGATGCAGAAACTGCGGCATGGTAAATATTTTGTTTTTGAGATAGACTGGCATAAAAAATATCGCAACCACAATTAACGTGACCGCGGCCATCCATTCGTAGGCGGCAATGGCCAGGCCCATTTTAAATCCAGAGCCACTCATCCCAATAAATTGCTCGGCGGAAATATTGGATGCGATTAACGAAGCACCAATGGCCCACCAGGTCAACGAACCTTCGGCCAGAAAGTAATCTTTGGAATCTTGAACCGCAGATTTTTTCCTGTAATAAATATATAATCCGTAACCTGCTACGATTATAAAGTACACTATGAATACAATGTAGTCTTGGAATTTCATATGTTTTGTTGGTTAGTATGAATTAAAGTATGACCTGAGTTCCATCGGAAATAGAGACTTGAATCGGCGTTAAATTTAATTGGAATCTATCAAAATACAAACTGCTTATTTTTTCGATTACAGTTTTGCTTTTTCCCTTTTCCACCATATTGATTGTGCATCCTCCAAAACCACCTCCCATCATCCTCGCACCTGCCACTTCGGGTAGGGTAGATGCCGTGGACACCAAAAAGTCTAATTCTGGACAGCTCACTTCATATTCTTTGCTCAGTGCCCAATGAGCATCATAAAGGAGTTTTCCTAGTTTTGAGATATCATTAGATTTCAACGCATCGGTAGCATTTAATAGGCGCTGGTTTTCCTCGACTACAAACTTTGACTTTTGAAAATATTCAGCTGAAATGGGTTGGACCATTTCTTCGAGTTTAGCTATGGAAATATCCCGCAAGGAAGATACCGAAGGATATTTTTGCTGGACGAGTGCAACAGCAGCCTCACAAGCTTCTCTTCTTTGGTTGTAAGCGGAGGAAGCCAAGGAATGTTTGACATTTGTATTTAACAGCAAAATTTCATAGTTCTCCAGCACAATAGGGATGTATTCATATTCCAGACTGCGGCAGTCTAATTTGAGCAGGTTATTTTCTTTCCCAAATACAGATGCAAACTGATCCATGATACCGCAACGTAAACCCACCGCTTCATGCTCTGTCTGTTGTCCTGTTTTAGCAATGTCTAATCGACTAAGTTGCAGTTGAAATAACTTATCAAGAGCAAAAGATGTAGCGCAGGTTAAGGCTGCAGACGATGAAAGTCCAGCACCCAAAGGAACATCCCCTGCTACAATCAGGTTAAAGCCGTCTATATTGCTGTGCGTTTTTCGCAATATGCGCGTAGCACCCAATATGTAATTGGTCCATAATTCTGGGCCGAAAGTCAAAGAGTCAATATCTGTGTGGTATCGCTCCTTGTAATCGACGGAAAACAATTCAATATGATTATCATCACGTCGTGATACCCCAATATATACACCTTTATCTATCGCTGCGGGCAGTACAAATCCATTATTGTAATCGGTATGCTCTCCAATTATATTAATGCGACCGGGGGATTTGACGATTAATTCAGGTTGATTGCCAAACAATTCCTGAAAGTCACTTTTTATTTGATCAACTAATTGCATGATTAGGCTTTTTTGTAATGGACCGTACTTTGTTTTTTTATAATTGCTGCGGCTTGTTCGGGAGTGATATCTCGCTGTGGAGATCCCAGCATTTCATAACCGACCATAAATTTTTTGATGGATGCCGAGCGTAACAAGGGTGGATAAAAATGCATATGCCAATGCCATTCTTCATGCGCTCCATCATTGATAGGTGCTTGATGCATGCCCGCAGAGTAGGGGAAGGAAGTGCTGAAAATATTGTCATACCTAATAGTCAACTCTTGTAAAGTCTTCGCAAGGTCGGCTTTTTCCTCTTCATTAAATTGTCCTATATGTTGGAGATGTCTTTTGCTAATAATCATGGTTTCGAATGGCCATGTCGCCCAATAGGGTACTAAAGCTACAAAATGGTCATTGTCGATAATAACTCTTTCATTAAGGCTCAACTCCAACTCTATATAAGCTTGCAGCATGGATGTGTTATTCTTTTCATAATACGCTTTTTGCCGTGCTGTCTCTATCAAGATTTCGTTGGGCAAGCTGCTTTGCGACCATATCTGTCCATGAGGATGAGGATTGCTGCAGCCCATAATGGCACCCTTGTTCTCAAATATCTGAATATATTTAATCCACTCTTTTTGTGCCAAAATGTTAAATTCCTGTTGCCACAGATTCACTACTTTCAAGATCGCTGAAATATCCATCTCTGGTAAGGTCAAGTCGTGACGAGGGGAGAAGGTAATTACTTTACACAGCCCACGTTCGGCAGTGGCTTGCAACAAATCCGCCTGATTAAAAGTTCCTTCTGCAGTATTTTCAAGGATAGCAGAAAAATCATTCGTGAATACAAAGGTGTCTTGATAATCCGGATTATCTGTGCCGTCAGCCCGTTTATTCGTCGGGCATAAATAACAGGTTGGGTCGTATGCAGGAAGGTTGCCAGATACGATATCCTCTACTTTCCCTTGCCATGGTCTATTATTGCGGTGCGGAGAAACGAGTACTTTTTCGCCTGTTAAAATATTCAAACGGTGGTGAGGTTGATTAAGATCTACCATTAAAATTTATAATTGATAAAGCAATTTAGTATTTTTTCTTATAATTTAATTGCTTTTGGTAACTATATTCCATCAAAAAAGGCCCCTATAAATATAGAGGCCTCATTGAGATAAATAATTATGCGTTATATGCTATTCTAGAAAGTAAATTTCACAGAACCTGACCAAGTACGTCCCCAGCCCATTAATACATAATTGGAAGTGTTGACACCTTTCCAAACTGCATCATTAGCACCAGCTTCTCTGTAAGAAGTAGCTTCTGAAATGTAGAACTCATCAAATAAGTTGTTTACATTCACACGGAAACTCATCGTATTTTTGTCACTTAGCACCACTTTGTATGATATACCTGCATCCACGATATCGTACGAAGGTAATCTCAACGTTTTTGTTCCGTTAGTTGGCAGTGCTCCGTATAATCTATCGTAGTTTCTGTAATCAGCATCAATAGCCAAATCTTTGATGATAAAGTATTTGATACCAGCACCAAACGATGTTTGTGCAGCATCACCTACTTTTACTCCTGTAAGATCTCTATTGCTTGTGCCTAATACTTCACGGTTTTCGTTTCTAGAGATTGTTACCGCATCACCTTCATATTTCCAATCACCTACTGAAGCAAAACCTTTCAATGTGAAACCAGAGAATAAACGTGCTGCTAAATCCAATTCTAAACCTTTATGGTTTTGTTTTACACCATAATTAGATTGGTAAACTAAATCACCAGGTTGAATTAAAGAAGTATCGAATTTATTGTCTGCAATACCTTTGGCATCGATAAAGTATGAACTACCAGTCACACGATTATCCCATGTCGTACGGTAAGCATTTAAGCTCGCATCGAAAAAGTTGGATGTGAATTTATAACCTAATTCTAGACCTAAAATCTCTTCATTGAATGCATATGGGTTTATATCATTTGCATAATTCATGAAGATATTATTTTGGTAAGGTTGACGTGAATAGTAACCTGCATTACCAAATAATGTATGTCCAGCTAAAGTGTAGCTTAGACCACCTTTTGTGTTGTATCCTAAGTTGTTAACGTTATCCGATTTTTGTTTGCCTTCCTCATATTGGTAGTAATCTTTACGGATGTTTTGTTGTTGGGAGATGGAACCTTGGAAGTATGCTGTGAAACCATCTTTAGCATATTCTAATTGTCCAAATAGACCACCGTAACGGATTGTCTGATCGTATTCCCAAGCTAAACGGTCTTCTTTAGATTTCGCTGAATTAGACCATGTTTTCCAAGGATTTGTCGAGAACTCGTTTGAAGTTTCGTATTTCGTTCTTGACTGAGGGTCCAACATTCTGATTTCATGAGTAATGCTTGGAGCACCTAATAAATCAGTAACTTGTCTGTAGTGTGTACCTTTGTAATCACGTAAGTCGAAACCAAAATTGAAGCTCAAGTTTTCTGTTAAATCACGGTTGTAGTTAGATACAATACCAAACCATTGGTGATTGTTCATGTCTGCAGCCAAGTAAGGAACTCTCGCCGAAGAAGCATCTGTACGTGGAGATTGACCACCACCACGTGCCATAGAAGCATATACTACCGTAGCTAAAGCTGACTTGTCCGAAATTTTCCAATCCCAGTTTAAGTTAGCAACAGGCTTGTGGTAGAAGTTTTTACGCGGGTTCATTAATTCACCGTTTATAACTTGTAGGTTATCATTGTATTTTCTTCCTTTTTCTAAGAAGTTTTTCAAACTCGCTGTGTAACCTTGATTGTGCGATTGAGGTGCACCAGTTACCATGAAATTTAAGTTATGGTTGTCATTTACTTTGTAACCGACAGATAGGAAATAGTTTTGTCCCGACCCGCCTGTTCTGTCCATATATCCATCACCTCTCCAATCTGTGAACATGGCTGATACCGCAAATCCGTTGCTCATCAATCCTGTATTGTAAGCGATAGTTGATTTGCGCAACATGTCGTTACCTACGGTACGTTTGATAAAACCACCAGCTTTCATATCTGTAGATTTGGTTACAAAGTTGATTGTACCACCTACAGAGGAAATAGCTAATTTCGAAGAACCAAGACCGCGTTGAATCTGAACTAAAGAAGCAATATCTGTCAAACCATTCCAGTTAGACCAATATACACGACCGTTGTCCATACCATTGATTGGTTGACCATTTAGCAAGAAAGCCGTGTTTGACTGGTCAAAACCACGTGTAGTCATCGAAGATTCGCCAAAACCGCGAGCCTGACTAGTCACATACACCGATGGAGTATTCACTAGCGCTGCTGTAATGTCTTGACCACCTACTTTTTCTTCAATAATTTGTCTAGAGATTGTAGATACCGCAATAGGAGTCAAACGATCTTCAGCAACGTCAATCAATCCTCTACCTACAACAATTACTTCATCCAAAGCCTGCTCATCTGTGGATGCCAAAACGATAGTACCCAGAGGAGATGATGAGGAGAAATTAATTTGTTGAGTTTCGTGGCCGATGAATTTGATCTGAAGTTGGCCATTGGATTGGTTGGTAGTCAATGTGAAGTTTCCGTTTGCATCCGTAGACGTTCCTTCTTTACTTCCTGAGACTAGGATAGTGGCTCCAGCTATAGGCTGCTTGCCATCAGTTACTTTACCAGTGATTACTTGTTGAGCTAATGCAACATTGCTGGTAAGCATGAATGCCACAGAGGCATACAAGAGAGTGGAATTTTTGTTCATCTTTTAGAGATAAATATGAAATTGGTTGCAAAGGTAACTTATTTTATCGGATGTGTAAAATAATGTTAAATAAGAATATTTGGTGTGAGAAGTGCATTATTGTATTAGGTCAAATATTTATTAGTACACGATTAATTGTGATTATAACTAATTTATTTATGCTACATAATTATCTTGAATTGGAATAAAATGAAGGATAACGACCTAATTTTGAGCTTACTCAGGAGAAAAATCAAATGAATGTAAATTTTTACAAAACTTATTTTTATAAAAATTAGTTGGATGGAAATTTTTTCACTTAAATAATTGAAAATGTGAAATAAAGTAGGCTCTACGACTGTGAAAATGCTATTAAAAGTTCCATTCTATTTTAAAACTATTTAAAGGCTATCCACCATTTCCATATTAAGATTATGTTAATTGTTAAATACTGTTAAAATTAGTTTTAAATTTGCTGCTAATTAGTCAAATAATCCAAATGAAGAAAAATTTACTTTTTTTTGCCCTCATGCTTGCTAGTTATGGTGTAGTAGAGGCGCAAGTTACAACCAGTAGCCTTACTGGTGTAGTAACAGAATCCACCGGCCAATTTACCACAGGTGCCACAATCAAAGCTATTCACATTCCTTCCGGAACTACGTACTCGAGTTCAGCGAATACGCAAGGAAGATTTAATCTTTCGAATATGCGTGTGGGTGGACCTTACCGTATCGAGGTGACGTACATCGGTCAGCAACCTCTTGTGTATGAGGATGTGTACCTTCAGTTAGGTCAACCATTTGTATTGAATCCTGTTTTTGGTGAATCAACAACAGAGCTGGATGAAATAATGATCACAGGAAGTCGCAGAAAAAGTGACAAAAGTGGTACTTCTACAGTTGTGGGTCGTGCACAAATTGAGAGTCTTCCTTCGATTTCTCGTAGTGTGAACGATTTGACAAGATTAACGCCTCAAGCTAATGGTACAGCAATCGGTGGAGGTAATTACAGAGCCAACAACTTCACAGTCGATGGTGCTAACTTCAACAACCAATTTGGTATTGGTCAAAACATCCCTGCTGGAGGGTCGCCAATATCTATTGACGCGATCGAGCAGATTGTAGTAAACGTTACACCTTTTGATGTACGTCAGTCTGGTTTTACAGGTGCTTCTATCAATGCGGTAACGCGTTCGGGTCGTAACGAATTCTTTGGATCGGCTTTCTACACCGGTCGTTCGGACAAGCAACAAGGTACTCGTGTCAATGATGTAATGACTAACATTAATGATTTAAATGAAAAACAATACGGTGTTAGTTTAGGAGGTCCAATTGTTAAGGATAAATTATTCTTCTTTGTCAATTTGGAACAAAATAAAACAACAGAACCGGGACCAAACAAAATTGCATCTTCTGCTTCTAATCCTTTTGGATCTGCATCCTATGTAGCTAGACCAACCGAGGAATTTTTGAATACAGTACGAGATCACTTGATCAGCAAATATGGTTATGATCCAGGTGTATATCAAGGTTATTCTAACAAAAGCAATAATGATAAATTGTTTGCAAGAATTGACTGGAATATCGCTGAAAACCATAAGTTGAACGTGAGATACAACCAAGTAAAAGGTAAATCTCCAGCAACATTAAGTTCTTCTACTACCAATTCAGGTGTAAGCTTCTCCGGCGCTAACAATAGAACAAGTATAAACGCTCTTCACTTCTCTAATTCAAATTACTTCAACGAAAATAACCTTTATTCAGCTACGGTAGAATATTCTGGTTCATTTGGAGCATACAATCACTCTGCTCGTTTTAGCTATGTGAATCAAAATGAACCAAGAAGTTCAGAAAGTAGTCTTTTCCCATTAGTAGATATCAAAGATGGAGCTTCAGTAATCACTACATTTGGTTATGAGCCATTCACTTTTGGAAACTTAAGAGATGTCGAAACCAAAACATTTAACTATGATGGTGAGTACACAGCAGGTCGCCACAATTTATTAGCAGGTTTTCAATTTGAGACATCATTAACTAAAAACGGTTTCCAACGTTTCGGTACAGGATATTATATATTTGACTCATGGGCTGATTTTGTAAATGGTGAGAAGGCATCTAACTATGCTTTGACTTATCCAATGACAGCGGATGGAAGCCAAGCTTTCCCTTCTTTCAAGTTTAATCAGTTCTCTCTTTACTTACAAGATCAATTCTCTGTCAATTCGAAATTAAAATTAACAGGGGGTATTCGTTTCGAATTGCCGACATATCCAAATGTTTCGGAAATTCAAACACACCCATTGGTGAATAGCTTGACTTTCCTGAATGGAGCTAAAGTAAATACAGGTGCTTTGCCAAAATCTCAATTGATGATTTCCCCGCGTTTAGGATTTAACTATGATGTAATGGGCGATCGTTCATTTATCGTACGTGGTGGTACAGGAGTATTCACAGGACGTATCCCATTTGTATGGATCGTAGCACAATCTGGCGATGCAGGTATGTTGCAGACTACAGATGCAAAAAGTGGAAAGGCAAACACACCAGTGTTTAGTCCAGATTATAAAGCAAATTATCCAACTACCTTACCGCAAGCAGGAACATTCATCCCTACTTCAGGTGTGTCAGCAATGGCGGAGGACTTAAAATTCCCTTCGACATGGAAATCAAGCTTAGCAGCTGATTATAACTTGCCTTGGGGTGTTACAGCGACTATTGAGGCGATTTATAATAAAGATATTAATGCAGTAGTAGCGCGTAACTTAAATTACGTAGAACCAACGGCTATGAATATCGCTGGTTATGCAGATAATAGATTTATTTTCCCAGATGCAGCAAGAGATAGACACATCAATAGAATTACTTCTACAGGAGCGGTAGATCAAACTCAAAATAGAGGTTTCAATGCGATAGAGATGTACAATGAGAAAGGTGGTCACTATTGGTCTACTACTTTCCAATTGACTAAAGCGTTTTCTTCAGGTCTATCTGGTATGATTGCTTATACTGCAAGTGGTGCTAAAAACTATGGTGATGGTACTGGTGACCAAATTGCTAACCTTTGGAGCTTGCCAAACCAATATGGTGGTAACTCAAACATGGGTGAATTGGGTTATACAACTAATATCATCCCTCACCGTATAGTAGCTGCAGTTTCATACGAGAATACTTGGATTAAAAACTTGAAAACTTCAATGTCTTTATTCTATACTGGTGGATCTCAAGGTCGTTATTCATACTATTATACGACTGACTTCAACAGAGATGGTCAGACAAATGATTTAATCTATGTACCAAAAGACGCTTCTGAAATTACATTCGTTGATATTGCGCCAGGTACTAGCGGATATAGAGCAGAAGGTTATACTGCTCAACAGCAATCGGATATTTTCTTCAGCTTCGTAGATAATGACCCTTATTTAAAATCACGTAAAGGTCAATACGCAGAGAGAAATGGTGCTGTAGCTCCTTGGAGACATCAATTTGATTTCCGCTTATCACAACAATTGTTCAGTGGTATCGCTAAAGGTAACAATTCCTTAGAGTTCTTCTGGGATGTGTTCAATATCGGTAACTTATTTAACTCATCATGGGGTATTTTCAAAAATAATAATAACGGATTATTAATACCTCAAAATATGGTTAGCATTGCTGCAAGTGGTAGTAACCCTGGACGACCAGCTTTGGATATAAATGGTACTGAGAAACCTACTTTCAGAATGGGTAATGCCAATGGTGATATTATCCGTGAGGCACAAAGACCGAATGAGACAATTTCTTCAACGTATTATATGCAGTTTGGTTTGAAATTCAAATTCAACTAATCATAGTACAACAATTTTATTTCAAAGGCCTTCCATATTCTGGAAGGCCTTTTTGTTGCAGCATGCACAAAAAAAATAGCCCTCATTGCTGAGGGCACTGAAAAAGTCCTCTTCAAAAATTTGAGTATCAAAAAAAGGGAAAAAGCACATATTTAACCCACTGAGAATCTCTTATTTGAAGAGTTGTTGCTAAATGCATTCAAATAAACAAAGGATAAGGGCTTATGAGTAAAAAAATTCATAAGCCCTTTTTTAGTGGATAGTTTTTCAGTGCCCTCTCATTGCTGGGGACTATTTTCATTTTTAAGAATAAATATGATTTATGCTTAATCAAATCTGTCTGCATTCATTACTTTATTCCATGCATTTACAAAGTCAATAATGAATTTTTCAGCAGCATCCGCAGAAGCATACACTTCAGCTACAGATCTTAATTCAGAATTTGATCCAAAAACTAAATCGTTGCGTGTACCTGTCCATCTAGGCTGACCCGATTGACGGTCAATACCTAGGTATATTTCTTTTTTATCGTCCATCGCTTTCCATTGCGTACTAATGTCTAATAAATTGACGAAGAAATCATTTGTGAGTTGCCCTGGTCGGTCTGTAAAGATACCATGCTTTGAACCGTCATAGTTGATGTTTATAGCTCTTAGTCCACCAATCAACACTGTCATCTCGGGGATGGTAAGGGTCAGTAATTGAGCCTTGTCTATGAGCAGTTCTTCGGTTGATACTGCACGATTAGGATATTTGCGGTAGTTTCTAAAACCATCAGAAATCGGTTCTAACCATTTTAATCCATCGACATCTGTTTGCTCTTGCGAAGCATCTGTACGTCCCGGACGGAAAGGTACTGTAATAACGTATCCTGCATCTTTGGCTGCTTTTTCAATACCAGCAGCACCGGCCAAGATAATTAAATCTGCCATGGATACTTTCTTGCCCGATTCACTAAATTTAGCTTGTAAGCCCTCTAAAGCGTTTAATACAGTAGCCAATTGAACAGGGTTGTTTACTTCCCAATTTTTCATAGGTTGCAGACGGATGCGAGCACCATTAGCTCCACCGCGCTTGTCTGAACCGCGGAAAGTAGAAGCAGAAGCCCATGCTGTCGACACCAACTCCGATACGGTTAATCCTAATCCTAATATTTCGCTTTTTAAAGCTGCTATATCAGATTCGCTTAAAAGATCATGATCCACAGCCGGAACTGGATCTTGCCACAAGAAATCTTCAGCAGGAACTTCAGGACCTAAATAGCGGGATTTTGGTCCCATATCGCGGTGAGTGAGTTTAAACCAAGCTTTAGCAAATGCATCAGCAAATTCATCTGGGTTCTCCAGGAATCGACGACCTATTTTCTCGTATATCGGGTCCATGCGTAGCGCAATGTCAGAAGTAAGCATAGTTGGTCTTATTTTTTTCTCTGGATCATGGGCATGGGGAATAATTTCGCCTACATTTTTTGCGACCCATTGGTGCGCTCCGGCTGGAGATTTGGTTAATTCCCAGTCAAAACCAAATAAATAGCTTAGGAATAAGTTTGACCATTCCGTTGGCTTACTCGTCCAGGTTACTTCCAAGCCCGATGTAATAGTGTCTGCGCCCTTACCCGAGCCATATGAGTTCGCCCATCCTAGACCTTGCATTTCTATATCAGAAGCTTCAGGATCGGACCCAACGTGGTCGGCAGAGGCTGCGCCATGCGTCTTACCGAAAGTATGACCTCCTGCTATAAGTGCAAGCGTTTCCTCGTCATTCATTCCCATTCTGCTGAAGGTGTCACGAATATCTTTTGCGGAAGCGATTGGATCCGGGTTGCCATCTGGACCTTCCGGGTTAACATATATTAGCCCCATCTGTACCGCTGCCAATGGATTTTCCAAATCGCGTGTGTGTATTTTACCATCGGCATCATCATCCGACACCAGTACACCTTCGTCCACTACGCCCTCGGAGCCTTGTGAGTAGCGTTCATCTCCACCGAGCCATGTTCTTTCCGACCCCCAATATACATCTTGATTGGGCTCCCACACATCAGCCCGGCCACCACCGAATCCTAATGTTTTAAATCCCATAGATTCGAGGGCCACATTACCTGTTAATATCATCAAGTCGGCCCAGGAGATTTTACGTCCATATTTTTGTTTTATAGGCCACAATAAGCGACGTGCCTTATCTAGCGACACATTATCTGGCCAAGAATTCAAGGGCGCAAAACGTTGTTGGCCTTCGCCACCACCGCCACGACCATCTTGGATACGGTATGTACCCGCACTATGCCATGCCATACGGATGAATAGGGGACCATAATGTCCAAAGTCAGCAGGCCACCAGTCCTGCGAATCCGTCATTAACTTTTTTAAATCAGCCTTCAATGCGTCTAAATCTAAAGATTGAAACTCCTTCGCATAATCAAAATCTTCCCCCATAGGGTTTATTTTGGTGTCATGCTGCTTTAGAATATGTAGGTTTAATTGATTTGGCCACCAATCTTTATTTTGTGTGCCTCTACCTGCTGCATTGTTTGTTTGCATTGACCCATTGTGGAATGGGCATTTGCTGATGTCATTCGAACTGTTTTCCATATTGTAATGATTTGCGATTGTTAATAATTATCTGAACTATTTCGTTTGGTGAAATTACCTATATGTCCCTGATTAATAAAATAGTATAATTCTATTTCGTATAGGAGAAATTTATAGTATAGATTCTGATGATTAAGGTTTTGCAATATTAATTTAAGATTTTTTTGCTAAAAATGGAAACTTTTACGTTTGAAATGATGTTTATAGAAGACGGGAATAAATAACGGTTGAGAAGCAAATTTGGGTGAATACATTTAAATAGCGAAGGACTACGCCACCGAAAGTTCAGAGATGTGGGTATAAAAAAAAGTCCTCCAAGTAATTTGAAGGACTTTGAAAGTCGTACGCCAAAAGGGATTCGAACCCCTGACCGACGGTTTAGAAAACCGTTGCTCTATCCAGCTGAGCTATTGGCGCCTCCCTTTCGGTAACACAAAAGTAGTGTTTTGTTCAATATATGCAAAATTATAGATGGAAATTTTGTCCATTTTTCAATAACTGTTTGCTATACAATTGAATAATTTTTTTCTTATTTTCTTAATATAGATTAATAATTCGATGCATATCGATTATCTACCTTTGACTATCATAAAAAAGCATTAAACATTATAAAAAATAAAGTTATGGCAAATTGGCAATTAGATGGTGCACACAGTGAAATAGAATTCAAGGTGCGTCATATGATGATTTCAACTGTTAAAGGGCAGTTCAAAAATTTTGAAGTGAATGTTCAAAATCCGAATGATGATTTATCTCAGGCACAAGTGGAAGTAAAGATTGAAGTGGATTCAATAGATACGAAAAACGAGCAACGTGACCAACATTTGAAAAGTTCGGATTTTTTTGACGGAGCTTCGAACCAATATATTACTTTTCAATCGACAAGTATCGCTGTAGTCGATGATGAGAACTTCAAAATCACGGGTGATCTAACGATTAATCAGGTAACTAAATCTATTACTGTGGATGCAGAATTCGGAGGTATGGCCAAAGATCCATGGGGAAATGATAAAGTAGGGTATACGGTAAATGGAAAAATCAACAGAACAGACTTTGGACTTACATGGAATGCCGCTTTGGAAACAGGAGGTGTGATGGTATCAGACGAGGTAAAATTTACAGCTGATTTGCAGTTTATAAAATCTTAGTTTTCAGTAGAATGTTGCCCTGTGTAAGTCAGAAGGCATTTTATTTTAAAATAAATTTTGCAAATCAGGGTAGAATTTCTACTTTTGTGGCGGAGAGTTGGCAGAGTGGTCGAATGCGGCGGTCTTGAAAACCGTTAACTGTCACAGGTTCGGGGGTTCGAATCCCTCACTCTCCGCCAAAAAGCTTTATCGAAAGATGAAGCTTTTTTCGTTTAACACTTTTCTGCAACAATAAGCAATAAAGTTTTTTATTATCACTACCAGATTCGAACCGAAGGGCTGGGCAGGTTCGATTCGGGAAGGTTTAGGGTTGAGGTAAAAAGAAAAGCTTCCTGGAAAGAGGAAGCTTTATGACTTTATTTGATCGTGTAAATATACCTAAGTGGTTGCCAAAGAAGTAGTGCCTTAATTTGGAAT
>NZ_SMBZ01000036.1 GCF_004342685.1 Sphingobacterium alimentarium
ATACCGTCTATGTTAATGGAGTTGATCACTTGATCAATGATTCGAACAGGATGATCTTGGGGAATCAATTCATCAAAGGTTGGTGGAAAGGCCATGAATTGATGCTGATAGTAGGGTTTGAAATTAGGTAATTTCCGAGACATAATCATCGATTTTTAATACGTAAATATATGAAAATCAAATGATTATATCAATGTAAATAAGAGTAAATATAACACAAAAAAAAGACTGTACCACTTATTTATGATACAGCCCCTTTTTTATATATCGTAGCAAGATTAATTACTACCCTAATATTTCTTTTAATTTATTCACTTGATGATCTACCAACTTCTTTAAAGGACCCGAAGCCATCATTTTCATCATCATATTAAGTTGAGCTTCGATGACAAAAGTAGCATTGGTTTCATTTGCTGAGACTTCTTCCACTTTCCAAGCTAATTTCACCTCAAATGGAGCTTCTTCTGAGGGAACACATATGATTTCTTTATTCTCAACACGTTGATTTATTTTGAGGGCCAGTTTTGCCATATTTTGGATGGTAAAACGCGCTACATCCGCGGTAGATGACCAATTATAAATATTTTCGGGCATCAACTGTTCGTGATTATTTAAATCACTCAAAAAATTATAAACCTCTGCTATTGGCTTATTGATAACAACACTGTTTTGAATAATAGTCATAAATAGCTAATTAATTCGTGTAAATTATTATTGAGCTGGAGACCAGTTTGCTGGATCTTTTCTCCATGATTGTAAAAATTCAATATCAGATTCCAATATGTAACTATTATTTACCGCTACCTGGATAAGGGCATCATAATTACACAACGAATACATAGGGCATTTTGCATCAGCAAAATTCTTGGTAGCCTCGTCAAATCCATATGTGAATATCGAAACTAAACCTACTACGTTACAACCTGCTTCACGTAGCGCTTGCACAGCTTGCAAGGAGCTTTTACCTGTGGAAACTAAATCTTCCACCACTACAACACGTTGACCTTCTACGACTTCGCCTTCAATCAAATTTTGACGACCGTGATCTTTGGCACTGCTACGCACATACGTGAATGGCAAACCTAAATCTTGTGCTACCAATACCCCCTGAGGAATACCCGCTGTAGCAACTCCAGAAATCATTTCTACAGATCCGAATTCTTCTTGAATCATTTTAGCCAATGTCTGACGTATATACGTACGAATGGCCGGATGCGATAAAGTGATACGATTATCACAATAAATTGGAGACTTCCAACCCGAAGCCCATGTAAAAGGACTTTTAGGTTGTAATTTTATTGCTTTAATTTGCAATAAGGATTCAGCAACTTTTTGTTCAACCTCATTTAAATTATTCATGGCACAAATTTATAAAATTTATATGAACCAAAGCCTGCTTATTTTGGCAGATTTTGCACCCAAGATTAAAAAAAATATTCAAACTATTGGATTACAAGAAATTGACTTGGAAAAACTTTTTAGTTCCTCTTCTAAAAACCAACAAATCACTTATTTATTTGTACATCCCGATATTAAATCCATATTCAAAAACTTAGTGGCAAATATGAAAATCATCTACGCAGCAGGCGGTCTTGTAAAGAATGGCAAAGGCGACTATTTGTTCATTCATCGCCTGGGAAAATGGGATTTACCGAAAGGTAAAGTCGATGATAGCGAAAAAATGCGTGAAGCAGCGGTGCGAGAAGTGGAAGAAGAATGCGGTATTAAAGTGGATTACTTAGGACAGAAAATTAGCACCACCTATCATGTCTATACGATGAAAGGAAAGATTGTTCTCAAGCAAACCAAATGGTATGATATGGGCGTAAATAAAGCACCTAACCTCATTCCTCAAACAGAAGAAGATATTACGGAGGCAGTTTGGCTGGGCAAGAAGGATCTTGATAAAGTTCGCGAGAACACGTATCCGTTGATTTTGGATATTCTGCAGACGATAGCATAAACTAACACGATCAGCACGAATTCTATACACGTGCTGGTCGTGCTAAACAATTGCTCCGATTCAGTTGTTAGAATAAGAAATAACAAACTGAATTCATTATGAGCAAAAATATTGGTATTCTTATCGGTAGTCTTAGAAAAGACTCTTTCAATAGAAAAGTCGCAGAAAATATGCGGGAAATGTTCGACAAATCCAATCACTGTGAATTTGTGGATATTACGGATCTTCAACTCTACAATGAAGATATAGATCAAGGTAATCCCCCGGCATCGTATTCAAGCTACCGTGAAAAGTTATCTAGTTTTGATGCGTTTTTATTTTTTACACCGGAATATAATAGATCCATCCCGGCTGTACTTAAAAACGCATTGGATGTCGGTTCTCGACCATATGGAAAGAGTAAATGGGATGGCAAGCCCGCCGGAATAATCTCCGTGTCGCCAGGAGCTATAGGCGCATTTGGAGCCAATCATCACTTACGTCAATGCTTGACATTTTTGAATATGCATCCCTTGCAACAACCTGAAATGTATATTGGTAACGTAACCCAAATATTGGATGATAAGGGTAAAATTAATTCCGAAGAATCGATCAAACTATTTAAAAATTTTGTGAGCGCATTCGAAAAATGGATCGATAAATTCTAAAATATCAACGCAACTCTTCTTGTTGTTTTTCCCAAGCGACGAGAAGAGTTGTCATTAAATTATAGCGTTCCAGACCTTCAGGCTGATTATTATGTTTTAAGAATTGATTATAAAATACGGAGGAAATCCGATCTATCCAACCTCTATACGACTGCCAAAACTCCCTTTCTTGCTTGAAATCATCGAGCACCAAAGGAGAAAGCTTATCTCTATAACTCTCGAATAATTCTTTGTCGCGTGCAAGCGGCTGCATTAAATACCCTATAGCCGCATAGTACGCTGAATATTGATACCATACGTCCTTATCATCGTACAAGGTCAGAAAAGCGATGAAATTACATTCATCTTCAAACCCCACTCCCATCTGATGTGTCAATTCGTGTACGTTAGTAAACGGATATGAGGCATTGGGAATATTTTGATTGACTTGCACTTCCAACGTGAATGGATTAAAATATCCTGAAACCGTAAAGTAAGATAGCAAATCACTCGAAAGTGGTGATTTTGCATTTACCTGGCTTTTGCACAAATAGCCTTTCAGCAAGGTATCTTGTTTTACTATTTCGACAAGATCCCCTTTCACACCATTTTTTGTTTTGTGCTCCAGATCAATTTCCTGCCTCAAATCATTAGCGATTTTGATATATTTATCAAGCACTTCCAGATGCTCTTTTTTCTTAATTTCATAGGTATGAAGACCAAATTTCTCAGCAATAGGTTGTCGAAAATAATTCAATCCCCAATTCACATAAAAAACAACATAAATCACTGACAAAGTAGTACATATATAAATAATGTGATCGACTACTTTAGTTGAATTTTTCTGAAAAGCACTTTTGATTAACGAAAATATATTGTAAGCCAACAGCAGAACTATAGCCGAATATAGTACATCCCCAATGCTAAAGGGTATCCATGAAAATAATATAATATAGATATACGAAATAGCAGGATACAGATTCTGAGCATAATACTGCTCGACGAATGCTGTATTGGATTTTAACGCCTCGATACAGAAAATTAAAACCAAACAAATTGCTATCGTAATATAGTATTTTCTTCGATGGCTATTTCTAGCTTTGTGCTTCATTTTCGTAATACAGCTTATAATAGTTCATGCCTTTATCTTCGTCATACCCTTGCTCCAGATATTCGCGTTTACCATGTACATAAATATGGAAGTTTTTATCCAGTTTGATCACCGATTTATAAGAGCTTGCCATTTTTTTTACAGCAGGTGTAGCTATTACAAAATTCGCCTGGAAAGGCATATCAAATTCATCTTCAAAGGCTTGCTTATAATCATTAAATAATGATGCGGCCTGAGGATTGGCAATCACTTCCTCTTCAAACTCCGCACTATCAAAGGTTTCTTTGGTTTTAAAATAATTCATAGAGCGATTGAGCAGATCGATCTTATCTGCCGTTTCAAGTTCAAAAACTTCATCCAATTTTTCGTTTACGAAGTTTTTGTAGACTTTCATAATGTTACCGGTCTGTTGGAAAGCATCGTTGCGGGATTTCAACTGCAGGAAATTATCCTTCCAATATACCGCTTCCGACTGATTGGTCTGATCGACGACCAATACCTTATATCCTTCTTCCTGTTCGGTATTCACAATAACGACACCCTTATCAAGCTTGTTGATATTGATAGCTTCCTGCTCATAGTTCAGTTGAAAGCCACCTTGCTCCGGATAAACTTTCAAATAAGCTTCCTTGTTTTCGGACTTAAAAATACCCACAGCTGCATGGTCCTCACCTTCCATCTGCACATTATTTAAAGCAACCACGTATACCTCACCTCCTTTAATTTTGGGATGATCCGACACTTCATACAGATGTTTGGTGACTTGCGCGGAGAATTCATGAAAATCAATTGCACCTGAAAAAAACTTTTTTGAAAAATGATACACTTCGTTGAGTTCCAATTCTTCATTGGGATGAAAAAAACGATACACCTCTGTCACCTTTGCAAATGGCTTCATAAAATATTGCATCAGCAAGTCAGGCAGTATCTCGTCACCATTCAGGTCAATAGGATTTTCGGATAATATATAAAATTCATCATTGGATTTGTTGCCCACATGATGGATGGATAAATTCTGAAAAGTTGCGTCTTGATGAAAAAACATAGTTAAAATTTAATTTACGCAAAAATAACAAAGTATTTTGGCTATAGGTTAAAAATATCAATGGCCAGCTTGTAGGTGGCAACATGCGCATTTACAATGTCCCGAATATAAACAGAATATCCTCCGCCCATGGAGGTTTGTACAGGTAAACCCAAGTTTTTGGAAGCATTGAAAACTATCGAATCACGCTGTCTACAACCTTCTGTTGAAACTTTCAGTTTCCCAAGCTTATCCGAAGACAGTATATCCACACCCGCCTGGTAAAAAACAAAATCAGGCTTAGCCGTTGCGAATACTATTTCTAAATTTTTCTGTAAAAGATCTAGATAGTCCTCATCCTCAATTCCATCCTGCAACTCAACATCCAAATCAGATTTCTCCTTGATGAAAGGAAAATTTTTCGCTCCATGCATTGAAAATGTAAAAATATCCGGTTCGTTGCGAAAAATATGCGCTGTACCATTGCCTTGGTGCACATCCAAATCGATGATTAAGATTTTTTTAGCAAGTCCATGATGCAAAAGATACTGCGCGGCTACCGCCTGATCATTCATTAAGCAAAATCCTTCGCCATAATCATAACCCGCATGATGCGTACCGCCTGCCGTATTGAAAGAAATACCATATTGCTGTGCAAATAACGCCGATTGTATCGTACCATCGAGAATATAACGCTCCCGTTCGACCAAGGATTCAGACAAAGGAAACCCTATACGACGGATCATTTTGGCATCAAGAGTTAATTCAAATAAACTTTGTACATAGGCGCTATCGTGTGCCAAACAGCAGGTTTCAAAATCTGCTAGCTTCGGCTCAAAGAAGTTGAGTGGCTTGACAATTCCTTCATAAAGTAATTGCTCCGGAATGAGTTCATATTTGATCATCGGAAAACGATGACCTTCACGCAAAGGATGGATATATGCAGGATGATGGGCAATTTTTAGCAATGTTCTTTGTTTTTTATACCCTACGAAAATACGAAGAACTAAATAATTCTTATCTTCGAAAATCAATAACCTTAAATCTGATATGGAGACACAAAAACCTATCCCCACTTTAAATGCTGAAGAAATTCGGATCTTGGGTGTACTATTAGAAAAATCCAAGATTACTCCGGAATATTATCCCATGACGATCAACGCCATTCAAACTGCTTGTAATCAAAAAACTTCGCGTAAGCCAGTGGTTAATTACGATGAGAACACGTTAATCAATACGCTGGATGCCCTTAAAAAAATGGGATTTGTGTCCACTGTGGTAGGCGGAGGTTCTCGAGTAACAAAATACAAACACAATATCGCCATTCATTATCCACTAGTACCTGCAGAATTGGCCATTCTATGTCTGCTCTTCTTGCGCGGACCGTTGACGGCCGGAGAGATAAACAGCAATTCTGGGAGATTGCATGAGTTTGATGACATCGAAGAGGTGCAAAACTATATCAATAATTTGGCCGAGTCCGAAAACCCTTATCTCAAAGTATTACCAAAACGTCAAGGGCAAAAAGAAGCACGATACATTCATCTATTTTCTGAATTCGATGAACAAGATTATGAAAATTCTGCTGCCGCGGCATCATCCATTAATAACGAGCAAACCCAGCAATTGGAAGAGCGCGTGGCTACGCTAGAGTCCGAACTATCCAAATTGCGCGAAGAGTTTGATTATTTATTGGCTCAATTAACCTAACACACATGCAGTTTAAAATCACAACTTCTATCCTCCTGTTTTTATCTATTGTTCTTTCGAGCTACGCACAAACATTTTCACCGCTCGTAGACAATAGATCTTCAAGCTTCCGAGGAATGAGTACCGTAGGCAAAAATACAGTATGGTTAAGTGGCAGCAATGGTACGGTCGGTTATTCGACCAACCAGGGAAAAACGTGGACTTGGGTAAATCCAACTGGATATGAAAAGTTTGATTTTAGGGATATACAAGCATTCTCCAACAAAGAAGCAGTCATCATTAATGCCGGCTCACCAGCTGTAGTTCTGCGTACGACCGACGCCGGAAAGACATGGCATAAAGTCTACGAAAATTCACATCCAGAGATTTTTTTGGATGATTTGGCTTTTGTGGGTAAGCAAGGGTATATATTGGGAGACCCGATAGATGGTGTTTTTCAATTGTTGAAATCAACGAATAAAGGCAAAAACTGGAAAGATATAAGTAATGATTATTTTCTGATTGCGGATTCGGGCGAAGCTGCATTTGCTGCATCGGGATCATCTATGAAAATGTTCAAGGACAAACTTTACATCGGCACCGGAGGAAAATACGCGAGTTTTTTCAATTACAATCCGAAAGGGCTCAAAATAGACAAATATGATGTACCTATCTGGTCAGGCCAATCATCTACGGGTATATTTGCTATTGATTTCTACAATGAAAATACGGGTATTGTGGTCGGAGGTAATTATTTAGAAGATAAAAATAACCAAAACAATATCCTTCTTACCTCAGATGCAGGCATTACTTGGACCAAACCAAATACATCTGTTTTGGGTTACCGTTCCGATGTCCTTTACATTACTGAATCAACAGTGCTGGCCACTGGAACATCAGGCACAGATATCTCGTACGATGGAGGTTACAACTGGAAAAACATTTCTACACTGAGTTTTAATACTATTGCCAAAAGCACTGATAATAAAGTTATTTACCTCGCGGGTTCTAAGGGAAATGTCTTTCGCGTGCAACTTGATGAATAAATTTGAGTTTGAAAATTAGCCACCCTTCACGAAAATGGAGCTTTCGCTTTAGAACATCGATCTTCATCAATGTTTTATTAAAATTTCTTAATAAGAAATATTTATTGATTTAGAATAATTCTACCTGACATAACATTTATTTGCTTCCCTCCTTAAGCTATGGTCAAGGAACATTTACATCGACTGATGGAGACAATTTACTAAGGAGTTTGTCCATTTCAAAGAAATGGACATGGGCGATTCGTATTTGCCAATGGTAAAGTGAGAGAAGGAATGTATGTCAACAACAAGAACCAAAAAGAATCACTTGTACTAAACGCATCCACACACACTCCTGTGTCAAAAGATTAACAAAAGCAGTATTGTAAAGATTCAAAAACGAAACCTGAAACCATTGGCTTCAGGTTTTTTATTTTTAAATTGTTGCTCTAGCCTCTTCTATTATTCGTCAAATACCCAGAAATAGACTCTATCTTTAGCCAGCTCCTCAGGGATATGAATATTATGAACTAATTCATTCCAGGTCGATTCTACATCAAATTTTTCATCCTCGACGTCCTCAAGTCGTATGCCTTTTAATATAGCGTCCTCATCAAAAATATAAATATCACTTTCGACCAGTTGAATAGCTTTATCATTAGCCCACGCTAAAAAAGATGCCCTATCCAACTTCATAATGCGTGGCGCAATACTATCAAATTCGGCAAGTTCTTTTTCGTGATCTAGATCCTGCAGGGTATTGATATACTCCTCGTACAAACCTCGATTATTGGTGCGTAAAGCCTCATTTCTATATACAATTTGCTCCGCGCTATAGTTATAGCTGAATTTGCTTTGTTTCTTTTCATCGCCATACTTTTCATTGTATGCGGCTAATCTTTTTTCGAATTTTCCCATAATCTTGACTAATGTTATAGTAGGCTAACTGACACTTAAATACTATCTAATTTAATGACTTTAATCCTATGCTGCAAGCTGTTTCAAATGCCCGCAACGTTATGACGATTTGGCTGTTCACACTATACAAATCGTACTAATTGTAGAACAATAATTTCAAGAATATGTTTAGAGATGGAGCACGCAAAAGTATGTGGCAAGCCGAAATAAAGCGTTTCGAAACTTTGCCCACCCAAGATCAACTTTTTGATGTAGCTATCGTAGGTGGTGGTATTACGGGAGTATCCACAGCTTATAGATTACAGCTTACGGGGTTGAAATGTATACTCTTAGAAGCAAATAATCTAGGTTTTGGAACCACAGGTGGCACGACAGCCCATATTAATGACTTCTTTGACACGACGTACAAAGAAGCCATCAGCAAGTTTGGATTAGAAAACGCCAAACTCCTTGCTCAATCGGGTAAAGAAGCTATACAAATTGTACATAATAATGTACAGCGACATAGCATAGATTGTGATTTTGAATATAAAAATGCGCATCTATTTGCTGTCGAAGACGATCAAGTCAAAGCTTTGGAAGATATTGTAGATGGTGCACATCAGATAGGCTATGAGATGACATATGTGGACGAAATAGACTATCCTATTCCTTTCAAAAAAGCAGTTATAGTTCCTAAACAAGCACAATTTCACCCCGTAAAATACATTAAAGCATTAGCGGAAGCCTTTGAACAAGCCGGAGGTATGATCGTCGAAAACTGTCTTTGCGAATCCTATAACGAGGAAAGCGATGATGTAACGCTTGTAACGTCACTGGGTGATATCAAAGCTAAAAATGTCGTTTACGCCACACATACTCCTCCAGGAATAAGTCTTCTACATTTTACCACAGCGCCATATAGAAGTTATGCTATAGCATTCACCTTAAAGAATGATAATTATCCAGAAACGCTGGGTTACGATCTATATGATCCGTACCATTATTACCGCACACATCGTGTTGACGGCGAAACGTATATAATTGCTGGAGGTGAAGACCATAAGACAGGTCACGTTGAAGATACTGGTGAATGTTTTTCAAATTTAGAAAATTATTGTAGACAACATTTCGATATGGATACGGTAAAATTCGCCTGGTCGAGTCAATATTTTGAACCGGTAGACGGCATGCCCTCCATTGGTATCGCTCCATCGAGCAATGGCAGAGTATATATTGCCGCAGGCTACAGAGGTAATGGGATGACATTTGGAACAATCGCCTCGGCAGTCATTACGGACTTAATAACAGGAACTGAAAGCCCTTATGAAAAATTGTTCAACCCAAAACGCTTCAAACCGACTGCAGGATTTACCTCATTTGTGAAGGAAAATGCCACCGTGGTAAAAGATTTTATTGGAGACAAATTAAGTATGGAGCGCATTCAGTCATTGGCCGAAATCAAAGAAGGAGAAGCCAAAGTCGTCAAATACGAAGGCAATTCATACGCTATATATGCAGAACAAGATGGCAACCTTCATGTCTTGAAAAGTACCTGTCCTCATGCACAATGTGAAGTCCGCTGGAACAACGCCGAATTATCCTGGGATTGTCCATGTCATGGCTCTCGTTTCAATATCAATGGACGTATCCTCACAGGGCCTGCTACCGAAGGTCTGGAGCGACTGGATGAAGATTTAAGTTCCTGATAGTCATCAAAATCATTATAAGAAACAAATTAATTAAAACTATAAGTTGATAGAATTGTTATACTAATACACTTACGCAGCGTAAGCTCTACCTAGCACTAACTTGCCTGTTTTTATCATATTATGCAACGAAAACGAACAATAATAATTTCGAATAGATTACCCGTACGAATAGAAAGGAAAGAGGGTCAATTACATGTAATTCCGAGTGAAGGAGGGTTGGCTACGGGATTAGGTTCTATCTACAAAGAAGGCCGTAATATTTGGATTGGCTGGCCAGGGTTCATTCCTGCGAATGAGGAAGAGAAAATTGAAGTAACGGAGAAATTAAGAGAACACAACTTAATACCCGTTTTCCTCACCGAATGTGAAATTGAAGGCTACTATGAAGGCTTTTCGAATGAAGTATTGTGGCCTATATTTCACTATCACCCCTCCTATGCCGTATACGATCAATCCTATTGGAATATGTATGAATCTGTGAATAAAAAATTTGCGGACAGCATCATGCAACAAGAGGTAATGGATACGGACGAAATTTGGATTCATGATTATCAATTGATGCTATTGCCAAAATTGGTCAGAGCATTTAATTCCAAAATAGCGATCGGCTATTTTCAGCATATCCCTTTCCCACCCGATGAATTATTCAGAGGTATTCCATGGCGTGACGAACTTTTAAAAGGGTTATTAGGTGCGGACCTTATTGCCTTTCACACATATAATGATACTCAACATTTCTTAAATGCCTGTACACACATATTGGGCATTCCAATTCAAAACAACTGCTTGCGGAGCGGTGGGCGCAGTGTGTATGTAGAAGTATTTCCGATGGGTATTGACTATGATAAGTTCAATGAGTTGGCCCAATCACCGGAAATACAGACTCGAGCACAAGACATTCGTTCCTTTTATCAAAATAGAAAGTTTATCCTTAGTATAGATCGTCTGGATTACAGCAAAGGGATAATTGAAAGATTAAAAGCTTTCGAATGTTTGCTGAAGACCTATCCGGAAACGAGAAATGAGGTCGTGCTCTATATGCTTGTCGTGCCTTCACGCGATACCGTACCCAAATATAAGGAACTCCATGATGAAATCAACCGCATGGTTGGTCATATCAATGCAGTATATGGTAATAACGAATGGACACCGATCAGTTATTTCTACAACTCCTACGACATAGCGGAATTGTCCGCACTCTACGTAGCATCAGATATTTGTCTGGTGACATCCTTACGCGATGGAATGAACTTAGTATGTAAAGAATTCATAGCAAGCAAGGAATCCAATAATGGGGTATTGATATTGAGTGAAATGGCCGGAGCTAGTAAAGAATTAATAGGTCCTCTCCTAGTCAATCCAAATTCCATCCAGCAAATTTGCACGGCATTGCACATGGCGATTCAGATGCCTGAGCAAGAGCAGCGCAAAAGATTGGACGACAGCTTAGAGATTGTCAAAAAATTTAATATTCGCCATTGGGTACGCCTGTTTTTCAAGCGACTAAAAGAAATCAAATCTATACAGCAGCAGGAATTAGCGCGTCGAATTAGTCCGGAATTGATAGATAATTTTCTGGAAAAATATTCAAACAGCAAACGTAATTTATTTTTCTTGGATTATGACGGCACTTTGATAGGCTTCAATAATAATGCTAATGAAGCTACGCCTACGCATGATTTGTATTATGTGCTCGAAAAGCTCCAAGAGAATCCAAACAATCAAATCGTCATTATTAGTGGTAGGCCGCATGATACGTTATCCGATTGGTTTGATGGAAAAAATTATTATCTAGTTGCCGAGCATGGAGCATGGAGTAATTACCCAGATTTTGTGTGGCATACCAAAACACATATTTCCACCCGTTGGAAATATCCAATCAAACATATCATGACAAAATTTGCAAATATGACTGCAGGTTCGGTCGTAGAGGAGAAAAACTATTCATTAGCTTGGCATTACCGCAAAGTACAAAGTGGATTAGGTAACCTGCGCTCACAAGAATTAGTAGATCATTTACGTTATCTATTACCACATCATGGTTTGCAATTGCTGATGGGCAACAAAGTCATTGAGGTTAAGAATAGCGAGCTCAACAAAGGTAGAGCGGCAATGGAAATCGTCAACCACTTTAAGCCGGACTTTATATTCGCTATTGGTGATGATGCCACAGATGAGGATATGTTTTTAGAATTGCCGCGCGAATCTATAACTGTTAAGGTAGGAAGCCGCAAATCTGCAGCTCGATATTATATTGAAACGCAAGAAGATGTCTTACAGCTTATAAAGTATTTTATAGAACCTCAGCATGTTGAACAGCAAGATGTATCGTAATTAATTTGAAAATGTCAGAAAAAATAGCAAAACATATATACAATAGTGGAATCATTGGTAATTGTGCATTTATTGCCCATGTCAATAAGGATAGCAATATAAGCTGGCTTTGTTGGCCTACTTTTCAGGACTCATTTGTTTTCGGTGGTTTACTCGACGAAGAAAAAGGCGGTAAGTTTGAAGTCAAGCCTGTTACCGACTCGTATAAGAGTAAACAATATTATATTGAAAACACTAATATTCTGTGCACCGAAATCATTACATCAGAAGGAGCTTATAGAATCACCGATTTTGCGCCGCGTTTTGAGCAGTACGAAAGATATTTTAAGCCACTGACGCTAATCCGAAAAGTGGAGCCCATCAAAGGAAGACCACGTGTTCAGGTGACTTGTAATCCGGTGTACCAATACGGTAAAGCCGAATTCAAAAAGCACCGAGGGAGTAATCACATCCAATTTCACCAAGGCGATATACAGATACGTTTAGCTACTGACATGCCTATCAATCATTTTTTTGATGAAATTCCCCACGTATTGGATCGTCCGATTTATATGGTTCTGACATTCGGAAGTCCCTTCGAAGCACCTATCGAACGTACATGTGAGGATTTTCTGCGAAGAACTACCTTATATTGGCAAAAATGGGTGAAGAATGCTTCAATTCCCTCTTTTTATCAATCGCAGGTCATCCGATCAGCTTTATCGCTTAAACTGCATCAATTTGAAGACACGGGTGCCATTATCGCTGCGAGTACGACCAGTCTGCCTGAGTTTCCGGGATCAGGACGAAATTGGGATTATCGATATTGTTGGTTGCGCGATAGTTATTACGTACTGACCGCACTCAGCCATGTCGGCCATTTCGAAGAAATGGAAAAATATGCCTCCTACATTGCAAATATCACTCAAACCGACACAGGAAGATTGCAGCCACTTTATGGAATATTGGGAAAAACGAAATTAGAAGAGACCCACCTCGATCATTTAGATGGGTATCTCGGAAATAAACCCATACGTATTGGTAACCAAGCGTATGAACATATACAAAATGATGTTTACGGACAAGCATTAATTGGTCTGCTCCCTTTATTCACGGATCGCAGGTTCAAATACCAAAACAAGCATATTGCTAAAAAGTGGACGGATTTTGTACTTAATAAAATAGAGCAAACCATCGATGAAACCGATGCTGGTATATGGGAATTCCGTAATTTTCAGCAGCGACATTGTTATTCAAACCTCTTTCAATGGGCAGGTGCGACAGCCGCTTTAAAAATCGCAAGACAGAACGGTTTTAAAGATATCGAAAAACGTGCCTACGCCCTGCAACAAAAGGCTGTAGCATATATTGAAGCTTGCTATGACGAAGAAAGAGGCGTTTACACCAACTCAACTGAAAGCAAAAATTTGGATGCTTCGACCCTACAACTGATTATGATGGGCTACCTAGATCCTAATTCCGAACGCGCTAAAAAACATCTAGAAGTCTTGGAAAAAGAACTACGCGGGAAGCATGGACTCTTTTACCGTTACTTGCACAAAGATGATTTTGGCAAACCCAAATCTACTTTCTTAGTCTGTGCGTTTTGGTATGTAGAAGCTTTAGCTTGTGTAGGGAGGCTGGATGAGGCGCAAGAGGTATTCAAGCAACTGCTATCTTTCGGCAATCATTTGATGCTATTTAGCGAAGATATCAATGAAGATGATGGCAGTCAATGGGGCAATTTCCCTCAGGCATATAGTCATGTAGGATTGATGAATGCCGCTTATCGGATTGCCATTAAAATGGATAAACCTACATTTTTTGATAGTGTAGACATGGATGTAAACCTATAAAATTAAAAGACATCAATCAGAAATAAAAAAGTCTTTAAGATGCTATACTTTAGTATTTTAAAGACTTTTTTATTTATTAACCATTTATATCATAATTATTGTTTTTTAAAACTTATTGAATCAACGAAATATTCCCCAGCCTTGTTCATTATAAAAAATCAATAAACTTAAATGGAATACTATGATGTCAAAAATGAGGGCTATTTTGACTCGAATATTGTAGAAATACTGGCAGCGCTAAAAGATAATTCTAATCCTATAATATTCGACAAATTCTATGATGATGGAAGGCTTTCGGTTAAAAGTGTATCGGGAGAATTACTCACCATTATTAAACTTTCTAATGGTCATTTTTTGATTCAACGGCTATACCCGATCTGCACAGATTTATCTACCCTGTGCATTTACCATACCGAGGAAAACAAGGTGCTCATAAAATGGCCAACTTCAACCGGCAAAGTGGAAGTCGAAATTGAGTTAATCTCAGAAAGAACGGATTTGAAGCAAATAGCCTATAGCGCTCGAGTGACATTGGAAGTGAATCAGAATATCAAACTTAATCTCCCCGGAAGAGATATAATTGTCTGTACCCAAGATTTTGAAATGCCCGATTCGCCAATACATTTTGAAGATCAGAGAGAAGGCAGAACGGGAATTTGCTTTACGGATTTTGGGAAAAATGCTAAAGGCCACCTGTTCTATTTACAAGATTTTGGCGCATTACAAGAGTTAGCAGAAGACACGCAAAACTCCTATTTAGATACAGTAAAGCTAGACTGGCCTCAGCTAGGATTTAAACTTCCACCTATGCTTCATCCCTTGAAGAGAAATGGGAAATATACGATAAATCAATCCTATGTAGTCTTATCCTTTGAGGATTCGAATGTACAGGATGTACGATCGAATAACGATGTCTACATGCATTCGCTTCGAAAAGTATATGCCTCTCTTGTAAAACCAGAACTCAAAAAAGTTGACGTCCTGGACTATGCACAAAAAAGCTTACATGACCTTATGGATCATAGAGGTTGTTGGAAGCAAGTGGATTCCCACTCCTATCTCAATTCATACATCAATAATTACGATACCCCACCGGAGAGTATGGTGCAGGCAGCGATACTTAAGCCCTTGTATCTATACCATCGCGATTTTGGCAATAGTCATTCCGAACAGATTATAGCCGATTTGAGCGCTAATCTCACTTCATTTTATGATGAAGAAATAAATGCTACGCACCGATGGCTTCCTGCAGAATCATTTAAGTTAAGCTTCGAAGAAGAGCACATGCGTTCATATATTATGGATAGTTGGTATTTGCACTATCCTTTACTCCAATTGGGATTTTTATTTGAACAAGGATTTGAGGACCCGATACTACGCAAACAATTTGAGAAGTCATTGCTCTATCTGCTCCAGGCGGCCAAAGAATTTGACGACCAATGGCCGATTTTCTTCAACATATATACCTTTGAAATACTTAAGAAGGAAGGCAATCCCAATGACTACGGCGAAAAGGACACGGCTGGATTATTTGTATTGACCATGCTAAAGGCCTACCACACGCTGCACAAAGAAGTCTATTTAAAAGAAGCTATTCGCGCAGCAGAGAAACTAAAAAAGACAGACTTCGATGGCCTCTACCAATCCAATAATACCGCTTATGCGGCAGAGGCATTGCTAGAACTCTATACATTAAAACCCGATAAAACCTACTTAGCTGCCGCTGAAATCTACATAGGAAATGTTATTCGTAACTGTTCGCTGTGGGACATGAAATACGGCAATGCCAAAGAAAGAGAAACCTTTTTTTCCTTATTTCCACTAAAAGAAACTTTATATGTCGCGGCCTTTGAAGAGCATGAAACTGTTGCGATTTTTCATCGTATTCTTCACCTCCATACAAAGCATAAAATTCCATTTTCAGAAAATATAGTATTCTTCATGACCGAATACATTAAATATGCCCTACTACGTATGCCTTACTATTTCCCACCTCTGCTTCCTGCCGATATTTTGGCCGGAGAAGTAAAGAGTGGCTATGTAAATCCACAGCTGTGGATCCCGCTCGAAGACTTGGGCGATGGATGGGATGCTGTAGGACAAGTCGGTCAAGAGGTGTATGGTGCTTCGGTATTTTTCAACCTTTGCCATCATCACATTGTTCAGTTGAATAAGGAGGTATACGCCATTTCATCTTTACCATTTATAAATAACAGCAATAGGGAGATTGAACTTCTCGGAGCCGAAAATCAAGATGGAAAAATATGGTTAAACTCAGGAAACAGCAAAGTTGAAGTTCAAATCAATAACAAAAAACAAGAGAATGACACCACATACATTGTTTACGCAAAAGACAAAATAAAATTTACCTTAAAAAAATAACATTATGGAAAGAAAAAAAGTATTACTGACAGGTGGAACAGCAGGAATTGGTCGCGCGATCTCATTATTACTTGCAGAAAACGGCTATACAATATTTCTAATTGGACGTAGCGAAGAAAAGTTAGAAGATCTTAAAAAAGACATCGAAGAAAGAAATCTTAGTGAATACTTTCATTTTTCCTTAACAGATTTAACGGACTTACAAGCATTTGAGCAGCAAATCCGCGATTGGGATGCTTCGCATGGACCGTTTGACGTGTTGATTAATAATGCGGCAATAGGCTTTGAAGGCGTCTGCGGCAAAACGATGAAAGAAATTGAATATTTAGTAAGCACCAATGTGTTGAGCTATATGTGGTTGGCAGGATTCATAGGTGACCGAATGATTGAAAATAAAGTAGAGGGTGAAATCATGAATATAGGCTCAATGAGCGCTACAACTAAAGACGCGAATAGCTCTGGATATGTAGCAACCAAATCAGGAATCCGCGGATTTTCCGAAGCATTGCGCAAAGAATTTAATCCTGAAAATATCAGAGTCACACTTATCGAACCAGGACTTGTGGGATCAGACATGCAAGCTACTACCCCGGCCGAAGAAAGAGAAAAACAAAAAGCTATGGAAATGTTGGAAGCAGAGGATATTGCCAATATTGTATTACATGTGCTTCAACAACCAAAAAGAGTGGATTTTTGTGAAATAAAAATTAAGCCGTTGAAGCAAATAATTTAGCAAAAAATTTACATTATGTACAGAACTATTTGTACGCCTCCGTGTTCATAATTAGTAAAAGAATTATAAAATACGTTTCTTTTTTTGATAAACATTATGAAAATAGCCATAATATCTACTTATCCTCCTCAAAAATGTGGCATAGCTACATTTTCGGAAGATTTATACAAAAGTTTACAAATAGCTTCAACAGATACAGTGCATATTATAGCACTTACACAAGGTAGTGATGAGCAATTCCCCAAGGAAGTTGTCGCAACAATTGACAAACATCAAATAAAAAGTTATGTCCAGGCGGCGGACCTCATCAACACCTATGATGTATGTGTACTACAGCACGAATATGGCATATTTGGAGGAGAATGTGGTGAATATATTCTTACACTTTGTAATCTATTACACATCCCGATCGTCACTAATTTTCATACAATCTTGCCAAAACCTTCGGCAAAGGAAAAGGAAATTTTACAACACTTAGGGCAATTGAGTAGTTTGATTACCGTAATGACAAATTGGGCCGTCAATATGCTTAATTCCATTTACCAAATTCCGGTAGACAAAGTGAGGATGTTACCTCACGGTGTGCCTGTATTTGACTATCAGCAAGAATTAGCTAAACAAAAGCTCAATCTTCAAGATAAGAAGGTATTGTTAAGTTTTGGATTCTTGGGACGAGGCAAAGGTTTTGAAACCGCTATTGAAGCTATCAAAGATGTACGTGATCCAAATTTTATCTATATAATTTTAGGCATTACACATCCGAACGTGTATAAAGAGGAAGGCGAAACCTATCGCAATCAATTAATTGAAAAATGCGAAAGTTTGGGAATCGCGGACAAAGTTGACTTTGTAAACGAATTTGCGTCTCCTGAACTTTTAAAAGAATATTTAACGGCTTGTGATATGTATGTCACGCCTTATCCAAATGAAAATCAGATTAGTAGCGGAACATTGTCTTTCGCGTTAGGTGCTGGTGCAGCGGTCATCTCAACACCTTACTTATATGCTCGGGATCTTCTTGCGGATGAACGTGGATTATTATTTGATTTTTGTGACGCAGATGCCCTATCAAAAATTATAAATAATTTGTTAGAAAATCCTATATTATTGGATAAATACCGCAGAAATGCCCGTTCACACGGTGAAACGATGCAGTGGCCCAATGTAGGAAGAAATTACGCTGCACTTTTGCATTCGGTTAGAAACGGCAATGTAAAGCTTTATAAAAGAGCCTAAATTTTGACACTATGATATTAAAATCGGAGAAATACTCATCTAATATTAATATCGCGCCTGGACGACTAAGCGATTTAATTGTTGATCTCACGCACATACAACGTTTAACCAATTCGGTGGGAATCGCCCAGCATGCCAAATATGCTACGCCCGATTATCACCATGGCTATTGTTTGGATGATAATTGCAGAGCATTAATGCTAGCCGGCTTAGCAAACTTGGTCCAACCTGGAAGTTGTGATAAATTAATAGACACGTATTTGGCGTTTGTACATTATGTGCAGCGTGAAAATGGGAAATTTGGGAATTTTCTATCGTTCGATCACCGGTTTTTGGATGAATATGGTACGGAAGATGCCTTCGGTCGCACCATCTGGTCTTTGGGAAGCTTGCTGTATAATGAAAAGCGTCCGCATATTCAAATGATGTTACGCGAACTGGTAGACAAAGCCTTTCCTCATATTTTGGAGATTAAATCAATTCGTGCTGCAGCATATACATTGTGTGGATTAGCGCTCATGCACAAGTCCAATCGCTACGACAAGGACTTTATACCATCCATCTACTATTTAGCGGATTTTATATGCAATGAGTATGAAACAGCTTCGGATGATACTTGGCATTGGTATGAAGATATTATATCTTACGACAATGCGATAATACCATATAGTCTCATGCTCACCAAAGATATTTTATTCGAGGAACGCTATTTACTATATGCCGAAGAAAGTGCGAAATTTTTAGATAAAATAATATTCAAAAATGATCAAGTTGAATTAATTGGGAACGCTGGTTGGTATCAGCGAAATGGGCATAAGGCTAGTGTTGGTGAACAAGCAATCGAGATTCCGTCTTTAATTCTGATGTATCAAAAATTAGCGGAGTTAAATAATGCGCCGAAATATTATTTAAAAGCGAAAAGTGCTTTTGAATGGTTTCATGGAAACAATAGATTAAAAGCACAGCTCTATGATCCCATCACCAAAGGTTGTAGAGATGGACTAGATAAAAATTCAGTAAACCAGAATCAAGGTGCAGAAAGTACGATAAGTTATTGGTTGTCTTCGCTCTATTTGCGTTATGAGGTTTTTTGAAAATAAAGAGATGTTATTAGGTGTTAGAATATGTTTTTAATGGGCTTAGGAATTTTTCCTAAGCCCATCTTTATTTCTATATATTAATTCAAAATAATTATTCATCCGAAGCATAAAAGCGAATCTCTTCATCGGTCATAATATCGCGGAAACTAATTGACATATGATCCTTCAGCCCATGCAAAAACTCATACGAAGGATTGTTTTCGAAATCTTTCTGAAGGGCTTTTAAGCGTACGATTACTTCATCACTGTCTTTGCATTCCCCGACGACCACCTCTTTGAAAGTCAGATCGCTCTTGCCTTTTGTGCTCTTTATTATTTTGATATTATTTATAGCGTCTAAATACATGGTTCGGCATTAAGTATTAACGTATTTCTATTTTAATAAACGTTTAAAAGCACAAGATATTATAAAAGCGCCTATCGCTACACAGGCTACTTTTTTAATAAGTGCTGGTTTATCGTATCTCCACATGGCTTTCCCCCCGGTTTCAGCATAGAAATTTGGGATCTTTCCTTTTTTGACATCATTAATAATTTCCTCATACTCTTGAATACGATCCGCCAACAATAATGGCAACCAGTGTCTATAACGCGATTCACTGTGTTGGAATGCATACCTTCTCAGCTGACCGCTCAAGCCAGAAGGAGGAATTGTCTCACCGAATACAGCGGTATAGTGTGGTCTTTCGATAGATTGAAGAACTTCCACGCGGGCAATTTGCTGTGTAGGTCGAGTTCCCGTAACATTATTATCTCTATCGCGCATTGGATAGGTTGGATCATTTTCGGGGTTAGCATCGATGCCCCACCCCTCAAGTGTATTTAAATTTTTGCTAACTAGATTCATAGTAATAATTTTATAAATTAAAGAACAATTACTGGCTTGATACATTCATCCAATTTGGAAGAGAAGATACGGTATGCGTCCGGAAGATCTTCCAATGCAAATCGGTGTGTAATAATATCTTTAGGACTTAGAATTCCATCTTGCACATGCTTCATCAACTTTGGTAGCAATCGCTTGACTGATGTCTGATTAGCACGGATGGTAATTCCCTTATTCAGTACATTACCGATAGGTACAAGATTGTCCGTAGGACCGTATACTCCGACTATAGATACTATACCTCCTTTTTTCACTGAATTAATTGCCCAGTGTAATGCCGTAGCTGCTCCAGCCTGCAATAAGAGTTTTTTACCTGTTATCGTCTGCATGGCATTACCACAAGCATCCGATCCTACCGCATCGATACACACATCAGCACCTAGCCAGTTAGTAATATGCTTAATAAACAATACCGGATCTTCCAGTGATTTGAAATTATAAACTTCACAATTGGCGTAATTTTTAACAAAATCCAATCGATACTCTAAATGGTCAATTACAATCACCCTTTCGGCACCAAATAGCCATGCACAGCGCGCCGCCATAATTCCTACAGGACCAGCACCAAATACTACGACAGTATCGCCTTTTTGAATACCACCCATCTCAGCGGCTTGATATCCTGTCGGCAATACATCAGTCAATAGTAACGCGTCTTCTTCGTCCATGTCTTCCGGGATAACCGTAGGGCCTACATCGGCATACGGCACACGTATGTATTCAGCTTGTCCTCCGTCATAACCGCCAGCGAGATGAGAATATCCGAAGATTCCTCCCCCTGCTGTCGCCATTGTATTGGCTTCATGACAATTGGCATACAAGCCTTGTAAACAAAATACACATTGACCACAGGCAATATTAAACGGTACCAACACCTTATCACCTACTTTCAGATTTGTTACTTCGCTTCCCAATTCACGTACGATACCAATGAATTCATGGCCAAAAGTACTTCCAATACGTGTATCGGGCACCATTCCATGATATAGGTGAAGGTCTGACCCACATATACAGGCGCGCGTCACCTGAACAATAGCATCTCTAGGGTGTAAAATTTCGGGCATGGGTTTCTCATCTATACGAATTCGAAATGGCCCGCGGTAGTTCATCGCTTTCATAGGCAGTATGTTTATAGTTATTTAATGGATGAACCGACTGATTCACATACTGTTGACAATGGTTATCAAAAGCCGTATAAAATAGCCTTACTTACAGTATTAATACCATTTGTAGTCCAAAATAGACTTTGTATGAAGAAAAAATACAACTAAATATTATAACAAAATGTTAATCACATAGAATAAAAAAATACTATTATGAGTAAGATACCAGAACAAAAAGTGGGTAAGGCATTAGACTATTCACGTCAGCTTACCCTGCCAGATGATTCAAGTGCGTACAATAGGTATAGAGAAATCGTGGCAAAAATGTTGGATGTGAATGGCTGGCAAAAAATAGCGGAAGGTATATCCGCAGAATTTGTCATCGTAAATGAGAATAATGAAATCCAAGATCGTAGGGTTAAAAAATATGATTTTATCCGTATTGATATACCTGGACCAGGAGCCCCTTCAGGTGGAGGGTATGATTGGGTACAAGTGACAGCGTTGGATCAAACCGATCATCAGCACAAGCGGAAAACTTTTATTTCCTTACAGCCTTGTCCTGATCCTCGTACAATGGACGAACATTCAGCACATTTTTTCAAAAAATATACCTCCTCCAATATTGTTATCAAACAAGAGGATAATAGAGTGACGCTGCAGTATGCTGGCAGAAATGAAGTAATAAATTCCGAGACAGAACATTTGATGGATAATATTCGCAACTTCTTGGTGGGCATAGGTGCCAAAATGGGTGCTTCTTATCCACAGTGGAAAGCATTGATAGATGGACTCGCTAAATAACAGAAGTTCCCATAATCGTTTAATTTAAAAGGTCACCTACATATTGAGGTGACCTTTTCCGTATTAAATATATATAACATAAAAAAGCATCGGCTTATATTTCTTTATTTCGAGGATTTGGCCCAGCTTTATCTTCCATGTCTTTTAGTGTTTTTTCTTTGAATTCACTAAAAGCATCTGCTAGCTTTTGTAATTCTGGATCTAGTCCAGGAGCAAATTCCTCAGGACGCTCTGGTGATATAGGACATGGATATGATTCTTTAGGCTCTTTGAGTGTTACCAATTCCGAGCCATCATTAGCTGGTGAAGAACCGGAGAAAATCTGATCCATCATAGATCCATCCAAGCTGAAGGTATAGGCTTCATTATGAACCCCGGCATCCATTAGTTTTTTAACTTCTGGAAATTGAGTCTCATCAAATTTTGGAACAGGTAAAATCTTAGCCCAATCCACACCTAGCGTTTCAAGAGCTTTAGCGAAGGCCATTTGGTGTGCGCCATCTCGTACAATCAAAAACGAGATAGTCGAACGCAAAGTTTTGTTGTCCGACATTTGATAGATACGCGATTTTTGCAATCTACCCGTCGCCTCCAACACTAAATTATCCAGGAGGTCTAGCACCAGATTACCATGATTATGCACGTAAGAACCACTCCATGGATTACCCGCTGCGTCTACCGGCAATGCAGCTTGTGCACCCACAATGAAATGATGAGGGTTTTTCTGCTCTTTGGCCATATCTAATACTGTAGAATCTCCTGGCGTATCGAATTTGCCTCCATCATACCCAGGAGCACCATCCAATAATTTGGATATAGTTTTTGTTACGAGCTCCACATGGCTAATTTCTTCCATAGCGACGCCATGTATCAAATCTAAATATGGAATACCATCACCTCTAAAATTAAAGCTTTGGAAAAGAAATTGCATCATGGTGCGCATTTCTCCAAACTGCCCTCCTAACCCTTCTTGTAAGGCATTGGCTGCTGATGGATCTGGTCGGTCATCCACTATCGGATGTATAAGATTTTTAACGTGATAGAACATAAGTGTAATAAATTTATAGTGTACATTTAGTTGTTTTACTACATTCTAACATACTGTCTACACTAAAGTCCGAATATTCCTATTTCAAGTGTTTATTACGATAGCCGACGTATTTATCTCATAATGAACATAAAAAAAGTCTAACCATGGGGTTAGACTTGAATCAGATAAATTATATTTATAAAAAACGAGATAATGAAGAGTCTAATTATCCGATTGTGTATTAATTCATCGGTGTAGGAGGAATCAATGTATCCGTAGACAAAGTATCTCTACCTAATGTATCTGCAATACTTCTACCATCGTCGTACATCGTATTAGTCGAGTCAAATGCGTGACCGTCCTCAGATGTATTATTGTTGCTGTTCCCGCACCCTACCAATCCTGATAAGGAGAAACAAATTCCTGCTATTAATAATGAGTTTTTCATAGTGACTTTTTTTAGTTGTTATCAATAATATTTCAGTAACATTAACAAGCACAAATTCAAATGGTTGAGTAACAATAAATATTAATACAAATACCGTAGATATCACATTAAAATCTAGGGAAACGGATTAATACTCATTTTATAATAGATATGAACTGATTGAAAGCAAAACTGTTAAAAGGTTATAATAAAATTAATGTTTAACAGTTTAAACTAAAGTATTATGGCACTAACAACTCCAAATGAAGGAAAAATTACGAAAGAAATTGAACACAACACGGCAAAATTACCATCTACAACTTACCTGGCGGTAGCTGTAACAGCTATGGTAGCCTCAGCCACGTTAAAATGTCTAGGAAGAGATAAAGATGCACTTTTTGTAGGGCAATGGGTAGCTCCATTCTTACTATTTGGTATTTACAATAAGATTGTGAAAACTGAAGGTCACGATTAAAAATAATGAACCTGCCATGAATAATGGCAGGTTCATTTACTAAATTATATTTATAATGACTAAGTGACTAAATTATGCTGTACTGCAAATTTTATGAGTTCAGCTGAATTTTTCACTTTTATCTTATTAATGAGACTTTGTCTATGGCCTTCGACAGTTCTTTTACTCAGGAATAATTTGTCCGCAATTTCCATATTAGTGTACCCCTCACTGATAAACTGTAATACTTCTCCCTCTCTTTCGGAAAGATCAAGATCAATCTTCTTGGATTTATGCCCATTTTCCACATAGGTATTCGACGATAGCAGATCCATCATCACCATCATTAACTCCTCACAAATATATCTGCCGCCTCGTGCGATATGCGTTACCGCAAATATGAGTTCATTATACCCTACATTTTTGACTAGATAGCCTTTGGCACCTCGGTTGAAGGCATTGATAACCTGATCTGCTGTATTCAACATAGAAAGTAGTATGACCTTGACCATTGGATAGTTTTCAGCCAAATAACTCGTGACCTCCAGACCATCCATCATAGGCATATTAATGTCCGTAATCACTACGTCCGGTACGGATCCCTGTGACAGAATATCCATCAGCTCGACCCCATTTTTCGCCTCATTAATAATTTCGATTTCTCCAGAGGTATCCAATAGTAACTTGATACCATTCCGCACCACCAAATGATCTTCGACCAAGATAACTTTAATCATAAGTATTACATTAATTAGGAGTTTTCTTTCATAAGTACCAAACTAAAAACAAAATTTGAGCCAATTTGTTTGATGATAAACGATAAATAACAATTTTATTTAGAAGAAACGTATACAATATAATGCATAGATATTGATTTATAAGAATATAGAGTCATATTTTATCATAATAGGAAATAATATTCTCATAAATTGAAGAATTTTACGTTACTGGAAGTATAAATACGGTATTATCTACCGAAATAAAAGTTTTCTATGATGAATGAGCAATATTTATTTACAGCAAGACAACCTTTGATTAAAAAAACATATTTATAATAAAACATTTATAATCTTAAACGAATGATTTTTGTAAAACAAGGCGTTCATATTACCCTAAAAGCAAAAATAAAATAAAGGTTAATAACAGATAAATTACAATATAAGGAGTAGTAATACCATATCTTTAGTATAAATACATACAATTACATATGAAAATATCACGTGTTCAATCCTTTGGTCATTTAATAATATTAGATTCTTCTCTCAATATTATAGGTATTACAGCAAATATCAATCAGATATTGTCTATACCTGCCGAGTCATTGTTAAATACTCCGGTAGAAAATTTATTAAAAAAACTGTTTCAAACCTCCTACAAAAAAATTAAAAAATTAATTGAATCTTTTGTCGTGGGAAGACCTCCCCGTGCACTAGTTACAGCCAAAATCAACCAACAATCACAGTATATAAAAATCAGTAAAATAGATAATCATATTTATATCGAGGCCGAGCCACAATACCGGAAAAATATCTCCACCACCGATCTGAATGAAATTGCCTTTTTGTTTGAAAGCAACTACCATAATAATTGGAAATCCGTATGTAAAGCCATTAACCGGATAATACACTTTGATCGCGTGCTGGTGTTGCAAATGCAAGATACGGGATATTGTAAGGTCATCGCCGAAAACCATAATGCCAATGTAGAACCTTTTTTGGATAAGCAGTTTTCCAAAGATTATTTGACGCCCGACCTTATAGCACATTACAAAGGGGCACCCTATCGTTATGTGGCAAATATGGAAGCGGAGCCACAATCCTTTTATAGTATTTCCGATTTTGATCTATCCAGTACACAATTGGTCAATCCGCCAGAAAGTAAAACCAACTATTTTAATTTTTTAGGTGTCCAGACGGGATTGTTTTTCCCTTTGTATCTTAACGGTAAATTCTGGGGATTGGTGATTGCTCATAGTGTCAATAAGAAATTCGTTGATCTTCAAAAACGTAAAGTGTGCACTTTCATCGTACAGAATGCAATGAGTAAGTATGAAACCTTGGTCAAACAAGGCCGATTAGATATCAATCAACAGATTTATGCATTTCAAGATCATTTGCTGCAAAGATTAGCTTATCACAAGACCATTAATTGTGCGCTAGTAGAGAGCCTCAACAATCTTCGTCTTATGATGCAATCTGACGGTGTTGCTATATTTAATGAAGGGGATGTCTATTTTGATGGCATTGATCTATCGACCAATGATTTTTTTGATATCATTAAATATATTCAGCAATTAAATAAACCTACGGTATTCATAGATCATAATTTCCGTAAGAACCACCAAAAGAATTTCAAACAAAAATTGCCTTTTGCGGGATTATTAGCGTATAACGTAGACAAGAACAAGGGATATTATATAGTTTGGTTTCGCAAGGAAACCATTATGCACGAAACCCAAATGCGTATATGTTCCGATTCGCCCTATGGCATACAAGTCTGGCAAGAAGACATCTACGATTCGGCCCTTCCATGGAATGATGAAGAGTTGAGCCTATTGGATGGTTTACAGCAAACGCTCAATACATCGCTCATCCAAAATCTATTGGAAAATAAAAATATGGCGAAAAACCTTTCCCAACTCAATAATGAGTTGGAAATGTTTACCTATACGCTATCTCATGATTTGAAGAATCCGCTATCGATTCTCAAAATGGGATTGCAATATCTGGAGAATACCAAAGAGCAGCTGGACGAAGTAAAAAGAAAAAAATGGTTTACTACCCTATCTTCCGGTATTCAAAATATTGAAGATATCATTAACAATATTCTGCATCTTTCGCACGACAAATACAATAAAATCACTAAGGATAGTATACCTCTGAAATTTTTGCTTCGTAAAATAGTCGAAGAAACCCGCTTAGTCTACGAAGGAAATACCTGTGAGGTAGTATATGGCACCTTACTCCCGATCTGGGGTGAAAAAAGTGCTGTCTATCAAGTATTCACCAATGTGATCAGCAATGCGATGAAATATTCGCAGCAAAAGCCTGAGCCTAAAATCTACATTGGTAGCAAAATAGAAAATAATGCAGTATGCTATGAAATTCGGGATAATGGAATAGGAATTCCAGCATCAGACATGGACAGAATTTATAATATGTTTGGTAGAGGGAAAAACACGACTTATTATAAAGGAAGTGGTATAGGGCTATCGCTTGTGAAGCGTATAATGGATCGATTAGAGGCGCATATTGAAATTACGTCTACGGAAGGCGAAGGCACTACTGTGCGCATGCGTTTCCCGATTATTGGAGAGTTTCCTAATGTGATGCTCGAAAGAACCTCTGCCGAGGAACACGGCTAATAATGCTGTTAATTTAGCATATAAGTCTTCGTAATCATATTTTTGTAATCCTCGATAAAGCAAACCATTTGCAGGTATGAATCAAGCGTGTAATAATGCAAGGACTCAAGTTCTTTATCCTGCAGTATACGCAAGTAGATATCTTTTTGATTATGAAGATTTGTAACCAATTTTTCCAAGAGAAACTCATAATATGAGGAACTATCCTGCACGAGTTTTTCTACCTCGTTACTTATCTCTTCATAAGTAGATAAGGATAGATTAAGTTTCTTATTTTCGCACAAACCTACTAGATTAGGTTGCGTTTCCGAATAAAAGTTAAGCACCTTCGTGCCCATTATACATTCATCATCAGAAGGACAGTGGTCGACCAACTTCTCCAACAGCATTAACCCTTCTGTACGAAGGTATACGATTTCTTCTAATACCACTTTTTCCTTCATTGCGTTGTCGATCGGTTTGCCCGAGCACGACAGTAAAACAACACTAGCCCAAAGATACACTAACACTCGCATACAACATTTTATTTAGTAAGTCAGCAATAGTATATCTAGAATGTTGCCAAGCTTGGCATTCCACTATACAAGAAGTTCTTTTTGCGTATTAATACGCTCCTATAAAACCACTTTTAAGGGATAGTACGCACACATTACGCACTTAATGAGAATTAAATCTTGTTGTAATTCGGTAAATACTATTTATATCTTAACAAATACCCTATTGCATCAAAATGTAGATTTTAAGCACTGTTTTTGTTTTACTCTTGGCACAACTAAAAACATACATCTATGAAAGACAAGGCCTTTAACAATCAGCTATTAGAGTATCAAAAGATACTTAAGAATTTAGCAAAACGCTTTACTAAAGATCAAGAAGCAATCAACGATTTAGTACAAGAAACATTTATCCGTGCTTTAAAATACATGGATCAGTTCTTTAACAATCCACGTGTGGTATCTTGGTTATTTGTAATTATGCGCAACATCTACATCAATCAGTACAAGCGCTTGAGTTATCAGCAAAATTATGATGATATCAGCTTGTACTATTACAACCAAAATACATCCACAGAACCTTATAGTGAAGATATATCGGACAAAAGAATGATGCTTGGGGACATCTCTAAAATTTTGAGCGATATGCCTTCTACACACGGCGAAATGTTTAACAACTATATAGATGGATACAAATACAGAGAATTATCTGAAATGTATGGCATTCCTGAAGGAACGATTAAATCAAGAATCCATATTATTCGTAAGACGCTCCAAAAAAGATTAAACATGAAGTATAGCGCTTAAAATCACACACACAATTATAACATAAAAAAGGCCTTCCCTACAGGAGGGCACAGAAAAAGCCTCAACTTTCTAATGAGACTTAAAGAAATGACTGAGTATAGGTTTTCCCTTACTCGGTCATTTTTGTTCAAAGGATTTCTGGAAGTTTATTTTTTAATGGTCTTGTTGAAGGTGTAAGCGACTAGGACTTGCTATTTGAGTTTTTAGCATCCCATCTAGGCTTTTTTTGAGGCAATATCCCACCTTTTTAGATCAATTTCAGGATTCTTTTCAAGTTTACGGTGAAGATGGCCATTGCACCCTGCATTTCCATATTGTGGATTCCGTAAGCATCAGCTCTGCCATAGCCATGGACATTCTTGAGCTCACTGTTCTTGGCCTCGATCTTATACCTTTGCTTAGACTTGCTTCGATAATAATCGGTTTGCTGGAAAGCCATCTGCTCCCTATCGAGTTCGGATTTTATGGAGACTGAATAGGATTTGGTTCTGGCTCCTTGCTTGTAACATCCTTCCCTAAGAGGACAGACCTTACATTTCTCCACATCAAAGTAATAGGTCTCCGTTTGATTTGTACCTTGTTCCTTCTTTCCCTGACGCGCCTTGCGGATGGCCAAATGTCCTGCGGGACAAACAAACATATCCGCATCTTTATTATAGTCAAACTTGTCTTTATCTTTCCTAAAGCCTTGGGTAATGGATGGATTTAATTTAGCGATGATATCAATGTTTTGTTCTTTTGCCAACTGAAGATTTTCTTTTCCCCAATACGCGGCATCACCTATTATCGTATCCACTCTCATTCCATTCTGTTGGCTGATCTCCAATAATCTGGATAGTTCAGGGCCATCACCTTTTTCGCCTGTAGTAACGACCGCTGCGGTAAGGATGCGTTCCTCGGTCATCGCCAGATGTGTTTTATAGCCAAAGAAACTGCTGTCCACTGACTTGTGTCCAAGTCTGGCCTCATCATCCTTAGAGAGCAGATAGTATTCTTTTGTGCCTTCAATGGTTTCCTTCAACAGATTCAGCTTTTCTTTCACAGCCGGTATTTCACTAATAGATTGATCCTGTCAAGGACTCTCTGTAATTCCCTGCAATAAGCAAGCTCTTGATCCAGGTCGCCCGATTCATTCTTTTGTGGTAGATTCCTCTTGTATTCCCCATCAATCTGATATATCGCTTTTCTTAATAGTTTGGAGCGTTCCCTGAGTACTGCCAATGCTGTGTGCGGATTCGATCTGGAAACGGTATGGGTCGCGTCTACGATAATAGACTTTGATTTTATAATGCCTTTTTCAAGAGCAATCGTTACGGTCCTATTGATCAACAGGTTCAACAGATCCATATCTTTTAATCGTAGTTTGCGGAATTTGGTAAACGAACTTCAATTGATCACATCCTCCTCTGGGGCCATTTCAAGAAAATATTTGAAGGACATATCATATCTGGAACGTTCAACGACATCTACATCCGAAACGGTGTAGATCGTTTTTAACAGAAGATACTTGAACATCTTGATAGGGCTCTCCGCTGTATGGCCATTGGTATGGCAATACTTAGCCAAAAGCTCGTCATAAATAAAACTGAAATCGATAAGATCGTTGATTTTTCGAAGTAGATTATCATTTGGAACGATAATATCGTACAATCCTGAATAAGAACTGAACTGTATTTTTTGTTGGGTAGAGAGCATCCTGATGTCCATTAAAGCCTACCTTAAAACACGAAAAAGGGAGCAGAAAACTGTAGTTTTCGACTCCCTTTTTTAACCTTTTTTTCTAAGGGGACTTTTTCAGTGCCCTCCCCAACAGAAAGCCTTTTTTTTGTGAACTAAATTTCAGCATCACACTTTGTTACTCCTATTTAAAACTTTATTAATATTTGTCTTCCAAGCATTCTATCGCAAGATTGAATATTACGACATCTACAAAAGTGAATGCAAAAGGAAAGCCCTGATTACATGCATCAAGGCTTTCGTACTATTTGGTGATAAATCACCTACCACAAAAAAACGTATAGATTATTCTTTCTCCTTTGGCATGTCTGTAGGATCATTCGGCATATCATTGATTTGATCCACTTGCGGATCAACTCCTGCCTCCGCATCACCATCGATTTTTTTATCCCGATCGATTTTTTTGTGACCATCCTTAGTCAAAACTTCTTTTTTGTCTTTATGCATTTCTCTGCCTATTGGCTTATCTTCGTGTATTGTTGCCATAATATCTAAATTATTGTCTAATGATTACGTTTGTTGTATCCGTCGGCAATTCCGCAATGCTTAGGCCTTGTGCCGCGGACAAGTGACTTTTTAATCCTGGAAGTTTGCTCTCCATCCATGTTTTAATTTCAGCATTGTCTATTGCCATATTCGCGATGACACTTTGAAAATATCCGATCGTAGCTTCATGTGTTTCTATCGCTTTTGCTTTAAACCAGCTATCAAACTGTACCGGAGTTAGATTTTGTAAGGAATCTAAGGGTAATACACTATCCTCAATTCGCACACCAGAAAGATCTATATTTTGATCTGCTGCAAACGTAGCGAGCTCGTCTCCCATTGTCGTGTGATCCAGGATAAGCATATTCGCATAATTTCTTATCTCTTCCGAAGAAGCTTTTTCCTTAGCCATTGTTGCCAACATTATTTCTTTCATATTGTCGTGATGCACTTTTTTGACTACCGAAGCTATATCCTCTTGAACAAAACTAAATAAGAAGGTAATTCCTAGAATTAAACTTCCTAATAACCCCATCTTTTTCATAAGTCTTTTACTTTAATGAACATATTCTTCAAATTATTCGTTCATAAAATAGGTTATAAATAGGTAACTATTGATTTCGATTGATCGAATCTGCGCGGATACTATCCTGCAGCACACTGTCAATGGATCCATACACGACCTCGTCATTAGGATTCAAATTATAACGATCTCTGTCCATTTCGGTTACCGGGCCTGGTGTATTAGGGTCCGTGGTGTCACTGGTGCCTTCTGAATTAGATTGCCCACAACCAATAAGACCAAATACGACCGCAATAAGTGTTATTTTTAATGTTTTCATGTTCTTGATTTTTATAGTTTAATATTTAATTGAATTGTTGTATCCATTTATATAAATCCGCATAGATGCTATTACATGTTTGTATGAGAATAGCCCCAGCGTTGCCTTCAAAATGTTTTTCGAAAACTTTGCGTTTACCACGATAGCTGAATACGTAGTATACTGTTCCTACCGGTCGATGTTGATTGGGATTCGGACTATCAAATGCTAAGCCCGTGACAGCAACATATACATCAGCGTCTGCAACCAATTTTTCTAGCCCTTCTACGAGAGCAAGCGTGGTTTCAATAGATTCGGCAGTATGTGCATCGAGAATGGATTGCGGAATTCCTAAAAGATTCTTTTTTATGGAATCATCATAACATACAATACTACCCAAATAATAATTGCCGCTGCATACTTCCAAAGCCCAGGTACTACTTAGAAATCCGGCCGTCATACTTTCCGCGCACATAAGCTTCAGTCCGCGCTCGGCCAAATATTCGCCACAGCGATGCATTGCAGGCTCATCTATTTTTCTTTTCATGCTTATATTAATGTTTAATCCTTAATTATATAAACGCTTAACACCTTATTTAGTTGGTTTTCAATGAATATAATTCCACCATCGAGTGTTTATACGTTTCAAACAAGTGTTTTACAATCGCTTTTACCGTATTATTTCAACAAACACTTGTTTGTGGTAATGGTTATATAAATAACAATTTAATGATATCACTATGAAAAAGCAACTTATAAACACAACGCCAGGACTAGGTCCTATCGTGTGTATTACACTCTCAGGAAGCAATCCAGATATGCCAGGATTTGACGGTAATCTACAAGATGAAGAAAATCCAAACTTGGATGATCAAGATGATATGGACATCGATCCAGAAATTGAACCTATCGAAGAAGAAGGAATACTCCCTGAAGGTGAAGAGCAAAATGTTCCAGATCCGGATGACATAGAAGATGAAGGAATTGATCCAGATTATACAGACATCCCAATGGAAACTCCTTCGAGAGACAACGATGCAATAGGTCCAGACCATGAGCCACAAGTAAATAGTTCACGCAACGACAATAGCGGACAAGGAATATTGTAATCTATATCCTGGCATCATTAGTCCAACATATATTTACTTTTAAATATGCTGAGTTTTCACTCAGCATATTTTTTTGTTTTAAAAATTAAGCATAAAAAAAGCAACACGATTGCTCGCATTGCCTTTTCATATGGTAGATAAATGTAGATTTTTATTTAGCTTCCGAAGCCAAATTTGCTTCATTCATCGCAATGGTAGTAAGTAGTTCGTCTGTTTCTTTTTCCTCCGCTAGGATGGTTTTAAGAATTTCAGCGGCTTCCGTATGTTCCATTAACTCTGCATAAGTCACCAGACATCCGTATGATGCAATCTCATAATGCTCTACTTTTTGAGCAGCCGCAATCAGCGCCGCATCCAATACTTCTGGTGAATCCTCAAATTCCTCAGCGATTTCATCTGCTTCTTCTAGCAATCCTTCCATCGCCTTACATTTTTTACCTCGAGCAGTAAGATCCAAATTACTGAACACTTCTTTCAGACGCTCAATCTGATCTTCTGTTTGTTGATAATGTGTTTCGAATGCTTCTTTTAAGGTATCGCTTTTAGCTGCTTTTGACATTTTTTTAAGACCTTTCAATAGTTGTCTTTCTGCCCCAAGCATATCTTTCAAAGCATCAACCATTAATTCATGTAAATGACCATTTTTCATGCTTTGTTGTTGTTTTGATGTTGCCATAATTTCCCTTTTTTAATTGTTTACTGCATTAACCTTTGAGCAAGTAATAAGTTCATGAAAATCAAACAAACCGTATTTTTATAGTGATGACAAGTATTTGTACTCGTTTTGCAAGTAATTTTGGCAATATATTTTCAAAAAGAACACATTTTTCCTTTTAATTTTATTTAAAAGATTAATTATTTAGCTAAATCATATATCTTTGGATTTCATATTTTATCTATGAACTACAATCTAATAAAAGATATCCTTACCCTTATTGAATCTTTTGAGAAGATTAATAAAAATCAATCTTACCAAAATTCGATTGATGGGTTTTGTCAGTGGATAATAGATGACATGGGACCATCGGATTCTAGTAATTTGGATTGGGCCAATAAAAAGAACGGACGATCTGTCGAAAGCGTTATCAGCACGATGTTAGTTCATATGGGCAAATATGCCAAAAGCTATTCGAAGTCCGCAATCCATGATTCGGCGTTCTCTACCCAAGACGAATTTATATACCTTATTACCTTGAAAACATTCGGGGTAATGACCAAAACAGAATTGATCCGACACAATAAGCAAGATAAACCTACGGGCATTCAAATTATCAATCGTCTGATCAAATGTGGCTGGGTGGTGCAAAAAGATTCTAATAAAGACAAACGCAGCAAAATCTTAGAAATTACTCAAGATGGTATAGAAGTCTTAGACCAAAAAATGGACGACATCCGTAAAGCTTCTAAGATAGTGACGGCCGATCTGACGGAAAAAGAGAAACTCGACTTGGCCCGTATCCTCCTAAAAATGGACAGATTTCATCAAAAAGTCTTCAACAAAAACCTGAGTAACGAGCAACTTCTTCACGAAGCCTATGAAGATTATACTATTGCTCGAAATCTTAATTAATTCAAATCAAATAATTTAACAACTTTCAAAAAACCATTTGTGCATATTTTGGTTTATTATAAAATAACAATTCCAATTTAATTGTTTATTTTTATACCTTTGAGATAACAAAATGGTATTTTTAAATGCAAATAAACCAAAATACATCTATACAAAAAAAACGTATCGCTGTCCTAGGTGCGGGATTTTCAGGAATATCCGCCGCCTGCTATACGGCAAAGAAAGGCTATGAAGTGCATGTGTTTGAAAAACATAGCAGTGCCGGCGGTAGAGCTCGACAATTCCGTACGGAGAATGGCTTTGCATTTGATATGGGTCCGAGCTGGTATTGGATGCCTGATGTATTTGAGCAATTTTTCAATGATTTTGGTTATCAGGCTAAAGATTTCTACGAACTGAAATCTTTGCACCCTCAGTTCGAAATTATTTTTAAAGATGAAAAAGTCCAAGTTCCTGAGAAATACGAAGATTTAAGAAATTTATTTGAACAGATAGAGCCAGGCGCGGCACAACAATTAGATAAATTCATGGATGCCGCTAAAATCAAATACGAGATAGGCATGAAAGAGTTTATTTACAAACCTTGCCACAGCTGGACGGAGTTTGCTTCTATGCGTATCTTGAAAAACGCGGGCAAGCTGGATTTATTGAGCAATTTCGATGCTTATGTAAACAAATTCTTCAAAGATGCGCGATTAAAGATGATTATGGAGTTTCCGGTAATCTTTCTCGGCGCCGCTCCTTCTAATATCCCAGCATTATACAGTTTAATGAATTATGGTGGCTATGCATTGGGCACCTGGTATCCTATAGGCGGATTTTATGAGGTAATCCGTGCCATGAAGACTGTTGCCCAGGAATTGGACGTAAAGTTTCATTTCAATGCGGAGGTACAGCGTATAAAGACAGATTCCAATAGCATACAATCCATTCTCGTGAATGGTGAAGAATTGGAATTTGATGAAATAATCAGTTCAATAGATTATAGCCATACAGAGAAGTTGTTACCTGAAGAAAAGCGAAATTATGACGATAAATATTGGAAAAACAGAACCTTTGCTCCTTCTTGCTTAATTTTTTATTTAGGAATAAAAGGTAAGGTTCAGAATCTAAACCATCATACTTTATTTTTTGAACACGAACTCGCTACACATATCGACGACATATATACACATCAGCAATGGCCGGAAAAACCCCTATTTTATGTTTGTTGCCCGTCCAAAACCGATCCAACTGTAGCACCTTTAGAAGATGAAAATCTATTTGTGCTGATGCCGGTTGCAAATGACTTGGAAGACAATGATGCCATTCGCGAAAAATACCTGGAGGAGATGTTGGCCCGCATTGAGAAGCATACAGGTGAATCCAATCTGCGTGACCGATTAGTCTACAAGCGAAGTTACTGTGTCAATGACTTCAAAAAAGACTACAATGCATATGGTGGCAATGCGTATGGCCTAGCCAATACATTAAAGCAAACAGCAATATTCAAGCCTGCTATTTGTAATAAAAAGATTAAAAATCTGCATTATACAGGTCAGCTGACTGTCCCTGGCCCAGGAGTGCCTCCTTCTATTATCTCTGGAAAAATTGTTGCAAACGAAATTTAATAAGCCTATGAAAAACACATACGACAAACTCGCGTATTCGATAAGCAAATGTACTACGCATACCTACAGTACATCTTTTTCATTAGGGATTAAAGCATTAGATGCCAAGTTGCGATCTGCCATATATGCTATCTATGGCTATGTGCGTCTTGCAGATGAAATAGTGGATAGTTTTCATGGCTATGATCAAAGTTCGCTGCTCAATCAATTGATTAGAGAAACGGATGAAGCACTTGCAAATAAGATATCTATCAATCCGATTATTCAATCTTTTCAAGAGACTGTACACCAATACTCCATAGACAGGCAACTTATTGATCAATTTTTGCATAGTATGTCCATGGATCTGGAAAAAGTATATTATGATAAAGAAAACTATGACGAATACATATTAGGCTCTGCCGAAGTAGTAGGCCTCATGTGTTTGCACGTTTTTGTGGAAGGCGATAAAGCGCAATACGAAAAATTAAAACCTTATGCACAAAAATTGGGCAGTGCTTTTCAAAAAATCAACTTTCTTCGGGATCTCAAAGAAGATTATTATACATTAGGCCGGTTCTATTTTCCGAATCTGGATTTCATGGCTTTCAACGATGAGACCAAAAAGGTAATTGAAAAAGAAATAGAAGCAGAATTTAAAGAAGCTTTAATCGGCATCAAAATGCTACCTAATTCTTCTAAATTTGGGGTATATTTAGCTTACCGCTATTATTGGACTTTATTCAAGAAAATCCAATTGAAATCCAGCCGGGATATTTTGACAAATAGGACTCGCGTACCCAACACCGAAAAAATGTATTTGATGATGGAGTCGTATTTGAATTTGAAAATGGATAGAATATGAGGATACTACTCTTATTGATGCTACTACAGTCGGTACAATTAGTGGCTAATGATAAGTATCAGGTTTATAGAAAAAATTTGGCTATTGCCCCTAATGACACAGCATTATGCTTTAGAATGATAGAGGAATTGGCAAAACAGAAAAATGACGATAAAGCAATGGGATATTGGGGTGCATACACAATGATTAGTGCCAACCATGTCTTTAGCCCTATTCAGAAGCTGCAATCATTTAATAAAGGAAAAGATGCTTTGGAAAAAGCTATAGTACAAATTCCTAAAGATGTGGAATTACGCTATGTACGCTATGCGATACAAATATCGATACCCAAATTTTTAGGTTATAAGAATTACAAACAGATAGAAAATGGATGATGGAGCAACTGCCGCATAGCGACAAGAGTCTACAAGCTGACATCCAGACACTATTAAAATTGAATTAAACACCGTATGAATATATTGATTACCGTTTTAATATTTATAATCATGGAGCCTATTACTTGGCTCATTCATAAGTATGTGATGCATGGATTTCTATGGGTATTGCATAAGGACCACCATGACCATAGCCACGAAGGGAAATTTGAAAAAAATGATTATTTCTTTTTTATATTCTCTATTCCAGCTATACTATTATTCTATTACGGCAGTTTGAAAGATTTCAATTATTTATTTTTCATTGGCTTAGGAATTACTTTATATGGTATTGCTTATTTCTTTGTGCATGACATATTTATACATCAACGTATAAAGGTTTTTAGGGATACACAGTCCCCCTATTTTTTAGCGATACGCCGCGCACACAAGCAACATCACAAGCATATACAGAAGGAAGAAGGAGAATGTTTTGGTTTCCTGTTTGTTCCTATTAAATATTTCAAAATTTATTTTAAGAACTAAATGATTGCCTATACTTACCTACTTATTAATTTTCTGACGATAATTATCTGTTTTATATTTTCGTTTCATCCTCGGATACGATTTGATAAATATTTTAAAGGATTTATCATTGCGAGTGTGCTGGTGGCGATCCCCTTTATCGTTTGGGATATGTGGTTTACGGCACAAGGCGTCTGGTGGTTTAATACGAATTACACCATTGGGTTTTCTATTTTTAATCTTCCGCTGGAAGAATGCTTATTCTTCCTCTGTATACCTTTTAGCTGCGTGTTTACCTATTACTGCTTGACCAAATTTTTTAATCTGGATTGGGTCAACGGTTTTAATAATATAATTGTTTTTATTACGATAATCGTATGTGCAGTTATTGCACTAGTATTTTCGGATCGTACATATACTTTTGTGACTGCTGTGCTTACGGTCGCGACGGTGCTTTACATGCATTTTATAGATAAGCAAGAGTGGATTGGCGAAGCGTCATTGGTGTATACGATTTTGATGTTGGGCTTTTTGCCAGTCAATGGGGTGTTGACGGGCACAGGATTAGAGTCCCCTATTGTGAATTATAACTCTGCAGAATTTATGAATTTTCGGATAGGTACTATTCCCATCGAAGATGCGGTGTACGGATATATTATGATTTTGTGGAACTTATATTTATTTAAGAAATTAACGCGCCACCGTGCAGTAAAACAGGCTTTATGAACAGAGAAAGAGATCAGGTTGTCTTAGTGGATACGAATAATAATGCAATGGGCACGATGGAAAAGTACGAAGCGCATGTGCAAGGTCTATTGCATCGCGCCTTCTCCATCTTCATTTTTAATGACAAAGGAGAACTTTTATTGCAACAACGCGCTGCACACAAATATCACGGCGCGAATCTGTGGACCAACACATGCTGCTCCCACCAACAGCCGGGAGAAAGCACGTTAGAGGCAGCTCATGATCGCTTGAACTATGAAATGAACATGACCGCCGATCTGGAAGAGCTATTTTCGTTTATCTATAAGGCACAAGTTGAAAATAACTTAATAGAACATGAATTGGATGTGATATTATTCGGAATAGCGAATCAAGATCCACAACCCAATCCCGCAGAAGTGCAAGCTTTTCGATGGATTACTGTTGAGGATCTCGAGCTGTGGATGCAGCAAAACCCTGAGCAATTTACGTATTGGTTTAAAGACGTGTGGTCTCGAATAAAAGACCATGTCAATCAAACCATTGATATACTATAATTGATGTGTGATTTTTTAGATGTAAAAAAAGGGGCTGTATCATAAATAAGTGGTACAGTCTTTTTTTATGTTATATTTCCTCTTATTTTTATTGATATAATCATTTGATTTCCTTATATTTAAGTGTTAAAAATCGATGATTATGTCTCGGAAATTACCTAATTTCAAACCCTACTATCAGCATCAATTGATGGCCTTTCCACCAACCTTTGATGAATTGA
>NZ_SMBZ01000037.1 GCF_004342685.1 Sphingobacterium alimentarium
GTTGTAATTAAGCAAATGCCATATATCTCTAAATACAATGTTCTTGCTTAAGGAAGTTAAAATTTATTTGGTAAAGTCATAACAATCCTAAATAAGGAAAAAAATGGCGATGGATTTATAAAGCAGGGATTGCTATATTTAATTCGCTAAAATTCCATCACCGCCATGATAAATATAAACGTATTTTCTCAGATATTAGGACTAGTAGATCGCAATATTTTTAACAAATTTGTTCAACAATATCTATCCGATAAACATCACAAAGGGATCAATAGCTGGACACATTTTGTGAGTATGCTTTTCTGCCATTTAACCTCTGCTGATTCCGTGCGTGATATTTCTAATGGTCTTCGTAGTGCTACAGGTAACATGAGTCATATGGGAATTTCTAGAACTCCTAGCAAGTCGAACTTATCTTATATAAACAAACATCGAGATCATAGCCTATTCCGTGATCTGTATTATAAACTTTTGGATGATTTGTGGCGTAAAGATTCTCCAAGACGCGCAGAGCTTAATAGGCTCAAGCGTAAAGTATATCTCATGGATGCTACTATTATTCCGTTATGTTTAAGTGTATTTGACCGGGCAAAATTTCGCAGTGCTAAGGGAGCTGTGAAACTCATACCATACTTGATTATGATGGCTGTATACTTAGTTTGTGCATATTTCAGATGGCAAACAACATGAATCTAAGATCGCTAAGACCATTTCATTTTCTAAGGGTTGTGTGGTCGTTGTGGATAGAGGCTACGTTGATTATGCTTGGATGAACGTTTTGGACAGCAACCAGAGATTCTTTGTCACACGGAGTAAAAGTAACATGAAATATACTGTCGTGAAAACATTTCAAAGTGAAGCACTCAAGAACAGCGTAGGCCAGTCTTTATATTGCCATTTATACATATTGAGCCGATTTAAACAAACATTGAACTCAAATATAACAAAAATTTGAGCCGATTAAGATAACTAATCGGCTCAATAGAACTAAAAAATTAATTTACCGTCCCTAAGAATCACTTGAGCGTTAAGATTAAAACCACCACTTTCATTCTTGACAAATGAATAATCTATTCCACGATTTTCAAACTGATTTCATAACGCCTCAAGAAAATATGCACGGGCGCTCACCCATCCACGATTACCAACCTCGCGATTAAAACGCGCTACTAATTGCTGATCTGATAGCGTTGCTAATTGCGATCAAATTTTTCAATTAAATTTTTCATTTTTTTGATACTTTAAATCATTAAATACTATCAATCATTAAGACTAAGGGAGTGACCAAATTTTTGACTGAACAGCCCTCATCGCTTGACCACCGTGGTTGGTTAAACTCGGTTGGTGTACATAATTGTACTCTTGATGATTGAATTATGCCCTAAAGATAGATTTTTTTTTATTTTCAAAAAAACATCACACCCTGATCGTAATAATATCTTTAATATCAGTAGTATATTTTGGTGAAAGAAGATCTTGACGCATTTTCCATTTTTGCTTATCCTGAATATCTAGACGTACCGTATTAGTTCCATACTTTTTGTTCAAATTGTCCTAAACATTCATTAGTGGATCGTGACGCTTATCTCTTTTATCAAATAAAGTTTCTTGCTCTACAGATTCGGGAGAAAGGTCTTGAACGATAACACCTGCTTTCTTATATAAATACCCTGTCTTGAAAATTCGTTTTAGAGCAATACTAGCACATAATGCGCTAAATCTATACTTGAATTTGTAGAAAATGGTAAATCGATATTTATGCTATTGTAATATTTTTTCTGATTTTCTCGAAAAGGATTAGTCATCACAAAAACCTGTAAGGATTTACAATGCGAATGTTGTCTCCTTAATTTCTCCCCACAATGGCAGCGAAATTAATCACACGTTGGTTGAGGTCGTCAAATTTTCCAACCATAACATCAAAACTTCGTGTAGTAGCAATATTCTTTTTGTCTTGTACCTCTTCCAAGTTCAAGGTTTCTATGCCCGAAAGATCACGCTTGAGTCGTAAGCCTAAGATAGATAGATTTTTCTGTACCCAGACATCATTCATCTGCACAAAATCATAGGCCTGTCTATAACGGAGGTCAATGGGCCAGTTGATTCGGTTTGATTTGCCAATTATTTCGGAGGTCAATGGGCCAAATCCCTCCGAAATATCCAATCGTTAATCACATTTTATTTGCCGATACAAAACTTGGAAAATATATTATCCAATAAATCATCCGTAGTCACTGTACCTGTAATTTCGCCCAGGTGATGTAGGGCTTGGCGAATGTCCATAGCTAAGAAGTCCGAAGTTACAGGGTTGTCAATACCATACAATACTTTCTCCAAAGATGACTGGGTATGCTGTAAAGCTTCGACGTGACGGATATTCGTGACTAGCACATCGTCTGTGTTAATATTGGAAAGATTTACTTGACGTAGCAACTCATCCTTGAGTTCTTCAATGCCAAGTTGTTCTTTGGCAGAAATATACAGAGGCTGTAGACTTTCGTATTCTTTACGCATATCCGCGCTAAGTAAATCAGCCTTATTAATTATCGTCACAAAAGGTATGGACAGATCTTTAATCTCCAAAATCTGTTGCTGTACGGCTTCTATCTTATCTTGTGTAGGATCGAATAAGTAGACTATCAGTCGGGCTTGCTTCATCTTTTCTAGCGTACGCTCCACCCCTTTGGCCTCGATAATATCGGAGGTCTCACGGATACCTGCCGTATCTATAAAACGGAAAGTCACGCCTTTGATATTGATCTCGTCTTCTATCGTGTCACGTGTCGTACCAGCGATATCCGAAACGATGGCGCGTTCTTCATTCAATAAGGCATTCAATAAGGTGGATTTGCCCACATTCGGCTTGCCGGCAATAACAACAGGCACACCATTTTTCAGGACATTCCCTTGCTCAAAAGATTGAATCAACCGTTGTATCACACTATATATCTGCTGGATAAGATTTTTGAGCTGATCGCGATTGGCAAATTCAACATCTTCTTCGGCAAAGTCAAGCTCCAGTTCGATCAAAGAAGCAAAATGTACCAGATCCTCACGCAGTTTTTTCAACTGATTGGAGAAGCCACCACGCATTTGCTGCATCGCAATTTGGTGTGATGCCGCCGAATTGGAAGCAATCAAATCGGCTACGGCCTCGGCTTGCGATAGGTCTAACCCGCCATTTAAGAAAGCACGTAATGTGAATTCTCCGGGACGCGCCGCACGTGCTCCATGACGGATCAGCAGGTGGATGACGCGCTCGATAATGTATTTGGAATTGTGCGTGGATATTTCGACAGAATTTTCTTTGGTGTACGAATTGGGCCCTACAAATAGGGAAACCAACACTTCATCAATAATTTCAGCGCCATCTCGGATCGTACCGAAATGTAATGTATGTGATGGTTGTTGCGTGAGATCTTTACCCTTAAAAACAGTATTCACTAGGCTAATTGCATCTGTTCCGGAAACCCGAATCACCGCAATAGCACCTTGTGTACCGGGTGAAGTAGCTAGTGCGACAATTGTATCTTGCGTATTGGATGTACTTACTGACATGGCACAAAGTTATGAAATTTTAAAGGCTGTAGAAATTTATTCGAAGAAGCCTTATAAGTCAATAAAAGACAATATATAATAAATGATAAGATAGGAATGAATCCAGCAATGTCCTATTGGCTTCGGCTCTAAAAAGAATTTAATTTTTCTGCTAAGGTTTACTTATAATATTCGTTAGTACTGTATAACCATTATAAACGAAATGTCGACTTCTTCTGAATTAGCATTATTGCTAAAAAAATATATTGATGGATCAATTCTACCGGCCGAGCAACAACAGCTAGAAAAATATCTGGCCGATGATGTCTTATTGAAGGAATATGTTGAACATCTATTGCAGGATGATGCCTTAATTGCTGATTATGAAGATTGGCTAGCATCCCGAAGGTTGATGGACGAGGAATTGCTCGAAAGCATTAAAAACCAAACTCTTAAGCGCATACAACCAAGCTCCATGAGCGCGGATAATGAACAATCTCATTCCTCGAAACAATATTATACACGATTGCTACGCATCGTAGCCAGTACAGCAGCAGCTATTGCCCTCTTTGTGGGATTATGGTTCGTTTACCAGCAATCATTCAGCGAAAGTAGCATTCCAGTTAGTCAAGTAAATCTCGCTCCTGCAATAAATAAGACCACATTAACCTTATCCACTGGCGAAAAGATAGAGCTACGCAATGACAAACAAGGTATTATGCTCAATGAGGGACTTAGCTATACCGACGGGTCCTCTGTCGCTAACCTAGAAGAGAGTGAACTGCGAAAACTAAAAGCCACTATACATGTGCCCAAAGGCAGCACCTATCGCGTGGTATTAGCGGACGGAAGCCGTGTCGTGCTTAATGCCATGTCTACATTCACCTATCCCCTAGTCTTTGGGCAGAATGCTAGAGAGGTAACACTTTCGGGAGAAGGATATTTTGAAATAGCGAAAAAAATGCAAGCTGGCAAGAGAGTTCCTTTTATCGTACACACCGCCCATCAGCAAGTAACAGTAACAGGTACCCAGTTTAATATACGTGCCTATTCCGATGAAGCGAATACGATCAGTACACTCCTGGAGGGTGGAATAACGGTAAGCAATGGAAAACAGCAAGTTCATCTCCTACCTAATGAGCAAGCGAGCACATCTCCAAGTGGTATTGAAAAGCAAGCTGTGGATGCATCAACATACATCGCCTGGACGAAAGATAAATTCCTTTTCCATGAGACAGAGCTCGCAGAAGTATTGGCCGATATTGGCCGTTGGTATGATATTAAAATTCAAGATCAAAGAAACCGTGACGACATGCATTTTTATGGGGAAATAGCCCGCAACAAAAAATTAAGTGAAGTTTTGCTTTTGTTGGAAAAAAGCGGGGTAAAATTCCAAATTAAAAAGCAAGGCGTACAACACTTTCTATATGTAATTAAATAACCAAAGAACAACTCGCGAAGAAACTAAACAATGTAAACACAATAATGAGAACTAAACATGATGACACCTATTACTCAGAAATTTAAGGATAAAGGTTTTTCGGAATCTTTATCTAATTGGATGCTGCCAGTTAAGATGACCATAATGTTCACCTTACTTTGCTGCTTTCAGGTATCAGCTTTCCATGGATACGCTCAAAACATCACTATTCGAGCTAAAAATACACCGCTCATTAAAGTGATGCAATCGATCCAAGCACAACATGGCATTCCATTTTTGCTCAATGGGAAAGATATATCAAAGACTACGCTAAGCGCAGATATTGTAAATACGCCGCTTGACAAAGCGCTGGACCAGCTCCTTACTCCCAAATACATCGATTGGGAAATGGTAGATGGCACCCTTATATTAAAAAGAGCTACAGCTAAAAGACAATTGTCAAATAGCACAAATTTCAGTGCAGCGCAACAATCCCGCACCCTACAGGGCCGAGTTACGGATCCACCAGGCAATCCCATAGCGGGTGCTACTGTTGTAATCGTGGGTACTAATGCTGGGGCTACTTCAGATGGCCAGGGAAACTTTAGTATTGAAGTACGCAACACGCCCGCACGTTTACAAGTCCGGTATATCGGTTACGAAACGGCTGAAATGACCATCAGCAACCAAACGACCGTACAAATTACATTGACACCGGCGAATGATAGCATGGAAGAAGTGGTAGTAGTTGGTTACGGTACATTGAAAAAGAAATTGACTACGGGATCTACTATTCAGGTGAAAGGAGATGACTTGACAAAACTCAGTACGCCTAATATTCTAGAAAGTTTGCAAAGTCAGGCTCCAGGGGTGCAAATCACCCAAAATTCAGGGATGCCGGGTGAAAGCTTTAAAGTTACTATTCGCGGATTGGGAACTATTGGTAACTCCTCACCGCTGTATGTTATTGACGGTATTCCAGGAGGAAGTATTGATATGCTTAATCCATCAGACATCGAAAGTATTGATATCCTAAAAGATGCTGCCTCAGCAGCAATTTATGGATCCCGTGCGGCCAACGGTGTGGTCCTTGTGACCACCAAACAAGGTAAATCGGGACGTACGCAAGTCCATCTCGACAATTACGTTGGTTTTCAGAATGCCTATAAACTTCCTTCGCTCTTGACAGCCAAAGAATACATGATTATACAAGATGAGCGTAGATTCAATGAAGGCGCTGCACCTTATGACTGGGCCACGCTTATTCCAAAGCAATACCAACAAATTGAAGATGGTACCTGGAATGGCACCAACTGGTTGAAAGAAATAAGCAATAAAGATGCGCTTTTGCAGAATTTATCGTTTAATATGATGGGTGGTAACGAACAGTCTAAATTTTCCATAGGCTATTCCTTATCTAATCGGGATGGCATAATGGGCGCTCCCGTTGAACCTGATTTTCAACGTCATACCGCCCGCATTAATTCAGAACATATCCTATATAAAAACGACCGCTTTGATGTAATTAAGTTTGGAGAAAACGTAAACTATAGCTATAGCAACCGCTCTGGTATTGGTATCGGAAATATATATTGGAATGACGTGCACAATATGCTTGTAGGCAATCCTTTACTTCCAATTTACGATAGTGAGGGAAATTTTTACGACCAATTGGACAAAGTGGCTGATGGTTGGGTATTGGATGGTGCCACAGCCAACCCTGCTGCAGAGATGTATTACAGACGTGGACAGAATCTTTCCAAAAACCATAACCTGTCGGCCAATGCCTATTTGGAAGTACAACCTATTGAGGGATTAAAATGGCGCACCAATTTTGGCTACCGAATGAGTGCTTCTTCGTACCGTCAATACACACCTACATACCAACTTTCCACGACGCTCACCAATCCTATTGATGACATTTCTCAAAATCAGAGTTTAGGTTATAACTGGGTGTTGGAAAACACGCTGAGCTACGGTTTTCAACCTATACAAGAACACCAACTTGATGTGGTGATCGGACAATCGATAGAAAAGGGTGGTTTGGGTGAAGGCTTAAGTGTAACTACAGCCAACTCATCCTTCCCCGGACAATGGGACAAAGCTTTCGTGGGCAATGGTCAAGGTTATGAAAACTTCATTCCCGCAGTGGGTGGTATACAGTGGCCAGCAGGTAGATTATCCTCCTTTTTTGGTAGGGCAAATTACAATGTAAAAGAGACCTATATGGCATCTTTTACCTTACGTGCGGACGGCTCCTCAAATTTTGCAAGAGGCAACCGTTGGGGATATTTCCCCTCTGCTTCTGCGGGCTGGATTCTTTCTAATGAATCCTTCCTCCAGGACAATAGTACCATTGATTTCTTTAAATTAAGAGCGTCTTGGGGACAAAATGGTAATGCCAGCATCTCTCCTTTTCAATACTTAGCGACAATCGCTATCAATCAAAAGAATGGCTATTACTTTGGAGACAACAAATCCTCCCTTATCCGTGGAGCATACCCGGACATTTTGCCTAATCCAGATATCACTTGGGAGACTTCAGAGCAAATAAATATTGGTTTTGACGCACGTTTTGTAAATAATCGATTAAATGTAGTATTTGATTGGTACAAAAAAACTACAAAAGACTGGTTGGTTCAAGCTCCTGTACTCGCAATCTTTGGTACGAGTGCTCCGTTTATCAACGGTGGTGATGTTGAAAACAAAGGTATTGAGTTCGGCTTAAATTGGAATGACAATGCCGGTGAATTCACTTACGGAGTAGGAATCAATGGCGCATTCAACAAAAATAAAGTATTGCGCATTGCCAACACCGAAGGTATCATCCATGGTGAACCGAACGTCTTGAGTCAATCCACCACAGAGATGTACCGTGCGCAAGTAGACTATCCTATTGGTTATTTCTATGGCTACAAGACAGCAGGTATTTTCCAAAATCAACAGCAGATTGATGAGCTACGTGCACAAGGCCATGGTGTCTTGGCATCCTCTCAGCCAGGCGACGTAATCTTTGTGGATTATAATGGTGACGGACAAATTACAGATTTGGACAAAACCATGATCGGTAACCCGCATCCCGATTTCAGTGGAGGTATGAATTTAAATTTTGGGTACAAAGGTTTTGATCTGAATGTGACTGCTATAGGATCTTTTGGTCATCAAATTGCTAAATCTTATAGATCATTCGCCGACAGCCCGCTACAAAATTATACAACAGAGATTTTTCAACGCTGGCATGGTGAGGGCACGAGCAATCGTTATCCACGATTGACCAATGGCGCGCATCCAAATACCTTAAATATATCGGATATCTATATCGAAGATGGTGACTTTGTCAAAATCCAAAACATAACATTGGGCTATGACTTCAAGCGCCTATGGAATAAAGCTCCATTTGCACAAGCAAGATTTTATGCCACTGTTCAAAATTTGGTCACATTCACAAACTATAGCGGTATGGACCCTGAAATCGGGTATGGATACGATGCCTCATGGGTGTCTGGCATTGACTTGGGTTTCTACCCGCAGCCACGTACGGTGATGTTTGGTCTTAACCTTAAATTTTAAAGAAGATGAAAAAAGCATTTATACTTATGTTACTCGCAGGAAGCTTAAGCTCTTGCGATAACTTCCTCGATACAGAAAGTTTTGATAAAAAGAATACAGGTAATTTTCCCGTGACCGTAGCGGATGCTCAGGTCATGCTCACGGGCATATACAATAGCTTGAATGCTGCCATATCAAATGTGCAACACAGCCACTTCTATATGGCAGAACTAGCTTCTGATGATAGATTCGGTGGTGGCGGCGAGAATGACCGTGATATGCAAGGATTAGATCACTTGATGAATACCCAACCGGATCGCTTTTTGTCCTTTTGGACAGCACGCTACCAAGGTATCTTTCGTGCTAATACAGCCTTGGAGACCTTAAACCAAGTTTCAGGCTGGACTTCGGATGCGGAGTTCAATCAAACATTGGGTGAAGTACATTTTTTGCGTGCACTATATTATTTCGAATTATCGCAGATGTTTGGAGAAGTGCCCTTGGTGACGAGCTCTACAGTTAGCAATGTACCCAAAGCCCCGAGCGAGGAGACTTATGCTGTCATTGCGCAGGATCTGAAGACGGCTATTGAAATCATGCCTAACAGCCCATATACTTCTGTACTTTCGGGTCACGCCACAAAATGGGCGGCGCAAGCGTTGATGGCGCGTGTATTTTTATTCTATACAGGCTATTATAATAAATCCGAATTACCCCTTACAGAAGGCGGAACTGTGAGCAAAGCACAAGTCACTCAGTGGTTGGAAGATTGTATCGCCAACAGTGGACATGGTCTTGTCGATGACTTCCGTAATCTATGGCCATACTCGAATAGATTTACCAAACCCAACTACCCTTATGCAACGACAAATAATCTACAGTACGCCGGTGAAGGGCACAAGGAAACTGTGTTTGCCGTAAAATTCGGAACCTTGGCAGACTGGGGTGATACATATATCTTGGGTTATACGAATCAGCTGAACCTACACTCGGGCCTGCGCTCGAACAATGGCCAAACCAATACTTTTCCTTTTGGACAAGGATGGGGTGCTGGACCTGTGAATTCCAAATTATGGAATGACTGGCGAGCGGCAGAGCCGAACGATGTACGCCGTGAAGGATCTATTATCAATGCAGACACGGATTTAGCAGATTATATTTATGGTGCAGATAGCCAAATGGAAGAAACCGGATTTTGGCAGAAAAAATATATTGCCATCACGGCCTATGACAATGGTGCGCTGATCCCCTCTTATGCGATTCTAGCAGATGGGGCTCAAGCCGATTATCAATTGGCACACACACAAGACTTGGTGCTGATTCGCTTTGCTGATGTCTTATTAATGCATGCCGAGTTAACGGAAACCGCTACTAACCTCAATCGTGTGCGTGCACGAGCAGGCTTGCCGGCAATTAATTATTCATTAGCTGCGCTAAAACGTGAAAGACGTTGGGAGCTATCATTTGAAGGGTTACGTTATTTTGATTTGATGCGTTGGCATGATGCAGCTGATGCGTTGGCAAGTCAAGAAGGTGTTGCGATCAAAAACAAAAATGTCGATACACAGATGAGAGGTTTTGGCGGTGGATACAGAGCTAGGTACGAAGCAACAGGTGGTTTTTGGGCTATCCCAACATCTCAGATCGCCCTTTCGAATGGCGTGTTGACACAAAACAAAGGATGGGGCGAAGCTGCTCATGAATATACTGGATGGTAATTTAAAAATTTGAAACATGAAAAATCGTAAAATATATTTTCTCTATAGTTTACTCGCGCTATTGGTGCTGGCATGTGATCCCTTAGAAGACCGTATGAATCTAGGGTCGGCAATTACCGCTGAGGAACTAAAAATCAGTGCTACCCCTATTGTTGTTAACGGAAAAAAGAGCAATAAAGTGGTCTTGGTAAATAATAGCCCGGTTTTATCTTCTTGGAATTTTGGTGTAGGTGTTACACAAAAAATGACGGACACCGTGCTCATGGTTTCTACCGGACAAAGTGAGATACTATTCACCGGACGCAATGCCGATGGTACAACGATTACCAAAACACTGACCGTAGACATCGAAGAGCTCACTTTTGAGGTGCCTTTGGAATGGGGCTACCTAACGGGCGGGTCCGAAAAAACTTGGGTGTGGGATACCGATAAGCCTGCGGTTTGGGGTAATGGTGGATATAAAGGAAACGTAGCACCCGCATGGTGGACTTTACAAGAAGCCGATATCAATGGACAGGCAGCAAATGAAGGTGTGGGAGCCAAAATGATCTTCTATCTCCAAAATGCAGAATTACACAAAGTGAAATCCAACGGCACGATAGAAAAGGGATCCTACAAATTCGAGATGGACAAGCAAGTACTTCTGGATGATGGATCGGTGTGGGCTAAAGGCAAACTGACGACCAAAGGTGTGACAGTACTATGTGGTAAATCCCCCGATGAGGGCGGTAGTCCTGTCTACGAATATGATATAATCGTCCTTAATGGAAGTGAGATGATGCTATCGTATGCACCACCAGGAACGGGTGCATGGGGTACAGCTTGGTTTTGGGCTTTTAAAGCACAATAGAAATATTGTTACCAACTCTTACGGTGAGGCACATAACAGTTATTAATGTGCCTCATCGTTATACTCTTTATTAGAAGACAACGCGGCAATGTGTAAAAACATTAAGAAAGCGGAACAAACCACTTGCTTAAAAAGCTGAATAACACTATATTTATAATACCCAATTAAAATCCTACCGATGGCAACGATAGAAGAAAATTTGACTAATCTTAGATTAGGTAGCGAGTCTGCGCTATCCTTTTTTATGGATATGTACAGTCATAATCTTCATTTTTTCGCATATAAACTTGTGCGAGATAAAGACACTATTCCTGAAGTCATTTCTGAATCTTTTGTCAAGCTTTGGGCCCATCGTACACAATTTTTCAGCATTGAAGAATTGAAGAGCTTCCTATATATCGTGGTCCGCAACAGTTGTTTGGATCAAGCAAAAAAAGGGCGTGAGCGGTACGCACATGGTCAAATGGAAGAAGCTGTACTTTTACCGAACACAGATACCGATATCTTGACTAAAATAATTCATACTGAACTCATCGCGCTGCTTGGAGATGCTCTGGAAAAACTGCCCTTGCAACAAGCTAAAATCTTTCGCCTAACTATCTTAGAAGGAAAAACAACTGCTGAAGTATGTGAAGAATTGCAAACAACAGCTAGCACAGTATACTTTGCACGCTCGAAAGCCATTTCAGCCCTTCGTCGTGTATTTTTAAAGAAAAACATCTCCTATTATTTACTCGTTATCTTTTTACTCTTTTCTTAATTATTTAAGCTTTACCAATTGAATAAATAATAAAGTCTACATGTACAATACATAAAAAGGCAACCTTTTGCAGGTAAATCTTGTTTTAGACAATATTACTTAAAACTAACAAGGTAGTTACAATCGGGTATTATTGTTTTACGTATTTTTGTAATCAAGTATGACTTAATTAAATATGCATCTATTTAGAATTTTTACTTTAGTTATAGCACTGCTACCCACCCTTTTATTTGCTGATACATACCCCGAGGTGGTCTTCGATAATAGTATCGTCAACGGGGCATATGCCAAAAGTAGAGTGAGCTATCAAGGCAATAGCTGGGTTGAAAATGTCAATAAGCATTTACTGATTTCGGACACCCTGTTTTTTACGCCTGGTAATGCGCTGTCCTTGAAGTACCTATCTCAAGCGGAGGGACAATGGGAAACTACCGTAAAATATAGCCGCCAAAAGTTCAACTATACCTTAGATGAAGGAGATTTTCTAAGCATCCGGATGTATGTACACTCTCCGCATACACAGATGCAAGATCTGCCCAAAATATTCGTGCAACAACACCGCTATGTGTCAGACACCTTGTCGATAGCACCGTATATTCCGAAACTGGAACATAAAAAATGGATTCAGATTAGAATTCCCATTAAACAGTTCAAAAAACTGAGCAAACAGTCACCTATTATAGGTATTGGATTTGCTCAAAATGCGGCATCGAGTAAATATCACCAACTTTTTATCGACCAGATCGAGTTTCTTCCACTCAAATATTCGGAGATCCCATTGCGATCCGCGGCTGTGCTGAGTGAAGCCAAAGCTTACGATAAGACCGTAAATCTGTCGTGGCAGTTGCCTTTGACACCGAGTATTCGCTACATCAAAATATATCGCTCGACAGATGGCAAAGCGTTTAAACCTGTGGGCATACGTCCCATCCATATGCAGTCTTGTCTGGATATCGTACCGCTCATCGGCGCAAAATATTATTATAAAATCACCTGGGTAGATTATAATTACAATGAATCTCCTGCCTCTGCTGTACGTGAGGTGCAGACCTCTACCCTGCCTGAGGATGAAATTCTAAAATTGGTACAGCTGGCTAATGTCAATTATTTTGTTGAAAATTTCGACATTAATAGTGGCATGTATTTGCCCTATCGGTCGAAAAATAAAGTTATTGTATCGACCAAAGAAACAGCTGGTGCAATACTATCTTTGATCGTTGGCGTGCAAAATGAATTCGTAAATCGGCAGACAGCCTTAAACAGAATATCCAAAATTACGTTCTTCTTACTCAAGTCGCAGCACAAGCATGGTATATTTGCAGCATACTATGATGCTCGTAAAAGTATTCCTGAGTACAGAAACGAACTTGCTATCTACGATGTGCAAGCTACGGGTGCTATTCTTGAAGCACTCCTGATTGCGCGTCAATATTTCAAGGAAGACAACGAAGCGGAGAAGGATTTGCGTACACGCATCACGCAAGTGTACGAACGGGTGAATTGGCAAGCAATAGCCAATAGCGATAATTTACTGCGTTCAAAATTGGCATTACTGGATGATAATGATATCAATAATGTACCGCTAAGCAATCTAGATGAGGCTATTAACACCTATCTCTTGGCAGCGGGCCACCCCAAATTTGCTCTTCCATCGTCCGCCTATTTTGACGCGGTATATCATCAGGTTAAAAAAATAAAACAGGATACATCCGTAACCATTAATCCCTATTACTACGATGAGACTATACAAATCGATGATTTTAGAGAATTAAAGAGCTCCGCCTCAAAAGATACACTCGTAAATCTTTCTGTTTTTGATACTGTATATCGCTACGGAATGGAATTGCCATTTGGCGAATTGCAAAACAGCTTACTCAAACTATATCGACCTTTCCTCACCGTACGCCCGACTTTAATCTCGGACTCTTTGGTCAATTGGGAGCAGGTATTACATAATTATATGCATTTCGTAAAGCGCCGCGACAATGAATTGGGTGTAGGAGCAAATAGCAGTAACATATGGGGATATTACCAACAACGAGACGGCGGTGATGCCTCCTATCGTATCAATCCGGCCATTGGCCCTGCTTCTATTATTGTAGATAAAAATGTAGGGATAAAATCACTATCAAGCTTATATCAGCAATATGGCCCGATTTTGTTTACAGAATTTGGCTTCCGTGGATGGTTGGATCTACGCAACGATGATGTGTCTGACGAGTATATTTCGACGAATCAAGCCGCTATTGCAATCATGATTGAGAATGCGCGCACTGGTTTAATCTGGGAATTGTATGAAAGCATACCTGAATTACTACAAAGTCGGCAAATCTTATTTGGAAATAAGTCCCGATAACTTGTAAAAATAATTATATTAGTGACTTATATAACACAGGACTTTATATGAAAAAATTATTCATTCTTCCCCTATTTGCAGGTGTATTATTTGTACAATCGTGTAAGCAACAGCAAATCACAGTGCTTCCAGGGGCGGTGGTTTCGCGAGATGGTACAGATGATGGACTAAAAAACGTAAAAAGTGAATTTAAGGATGCTACTCGTACGGATGAAGGCATTAAATTTTCGTTATCTTCAGATGTATTATTTCCTACAAACTCCTCTTACCTTACTGATAAAGCAAAGGTAGAATTAGATAAGTTGGCAAAAATTCTTGCGCAGCAAAAAGATAAGAAAATACGCATCGATGGACATACGGATGCCACAGGCGAAGAAAAATATAATGTATGGCTGTCCGAAAAACGTGCCGAATCTGTGAAGAAATACCTACAGGATAAAGGTATCTCCGCTTCCCGATTAGCGACCAAAGGATTAGGTCCTAGTCAACCGGTAGCTGACAACAAGACTGCAGACGGACGTCAAAGAAATAGACGTGTAGAAGTTATAATCTTAAACTAAGAAATAACATACTATATAAAATAAATAGGCTTCACCAAATGGTGAAGCCTTATTTATTTTATAAGCTTTTATAATTAATTCAAAGCATCGATTTTAGCTTGAATTTCTTTCGATTTTGCTTCGTTTTGTAAGAAATCATACACGCTCTTCAAACCTCTTAAACCACTTTCGTTGTTTGGCTCTGCTTCTACTACTTTGGAGAAGTATTGCTCTGCTGGTTTAACTTTTTCTTTAAGTGCTTCTACCTTTGCATTGTATTGCGTATTCGATAACGTCTTGTCGTTGTTGATTACTTGCAACTCATCTTTGATACCGTTGATTAGACTCACACCTGCGTTGATATTAGCATCCAAATAGTTTGGATCAATTTCTAGTGCTTTTTTGTAAGCTTCGTACGCATTATCGTTATTACCCAAAGAAGATTCAGCAATACCTAAATAAAAGTATAATGTTTTATTAGTAGGTTCTTTTGCGATTTGCGCTTTCAAATCATTCATAATGCCGGATGTATTACCCAAAGCAATATTGTAATTGATGTGCTGATTAACGATCTCGCTATCTTCTGGATACATTTTAGATGCCATCTCAGCGTATTTTAGCGCATTGGCTGTATCGGCCAAAGTAAGGTATAAGTTTGGGATATCCTTAATGATTTTTTTATGCTCCGAATAGTCTTTTCTTTCTGCTAAAGATAAATACTTCTCTAAACCGTTTTTCAAATCATTGTTTTGAATAGCTGCAATACCTGCGTAATAAGTTAATGTAGTATCACCTGGCATATAGGTCAATGCACTGTTGAAAGCATTATATGCACCGGGAAAATCTTGTTTTTCCCAAGCTGCTACACCTTGATTGAAGTTGAAAGCATATAGGTTGTACTCACTATTTTTAATATTTTCCTCTTGCTTCTTATCTGTATCCAATTCTTTGGCTTTCGTAATCGCCTCTTGTGCTTTGGTGATAGCCTCTGCATTCGAATTATCGACACCTAGATTACCGTAGATCAAAGAATAATAAGTCCAAGCTTCCGCATTGTCCTTCGTTTTGTCATGAACTACAGCTGCATCAATAGCTTCTTTGGCTGTATTTAAAAATGATTCACCAAGTTTAGCCGTACCTGTTTGCTTAAACTCATAGTACTTTTGGTAGTTCGTTTGGGCTTTCTTAATATTGCTAGTTTGTGCAAATAATGAACCTGCCGAAACGAATATGGCTGCAAAAATAATCCCTTTTTTAATGTTCATATGTATAAGTATTAATTATTTGATAATTGATTCAAAAGCGTATTTACTCTATCCAATTGCTCCTGATCATCGGCCGTCTCGTAAAACAAGGCCAGACCTTTGAGTGCATTGACGGCGTAAGGTTTAATGCCATTTGCTTTGAGCAAATAATCTTGAGCAGAATATTGCGCTTCTAAATTACTGTTGTTTTTCAAAAAGTCGTTTAAGTGTATCAATCCTAAAGCTAAGTTAGCATCGTAGTTGTTATCATCCAACTCCAGTACTTTTTTATAGTACTTTTTAGCCTCTGGAATATTGCCTACATTCTCATTGGCGTAGCCCGCCAAATATGATAATTCGATATTCTCAGGTTCATGCTTTAGGGCTTCAGCAATAATAGGTGTTACAGCTGCATACGCTTTATTCTCTGCATAAGCTTCAACCAACAAAAATAATATCGCTTTGTCTTGTGGAAACTTCTCACGTGCAGTCTTCAAGGTATTGAGATACTCGTGCGTGTTATCCGTAGACTTATAAAGTTTGGCCAAGGAAATGTAAGTTACAGCATCTACATCCGTAAGCTCGATCAATTTTTTGTAGTAAGCAATAGCTTCTTGCGTCTTGCCCGCTTCTGCCGATAGATAAGCCAGATTGCGCAATACGTCAATAGACTGCGATCCTAATCTTTCTACTTCTAAAAAGCTGTTGTACGCTTGCTCGTATTCCTTCTTCTCGATATGCTTATTGGCTTTATAGATATAAGCCGCAACCAAGTTTTGGTTTACGTAATTGATTTCGTTGGGGTAATTGCTTAAGTCACGTTGTTTGAGCAACTTAACGGCATTCAACGAAGTCTCAATAGGATCTTTGTCCGTCTTAATCTTGCGTGTGGAATCGGCATAGGCTAGCGAGCTGTACACCATCGCACGTAAGATGTTATTTTTGGAATTGGAAGAATCCCTTTTAGTCTTATAGGCAGCATCAATGAATTTTTTTGCGTTTTCTAATTCTTTGATCTCACCCGACTTGGTATAACGAGCAAAACTGTTGGAGCTCTCCTTATAATTGGATTGAGCTACAACAGTAGTACTTATGCATGCAAATAAAATTGAAGCTGTTAATGCTTTCATGTTGTTATTATTCCTCTGAATCTGTGTTTTCTTCTAAATCTCCAGCTGAATTTTCAACGCCATCTTCTACTATTTCTTCTTCTACCTCTTCTTCACGCGCTACTTTAGTAATAGAAGCGATTTCGTCGTTACCTTTGAGTGTAATCAATCGGACACCTTGTGTAGCACGTCCCATCACACGAAGATTGTCCACGCCTATACGAATCACAATTCCCGATTTGTTGATGATCATTAAATCATCGTTGTCGGTTACACCTTTAATAGCAACTAATTCACCTGTTTTATCTGTCACATTGATTGTCTTCACACCTTTACCTCCACGGTTTGTGATACGGTAGTCGTCAATATCGGTACGTTTACCATATCCTTTTTCGGAAACAACCAATACAGATACTTCAGGACTATCAACACTAATCATGCCAACTACTTCATCTTTGGCGTGTGCTAACGTAATACCGCGTACACCTGTTGCTGTACGGCCCATAGGACGAACATTAGATTCGTTGAAACGAATAGCTCTACCCGAGCGTAAGGCCATTACGATCTCGCTCGTGCCGCTCGTCAAACAAGCCTCGATTAATTGGTCACCTTCGTTGATATTTATCGCGTTGATACCATTCGCACGTGGTCTAGAATAAGCTTCCAGAGACGTTTTCTTGATCGTACCTTGTTTAGTACACATAATGATGAAATTGTTTTCCAAGTATTCCTTGTCTTTCAAGTTCTTCACTAATATGTATGCTTTGATCTTCTCTTCTTTCGGAATATTAATAATATTCTGCAATGCACGGCCTCTCGATGTACGGCTTCCTTCAGGAATCTCGAATGCACGCAACCAGAAACAACGTCCTGACTCGGTAAACAACAACATATAGTTGTGTGCCGTAGCCGTGATAATATGTTCGGTAAAGTCTTCTTCTCTGGTATTCGAACCAATAGAACCTTTACCTCCGCGACCTTGACGTTTGTATTCGGTCAATGGTGTACGTTTTACATAGCTATTGTGTGATATGGTGATTACGACTTCTTCATCGTCGATAAAATCTTCCATCGTCATGTCTTCTGCCGAGTGAACGATCAGCGAACGACGTTCGTCACCGAATTTTTCTTTTACTTCAAGAAGTTCCTCTTTGATGATTTGATAACGTAGAGTTTCGTCCGCTAATACTTGTTTTAAGTATTCAATGGTTTTCATCAGTTCAGCATACTCTTCTTTGATCTTATCTCGTTCTAGTCCTGTCAGACGACGTAAAGTCATATCCAGGATGGCGCGTGCTTGAATATCGGATAAGCTGAATTTCTCCATTAAGCCCAAGCGTGCATCTTCTGGCGTATCAGAACTACGGATCAATTTGATTACTTCATCTAAATGATCTAGCGCTATCAGATATCCTTCTAAGATATGAGCACGTTTTTCGGCTTCTGCTAATTCAAATTTTGTACGTCTTACTACGACATCATGTCTATGCTCGACAAACACCTGAATCATATCTTTCAAATTCATCATCATCGGCCTTCCTTTTACTAAGGCAATGTTGTTTACTGAAAATGAAGATTGTAGCGATGTATGTTTATACAAGTTATTTAAGACAACATTCGCATTTGCGTCACGTTTTACTTCGTAAATAATACGAACATCTTTAGCTGACTCATCGCGTATCTCAGAAATTCCTTCTAATTTTTTCTCATTGACTAATTCGGCAGTACGTTTGATCATTTCTGCTTTATTAATCAAATAAGGGATTTCGGTTACGACAATGATTTCACGACCGGATTTGGTGGTTTCGATTTCCGCTTTGGCGCGCATCACAATACGTCCACGCCCAGTTTCGAATGCTTCACGAACACCATGGTGACCATAGATCACACCTCCCGTAGGGAAATCTGGCGCCTTGATGTATTGCATCAGTTCGGAGATTTCTATATCTCTATTATCGATATAGGCGATCGTACCGTCGATAACTTCAGTCAAGTTGTGTGGTGCCATGTTGGTCGCCATACCTACAGCGATACCAGAAGCACCATTCACCAATAAATTGGGAATACGTGTCGGCAATACGGTAGGCTCTTGCTCCGAATCATCAAAGTTGAGTTGGAAATCTACCGTGTCTTTTTTCAAATCGGCCAACATTTCCTCAGCGATCTTGCGAAGACGCGCTTCGGTATAACGCATTGCCGCTGGTGGATCTCCATCGAGAGAACCGTAGTTACCCTGACCATCGACCATCGGATAGCGCATAGACCAGCTTTGAGCCATGCGGACCATCGTGTCATACACTGAGGAGTCACCATGTGGGTGATACTTACCCAAGACCTCCCCCACGATACGTGCGGATTTTTTATAAGGCTTTCCGGAAGATACACCCAAGCCATCCATACCATAGAGTACACGTCTATGTACCGGCTTCAAACCATCACGCGCATCAGGTAATGCACGGGATACAATCACGGACATCGAGTAATCGATGTACGCCGATTTCATTTGGTCTTCAATATTAATTTTTACGACCCTGTCGTTTGCAGGAACTAAATTATTGTCATTTTCTGTTTCTTCAGCCATATTTTAAATAGGAATCAGTAAAACTAATTTTTTGATACGAATTACTATAATACGATACCTTGCGAAGTTACAATTTTTTATCGAAAAAAAGGTCTTAAAACCGAATAAAACTTAGCATTCCGCAGGGGTAGAAATCGGGCTACAAGCCGCTTTAAAAGTGTGTAAATTAGCTTGTTAATGTTGGATAAGAGTTTGAATAAAATAGGGGTATCTATAATTTAATTATACAAAATCGGCATAAATGATGAATATTTTTCAAAGAATAATATACAATTTTGAGAATTAAATAAAAAACCTCGTATATTTGCACTAAAAATTAAAACAAACAACAACAGTAATGAAACATAATTTTGGAGCAGGACCATGTATTTTACCTCAAGAGGTATTTCAAGAGGCCTCAAAAGCCGTTCTCGATTTTAATAATACCGGTCTATCAATATTAGAAATCTCCCACCGCTCAAAAGAGTTTGAAGAGGTTGTGAAAGAGACAGAAAGCTTAGTTCGCGAATTGTTACATGTTCCAGAAAATTATTCGGTGCTGTTTTTGCAGGGTGGTGCGAGCCAGCAGTTTGCAATGGTGCCTATGAACCTATTGCCAGACGGTGGTAAAGCCGCTTATTTGGATACGGGCGTATGGGCTACGAAAGCTGCTAAAGAAGCTAAAAACTTCGGCGAAGTAGTGACAGTAGCTTCTTCAAAAGACAGCAACTACACTTATATCCCTAAAGATTTTGAAATTCCTTTGGATGCTGCATATTTCCACTTCACATCCAATAATACAATCTACGGTACAGAGGTATTTGCTACACCAAGCACTACAGTGCCTAAAGTGGTAGACATGTCATCGGACATCTTAAGTAGAGAAATCAACATCCAAGAATATGATTTGATCTATGCCGGTGCACAAAAAAATATGGGACCTGCTGGTGTTACTTTGGTCATCATAAAGAATGACCTATTGGGTAAAACCGGAAAAACTATTCCTTCCATCTTCAATTACCAAGAACATATCAAAGCAGGATCGATGTACAACACCCCTCCTGTCTATTCGATTTATGTTTCTATGTTGAACTTACGTTGGTTGAAAGCCAAAGGTGGTGTAAAAGCTATCGAGCAGGAAAATATCATCAAAGCTCGTACATTATACGACGAAATAGAAAGAAATCCTTTCTTCAAAGGAACAGCAGCTGTAGAAGACCGCTCCCGCATGAATGTGACATTCGTCATGGACACACCGGAGTTAGAAGCGGAATTTTTGGCCTTAGCTAAAGAGCGCAACTTAATCGGTATCAAAGGTCACCGTTCGGTTGGTGGATTTAGAGCTTCCATATACAATGCATTGACGATTACATCCATCAATGCTTTAGTAGATGCGATGAAAGAATTTGAGGAAAGTCACAAATAATAAAAACAGCAAAATGAAAATATTAGCCAATGATGGTATCGATCCCATCGGTAAAAAAATATTAGAAGACGCAGGATTCACAGTAGATACAGAACATATTGCACAGGCTGAATTGATAGACCGTCTGAATGAATATGATGCCATTACCGTTCGCAGTGCTACGAAAGTACGCAAAGAGCTTATTGACGCATGTCCAAACATTAAAGCTATTGGCCGCGGTGGTGTAGGTATGGACAATATTGACGTGGAGTACGCGCGTTCGAAAGGTGTTGCCGTAGTAAATACGCCCGCTGCATCTTCGCATTCGGTAGCTGAATTGGTATTCGCTCATCTTTTGACGGGTGTGCGTTTCTTGCACGATTCAAACCGCAAAATGCCTGTTGATGGCAATGTAAACTTCGGCGGATTAAAAAAACTATATGCTGCTGGTGTAGAGCTTAAAGGCAAAACACTCGGTGTAGTTGGTTTTGGACGTATTGGTAGAGAAACAGCTAAAATCGGTTTGGGTATGGGTATGGATGTTGTCTACTTCGACTTATACGAAGGACCTACCGCGCTGACTTTAGAGTTTTCTGCTGGCGTATCAGCTGTAGTTCCTATTAAGCAGGTGGAGCTTAATGAGTTGTTATCGACATCGGATTTCATTTCCCTTCATGTACCTTTCTTGGACAAACCAGTGATTGGTAAAGAAGAGTTTGAACTGTTGAAAGATGGTGTTGGATTGGTGAATGCCTCTCGTGGTGGTGTAATCGATGAATTAGAGCTTATTAATGCTTTGAACTCTGGTAAAGTAGCTTTTGCTGGATTGGACGTATTTGAAGACGAACCTAATCCTCGTATTGATTTGTTAAAGCATCCAAAAGTGTCGTTGACACCTCATATTGGAGCTGCTACAAATGAAGCTCAAGAGCGTATAGGCGCTGAATTAGCGCAATTGCTTATTGCTAATCTGAAGAAGTAATTCTTCCGCATATAAATTTATGCGGCACAAGAGCTTATATGCATTTTGTGCCGCATTTTTGTATATGTATATTTAAACTTTTAACGTAGACTAAAATTACTTACTAATTATAATATGAAAATTTTAAAATTTGGTGGCACATCCGTTGGAAGTGCAGCGCGCATCAAAGGATTATTAGATATAGTAAATCCTCAGGAGCGCCAAATTGTCGTGTTGTCCGCCGTTTCAGGCACAACCAACACATTAGTTGAAATTTCCCAAGCTTTTTCCGATAGAGATAAGGATAAGGCTTTAGATATAATCAAGGCACATAAGAGTAAGTATGAGGATCTGATCCAAGAACTCTTCACCACGCCTGAGGGACTACAAAAAGGTAAAGAATTAATTGATTATCATTTCAATTTGATTGCTGAATTCGGCAATCATGATTTATTCACGCCGACAGAAGAGAAAGTAATTCTTGCGCAAGGCGAATTGCTATCTACGACGTTATGGCATTTGCACCTGAGCGAGATTAATGTACCATCAGTACTGCTACCGGCATTGGATTTCATGAAAATTGATGAGGATAATGAACCCGTAGTAGATTATATTACGGAGAAACTTACCCCCTATTTGGATCAATATCCGGATAATGCGCTATTCATTACACAAGGTTATATCTGCCGAAATTCTTTTGGAGAGATTGACAACCTACGTCGCGGTGGATCGGACTATACTGCTTCATTGATCGGTGCTGCTTTGAAAGCCGAAGAAGTACAGATCTGGACAGATATAGATGGTATGCACAATAATGACCCACGCATAGTCTCAGGTACAAAACCTATAGCTCACCTTTGCTTTGATGAGGCTGCCGAGCTTGCTTATTTTGGTGCGAAGATCTTGCATCCGCAGTCTGTATTTCCGGCACAGAAATACAATGTGCCCGTTCGGTTGTTGAATACAATGGACCCTACGGCTCAAGGTACTTTGATTTCTAAAAATGGCGGGGAAAAAGGCACTATTCGGGCTATTGCGGCCAAAGACGGCATCACAGCTATCCATATTCACTCGACAAGAATGTTGTTGGCATATGGATTTCTACGTAAGGTGTTCGAAATTTTTGAGCGTTATAAAACACCAATTGATATGATTACCACTTCCGAAGTTGCCGTATCCATGTCTATTGACGATACGACAAACCTATTGGAAATCATTAAAGAGGTAGAATTATTTGGTAAAGTAGGTGTTGATGAAGGGCAGACCATTATTTGTGTGGTGGGTGATTTTAACGCCAACACCCATGGGTACGCAGCGCGCGTGCTCGATGCTGTGAAGCACTTACCGATTCGCATGATTTCTTACGGTGGATCGGACTACAATGTCTCCATCCTTTTGGACACGAAATATAAAACGGAAGCATTACGCTCATTACACAATAGATTATTTTAACAGTAAAATAGCATGTTTCAAAATAAAGAAATCAAAGAAACCTTATTGCAGCAAGAAACACCGCTGTATTACTATGATTTGCCATTGCTTGAGCGCACTTTGGATGCAGCTAAGCAGGCTGCCGACAAGCGTAATTTTCATATCCATTATGCGCTGAAAGCGAATTTTAACGACAGAATATTAAATATCATCCAATCCAAGGGTTATGGTGCCGACTGTGTTAGCGGCGGAGAGGTTGAAAAATCCATTGCTGTGGGTTTTCCGGCTGGGCAAATTACTTTTGCGGGGGTAGGTAAGTCGGACAAAGAGATTATTTTGGCCTTGAAGCATCGTATTTTTGCCTTCAACGTAGAGTCTATCCAAGAATTGGAGGTCATCAACGAATTGGCAGGGCAAATTGGCGAAAAGGCGAATGTCTCTTTACGTATCAATCCCAATGTAGACGCGCATACGCATCATTATATCACGACAGGTTTGGATGAAAACAAATTCGGGGTGCCAAATTCTGAATTGGAAAAAGCGGCTGCTATCATCAAAAATTGTCCTAATATCAATTTAATTGGCCTGCACTTTCACATCGGTTCACAGATTACAGATTTGAATGTATTCAAAAGTCTTTGTGTCAAAGTAAACGAGTGGAAAAACTTCTTCGAAGAACGTGGCACTTATATCAAAGTCATTAATGTTGGCGGTGGGCTCGGTGTGGATTACAAAAATCCCGATGAGAACCCTATTCCTGATTTTGAAGCCTATTTTGATATTTTTGACAAATTCTTGGAGCGTACTGGACAGCATGAGGTACATTTTGAGTTGGGGCGGGCATTGGTGGCGCAGTGTGGCTCACTCGTGAGTAAAGTATTGTACACCAAGAGTGGTCTGAAGAAAAATTTCCTGATCTTGGATGCGGGAATGACGGAACTGATGCGTCCGGCATTGTATCAAGCTTACCACAAAATTGAAAAAATAGGCGAAGTATCACCTACAGATAAGGTGTTAAACTACGATGTTGTAGGACCTATCTGCGAAAGCTCCGATTGTTTTGGCAAAGAAGTGGAACTACCCGTGAGCAAACGCGGTGACCTGATTGCTATCCGTACGGCTGGCGCTTATGGAGAAGTGATGGCATCCAACTACAACCTGAGAAACGAAATACGTAATTATTTCAAAGAAAACTAATCTTCAAAATATAAAAAGGATTAAAGCTCAATTTCCAGAATGGAATTGAGCTTTTTTTTTACCTTATAGAAACCAATGTCATGCGACTATTGGTTTCCTTAAAAGAATGAACAGCGCCTCATTAAGCTACATATACTTAGACTAGGCGCAAAGAAAACGTCACCAAAATGAAAACCAATATATTCTGTGAATAATAGTGGATGGCGAATACTATTACAATGTACAGACCACGAATGATACGGATATGGTCATAACCACTGTATTGGGTGGTTTTAGCTGGAATTACATCGTATATGGAGTATGGATTGTTATGAAAACTCCAGTCTAATCGACAATGCAATTGTGGCCAAAGTGCAACAACTTTTGGAAGAAAAAACGGATCTCCCCGAGGAACCCGAAGAAGTAATACCATATGTAGAAACTTCTCTGCCCCCTCTCCAATCGATAGAGCCTGCTGTCGTCCATGCTGCTGTAGATAATAAAGTCAGGCCGTATGTCGCTTGTAAACTGCCAAAGGTGAGCGGTAGTAGTAGTGAGCAGCTTTATGAATTTCAAAACCGCAATAAAATCAAAGAGCAGATCCGTGCTATAATAGAAAGTGAAGCACCAATAAGTAAAAATTTATTATTTAAAAAATTGCTACAAGCTTGGAATACTAGTCGTGCAGGAGCTAAACTGGACATGCATTTGCAAGAGATATTGCAAGAGATGAATCTACTGCAAACGCAGCATCAGCAATTATTTCATTGGCACAATAACATTGAATTAGACTATTACAGAAGTAATGACATCGAGAAACGAAATATAGAAGATATTCCCCCTGAAGAAATCCTTGTCGCACTTGAAGAAGCCGTACGGCATAATCTAAGTATTGAAGAAGGAGAATTATTGAGATATCTGGCTCGTGTTTTTTGCTTTGCCAAAGTAGGTCGGCAGATAAAAAATGTGCTCAGCGCTGTCATCGCATTGGCCAAATATAAGCAAATCATTAAAAGAGAAAATGGAAGAATAAAACTATTTAATACCTAGTAGCCAGATGAGCTGTGCATTTTCATGTTTTAAGAAAACTTTATCCTACTAAAGCTTGTTCTATAGGTATACCAATAAAGAATATGTTATGCAAGAACAACAAGAGAAACATGATTGGGAAGATAAAGTTCCTGAAGTCGTACAAGACGAAAAAGATGATAAACCTGCTGGCAGAAATATTATACTTGTCATACTAATTGCTATAATTATTCTGGCTATAGTATATTATTTCTTTTTTAGAGATTCAGCAAATATGTTCAGCTAAAAAAGGTGATTTTATTACAATAAAATCACCTTCCATGCTGAGATAATATCCTCATTCGCAATATACTCTTTTGCTTTTTCCTGAAGATGGATATCTCGTGTAGTATCATCGCCAATAAAAGCATTCGTTAGTTCCTGAATTTGAGGTTCACTTCTAAAATAATCCACCTCCGTTTCATTGGGGAGGTGGTCTATTTCAGTTAATCGAATTTTTTCTTCCTCGCTTAGTACATTGGAATTAAGTACAAAAGCGGGTAAATCTTCGTATCGCATTAAAACTTCTCTATAATCTTATTGGCAAATTCACTTGTCTTCAACAGCGTTGCTTCTTCCATAAGATTGTAAAAGTCAACGGTCACGGTTTTATCCTTAATGGTTTGAGACAATGCTTGTACAATCTTATCTGCAGCTTCTTGCCATCCGAGATATTCCAACATCATTACTCCACTTAAGATAACGGATGAGGGGTTCATCGTGTCTGTATTCGCAAAGCGCGGTGCAGTACCATGTGTAGCTTCGAAGATCGCGTGCCCCGTTTTGTAGTTGATGTTTGCGCCTGGTGCTATACCGATTCCTCCTACCATAGCCGCCAATGCATCAGAAATATAGTCGCCGTTGAGATTTAAGGTAGCTACCACAGAATAATCTTTAGGAGCCAATAATATTTGCTGCAAAAAGTTGTCGGCTATAATATCCTTGATGATTATTTTACCTGTTGCTTCCGCCTCTTTTTGCTCAGCATTCGCAGCTTCCTGTCCTTTTTCTGCTTTGGTTCGCTCCCACTGCCCCCACGTATAGGTCTTATCCGCAAATTCTGTTTCCGCCACGTCGAAGCCCCATTGTTTAAATGCGCCTTCGGTATATTTCATAATATTGCCCTTGTGCACAATGGTCACAGATGGTAATTGTTGCGCAATAGCGTATTCTATAGCCGAGCGTATCAATCGCTTGGAGCCTTCTTCCGAAACGATTTTAATACCGATACCGGTTTGGGCATTGAAATTATATTCTACATGCAGATCATTTATTAAGTAATCCTGCATTTTTTTTGCCTCCACTGTCCCTGCAGAAAATTCAATTCCTGCATAGATATCCTCCGTATTCTCACGGAAAATTGTCATATCGACATCCTGAGGACGCTTCACTGGTGAAGGTACACCCTCGTACCATTTCGTAGGTCTCAGGCAGACATATAAATCCAATTCTTTACGCAAAGCAACATTCAGTGAACGTATACCTCCACCAATTGGTGTGCTCAAAGGACCTTTGATACCGATTAAATATTCTTTAAAAGTTTCCAATGTTGCTTCTGGCAACCAAGTTCCAGTTTCGTTAAATGCTTTTTCTCCAGCTAATACTTCTTTCCATTCAATCTGACGACTGCCTCCATAAGCCGATTCAATAGCCTTATCAAAGACACGTACAGCAGCATGCCAAATGTCCGGTCCTATCCCATCACCTATGATAAATGGAATGATAGGATTGTGGGGTACATTTAGTTTTCCATTTGTCCCCATTGTAATTCTCTCGCCCATATACAATTATAGTTAGTTGTTTTTTTCTTTATTAAATATATTACCAATCTCCCGTGATATTTTACGGAATATCGGTGAAGCTTCCACCGATTCGTAGACATCTATATGTTGGTTTTCTTGTCGACTTGGGAATATCAAAATGATGTTCTGATTCTTATAATACTTACCCAATCGTTTGGCTAATCCATCTAGAGAATCGCGGTAAGATACCTCGCCGCTCCGCGAAGAAACAAATATCAATAAGGAATCTGAATTATTAAACGTCGCCAATCCGTAGATATTATCCCAATCTTCATAGAGCGCATAGTTGGTAACCACGCTTGAATTTAGCGCTTCTATAGACTCTTTTAAGTTGCTCTCCGTCCGTGGATCGCAGACAAAACTTATCGGTAGGGTCAACTCTTTGGAAAGCACCAATACTTTTTCCAACCAATATTCAAATCCCACCTCTGATTCGGCCAATGGCGGCACAAAGACAGTTATCGAACGATGTGTAATGAGTGGTTTCTCAATTCGGCACATGAATAAAGTGGTATCTGTATTGTTCAGGATGCTTTCAGATTTTTCACCAACAATTTTTTCTACAAAAGAGGTGACACTTGGCCAACCCATGATCACACAATCAGCCATCACTTGCTTGGCCATACGTGCAATTCCTGCCGGGATATTAATGTCGATTGTAGTGAGCAACTCTACTTCATTTTCTGCTCCAGCAGCATATTTTGCTGTGTTTTCCAAATTGCGCTTAGCTTCAACCAAATTTTTCTCTGCTTGCACATCATTAGGTACAACACTTACAATATTCATCGGATAAGGCGATTTTTTGGATTTGATAAGTGTCGCAAAATCCAGAATTGGCTCCATATTGTTGATATTGGCAATCGGAATCATAATCTGTTCTTCTGATTCTTCTACGTGTTCAATATGCTTATCATCCTGATGTCCTTCTCTGACTACCCGTTTTGAGGCATTCTCTGTGACGATAGACGCAATTATACAGGTGAACAGAATGAGTACAATTGTGCCATTAAGGACATTCTCATCGATGATATTATTGCTATATCCCACCATAATAACGGCTAGTGTCGCTGCTGCGTGGGCATTACTCAAGCCAAATATCAAGTTACGATGGCTAGTGGAATATTTGAATGTCAATTGCGTAGCGGTCGCAGCAAGGAATTTACCAAATACGGCTACTACAGTGAGCGTTCCTGCTACGATTAAAGCTGTAGGACCTTTTGACAACACACTGATATCGACAATCATCCCCACCGATATAAGAAAGAAAGGAATAAAAATCGCGTTACCGATAAACTCGATTCTATTCATCAAGGCTGAAGAATGTGGTATCAGCTTGTTCAAGGCTAATCCTGCCGCAAACGCACCAATGATAGGTTCCAGCCCTGCAATTTCGGCCATAAAAGCGGAGAAAAATACGACCGTCAAGACAAAAATATAATGCCCTGTTTTCTCGGATTCCACTTTTTGGAAATACCATTTGGCTATACGTGGAATGATACCAAACATTATAAACAGAAATACCGCAAACGAGACACCCAGTGTAACCCAGAATTGTTGGTTAATATTACCATGAGATGCTCCCGTGATAACAGCCAATATGATAAGCACGGCTGTATCGGTTAGTATCGTGCCACCAATGGTAATAGCGACAGCCTCATGCTTGGAAATACCGTATCGATTTACAATTGGATATGACACTAATGTATGTGTAGCAAACATACTCGCTATCAATACACTTGGTAATACACCGTAGCCTAATATATAATAACACACAGGAAAGCCAATTGTGATCGGTATGATGAAAGTAAAGAATCCAAATAAAGCACTTTTATGTTTTGTCTTCCTAAACTCATTCATATCAAGCTCAAGACCAGCAATAAACATGATATAAAGCAAACCAATGGTTGAGAAAAGATTTACTGCAGAGTTATTTTCTAGCCAGTTCAACCCATGTGGACCTATCACAACGCCAGCCAGGATCAGTCCTATTATACCTGGTACGCGAATTGGCCTTAACAAGATAGGTGATAACAATATAATTAGTAGTACTAAAGAAAATATTAAAACGGGATTTGTAAGAGGCGCTTTAAAAGCATCCAGAATATGTTCAATTACGTTGTTATTCATTTATTTCTTGATTTATTTACTTCAATATAAATAAAGTTATACTAGGCAATCAAAATACGAAAAAAGATAGTATAAGAAGAAAAAAATACGCGATATTATTTAAACTGAATGGTTTTTATAGGTGAGATACGTGTGATAAGCATCGACGGAATAATAGTCGTCAGGAAGACGAGAATGACCACAGAAATATTGAGTATCAGCAAGGTAAACATATCAATATGCATAGGAACATATTCTAAATAATAGATGCTTGGATCCAATTTGAAAAAGTGTGTCGAACGTTGGAAAAAATATAGAATCAACGCCACAGCATTACCGATCAGCAGACCATAACCTATTACATACATCGAATTGAGCATAAACACTCTTCTTAATGCAGTATTATTCATCCCTAAGGCCTTCAATATGCCAATCATATTCGTTCGCTCCAGAATAGTTATCAGCAAAGAACTGATCATATTGATGACAGCCACAATGACCATAAGTACGAAAATGATATCATCGTTCATATCCAGCATTTCGAGCCAGTTGAACACATCCGCCCAATATTCAATGACATTAGTCGCTTTGAGGACTATCGGTAATTCCTCATTAATCGCATGTGTGGTTGCTGCCAATTGACTAAAGTCCTTCACGCGTATTTCATACGCACCGGCTTCGTTGACAAGAAGCTGATTCAGCTTGCGAATAATATCAATAGATCCCACTACATAATTCTTGTCCCAGTCATCAGAATTTGTGCGGTAGATTCCCTTAATCAGAAATTTGCGTTTGCGTGTGCGATTATCTTGCACAAAAGACATAATCACATCATCGCCGACTTTTAAATGTAAGCGATTGGCGAGGTAATGTGATATTAAAAGCTGCTGCTCAGCATTTTCAGCTTTCAGATCTAAGATATCGCCGTCGACCAAACTACTTTTCAGAAAGCGCTGATCATAATCCGCCTCCACCCCTTTGAGCATCGCTCCTTCTACTTCATCGTTGACACTAATAACGCCTACTTTGGTGGCAAAGCCGTGAATGGATTCTATATTTTGGGTATTTAAAATCTGATTGATCTGCGAGTCCGTAAGCAGCACAGGGGTAAGTTCATAATCCGCTAAAGTTTGCTTGGTAACTATTATGTCACCAAAAAAACCGCGTTGTTTGGTTGTAATTTCTTCCTTGAAGCCGCGCAATATCGCAACAGAAAGTAAAATCGCGATAATAGCAATAGCCAAAGCTCCTATTGTTACGCGAACAATAAGCTTCGAAAAAGTGCGCTGACCTTTTACATTGATTCTATTAGCTAAATATAAAGGAAAATTCAACCTGCAATATTATTTTGTAACTTCGCAAAGTTAATAATTTTTGGCACTTGACAAATTCCTGCCATACTGTTTTGAATCAAAAAGTAAGTTAAAAATATGCGTATTGTATTTATGGGTACTCCGGATTTTGCAGTGGCTTCTTTGAAGGCCTTGCTTGATGCTGGAGAACAAGTAGTTGCCGTGGTAACAGCTCCAGACAAGCCGGCTGGTAGAGGTCAAAAACTGCATCAATCGGCGGTAAAAGTTTTTGCAGAAGCGAATAATTTGCCCGTTTTACAGCCCGAGAAATTAAGAGACCCTCAATTTATTGAAACGTTAAAATCCTATCAGGCAGATTTACAGGTTGTGGTAGCCTTCCGCATGTTGCCGGAGATAGTATGGAATATGCCACCACGAGGCACCATCAATGTGCATGCTTCGCTATTGCCACAATATAGAGGTGCTGCTCCTATTAATCACGCCGTGATGAATGGCGAAAAAGTATCGGGCGTAACGACTTTCCTACTCCAACATGAAATCGACACGGGAAATATTCTACTGGCACAACAAGTGGAGATAGCCGACACCGATAATGCGGGAATATTACACGACAAACTCATGCATGCGGGTGCGGAAACTTTAATTAAAACAATAAAAGGATTAAGAGACAATACACTTAATCCTATCCCTCAAGAAGATATAGCTGTGGAAGAATTGAAACACGCTCCTAAAATATTTAAAGAGGATTGTCGGATTGATTGGGATAATTCCACAGATCAGGTATATAATCAGATTCGGGGATTAAGCCCCTATCCCACTGCCTTTACTTATCTGAATGATAAAATGTTTAAAATATTCGAAGGCGAAAAGATGAGGGAGTCCCATACGCTAACTCCGGGTAAGGTAGTCAGTGATGGGAAGACTTATATGCGATTTGCAACCCAGGATGGATACATCAATTTGAAAACCATTCAAATTGAAGGAAAAAAAAGAATGGAAATCAATGAATTTCTAAAAGGATATCGTTTTGAGAAAGAATGATAAATGAATTAATCTTCCTCATAAGCAATGATATCTCCAGGTTGGCAGTCTAATGCTTCGCAGATGGCTGCCAATGTATTTAAGCGAATGGCTTTAGCTTTGTTATTCTTCAGTATAGACAAATTTGATAGTGTGATTCCAACGTGCGAGCTTAATTCATTGAGTGACATGCGTCTCTTCGCCATAACTTGATCCAAACGTATTACCAATTTCTTCATTATAGTACGATTATAATTTCTTTTCTATGGTTTAGAACATTTTAGACCAAAAAAGGTTTTATTATTAAGTACATTTTTTATTGCTTTATAATTGATTTTTTATATTACAATATAAAATCTTTGGAATGATTTTTGATGTATAGTATTACATTTCCATTATTTTATAACTCCCTCATTATGAAGTAATAAATTACACTTTTATTACACAAAACGAATAAAATAATTAGTATTTTTGCAACATCCAGAAAAAAGGTTTAAAAATTAATGAGACAGCTCAAAATTACACAATCGATCACGAATCGTGAATCACAATCTCTTGACAAGTATTTACATGAAATTGGTAAAGTTGACTTGATTACTGCTGAAGAAGAAGTAATCTTAGCGCAACGTATTCGCGAAGGGGATCAGGTGGCATTAGAGAAGTTGACTAAAACCAACTTACGTTTCGTCGTTTCTGTTGCTAAGCAATATCAGAATCAAGGTCTTACTTTAGGTGACTTGATTAATGAAGGTAACTTAGGCCTTATAAAAGCAGCAAAACGTTTTGATGAGACAAAAGGTTTTAAATTCATCTCTTATGCAGTGTGGTGGATTCGTCAGTCTATTTTGCAAGCTATCGCTGAACAATCACGTATCGTACGTTTACCACTTAACCAAGTGGGATCATTAAGTAAGATCAGCAAAGCTTTCAGCAAATTAGAGCAAGAATACGAACGCGAGCCTTCTCCAGAAGAATTAGCAGATATCTTAGAAACTACAGTAGATAAAGTTTCGGATACATTGAGTAATTCAGGTAGACACGTATCAATGGATGCTCCATTTGTACAAGGTGAAGAGAATACATTATTGGATGTATTAGAAAACTCAGACCCAGATACAGATAGTTCATTGATCGATGAGTCATTGTCTGAAGAGATCAAAAGATCCCTATCTACCCTCACAGAAAGAGAAAGAGAGATTATCGTATTATTCTTTGGTTTAGGATCCAACCATCCGCTATCCCTTGAAGAGATCGGCGAAAAATTTAATCTAACGAGAGAGCGTGTACGCCAGATCAAAGACAAAGCTTTGCAACGTCTACGTCACACTTCTCGTAGCAAAATTCTAAAATCTTATTTAGGCTAATATATAGTCCATATTGAAAATCGAAAGCGCAAGATAATACTTGCGCTTTATTTTTTTGTCAAAATTTCCCAGTCACCAAAGCGAAAGATGCAATTTTGACACATTAATTTATTCAGAACAGACAAAATTTCCGATTTATTCTTCAAAAACAGTTAAGGCACTAAGATTGTTATTTCATTCATGTAAACCCAAAAAGGAAAACAGCATATGAATTTTAACAATTATACAATCAAAGCACAAGAAGCCATTCAAAAGGCTTCTGAAATTGCTGCCGGCAATCAGCAACAAGCTATTGAACCAGCACATATATTAAAGGCATTATTGAGTGTGGATGAACATGTGATTCCACATTTGATAAAAAAATTGAACGCCAATACGAATTACATCAACAGTGAAGCGGATAAACAAATTGAAGCGCTTCCAAAAGTATCTGGAAGTAATATTTATCTGAGCAATAATTCAGCAAATGTACTGCAAAAGGCGCAGAGCTATCTGAAAGAATTCAACGATGAATATGTTTCATTAGAGCATCTTTTACTTGGACTTCTCTCCTCTTCAGATAAGGTGGGAAATCTGCTGAAAGACCAAGGTATTAATGAAAAAGATTTAAAATTAGCGATTAAAGAATTGAGAGGAAATAATAGAGTAACGGACCCAAATGCTGAAGCAACATATAATGCTTTGGGCAAATACGCACGCAACCTAAATGAATTTGCAGAATCAGGAAAATTGGATCCTGTAATCGGTCGTGACGAAGAAATCCGTCGCGTGATGCAAATACTATCGCGACGCACCAAAAATAACCCAATCCTTGTCGGCGAACCAGGTGTTGGTAAAACAGCAATTGCTGAAGGTATTGCGCACCGTATTATCAAAGGCGATGCACCAGAAAATTTAAAGTCTAAAATCGTGTTCTCCCTAGATATGGGCGCACTGATAGCCGGAGCGAAATACAAAGGCGAATTCGAAGAGCGACTGAAAGCCGTGGTCAAAGAAGTTTCGGAATCGGATGGAGAGATCATTCTTTTCATTGATGAGATCCACACTTTAGTGGGAGCTGGCGGCGGCGAAGGTGCTATGGATGCAGCGAATATACTAAAACCAGCTTTGGCTCGTGGTGAACTGCGTGCTATCGGGGCTACAACTTTGAATGAGTACCAAAAATACTTTGAGAAAGATAAAGCACTGGAGCGCCGCTTTCAAAAAGTAATGGTAGACGAGCCTGACACGCAAGATGCTATTTCAATCCTACGTGGGCTGAAAGAACGATACGAGACACACCATAAGGTGCGTATTCTCGATGAATCCATCATCGCAGCGGTTGAATTATCACAGCGATACATTACAGATCGTTTTTTACCAGATAAAGCGATTGACTTGGTCGATGAGGCGGCTTCTAAACTTCGTTTGGAAATGGATTCTGTTCCGGAAGCTGTGGATGAATTGGATCGTCGTATCATGCAGTTAGAAATTGAACGTGAAGCGATAAAACGTGAGAAAGACGAGAAAAAAGTTGCGGAACTTTCTGAGACAATAGCGAACCTATCTTCGGAACGAGATGCTCTAAAAGCGGAGTGGCAATCTGAGAAAACTTTGGTAGATCGCGTCAATCAGGAGGTTCAGAATATTGAAAACTACAAGTTAGAAGCTAATCAAGCTGAACGCCAAGGAGACTATGGTAAAGTAGCAGAATTGCGCTATGGTAAGATTAAAGAGGCCCAAGATACTGTAGAAAAACTTAAAGCAGAACTTAACGAAAAGCAAAAGAGTTCGCGCATGCTGAAGGAAGAAGTAACGGCTGAAGATATTGCCGATGTGGTATCTCGCTGGACTGGAATTCCTGTGAGCAAAATGGTACAATCTGAGCGTGAAAAGCTTTTAAATCTGGAAGCCGAATTGCACAAACGTGTGGCCGGACAAGAGGAGGCTATTGAAGCTATTTCAGATTCGATTCGTCGTTCACGCGCAGGATTAAGTGATGCAAAACGTCCAATAGGATCTTTTATCTTCTTAGGAACTACCGGAGTAGGTAAAACTGAGTTAGCCAAAGCTTTAGCTGAATTCTTATTCGATGATGAGCAAGCCTTGGTACGTATCGATATGTCCGAATATCAAGAACGTCATTCGGTCTCCCGCCTAATCGGTGCGCCTCCAGGATATGTGGGTTATGATGAAGGTGGTCAATTGACTGAAGCTGTACGTCGCCGTCCTTATTCAGTAGTCTTGTTAGACGAGATTGAAAAAGCGCATCCTGATGTATTCAATATTTTATTGCAAGTATTGGATGATGGGCACTTGACAGATAACAAAGGTCGTGTGGTGAATTTCAAAAACACAATCATTATTATGACTTCCAATACAGGTTCGCATATTATACAAGAGAACTTCTCTTCGTTGACAGATATAAATCGGGATGAAGTCGTTGCAAAAACGAAAGACGAAGTTTTTGAATTATTGCAGAAATCGATTCGTCCGGAGTTTTTGAATCGTATTGACGAGATTATTATGTTCACTCCGCTGAGCAGAAATGAAATTGGTGATATCGTGCGCATGCAATTCAATCACGTCACCAAGCAACTTGCAGAACAGAACATCTTCTTGTCAGCTACAGATGAGGCGTTAGATTGGTTAGCACAATTGGGATACGATCCAATATATGGTGCTCGTCCATTGAAACGAGTGATCCAAAAACGCATTTTGAATGAATTGTCGAAAGAAATTCTAGCCGGAAAAGTGACTTCGGATTCAGTAATTCAATTGGATGTTTTTGATGGTAAGTTTGTATTCTTAAATAAAGCTGAAGGATAATATTTCATAATTCTCCTTTAAATAAAAAAAGGTTCTTTTCAGAAATGGAAAGAACCTTTTTTATTCACTCTATTAATAATTAAGTTATATTTACGATATAACTATCGTCATTACTAAAATGATAAACAACTTAATATTATCTACAGTACTCATAATCTTTCTTTCCCATTCAATATACGCTCAATCGCAAAAGCCCAATATTGTGTTCATCATGGCGGATGATTTAGGCATCGGTGATTTAGGCGTATATGGACAGACAAAGATTAAAACACCCAATCTGGACAAACTAGCAAAAGATGGAGCTAAGTTTACCCAATTTTATGCGGGAACATCTGTTTGTGCGCCATCGCGGGCTTCATTGATGACAGGCATGCATACAGGCCACACCTATGTGCGTGGCAACAAAGAAATTGAACCCGAAGGACAAGAACCATTGACTGATTCTATTCGCACATTTGCCATGGATTTACAACAAGCGGGCTATGCAACTGGTGCATTTGGAAAATGGGGATTGGGCATGGTAGGCACGAGTGGGGACCCAAATTTAAAGGGCTTCGACACTTTCTATGGATACAATTGCCAAAGACAGTCTCATCGTTACTACCCAACTCATCTATGGCATAATAAAAAGCGAATTGTTCTAAATGGAAATGATTTGACGAATAAAGTTCATTACGCTCCAACATTGATTCAAGAACAAATATTACAATTTATAGAAGACAATAAAGAAAAACCTTTCTTTCTTTTTGTACCTACCGTGTTACCGCATGCCGAATTGGTAGGTCCAGAAGATGAATATTATAAGATGTATGAAAATGCCTTTCCCGAGAAAGCCCATCAAGGTGAAGATTATGGTCCAAATGCCACGGTAGGTGGCTACGCATCAGTGGAGAAGCCAAGAGCCACTTTTGCTGCTATGGTGACACGTATGGATGCGTATGTAGGGCAAATAATTGCCAAACTAGATGAACTCGGACTACGAGAAAATACAATTATCCTCTTCACCAGCGACAATGGTGCACATCGTGAAGGTGGTGCTGATCCTGATTTCTTTAACAGCACCGCAGGTTTTAAAGGTGTAAAACGTTCACTGCATGAAGGCGGTATTCGTACACCACTAATTATTAATTGGAAAAACAAAATTGCACCAAACCAACATATCAGTCACATTGCTGCATTTTGGGATGTGTATAATACCTTAGTTGAACTGGGCAAAACATCTCCCTCTGTACGTAATGATGGTATTTCATTTTTGCCTACCCTATTAAAACAAGGAACACAGAAAGAACATAAATACTTGTATTGGGAATTTCATGAAGATGGAGGTAGACAAGCTGTCCTAGCCGATGGTTGGAAATTGATCAAACAAAAAGTAAAAACACCTAAAGATTCTTATTATGAGCTTTATCATATTGACAAAGATCCATATGAAAAGAACAATTTGGCAGACTCAAACCCTATAAAAGTAAAAGAGTTGTCCAAATTAATAGAGCAAGCGCATATTGAAAGCACTATTTATCCATTAATTGGCCTTGTAAATTAGTACTAGGATATAAAAGTAAGCCAATCAACTTTTGTTGCAATACGGCATAGGGTTTGATAAGTTATTGTAAACAGAAAGGTAAAAAATGAGCGTTAAAAATATTCAAAAAGTGTCAGGCCGATTGCCGATTGGTGACCCCTATATCATGGGTGCATATCACTATGATAAATATCCAGAAGGCAATGGTAAATTCGGCCCTAAGGCTTCTTTAAATGGCCATCAATTGGGTAATGATTTTAATCCTGACGCAGACTGGCGCATGTATCATGGAAAAGAAATCCCTGGTTTTCCCTTCCACCCTCATCGAGGATTTGAGATTATTACGATAGCTGACGAAGGTTATGCGGATCACTTTGATTCGAAAGGTTCAAAGGGACGATATGGTGAAGGGGACGTGCAACTGATGAGCGCAGGTTCGGGCGTTTTACATGGTGAAATGTTTCCATTGATCCATGAGGACAAACCAAATCCATTACGGTTGTTTCAAATCTGGATTAATCTTCCGGCAGCGAGTAAAATGACAGAACCGCAATACAAAATGCTTTGGCATGAAAAAATCCCTGTAGCACAGGTTTCTGAAGGGGTGAATTTGAAAGTAATTTTAGGGGAATATAATGGTGTTAAATCTATTGAGCCCTTACCCTATTCCTGGGCCAAAAACCCAGACAATCATGTGGGGGTCGCTTTAATTGATTTAGCTCCCAATACGTCGTACACATTAGAAGCTAAATCATCAACGATGCGTAGATTTCTATTTTTCTATGATGGAACAACTACTGTGCAAG
>NZ_SMBZ01000038.1 GCF_004342685.1 Sphingobacterium alimentarium
AGCAGCATACAGTTTCTTCCCTAAGAAACCTTCAATCAAATATCAAACGGTAAAAACTAACCAATTGTACGCTTTTTAATTATCGAATTCAGGTTACAAGAGTTGGTGTTGGGGCGCATTATCCACTGGATGTTATTATAGGCAGCATTATCGGCTATCTATCGGGGCTTACCGGGATTTTTATCAGTAGAAAATATAAAATCCTGAACTGGCTTGGTAACAAAAAATATTTTCCTGTACTTATTTTATCCTTTATCGCTGCGTGCGCCTTAATCATCATAAAAATAAATAACGAGAATTTGATTGTCTTCTATTTGGCACTTATCAGTCTTGTTGTTTCACTTTATAAAATTCTCACCATTTATGTTAAAAAATAATTTGAAGCTAATGCAGATTTATAATCTGAAGCTGACACAGTTCGCTTTACTTATGAGTTTCGTTAACTTTTTGTTCTTCCATTTCCCGTTTTTCAAATTTGTTTTTCAGAATGTCCACCATAAAAGTTTTAACGGTATCATTATTATCATTAGCCTGGTAGTTCTGATGTTGGTCGCAAATGCTTTTGTCTTTTACCTTGTATTTTTTCTGTCCCGTATTGTCGGAAAATTTTTATTGGTCTTGGTGTTTATCATCAATGCGGTAGCCGTTTACTTTATCAATACCTATGGTGTTATTATAGACGGAACTATGATTGGCAATGTACTCAATACCAATTATGATGAAGCCAGTAGTTTTTTCTCATTAAAATTAATATTGTACATTTTTTTTCTCGGTGTAGTCCCCGCCTTTTACATCATCAAAGCTAAAATAGTGAATGTAACCTTGAAGAAGTTTTTAATCACTTCTTCGCTTGCTCTTTTATTTATCATTCTTGTTGCGTTTGCAAATGCCAGCAACTGGCTATGGATTGATAAAAATTCAAAGCAGTTAGGAGGGTTGGCAATGCCCTGGTCTTATTCCGTCAACACCGCTCTTTTTTATATCCACAAACATCAAAAAAATAAAAAAGAAATTTTACTACCTGATGCTACAATTAAAGACAATGAAAAGGCAGTTGTCGTCTTAGTAATTGGCGAATCTGCAAGAAGTCAAAATTTCTCTTTGTACGGGTATAAAAAGAATACTAATCCACTACTTTCAAAGACGGAGAATTTAAGCAGTTTTCAAGCAACATCTTGTGCGACATATACCACGGCGGGTGTTAAGTGTATTTTGGAACACAAAAATACTGATGAACTATATGAAATCTTACCGAATTATTTGTACAGGAACAATGTAGAGGTTGTTTGGAGAACTACGAACTGGGGAGAACCTCCAGTTCATATCAGGAAATACCAAAACAGGGATACCTTAGTCAAGGATTGCAAAGGCGATGGATGTAATTATGATGAAGTGCTTTTAACCGGACTAAAAGAGCAAATACTGGCAAGTAAAAAAAATAAAATACTGATTGTATTGCATACCAGCACAAGCCACGGGCCAACATACAGTAAGAAATATCCTCCGCAGTTTGAAACTTTTAAACCTGTATGTAATAGCGTTGAATTGGCGAACTGCTCTAAAGCTGAACTAATCAATGCTTATGACAACACTATTGTTTATACTGATTATATCCTGCACAATGTGATTGAGGATTTAGAACAATTGAAAGAGTATAAAAGCGCAATGTTTTTTGTTTCAGACCACGGCGAGTCTTTAGGAGAAAAAAACTTATATATGCACGGCGTGCCTATAAGTTTTGCTCCTAAAGAACAATATGAAATTCCTTTTATAGTATGGACTTCAAATAAGAATTTAAAACAACGAAACCCCAATGATATTTTATCTCAAAACTATGTGTTTCATAGTGTTTTAAATTTTTTGAACATACAAAGTCCAATTTATGATGAGAAGATGAACATTTTTAAATAGCATCTTACTTTGCTGATGTGCATTTATGGGTGTGCTGACGAGAGTGTTGTTTTATGAATTGCCGGATATATCCGATTTTAAATAATTCATAAGAAAGTCAGTTCTAAATTCCTTCTAAATCTGTTCTTTTTTTTGCATAGCGTATAAAGAATTTTAATACCAAAATGAATAAGTAAGGGATGTGAATTTTAGTACACATAGATTTTGTAAACTTTATCATAATGCTGAAACTAATTAATATATGTGCTTTGCTCTTACTACTCTATTTTAGTACGGGCTGCACCGCATTACACTATACTAAAATCCCAAAGCAAAACAGTCATAAAATATTTCCTCAAAGAAAAATAGAAAACTCTGATACGACTTTCAACTTTTATAAACCCACAAAGGATTACGAGCTTGGAAAAACAATAGGCGTAACCAATAGGGACTTCAATCCAACCGATGTTTCGCTTGATAGTCTGGTACAACTGCATAAAACCATTTCATTTGTCATTATCCGCAACGATACGATTTTGTACGAAAAGTTTAAAGATGATTTGGACACAGTTTCAGTTTCAAGTTTTTCCATTGCAAAACCATTTATCTCTACTCTTATCGGCATTGCAATAGATGAAGGAAATATCAAAAGCATTGATGATAAAATAACAGACTACTTGCCTGAATTTAGAGATAGACCTTTATGGAACCAAATTTCAATCCGTGACCTCCTGCATCACACTTCAGGAATAAAATTCACTAAAGCTGATAATATTAAATTTTTTTGGAGTACCGATTTGAGAAAGCAAATTTCTCATTTGACCTTAGAATATTCAAAGGTTAAGCGTTTTAATTATTCCAGTGCCAATACGCTGTTGCTTGGTATTATACTGGAAAAAACTACCGGAAGCAGTGTTTCTCAATATTTGGAAAAAAAACTATGGAAGCCTTTGGGAACCGAAGCTCCATTATATTGGAGTTTAGACAGAAACGATAGTTTAGCTCTTGAAAAGACATTTTGTTGCTTGCAAGGCAGAACACTGGACTTTGCGAAATTTGCAAGACTGTACCTTAATGGAGGAAAATGGAATGACCAACAAATTGTTTCAAAAAATTGGGTTGACTATTCTACTCATTCTGACCCCGCCAATGGAAATCGGCATTTTTATAACAACAATTGGGGCATTGGACCACTCAATTACGGTAGCTTTTATGCTCAAGGGCTATATGGGCAGTTCCTGTACGTTTATCCTAAGAAAAATGTAATCATTGTCCGCTTTGGGGATGCCGGGCTTAATTACCATCCTAATTACTGGCTTAATATATTTCTGCAAATAATAGACCAGCTCTAATATTCTTGATTTCTAATAAGCAACCAAATGAATAAAACTGAAAACGGATTTTTTAAGGGCAGACTAAAAAGTTTCCGATATGCTTTTAAAGGAGCTTTTTTATTGCTCAGGACTGAACACTCAGTTATAGCACAGTTCATTATAGCCATTCTTTCGATTTTTTTTGGCTTTTTGTTTGGCATTACAAAAACAGAATGGCTTTTCCAGATTTTGACCATCGGACTTGTGCTAAGTATCGAAGGGCTTAACACAGCCATTGAAAAACTATGTGACTTTATCCATCCCGACCATCATAAGAAAATTGCCGTAATAAAAGATATTGCCGCTGGTGCAGTAATTTTTGCTGCGCTGACTGCATTGGTTGTTGGACTTATTATATACCTACCATATTTCTATGAAAAATTATTTTAACGATAAATTTTTGTTTATCCAATAACAGAACATATTGCCATTCCTGAACAAGAATAAAAAAACCATTATTTGGACAACCCTTTCGATATTCCTTGTAGGGTTTAGTGTTTTGGCTGCCTATGTGATGCTCACAGAGCCACACTACATTGACGTACATATATCAGAAGAAATACAGGAGAAGCAAAACGGTTTTCTTGACAGCTTTATGAAAGCTGTGAGCTGGTTTGGCAGGATTAGGGTTTCGGCGGTGCTGGTCGGTTGCAGTGCTTTATGCTTCCTGTTGTTAAAGCGTAAAAAAGATGCTTTACTAATGCTATCTACTTTAATATCCGGTGGTATTGCGTGGGTACTGAAAACACTGATAAACAGACCCCGACCAACAAAGGACTTTATTTCTATTCTTGAAGAAACCCATTACCAAAGTTTCCCAAGCGGTCACGTATTGTTTTACACCGCTTTCTTTGGTGCATTCATATTCATTTTGCTGCGAACAATTAACAAACATCCTGTATCGAAAATAATAGGTATGCTGGTATGCCTTGCAATGATTTTCTTAGGAGCTGTATCAAGAGTGTATCTTGGCGCACATTGGTTTACTGATGTATTGGGCGGCTTTTTAGCTGGATTAATCTATCTATTGATTGCAGGAAATATCTATTTCGGTAGCAAAAAGACATAAACCCAATTCTAAATTTCTTCTAATTCTGTTTGTTTTTTTGCCAGACAGTAAAATTCTAAGTTTTAAATATGAAGAAATTAGCATCAATTATTGCCACATTAGCTGCACCTTTTGCAGTAGAAGCACAGGACACCATTACAGTTAAAAAAGACAGTTTATCGTTTATCAAATCCAAACGGATGAGCGATGAAGTCCTTGCTAAAAAACGGGAAGGAACCTTTGTTACAGGACTTCCCGACATTTCTTCAGACCCGGTAACAGGATTTGGGTTCGGCGTAAGAACGAACGTAATATGGAACGGTAAAAGGGACAATGAATTATTTGCCTATACACCTTACCTGATGAAATTAAAAGCCAATGCAGCGTGGTACACCTCTAACGCAAAGGAACTGGCTTTATCATTGGACGTGCCTTATTACAAAGGAACACGATGGCGTTTTAAGATAGATTTCCAAGCGCAGCAAAACCCGGCAAACTTATATTTTGGTCTTACCGATAACACATTGGGAGATTTACGTCTTCCGTCTGACGAGAACACCACTTTTTCTACTTACAAGGAATACGACAGGGCAAGGAAAACGTTACGTCCGGGAGGCGTTGGCGAAGCAGCTTTTGTGACCGATGCGCTTTCCAACCGTTTCAGGGAAACGGAATATATGCTGAACCTTAAAGCCGATTACGCTTTAGGTAATGGTAAATGGCGTATAATGGGAGGATATGAAATACAGCATTTGAGCTAAAAGACCTTTGAGGGAATGGAAGCCGATGCGATTGACCCTGTAACGGGAAGCCATACCAAAGCACCTAACGGCACATCATTGTTAAGACGTGATTTTGAGCAGGGAAATATTTCAGGCGTAGATGGCGGGTGGGTTTCCATTATTCAGAATGCTCTTATCTATGATACGAGGGATTTTGAACCTGACCCGACAAAAGGGGCTTACTTCGAGATTGCCAATGAATATTCATCTAAACTTATCGGTTCGCAATTCGACTTCGATAAGCTATTGATACAAGGTCGTTACTACCAAAAACTACCATTCGGAAAACGTACCGTATTGGCATGGCGTGCAGGTATAGGGAATGTATTTGGAAAAAATGCACCATTCTTTGAATACCAAGACCAATGGTCGCCTGAAGGAAGCATTAATGCAATGGGTGGTAAAGCCTCTTTGAGAGGTTATAGAGCCAACCGTTTCCTGGCAAGGTCGATGTGGTTTACCAACTTTGAATTGAGGACACGTTTGGCTGAAACCACGTTGTGGAAACAGCATTTATCGTTCACGGTTGCACCATTCTTTGATATGGGTACAGTACGTGACCGTTGGCAGGACTTGAATTTTCAGAACATCAAATATTCATACGGAGCAGGTTTAAGAATTGGCTGGAACCAATCAACAGTATTGTATTTTGATTACGGAAAATCCAAAGAGGACGGCTTGTTTTTCTTTGGTATAGGACAGGCATTTTAATAAACAATATGGTACACAATAAAGGATCCGAGGTAGCTCGGATTTTTTATTGTACATTATTTAATTGGAAAATAGTATTCTAAATTTCTTCCAAATTGAAAAATACTTTTGCCATAATCTTAAATGACAATAATATGAAAAGACCATCAAACGTATTGGCAATAGCCTTAATTGCTGCTATAGGATTATCTTCTTGCAAAGAGAATACAAAAGATGAAGAGAAAATTCCTGAAAATATTCAGAGCGCATTCAAGCAAAAATTTCCTAATGCTGCCAATGTTAAATGGGAGAAAAATTGCGACAATACCTGGGAAGCGGAGTTTGTAATGACCGGAAACAAGCATAGTGCCCAATATAAACCGGATAGCAATTGGTATGAAACGGAATATGTAATAACTATCAGCAAAGTTCCTGACGTAATTAAAGCCAATGTTGCCTCAAGGTATCCCGGATATAAGATTGTAAAAGCGGAAGTTGTAATAACCAGTTGGGGCGAGCAATATGAATTACAGCTTAATAAAGAGCAGACTTCCATCGGGGTATTCTATACCGGAGAAGGCGCATTTATGGGGCAGGAAAAGGAGCATTAAAAAAATGGACGTAGTAAATCAAGTTAGATTTACTACAAAATAAAATTATTCAAAATCCTGAAATTTTTGAAAAGGCTCCGTAAATCGTAGTCTTACTTTTTATAGCATTATTCCTCGTATCAGAGTGAGATTATTATACTGACTTATAAAACCTGTGATTGTGTAAAAATCACGGCATAAACACTAGTTCTAAATTTCTTCAAATTGGCATTGCAGTTTTGTATTATTAATTTGAACATACCGTCTGTAATTTCTTTGAAAGATGATAATAAAAATAACCCTATTGTTTCTCGGAACAATACTCGCCTTTTGGATGAGTGCTATTTGTGGCGGTGGAGCTAGTCTTATTCTTATCCCCATTTTAAATTTACTTTTACCGACATCAGTAGTCCCATTTTCATTAACAATAGGAACATTTACAAGTTCTGCATCCAGGATTGTAGTCTTTAAGAAGCACATTAACTATAAGATTTTTTTCTGGTTTGTACCGTTTTCCATTCCGGCTGTGTTAGTGGGTGCTTATTTGATAAAATACATCAACCCAAATTATTTACAGCTAATCGTTGCCTTATTTCTCATCGGAAATGTACCACAGCTATTCAAGTCAAAAAAGGAAGAGGCACAATCCGAAAAGCCATATCCCAAATATATCCTTGCCATTATTGGGTTTCTTGCAGGTTTTGTATCGGGCATTACCGGAGCCATTGGGCTTTTGTTTAATAGGTTTTATCTAAAATTTGGACTTACAAAAGAACAAATAGTAGCTACACGTGCTGCCAATGAGGTGTTTCTGCATTTCATTAAACTGGTCATTTACATTTCTCTTGGTCTGTATTCACAAATGGCTTTATGGCTGGGGTTGGCTATTGCAGCCGCTACCATTGTTTCTTCTTTAACGGTTAAGTATATTCTTCCCTATCTAAGCGAAAACCTGTTTAGAAAAATTGGGTACGGAGCAATGGTTATTTCTGGTATAACCCTTCTTATGGGAACAACCGATAAAATTGTTAAACAGGATAAAATAGCCTTTGCTACAATTCATAATCAAGGGAAAGATGTAGCCATCGTAAGCTGGCGAAACACAGACCTCGTGTTAGAATATACAATAGATGGCGGTTTAGAAATTGAAAGACCCATAAGTGCCAAAGAACTGCCACCACATCTTAATAAAAAATACACAGCGTTAAAACCAAACTATGATACAATATATATCGAAAAGGTCTATCAATTCAGAAAAGAACCTGTATATGAATTTTATTGCTACAAAGAAAAACAATTAACAAAGTTTGAATTATAACATTCTAAATTTCTTCTAAATCTTATTAGAATTTTGTGTTCAACAATTAAAAAAAATGAAAAAAATGAAAAAATTAGTATTTCTATTGGCAGCAGTGGCAAGTGTGTCATTCGCCAATGCACAAAAAGTTTCGGACAAAGAAGTTCCGGCAGCAGTAAAATCAGCTCTGCAAAAAAGTCACCCCAACGCAAAGGGTTTGAAATGGGAAAAAGAGAAAGGCAACTACGAGGCAGGTTTTGAAGTAGGAGAAACCGATTATTCTGTATTGATTGATGCTTCGGGCAAAATTCTTGAAACCGAAGTGGAAATCAAAATTGATGAGCTTCCGGCTAATGCCAAAGCCTATGTTGCTAAACACTACGCAGGGCAAAAAATCAAAGAAGCGGCAAAAATTACAGACAGTAAAGGGGTTGTAACCTACGAAGCAGAAGTAAAAGGCAAAGACCTGATTTTCGATAATACAGGTAAATTTTTAAAAGAGGTTAAAGACTAAGAAGATGAATAAAATAAGGTTGTTTTTTGTACTCATTTCCATACTGGCAGCTTCGGTAGCCAATGCGCAGGTGTCGTCCGTTACCATTTCCGGTATCGTAAAAAATAAGGCGGATAAATCGGCGGTTCCTTATGTAAATGTGGTCGTGAAAACTGAAAAGGACAGTGCTTTTGTAGCCGGAACAGTGACTAATGATGAAGGCAGGTTTTCCATTGCCAATGTGAAGCCCGGCAACTATCGTTTGCAAATTTCATTTATGGGATTTGAGAACAGGGAACAACCCTTATTTGTCGGCAGCCTTTCAGCGTTTTTGGATATTCCGGTCATTGAACTGGAAGAAACCTCAACCGTTTTGGAAGGTGTTACCATTTCTGCAAAGGCAAGTGATGTGAGCAACAAGCTGGATAAAAAAACCTATTCCGTTGCCGACAATGTTGCCCAAAGCGGAGGCTCGGTTTTGCAAAGTATGCAAAACCTGCCCGGCGTTACGGTTCAGGATGGTAAAGTGCAGCTACGGGGTAATGATAAGGTTACGGTTTTGATTGACGGTAAGCAAACGGCTTTAACAGGCTTTTGCAGTCAAACGGGATTAGACAACATTCCGTCATCTGCTATTGATAAAATCGAGATTATCAATAACCCATCTTCAAAGTATGATGCCAACGGTAATGCAGGTATCATCAATATCATAATGAAGAAGAACAAGCAGGATGGATTAAATGGTAAGGTAGGTTTTACTTACGGCACAGGCTCACTTTGGGTTCGAAAAGAAAATCTTCCCACAATCAGACCGCAATATACGTTCACGCCAAAAATCAATCCGTCCGTATCGCTGAATTACAGGAAGGATAAAGTGAATATCTTTTTGCAGGCAGATAATCTCTACACGCAAACTCTGAACAAAAATGAATTTGTAACCCGGAATTATGACGATGGAACGGTTATCAATTCACAGTTGAAGCGGAACAGGAATACCAACTACCTTACTACCAAAGCAGGAATTGACTGGAACATTAATGACCAGAACACATTGACCGTTTCGGGAATGTTCGGTAGCGAAAAAATCATTGACCGTGGCGACCAGCCGTTTTTCAACGGGGATATTTCACAACGTTTACGCCTTTGGCAGTTTTTAGAGGATGAGCTGAAGACCACGGCAATGGCTACGGCAGCTTACCAGCACAAGTTTAAGGAAGCAGGGCATTTATTGAATATTGGGTTCAACTATACTTTTCACAGGGAAGACGAGCAATATTTTTATGATAACTATCTGCCCTCATCCACAGGTACAGATGCCTTTAAACTGCTGTCTGATGAGCAGGTGTATGACTTCAATATAGATTATATCAAACCGTTGAAATACGGACGTATTGAAACAGGTATCAAATTAAGAAATCGAAGTATCCCAACCAATATGGAGTTCAGACCGGGAGCCAATTCTGTTTTGGATATGGATGCCGGAGGTTGGGCAGACTATAAGGAACTGATACCAGCCATTTATGGTAACTATGTTTTTGAAACCGAAAAATGGGAAGCGGAATTGGGCTTGCGTATGGAGTATGTGAAAATCCAGTACGATGTTAATCCTAATCACAGCACTTACAAAAGTGATGGCTACCATTATACACAGCCCTTCCCGAATATGAGATTGGCTTACAAGCTGAACGATAACAATAAACTTTCGGTATTCTATAACCGCAGGGTGGACAGACCGAACGAAGTGGATATCCGTATTTTCCCGAAATATGATGATGCTGAAATCATCAAGGTCGGAAATCCTGCATTACGTCCGCAATTTACCAATTCCTTAGAATTAGGTTATAAAAATACCTGGAACAATGGTTATTTCTATTCCGCATTGTATCATCGTTTTGCAAACGGAACCATTACAAGAATATCGAGCATCGTGCCGGGCAGTAACTTAATATATGCCATATTCCAAAATGCAGGCAGGAGCTACAATACAGGTTTGGAAGCTATTTTGAACCAAAAGGTTTCCGATGTTTATTCCTTTAACATCAACGGGAACATTTACCGCAACCAGATAGATGCGTTCACGGTACAGAACCTGTACCCTGAACCCAATACTTTTTCGGCAGCGCAGCAAACAGCCATATCGGGCAACCTCAAACTGAACAATACGTTCCGCTTTGCTGACGGATGGGATGCGCAAATGACAGCCGTCTATTTAGCACCCGATATTATCCCGCAGGGTAAAATAATGTCGAGGTTTTCGATTGATGCGGGAGTTAAAAAATCCGTACAGAAAGGCAAAGGAGAGCTGTTTTTCAACGCTACCGATTTGCTTAATACAATGGTCATCAAACGTAAGATAGACGGAGCCGGCTTCCGTTATACCAGCGATGATTACTACGAAACACAGGTTATCCGGTTAGGGTACAGCTATAAGTTTTAAATCATTGGCAATGACAGAAAATATTATTGACAGAGCAAGGGATTATGTGCTGCAACTTCTGCTCAGCAAACTTCCCAATGGTATGCGCTTTCACAATGTAATGCACACGCAGGATGTTGTGAAAGCTGCTATTGAAATTGCAACGGAAAGCTGTTTTTCCTCAACGCAGTCAGAGATAGTAACACTGGCAGCGTGGTTTCACGATTGCGGATATACAACTGCTTATACCAACCACGAAGACAGCAGCAAAACCATAGCTGCGGATTTCCTGAACAGGAACAATTATCCGCAAGAAAAGACAGCGCAGGTTTTGGCTTGCATTGAAGCAACAAGGTTTCCGCAAAACCCAAAATCGCCTGAAGAAGAAGTTTTGGCAGATGCCGATTTGTACCATTTCACAAAGACCGACTATTCAAAATACGAGCGTAGGTTAAGAATGGAGTTTAAAACCTATTTAGGTAAAACTTATACGAATGAGGAATGGGACGAAACAAACTATGCCCTACTAAAGCAACATAGCTACTATACAGCGTATGGAAAAACCGTGCTTCAAAAATTTAAAGAAGTAAATATGGAAATGTTAAAAATAAAGCTAACAAAATAGAATGCGCTCAATACATAAAAACGCCATTGTACTCATCTTTGTGCTGGCCACTACCTTTCGGGTAGCCGCACAAGATACTATCCGCAATTCAAATATCGCTTTGCAGGATAGCATTATCGGCAAAACTAATGACAAAGCATACAAATTAGATTACAGGCACCTTATCGCTCCAACGATTTTCATCGGTTATGGAATTGTGAGCTTGGAAAGTGACGGGTTGAAACAGCTCAATTTTTCGACAAGAGATGAATTAGGCGAACACCAGCCCAAGCACATAACCTTGGATAACTACACCCAATATGCTCCGGCAGCAATGGTATATGGTTTGAATGCAGTTGGGATAAAAGGCAAGCATAATTTCAGGGACAGGACGATTATCTATGCGACATCGCAACTGATTTCCGCCGCATTTGTATTGCCGTTAAAGCACATTGTAAAAGAAGAACGACCGGACGGCTCCAATAACCTTTCCTTTCCCTCAGGGCATACCGCCACCGCATTTTCTTCTGCTCAATTTATGTTCAGGGAATATAAGGACACTAATTTTTGGTTAAGTATTTCGGGTTATTCCCTTGCGGTTTTTACCGGAGTGTACAGAACCGTAAACGATAAACATTGGGTAAGCGATGTGGTAGCCGGAGCTGGATTTGGCATTCTCTCTACGGAGCTGGCTTATTGGCTCTTTCCTAAAATCAATGGCTTGCTAACTGGCAAGGAAAAGAAAAAGGCAACTTTGGTTATGCCTTACTATCAGAACAAAGGCTTCGGTATCGGGTTAGTACAGAATTTTTAAATCAGTTTATTATGTGGTTAGTTTATGCTTTATTATCCGCTTTGTTTGCTGCACTTACCGCCATATTCGGTAAGCTGGGCGTAGCAAACGTCAATTCCAATCTTGCAACCGGGATACGTACGGTGGTCATATTGATAATGATATGGAGCATCGTAATGGCAAGAGGCGAAGCAAAAGGAATTAGCACTTTGTCAAAACAGAATATCACTTTTCTTATTATTTCAGGAATAGCCACAGGTTTGTCGTGGCTATTCTATTTCAAAGCCCTGCAATTAGGAAAAGTATCGCAGGTGGCAGCCGTTGATAAGCTAAGCGTAGCCCTTACAATCATCATCGCCGTCCTGTTTTTAGGCGAGCAGCTTACGTTAAAAACTTTTGCCGGAGCGAGCCTTATCATTCTCGGAACGGTAGTATTGGCTTGGAAGTAAGGCTGATTTAGTTTTTCTATGAATACCCCAAACAGCAGGACTTAAAAAATAATAAATGGATAAATTTTATAATGAAACGCTACATAAGCTGGAAACAGTCATCAACGAATTGGAGATTGAAACCGACTGCCCTATCCAAAGAATAGAAGCTGTTATACACCTTATTGTAAATTCTTTATCCGAAGTAAAAGAATTTGTCTTAAAAAAAGGTTTTAAAAATATAGATGAAGAAATCCATTTTTTCAAACATCAGAAACCTGCTATTGTTGCAAAGCTCATTTACTACAATGCCATTTATAAAATCGAAACTAAAAAGCCTAATGGAACAAAGGCAATCAGAAAATACCTCAATGAAGAATTAAGAAAGCTCAAAAGGTATTTCGACAACAATCTTGAATTTTATAAATACTACCGGACGAATAACTCATTTATTGATGATAAGCTGTTTATTCGTGGCAAATACGATATAAAACTGAGCTTGGAAACCGTTTATTTTGATACTGACGATAGATTTTCTACTTCCCACGATTATAAGGCGGCAAAGATTATTGCCAACGACCAGATACAAGTTTATGTTGAAGACCAACTGAATAATAACAATAAGAAGAAGCCATCTGACAAATCCCCTTTAAATTGGGCAGAAAGTAAAACAGCATTAACTGAATTGATTTACGCACTGCAATCGCAGGGTGCATTTGGCAATGCAGATATAATAACCATCGCCAAAACATTTGAAAGTACATTCAATATCAGTTTAGGCGATTTCTATCATACGTTTATGGAGCTTAAAGCCCGAAAAATAAACCGAACTAAATTCCTTGACAGTTTGCGTGACGCTTTGATTAGAAAGATGGATGAGGAGGATGAAATGTAAAATAAAACGGGAAATTTAAAGCAATTACCATCAGATAAAAAGTGATATTGTAAATATCCTTAAAAGAAATAGAGCTTATCAAGAATGACCCGAACTTACAGCATTTAGTACCAAGGGTAACTGAACAAACTCCTAAAAACAAACTACTTGAACTCATCTACCAACATTTTTTCTATTAGTTCTATTCCTTTCATAAATGATAAATTGTAATCTTGGCAGTTCTGTAGAAATAGTGATATTCCTTCAGATGAAATTGGTGTGCCACATCGGCATAACTATCATTGTATAATCAAAAACCTCTATTAGTCCCTTACAAACTTCGGTTGGTTACATCTAATAGAGATGAACTTAATGCAATTTTGTAGAGAATTAAATAAGCTTCACCACTGAAATACTCCTTCGGAGTTCTATCGCCTTTGGGGAAAATCGAAGCATTATTTTGTCCTATCATTTCCGTGCCTCTTTTTTGATCGTTATTATTGCAAGCTGTCATTATTGATGTAATACCAATAATCAGCACGATTGATTTTAAATTCCGTTTTTTTTTCATATCCTATTTTTTAGCGAGAATCCTATATCGCTCATTAGCATTACAAAATTACACACTATCTATTGCACCATTTTTATACAGGACACGGATTTATTTACCACTTTCACTGATTTTGCTCCAATAGAATAACACACGTTTATGTATTTAGTAAATTTGTAAGGATAAATTACAGGTTATGGAACAAGTGGAAAGAATAGACACCGTTAAACAATACAATGAGACATTGGGCATTGATACCCTCCATCCGCTTATCAGCGTGGTTGATTTTGATGAGATGCCCACTTATCAGTATTTTAGAAGATATATGGGCATTTATGCCATATTTTTGAAGTACATCAAATGTGGCGACATGAAGTACGGTTGTCAGTCCTACGATTACGAGGACGGGACATTGGTATTTATTGCCCCCGGCCAGATTTATGGAATAGACAGCAAGGGCAAGGTCATAAAGCCCGCGGGCAAGGCACTTGTATTCCACCCCGACCTGATTGCTGGAACAGATTTAGGGAGAAAAATAAAGGAATACAGCTTTTTTTCTTACGAAGTGAATGAAGCTTTACATCTGTCAAAAAGGGAAAGAGCCATTGTAAATGACTGCTTTGGGAAAATAGCTTATGAGATTGATCAAAACCTGGACAAACATAGTAAAACGTTAATTGTATCGAATATCGAATTGTTCTTGAATTACTGCATGCGGTTTTATGATCGGCAATTTATCACCCGAAGCCTTGCCAATAAAGATATTTTGGTGAGGTTTGAAAACCTCCTGAATGACTATTTTCAATCCGATAAGTGCCAAACATTAGGCTTACCAACTGTGACTTGGTGTGCGGAGCAATTATGTTTATCCCCTAATTATTTTGGTGACCTTATAAAAAAAGAAACCGGCAACACCGCACTGGATTACATTCAATCAAAATTGATTGATGAGGCCAAACGAAGGGTATTTGAACCTAATAAGTCCATTAACGAAATCGCCAATGAGTTGGGGTTTAAATACCAACAGCACTTCACCCGTTTGTTCAAACAAAAAATGGGGATGACGCCCAATGAGTATAGGACATTGAACTAAATATAGCATTGGAATCTCCGATCAAAGAGGTAACCAGAAAATACCTCAACAATGAATTGAAAAAACTCAAAAAATATTTTGACAACAATCTTGAATTTTATAAATATGGTTCTACCCTTAGGTTAGTGGAAAACATAAATTCTAGTTGGTATGGATTTAGAAATACTATCCAGCTAATGGCGTCAAAAGGCTCAATTAAAAGCATCCCATTTGAGTTCTCTACTGTTAACCGCCTTTATTTGGGCATATTTTCCATTAAATTCGTGGTAGAACCATAAATATTACCGTACAAATAATACTTTCATAGATGAGAAACTATTTGTACAAGGCAAGTACGATATAAAGTTAAGTTTAGACACCTTTTATTTTGAGGCGGACAAAAACTTTTCCACTTCTCACGACTATAAAGTAGCAAAAATAATTGCCAATGATCTGATACAAATTTATCTCGAAGATCAGCTAAATAATATCAATCATAAAAAGTCGTCAGATGGTTCTTCTCTAAATTGGACAGAAAGCAAAACAGCATTAACCGAATTGATTTACGCCCTACATTCACAAGGAGTGTTTGACAATGGGAATGCAGATATTAAAGTTATTGCTAAAACATTTGAGAGTACATTCAATATCAGTTTGGGCGACTTTTATCATACGTTTATGGAACTTAAATCCCGAAAAATAAATCGAACTAAATTCCTTGATAGCCTATGTGATGCGCTAATCAAGAAAATGGATGAAAAAGAAGAAATGTAATGGACTTTCTTACAATACCCCACGTGGCAAATGAATACCTTTCGTCCGTACAATGCTCTCCGAAATATTTGGCGTTTCTTTCTGTTTTTCGTTCTGCTCCACAACTTCTTCTTTCGTTTCCGGAGTGATAGACAACTGTATCTTTCGTTCAACAGCAGCCAGTTCCGTTTTGAGTTCACTCAATCGGCTCTCCTTAGACCACGTACCATTTATGACTTCCTGAAGAACAGGTAAATCTTTTTGTATTTCCGCAATTTTCTTTTGCTCCTGCTCAATATAGCCGGGCAATTTCTCCAATGCATTAAGGAAGTTCACAGCAGCCAGCTTTTCATCTTTAGCGATGATACCGTTGTTGTAGGTATATTTGATATTGCCCTCGCCCTGCACCAAAAAGCGGTTCACCCGTAAATCCACACCATCTTTTTCAGACATTTCGGTTTTAACCAATAAGGTAAAACCGTACAGGCTTCCTATTTCTTCATACTGACCTCTGGTGCGGGCTTTGTCCGCAAGCTGATTGAGCCTTGCACCAATTTGTTTTATATCCGCATTGGGCGGTACGCCGTCCAATTGCACAGGATTTGCAATAGTACCGTCCGAACGTTTTTGGATACACCCTTGCAGATTATTCCAATCAAGGCTCATACGGTCAAAACGGGATTGGGCTTTATCAAGTTCAGCCGTATAGTCTTCCAATTTGTACTTCGCACTATACTTTGAACGGTTGAATGCCTGTTTTTCGCTTTCCAATCCGGCAATCTGTTTTTCTAATTTGGCTTTATCCAAAAGGTCGGTATTTCCTGATAGGATAGCTACATATTCCGAAAAGTTCATTCCCGATTTTTCGTCCATACTGCCTTCGTCAATCGTTCGTTTGCCGAGATTGTTATTTTTTAATTGGTCTATGAATAGCTGTTTATTGTACAGCAGGTTAAACTTGTAGCTATCCAGTGATTTTTCTACGGCATAGATAATCACATCTACTTTGTTCTCTGCAAAGAACTTGGCAATTTCATTGCCTTTTCGCACAGCTCTGCCATCCCTTTGGGCAAGGTCACTTGGTCGCCACGGCGTATCTAAATGATGAACGGCAACGGCTCTTTTCTGTGCATTGACACCTGTACCCAACATACTTGTAGAACCGAACAGCACACGGATATTACCCTCGTTCATTCCTTTGATAAGCTCCTTACGCTGCTTATCATTTTTGGCTTCCTGTATAAAACGGACTTCGTGTGCGGTTATGCCGTGGTCTTCCACGAGCTTGCGTTTGATTTCGGAGTACACATTCCATTCGCCCGGCTTGTAGGTTCCCAAATCGGAGAAAACGAACTGCGTTCCTTTCTGTGCGTTGTATTGGTTGTAATATTTGGCAATGTTTGTCGCACAATGCGAAGCCTTATTATCGGGGCGGTCATCATACGCACCGCTTACCATACGCATATCAAGCGACATTTTACGGGCATAGTCCGTAGCGATAAGCATCTTTGCTTTTTCTTCGCTTTGACTTAACGGAGGTCTGCCCAACAGTTCTGCATTTCCTGTTTTAGCAAACTCCATTAGCTTTTTAATAAAATCTTCCTGGTCGGGAGTAGGCGGTATATTATACAACACCTCGTTCTTGTTGGGGCGGTCAATGCCTATATCTTTTGCCGTTCGGTAATCTGTGATTTCGGAGTAGAATTGGGCAAGCTCCGGCACCTTGATAAAGTAGCGGAAACGCTCTTTTGCCACAATATTATTAGCAACCGAAAATTCATAATCGGTCGTTTTTCTTGCATAAATGGCTGCCCAGGCATCAAAAGAGTGAATACCCTGTTTTTCCATTGCCCGTGGTCGCAGGTATTTGAACAGTAGGTACAATTCCGTCAGCGAATTACTGATAGTTGTACCCGAAAGGAAAGTTGCTCCCATATCCGCATTGATGCGTTCCTGAATGGTGCGGATAGCAAAAAGTAGGTTCAATGCCTTTTGGCTACCGTCCACATTGCCCAATCCGGCAACTCTTGTATGCCTTGTATTGAACATCAGGTTTTTGAATTGATGACTTTCATCTACGAACAAATGGTCAATACCCATCATCTTAAAATCCACTACATCATCCTTGCGGTTTTCAATATCGTGTTGCAGGGTTTTAAGTTTGACTTCGAGGTTTTCTTTCCGCTTGATTACTCCGGCGAGCATCCCTCTGGTAACTTCCTTGCCTTGCGATTGCAGTGCATCGAGGTTTCGCTCTACGCTATCCAATTCGATTTCGAGGATTTCCTTTTGTATTTCGGACGACTGCGGTATCATACCGAATTGGTCGTGTGTGAGGATTACACAATCCCATTCGTTGTTTTTAATATCCCCGAAAATTCGCAAGCGTTTTTGGGGAGTAAAATCTTCTTTGCCTGGAAACAGTATTTTGGCGTGTGGGTAAGCGGTGCGGTAGGCTTCGGCAATTTCGTGAACATTGCTTTTCAGCCCGATAATCATCGGTTTGTGGGCTAAGCCCAAACGCTTCATTTCCTGTGCAGCGGTACACATAACCAACGTTTTTCCTGCACCTACTTCGTGGTCGCAGATAGCACCATTGTTCAGCTTTATCATCCAGACGGTGTCCTTTTGGCTCGAATACAGGTCTTCAATGCCCAATGCCTTACGGTCTAAGCCCGGAAAGTCCTGATGCGTTCCGTCATAGTTTGGTCGGACAAAGCAGTTAAACGTATCGTTGTATTGGTCGGTCAGCCTGCTTTTAAACTCATCGTTTTGAGCGTGGAGCCAATCGGTAAAGGCGGTACGGATTTCATCAATCTTGGTGTTCGCCATTTGTATGGCTTCCATATCCCGCACTTTGACCTCTTGGTCGCCAACCGTAATCTTTTTGGTAATGTCAGGCGTGGTATTGACAAGGGCGTGTTTGAGCAGGGCAATCCCGTCAAACGTTCTGCTTTCAGCTTTGACAGCGTATTTTTCCCATATATGCAAATTCTTCCGGTCGCACTTTACTGAAAAGTCATCGGAGCTTTCAGAGTAATGAACGAGTACGTCCGTATCAAAAAGATGTGAAGCAAAGCGGGCATAAATGCCAGTGGGTATCCAGCGTTCGCCCAAATTAAAATCGAGTTCCTCAAACTCAATTCGTCTTGGTCGGGCTTCTTCCAGAACGGTAAGGCTTGTTTTGGCTTCAGTATCATTGGGATTGTTTGCAATGTAGTTCTGTACCTCTTGGGCTTTCTCTACTACGTTCCCTGCAATCCAGCGTTCGGCTATTTCATATTCCTTTTGCAGAGGATTATAGTAAATACGACCGTGCAATGCTTCTTTCAAAGCATCGTCCGTCATACCGCTGATTTCGGACATATAGTCCAAATCCACACTTCCGTATTTGTTCAGCGAAGCCGCTAACGCTTCTTCGGGATTGTCTGTTGCTATGGTTACGGTAGAGAAACTTACCGGACGGCTAAATATATCCGCTTTGTGTACCACGCCACCAACGACACGCTCCAAATAAGGGATTTCCTTACCGGAGCTATCTGTTTTAATCAATTTGGCATTATCGGCACTGTTGAGATTGCCGTACTTTTTGACAAACGCATCATAAAGGCGGTTAAGGTTTTCCCTTTCTCCTTTGTGTTCGGCTTGAAGCTCTGCCTCTTTGTTGTAAAGCTCTTGGTAAACATCACGTACAGCAATGTACGCTTCGGCTCTTGCTTTTTGTAAAGGTGGCAACTGCAAAGGATGGAAAACAGCCGTACCGTCTGATGTATCTACATCTTGCAGATGACCAATCCAACCATTTTCCACGACAAGGCAATCGTTACGGTGGAACGGATGCAGTTTGCCACCATAAGGAGCAGGTTCGGGAACGGCTGGCTTATCAGCTTGGCCATTCCCGTTGATCCCCGAAAACAGGTCGCCGATAGCCTCCTGTTTTTTGCCATTGATAGATGTATTTCCACTAGTGGATCTATTAGTAACAGGAAGCGTATAAGGTTGCTGCATTGCACTACTAAACAAGTCGGGCTGACGACCTATTGTACCTCTTCTTTTTTTAGTGCTTTGCCTTTGGGCTTGTGTCGTTCTTTTGGGCGGAGCAACAACCATTACAGGTTCGTCCGCATTTTCAAATAGGTCGAAGATGCTTAGCTGTTTTAATTCCTGTGGGCTTTCCCGATTGATTATAGGGGTTGGTACAGGTTGCGGGTTTTGCTGAATGGTTACAGGTTCGATAACCGGAGGTGTAACCGGAATTTGTATTACACGTTCATCGTTCCGTTCGCCTTTGTATAAATTCAGATTCAAATGCTTTCCAAAATCATCGGTAAGCATTTGTTTGAGGTCTTTGGCAATTCCCTCAACACCGTCTTTGTGTTTATAAATTAAGGCAGGTTGACCGTATGGGTCTGTATCTAATTTACGGTCGGTATGTACAATCCTTGTGCTGTCCTGAAAGAGTGCATTGCCCGGAGTATTGTATTCTGTTTGCCTGCTTTGGCAAAACAGATCTTCCCTTTCGGTCAGACTTTGTTTTGCTATGTTCTTTTGCAGAATAATCAAGTCGCTTCCGACCTCCGTTCCTGCATATTCCGTAAATAGGTTGTTGGGTAAGCGGACAACCGAAACCAAATTATTATCCCGCATCAACGCCCTCCTTATCGGTTCGTTCTTCGGGCTGTTGAGAATACCCTGTGAAGTAATGTAAACCATCAAACCACCCTCACGGAGCATATCAATCCCTTTCAGGAAAAAGTAGTTGTGTATGCTTCGGACAGCCTGTACTTTTGCACTGTCCCTGCTTCGGGAATAGGAAAGGTCAAACACGGAAGTATCGCCGAATGGAATGTTACTTGCGACAACATCATAGCTGTTTTGTTCCTTTTCGGGAATTTCCTCAAAGCCACTTACACGGATATTACTTTCGGGATAAAGTTGTTGTAAAATCTTGCCTGTCAGTAAGTCTTTTTCATAAGCGGTAACACTTTGCCCATTTTCTGAAAAGGATTGTACGAATGAACCGATACCTGCGGAGGGTTCGAGGAATTTATCAATGTTTAGACCGTTATCACGCAAGGTTGCGGAAATAGCATCTATGACCTCTGGCGGTGTATAAAAAGCCGTCAGTACGGAGCTTTTCATACTATCTACATATCTGCGGTATTGCTTTTCGTCTTCGGAATTTTCCTTTAGTAGTTGGTGGAGTTTCTGTGTGAGCGGAAAAAGTTCGTGTTCGGTTTTTCTCCAATGATTGATGTCTGTTTCGTTCGCTATGGGGTTCAACACGAATTTAAGACCGCCAAATCCGCTGTATTGCATCATCGACTGTCTTTCGCCTACGGTGGCTTGTCGTTTCTCCTTTTCCAGTTTAAAAGCAATTCGTAGGGCATCAATGTTCTGTTGGAGATGTTGCTTCTTACTGAAGCCCATTTTCTTCTATCCATATTGCGATGGTTCCGGTTATTTCGGTATAGAGTAAATCAAACTCATAACCGTATGCGAAATCATCGGTTAGTTCATAGCCGGAGAAAACAGGCTCGCAAACAGGAAACATTTTAAGGGAGAACGGTCGCAGTTCCTCATCTGCCATCAGGGTATCAAACTCATTGCATACCACCTGAATAACAGTATCGAATTTGGAGAAATGCAAGCCCTCAAAAAGTATGTAATTGGCTATCTCGTTGCATTGTTCAACTGCATTTCCCGAACTAAAAGCACCCTCGTAGGCATTGGCAGCCCACGAGGAACGTTGCTCAATAAATTTCTGGTCGTTTGCCTTTTCGGGGAAGCTGGTGTTTAATAATTCTTGCAGTCGTAACCTGAAATACGATAGGTCTTTTTGTTGTGTATCCATACTATAATTTTGTTTAGAATTTTATTTGAAGCCTAAAATTATAGCAGTAGATAAGAGCCTTTAAAAATGTGGCAGGGTTTGGCTTTGAGAGGCGGGATTTGACGTAATGGGCAATAAAAAACCTCTGAATATTCAGAGGTTCGTTCTATGAGTTTTTTAAAATTTGAAGCATCCTGCCGACTTCAATATCCATTCGTGAAAAGGCAAACCATTTTTTGCCCAGGTCTTTAAGCGATGCCCCGATATGGTAGAGTTCCGTATCGTCAATAATTAAAAAGCGGTCGTGAGCATCGGAAAAAATCTCAACTTCAATATTCGGATATTGGCTGTTGTACCGTTGTACATCCAGCCTTAGCTGATTGCTGATGCTTTTGGTATAGATGGTTGCGGTTACATTGTGACTTCGCTTGCCCAATAAAGTCAATACCGTGTCATCTACATAATTATCCAGCAGGATAATGGAGGTTTTTGCATTTCGGATAATATCCGATACAAAGGCGTAGGCATCAAAAACCTGTCCGTTGTAGAAAATACCTTTTTCACTGTGGAGCTTATCGCTTTCCATAGCCTTAAAAATCTCTTCAAATTTTTGGTCAGCTTCTAATTGTTTCAGTTCAATGTTATCTAAACGATGAAACAAAGAGGCATTACTGGTAAGCATTCTACGCATTTCTACAAAGGCTTCCATAATTTCAACACTGACTTTAACCGCTATATCTGAACGGAGTATGGCAGAAGCCATTGCAACCCCTTGTTCCGTAAAAACATAGGGCAAATAACGTCTTCCACCATAGCTTAAACTTGAGGTTCCAATTTGGAACCTCAAGTTTTCAACGTCCTCTTCGGTCAGTTGAAAGCAGAAAGAAGCAGGAAACCTGTCTATATTCCTTTTTACGGCTTTGTTAAGGTTCTTTGTTTCCACCTGGTATAAGGAAGCGAGGGAGCTATCCAGCATCACTTGCTTTCCACGTATGGTATAAATCAGGTTTTTGATTTCCATTGGACTAATGATAGGCTTATTTTCCATTACTTTTTGTAGCTTTTATTTTTGGCAAATTCAAAGGAGCTTTCGGCTTTGTCATTCAATACGATATACGCATCGAATTTCTTACCTGCCTTGCTTTTCATTCCTTTGATAAGTGTAGTTTTCCTTTTATTGATAAGGCTTTCAATATCGGTAATGCCGATTTGTACACCACATACATTGCGGAACTGTACCCAATTACAAACTTCATTAGGACACTTCACTATTTTATCACGGATAATGAGTTGCTGGCTTTTGCATTTCGGGCAAGCTAACTTAGGCAGGTTGTTTTGAGCAATGGAAGTTTGCAACAGTTCATTAGTAATAGAGGAAGCATAAGTTTCCATTTCCTTTTGGAAACCCTTTGCATCGGCTTCGTTGTTTTCGATTTTCTGCAATGCGAGTTCCCATTCGGCTGTCATTGCCACGTCTGCAATTTTGTGGTCTTTGACCAATTCGTACACCTGCAATCCTTTTTCGGTGGGGATTAAGGATTTCTTTTCCCTTTGGATATAGTTACGGGTAAACAGGGTTTCGATTATTGCGGCTCTTGTAGCCGGAGTACCGATACCGATATTTTGCAGGGCTTTCCGTTCGTCTTCATTTTCGATTTCCTTTCCGGCAGTTTCCATAGCCGACAAAAGCCCTGCTTCGGTATAAAGCACAGGCGGTTTGGTTTTCTTTTCGAGAACGGAGGCTTCTTTTATTTTGAGTTCATCGCCTTTTTTCAGTTCGGGCAAATCCTGTACAGGTTCGGTATCATCATCGGAGAAACTGCCTTTGATAGAACGCCAACCTACTTCTATAACCTTACAACCCTTTGCCGTAAAATCATAATGCAATGCCTGTAAACTTACATCGGTTATCTCTTTGATGCAGGCTTGTGAAAGGGCTTCGAGCAATCGAAAGGCAATCATATCATAAACGGAGTTTTCCTTTGCGTTCAAGGCTGACGGGATTTTATCAGTAATCAATAATCCGTGGTGGTCAGTAACACGCAAATCGTTTACAATACGTTTATTGAACCGTCCCCATTTTATTTTTGAAACGGCTTGTTTACAGGTTTCCCTGTCCTGCAAAGCCCTTACGAGGTTGGGAATTTCTGCCCACACATCTTCTGGTATATACTTGCTTCCGGTACGTGGGTAAGTGATAAACTTTTTTTCGTAGAGGCTTTGGGCAATATTCAGCGTTTCTTCGGCAGAAAGGTTCAGTTTTTTATTGGCTTCTTTTTGCAGCCCTGTCAGGTCAAACAGCAAAGGTGGTTGTTCCGTAGCAGTTTTGATTTCTACGGATGTAACCGTAGCAGTATTACCATTTCTTTCGATGGATTTCAACGTATCTTCTGCAAGCTTTTTATCTTCCCATCTGTTTTTGGAAAGGCTTTTAAAGTCCGTGAACTCTTTCGTGTGGGACAACTGTATCTGCCAATATTTCTTTACAGAGAAACTCTTGTTTTCCAGATAGCGTTTGCATATCAAAGCCAATGTAGGGGTTTGCACTCTTCCGAGTGAATAAATGCCATTTCCTGCGGCTATGCTCAATGCCTGTGTAGCATTGATGCCTACCAGCCAATCTGCACGGCTTCTGCCTTGTGCAGCTTGGTATAATCCGTCAAATTCTTTTCCGTCTTTAAGGGTATGAAAACCTTGTTTGATGGCTTTTTCAGTTAGTGAACTTATCCAAAGACGTTCAAAGGGCTTGTTGCATTTCAGGTATTCATAAATGTACCGAAAGATGAGTTCGCCCTCACGTCCTGCATCGGTAGCCACTATAATACTGTTGCTACGGTTAAAAAGCTGTTCGATGACTTTCAGTTGCTTTAAAGCACCTGTATCGGCGGCATAGCTTTTGTTTTTTTTGACTTTCCGGACGGTCAGTAAAAATGGGTTGGGGAGTATTGGTAATGCCGTTTTGTCAAATCCCGAAATCCCGTAATCTTCGGGCATTCCCAATCCTATTAAATGACCGAATGCCCACGTAACAAAATAGCCGTTGCCTGTCAGGTAGCCGTCCTTTTTCTCGGATGCTCCCACAAGTCCGGCTATTTCCCTTGCTACACTTGGTTTTTCTGCAATGATTGTTTTCATACTTTACTACATTTTTCTGCCTTTGGACTTTGCAGGCGTTTCGGGTTTTTCCTGTTGTTCCTGCTGTTGTTTGTTTTTTGGTCTTAGTTGCCCGGACTTCAACGGTTCGTTGATGTTTTTGGTCGCTTCGTTGGTCTTGCCCTCCGAATTGACGGCAGTTTGCGTTTTATGAGCTTCGGTGGGTTTAACCCTTTCCTTATATTTATTGGGAAATTCAAAATTGGTTTTTCCGGTTTCTTTATTGAAAGTGATGTAACCCTGATATGGTTGCCCTTTTTTATCCCTCAATCCGTCAATATAGACGGTTTGTCCGGCTTTAAAATCCTTATGTTGCTCATCGGTCAGTTCCTTACCTCTGAATGTTTTTGGAGCTTCCTGCGGCTGACTTTGCTGGTTATTCTGCCCCCTGCTTTGTGATTGCTGATTGGAGTTGCTTCTGTCAAACATAAACTCAACATAACGCTTGTCTGCATTGAACTGTACGGTTGCCGAAAATTCAGCTCCTTTCTTAGAAATCATTCCATCTAAATAAAGTGGTTTGCCCTCCATTAAGGTTTGTTTTTGTGCATCGTCCAATTTTACGCCCTTAATTTCATCGGGAATTTTTATGAACTCAGTTCGCAGTGCAATTACATCATTTGTTAGTCTGTCTATACTGACAATGGACGGCATCAGTTCGCCTGTTTTGGTATTGGTCAGGTTAACTACACGTCCCATATTACCCGTTTCGAGCAGGTTTTTCTTATCCTCATCCGTAAACTTATGTCCGAAAAACTCAAAATGCAGATTAGGCTCTTTTTTGATGCCGTGTATTCCCACAATAACTTTTCCGTCTTCGGCTTGCTGTAAAGACAGACGGGCATCCGTGCGGAGAATAGTACTACCTAGGTTAACGCCAATGGGTAAAAGTTCATTAGTTTTAAAACCTTTCAATAAAGGTTCAAGCAGGTTTCTCTTTTCAAGATATTCCTTGCTTAATCCGAGATTGGTCATAGTTTCCCAATCAATCTGCTCCGGCTTGTAGCGGTATTCGCTGGCTTCCGGTGTGGTTTGTGCTGTTGCCATATTATTTTGATTTTCTTGTTTATCCTGTTGCGGTTCTGTTTTCACTTCGTGTACTTTCATCACCTTTTCGCCTTCGGGAGATGGCTTATCTACCTGCTTTTGCATTTCCTCCGCTTTTTCAACTGCAAGCGGTGCAGGCACTTTAAAGAATGAGAAATTGGTAGGGTTCTTTAGTTGGCTGAAAAAATTAGAGAAGAAGTTGGAAAAGAAATCGCCGCTCTTGTCCACACGCATAAACTGGTTCTGGTTTTTCTTCGTGGGTTCAACGGTTTCCATTTTCCCGTTTTCGTCAATACTCTTTACGGCTTGGATTTTCATTTTCTCTTTATCCAATACCAGCAATATGTCCGATAATTGTTCGGGCATTTCCTGCTTATTTGTTGTTTCTTCACTCATAATCTGAAAATTTAAAGTTTACCGCCGAATGTAAATGAAGCGTTGGCTGCATTGCCCAAAGTGGCACTCAAAGGCAGTGTTTGTCTTTCATCGGCGTTCATTTAGCTGAGGGTGGGTTAAAGCTATCCCTGATGAACTGATGTACATCGGACATTTTGTAATACAGTTTCCCGCTAATGGTGTAATAGGGCAGTTTGCCGATGGAACGATACCGTTGCAGGGAACGGTTGCTGATTTTTAGCATTTGAAGCAAATCTTGGTTATCCAGCAATTCCTCGCCGTCTATGCTGCTACGCTTCCTTTGTAACTCCCCTATATTGTCGCCAAGCATATCAAGGCGACCCATTAAGCGTTCCATCCACGCTATAAATTCCATCCTGTCAATATTCATAGCCACACGTTTTAGGGTTTGCCCGATTTTAGTTTTCTGCCTTTTTCGATATAGCTTTTGCCTTTTGCCATTAGTTCCTGTACAAATTCATCACTGCTTTGTACAGCATTTGCGTTCAGCATATCTTTAATTGCTCCAATGGTGTAGAAATACTGACCGTAGATTTTTGAGTAGGCTATCTCTCCTTTGGTACGCATACGCCAGAGGGTTTTCTCGCTGATATGCAGGTATTGGCATACCTCGTGGTTATTGAGCCACAAGTCATCATAGCCGGTATCTTCCAGTCTTTTCAGATAGTCGGCAATAGCGTTGATACGGCTGTTTAGCTGTTGCCACGCTTCTTCTTCAATGGTTATTATTTTCATTGCATAGCTTTTAAAAGTTCACTATGCAAAATTGATAAGGGTGGTAGAGTTTGTCCGCCAAGCCTCGCCAATTGGTTTAGCAGTTTTTTGAAATTTTTTACAATCACGGAAAACCCTTGTTTAATAAGGGTTTTAAGGCATTTCGGATATTTTGGAATGGAGTTTTGAGAACACTTGCCAATTGGCAGATATGGGCAAAGAAAAAGCAGTACATTTTGTGGACTGCTTTGAACATACTGTTTTAATTTAGCTAAAGGTCTTTATCCATATATTCTTCAAGGGATATTTTGAGTTGGTCTAAGAATGCCGTTCGGGAACCTGCCCTTGTCTTCATTCGGTGGAAAGAGTGATGTATGTCGTTTAAGGGAGTTCTAAATAGCACCTGAAAAATTAAAGCTAATTTTCGGATGCCTATTTTTCCGTACGCAATGGAGTTTGAAGCATATAGGGCGTATATCAGTTCAATAAGTGCATTTTGAGAATTTGTCCACGAAATATCCTTGTTTGCATCTCCATTTAGTAAAATTGTATCGGGGTTTTCTTCGGGGTTGATTTTGGTAAGCATATAAGTATAAAGTAATTCGTTCGCTATAATATAGGCTATCTTGTTATCATAATATGTTGAAAAACTAAGGTCAATTTCAAATACGCCACTCTTTAATCCATCGTGGTAATTGATTTGTCCGAGCCTGAAATAAGTATGGTCACGGTCTGTCCTTCCTGCACGGTAGTATCGGTAAAAATCCTCATTGCAAATACTTTCTTTATATTCTGATTTGAGGTTTTTTAACAGGTTCTCATAATAGCTTTGATGTATTTTACCATTGCTCACGGGGCAGGTTGTTTCAATGCGGAATACTTTGTTATAGTAAATGAGTTTCCCTAAAATTTGCGGCTTAATATTCTTAAAAAATTCAATCTCCTGCTGTTCATTCGTAAAACTATCCTTCAATACTTTTGCTTTTATGGTACATAGCATTTCTTTTAGGAATAAGGTCATTTGGTATGACTCATCAGCCGTTCGCATCATTTGAGAAGAAAGTTTGCCTTCCTGATGTAGAATTTGCGATAATATTTTATTCAACACGATTTCCATAGCGTAGTCATTTTAAACGTTAGCACTATTTGTTTCGGAGTCACAACTATTGTTGATACCCCAAAATTTGGAAATAATATTGTAACCAATATCACAGATTATCCCCAGTGGGGAGATTTTTTTGATATTGCAAGTGGAAAGGAAAAAGAGCGAATAAAGGGTAAAGTAGATTAGTGCTTTACCCTTTATTTATTATATTTGCACTAATGATTTACAAGGTAATCAAATGAAAGCAAGTGCAGTGAGCACCATTACTAAATCGTTACCGATAGAGTTTTCTACTCTTGTAAACTGCTCTTTATAAGTCACTTTGGGCTTTATTAATCTTTTTATCAAAAAAATAGTCAGATCCAGCATTTTTCATCCAGTTGGTGTAGGCCCTTAAATGGTACACCCCTTCTGTTATCGTATCTTGCAACTCAAAATTTCCCAAACCAACACCCATAGGCGTAGAAATGGTCACGCGATCGACAACCTCATTCGCTGGGCTAATTAATTCAGCATATAATACTCCACTGAGGCTGGAAAAGAGATTGTGTATACCTAGAGTAGTGTAAGCCTTAAAATATATCGTTTCCCCCGCTGCGTATACGGGCTTGTCGGTATGTACATATATTTTCTCCTGTGGAGATTGCTGGTGTGTGTCCTGGACGCGAGTCAAAAATTGTTGGATATCTTGCCCTTTGACATTAAAAAGCGAAAATAGAAAAATAGCTGTAATAAGCTTCGATTTCATAGATTATTGATAATTAGTCTCCTAAAGATATTCTATTTTTTTGGGAATATCCTCTCTAACCGTGTTTTAATTCTTAAGAATACCATGTGAGATTGTATATTTGTATTATGAATATCTTAATCGTTGGATCTGGCGGTCGTGAATCTGCCTTTGCTTATAAAATAGCGCAAAGCCCTAAATTAACTAATCTTTTTATTGCACCAGGAAACGCTGGAACCGAACAATACGGTAAAAACGTCGACTTAAAAGTTACAGACTTCGACGGAATAGCGTCCTTCGCGTTGGCGAATAATATAGAGATAATCCTTATTGGTCCCGAAGAACCTCTTGTAAAAGGTATACATGATTATTTTTTGGGCAGAGAAGATGTGAAACATATAGCGGTAATCGGACCGCAACAATTGGGGGCACAACTCGAAGGATCGAAAGATTTTTCGAAAGAATTTATGTTTAGACATAATATTCCTACAGCAGCCTACAAATCTTTTAACCAAGATAACCTCGAAGAAGGCTTAGCCTATTTAGAAACACAAAATCTCCCCATTGTCCTTAAAGCAGATGGTTTAGCTGCTGGCAAGGGCGTCTTGATCTGTGAAACGCTTGAGGATGCTAAAGCCGAATTAAAGGCGATGATTGCTGATGCAAAATTTGGAGCAGCAAGCAGCGTCGTGGTTATTGAAGAATTCTTAAAAGGTATAGAACTTTCGGTTTTTGTACTTACAGACGGCGAATCTTACAAAGTATTGCCATCAGCCAAAGATTACAAACGTATAGGTGAAGGGGACACAGGACTTAACACGGGCGGAATGGGCTCCATCTCCCCTGTTCCATTTGCTACCGAAGAATTCTTATCAAAAGTCGAAAACCGTATCATCAAGCCGACTATTGAAGGCTTGAAACAAGATAACATTCCTTACAAAGGATTTATTTTCATTGGATTAATGAATGTAGGTGGTGATCCTTATGTCATAGAGTACAATGTGCGCATGGGTGATCCAGAGACAGAATCAGTATTGCCACGTATCGAATCTGACCTTGTCGATTTACTAGAAGGTGTAGCCAAAGGTGATCTTGCTACGCGATCCTATACAGTAAGCCCGAAAACAGCGGTAACAGTCATGTTGGTGTCTGGTGGGTACCCGGGAGATTACGAATCCGGTAAGGTGATTACTAATATGGAGAATGTAAAAGAATCTATTGTCTTTCATGCGGGAACGAAATCTGTGGACGGACAAGTGGTTACAGCCGGCGGTCGTGTAATAGCAGTCACTACATTGCAAGATGACCTTTTTACAGCGCTGCAACAAGCAACAGCGGATGCTGGACGTATATTTTACCCCGGAAAATACTTCCGTACGGATATCGGTTTTGATTTAATTTAAAAATATTAATTTCAGAATCAACGAATTATAAAAAAGCGTTGAAAAATATTTTGATGATGCAAATTATGCCCTTATATTTGCATCATCAAATTCAATAAGGCCCGTTCGTCTAGGGGTTAGGACGCAAGATTTTCATTCTTGAAACAGGGGTTCGATTCCCCTACGGGCTACTAAATCGAAGATCAAAACATACAAAAGCTTGCAAATTTAACGTTTGCAGGCTTTTTTGTTTTTACGGCAGGTCAAAATGTTCAGAAATTCGCAAACTTCTAGTGAGTCATTCAGTGAGTCAATAAATTTGAATGAAGCACTCACTGAAACGCATTTAATTCACTGATTTACAAGATGTTCTACAATCGAACATCTTGATGTGTTTTCGCTGCAAGGCTAATTTTGTTAAACATTTTAAATGTTAAATCATGAGTACAAATTATTCCTTGCTCTTCTACTTGAAGAAACCAAAGAATTATGTGAGTGGTGCTAGGCCTATTTACATGAGAATTACGATCGATGGATCGGTATGTGAAATCTCCACAGGAAAGAGTTGTGAACCAAGTCGATGGAATTCCAAAGCAAATGGATCTAAAGGAAATACTGAGGAAGTCAAGACTTTAAACAGCTATTTGGAAACATTGAATCTGAAAGTTGCCGCCATGCATCTTGAAATCTTGAAAATGGGAGAAATCCCTACCATTGAACTTCTTAAATCAAAATTTACAGGAAAGACAGAAAATCAAAAGACCTTATTGTCGGTTCTAAAAGAGCATAACGTTAAAATGGAATCTTTGCTTGGCAATGGATTTCGGGAGAATACCTTAAAGGGATACAGGACGACGTATTTACATTTAGAAAGTTATATTACAAAGCAGTTTTCAACTACAGATATTGAACTTCGTAAAATTGACCATTCTTTCGTGGTAGGCTATGAATATTATCTTCGATCTGAAAAAGGATGCTCTGATATTTCAGCTGCCAAATACATGAAGCATCTAAGAAAGATTATTAATCTAAGTCTAGCTCATGAATGGGTTACCTCAAATCCTTTCAAGTTTTATAAAACATATGCCAAGCCCAAAGAGAAATCCTATCTGAACAGAGACGAACTAACACGAATCGAAAACAAAAAGCTTAATATTCTAAGGCTCCAACATGTCAGGGATGTATTTGGGTTCTGCTGTTATACGGGACTTTCCTATGCGGATGTATCAAAATTAATCAAACGCAATATTGAAGTCGGGGTTGATAATCGATTTTGGATAAAGATCAAAAGACAAAAGACAAATACACTTTCATCTATTCCCATCCTTCCAAAGGCACTTGAAATTTTAGAGGCTTATAAAGATTATCCACCTTGTGAATCTAACGGACAATTATTGCCCATATTGAGCAATCTGAAAATGAACAGCTATCTAAAAGAAATAGCAGATCTGTGTGGAATAACGAAGAACTGACCTTTCATATTGCTAGGCATACGTTCGCAACCACAGTAACGCTTTCAAATGGGGTACCGATTGAAACGGTTTCCAAGATGCTAGGTCACATTGATATTCGCACAACACAGCATTACGCAAAATTATTAGACAATCGGATAAGTAAGGATATGGAAAATCTTATTGCAAAGCTTGAAACGTATTGACAGTTACGAATACCTTTCGACAATCAATTTATTATAGATAAAATCTCTGATCAAGACTGTCTGGATACCCAAAAAATAGGGAATTTTATACATTTAGTTATAAATACCCATTAAATATTGGAAATAAGTTCGGGACGCTGCGGGTCACTTTCTAAATAACCGCTTTGGTTGCCTTAAACGGCTAGAGTAACTTAATGTTAATTTTCGATTAATATTATAATTTCGTTTTAGATTATTTTGATACCACCAATCCAATCTTTTTGAATTGGCGGTATCAAAAAAAGTCTAAAATGTTATGAATTTCTAAAAACCAGCAATAAAGATTACTGAATTAGAAAGGTTTTAATGGCGTCCTTTAAAGTTGTAGTTGGTCTACCCAACAATGAAGATAATGTTTTTGAATCATCAAATAAGTCATCTTTGGAAGCACCTATATCCCAACCAGCTATCGAAGCTGCTAATGATTCTGGTAAGCCTATTTTAATTAATAATTCTGAATACTCCTTTTCAGAAATATTTTTGTACTGGATGAACTTACCAGATTGTTCAGATGCCTCTTTGGCAAAATCTGCCAATGTATAGGCTATATCTCCGGCTAGTTCATAAGTTTTATTAGCATGTCCGTCACCTGTTAGAACTTTAGCTGCAGCTTCGGCATAATCTTCGCGCGATGCCGAAGAAATTTTACCCTCACCGGCAGATCCTGCCAATATGCCGGATTCGATTGCACCGGCCAATGATCCGAAGTAGTTTTCTGTATACCAACCATTCCGCAAAATGGTGTAAGTAATTCCAGACTCTTTTAAAATTAGTTCAGTTGCTAAATGCTCTGTTGCCAGATTCAAACTTGAAGTATCTGCATGAAGAAGACTTGTATATATAATCTGTTTAACGCCTGATGCTTTGGCCGCTTCAATAACATTTTTGTGTTGAACTTCGCGTTGACCAACTTCACTGCCAGAAATTAAAAGCAACTTATCTATTCCTTTCAAGGATTCTGCTAAAGTTTCCGGATTGGAATAATCAAACAAACGTACTTCTATCCCCAGTTCTACCGCTTTTTCAGGTGATCGTACCAAAGCAACTAAGTGATCTGAAGGTGTATACAATTTTAATTTATCAACAGCTATTCGACCTAGTTGACCTGTTGCTCCCGTAATTCCAATTTTCATATGTTCTTGTTATTTAATGTTTCTAAAAAAACGAATGTATAACTCCTTAATATTAATCTATAATATGTAATATGTTTTGTTACATATAGGATGAAATTTTTTTAAAATTGATTTAAAAAGTCGGCTAAACTTTGTTTTCCCAAACTCTCTTTTATGAGGAGATCAGTTCGTTTAAATAATGAATCTAACCTTTCATTGATCTGGCTTCCAATGAAACATTGAGGATTAGTATTGAGATTTTTTCTTCCCAACATATCGGAATAATGTACGATTTCCAGAATCTCCGATAGGTAGATTAAACTTGCTGGGCGATTTAATTTCGCCCCCCCATCTTTTCCCTTTTTCGTCTGTATCAACCCGGCTCCCGAAAGAAAGATAATCTCTTTACGTACGATCACTGGGTTTATATTGATACTTCCTGCAATAAATTCAGAACTGAGCCATTCCTCAGGCTTGAGCGCTAGAAGTGTAAGGATATGAACCGATGTCGCAAATCTTGTATTATTCATTGGGGCAAATATAATAAAAATTTTAATTGTAATGTTTTTTATTACAATTAAAATTTTATTTTCGGAATTTGCTATAGCTTCTGGTCCCTTCTCAACTATTCAATAACAAACCTTGATTGATTAATAAAATTAAATGGGAATATTGCCCATAAACAAAAAAGGCACCCTAATCAAATTTTGTATGGGATGCCAAATATGTATTTGGTAGTTTTAGTTTTGTGAATTTAACAGCTCTTCAAGATATGTTATCTTTTCCTTTTCAGCATTTAGCAATTGTTCGTAAAGTTTTGTATTTTTTCATAAACTTCAATGAGCTTGTCAATTGGATTAAAATTGTAATTAACACAACCTGAATTATCATATAAATTACTAGAAATTATATTTATTGCAGCTTCCTCATTAAATCTTTGAATAGCTTCAGGAGTAACATTCAGGATTTTTGCGATTTGTTCTAAATATCTGCTTCAATCTTCTCTTTAGCTTCCAACTGAGATACTTTCTTCTGAGTACTAAGTCCTTTTTTCTTTAGAAGGATAAGTGTTCTGAGTTCCATTTTGTCTTTCCGTTTGATCTGGTAGAACGATTGGTATTTGCTTCTTTCCTGGATGACACCACTCAGCAAAACTACTGGCTGGCCTATCAGGGCACGCTAAAGCAGTTTGTGAAGGCATAGGTCGTTTCTATTATCCACTCTCGCTTTTCATTAGGTGTTCTTTATTTTAAGGAATCTGTGTTTATGGATTTGAAAAATAAGTGCATAGCAAAGTATATCTTGATTTTTTTCACAAAACATTTTGACTAAAAAAAATTTACTTCTATATTTGCACCACTTCAGAAATGATGGCCCGTTCGTCTAGGGGTTAGGACGCAAGATTTTCATTCTTGAAACAGGGGTTCGATTCCCCTACGGGCTACAGATCTTGAGATCAAAACATGCTAAAGCGCTGTAAATTAAATGTTTGCAGCGTTTTTTGTTTTGTCGGATTTTACAAATTATTCAGTTTTTCCCATAATAAAAGTGAGTCATTCGGTGAGTCACTTTTTCAAAATGTATGACTCACTGGAAAGGGGTTAATCTTTTGATTGACAACCTGTTCAGAAATTGAGCATCTTGATTTCGTTAGGCTGCAAGGCTACATTTGTTTCACTTAAATGATAGTATCATGAGTACACATTATTCCTTGCTCTTCTACCTGAAGAAACCAAAAAACTATGTGAGCGGCTCCAAGCCGATCTACATGCGCATTACCGTGGACGGCATTCCCAAAGAAGTGTCCACCGGAAAAGAATGCGATCCCTACAAATGGAATTCCGGTACCAACCGTGCCAAAGGGACGAAAGAAGACATAAAAACGTTGAACAGCTATCTGGATACGATCGATCACAAGATCGCTGACATCCACCTACAAATGACCAAGAGCGGGGCAGAAATCACCGCTGAATTTATCAAACTAAAGTACCTTGGAAAGGATATCCAGCGAAAAACGTTGATGGATGTGTTCCGTGAACACAACGAACAAATGAAAGCTCTGTTGGGTAATGGTTTTAAGCCCAATACGCTCAAAGGTTACAACTCATCCCTTTCCCATATCGGATTGTACCTCCATGATAGCTACGGGATAGAGGATATTGAGGCACGAAAGATCGACCATGCCTTCGTGGTCGGCTACGAATTTTTCCTCCGCTCATCAAAAGGCTGTTCGGAAGTCTCTGCGGCAAAGTACATGAAACATTTCCGCAAGATCGTGAAGATATGTATCGCCCATCGGTGGATCACCGAAGATCCCTTTGCCTTTTATAAAAACACAGCCAAGGCAAGACCGAAAGAATACCTTACCAAGGATGAACTTGACCGTATGGAGCAAAGGACATTTTCGATAGCGAGGCTGGAGCATGTAAGGGATATCTTTGTGTTCAGTTGCTACACAGGGTTATCTTATGCCGATACAAAAAAGTTGACTGTTAACGATATTGCCAAAGGTGTGGACGGCAAACTATGGATATTGACCAACCGGGAGAAAACAAATACGACTTCCAACATCCCCTTATTGCCCAAGGCGCTCGCTATATTTGAAAAGTACAGGCATTACCCTCCTTGTGAGGCCAAGGGCTTGGTACTTCCCGTTTTGAGCAACCAAAAAATGAATAGCTACCTCAAGGAGATTGCTGACCTGTGTGGCATTGCCAAGGAGCTTACTTTCCATATGTCACGGCATACGTTTGCCACCACGGTAACACTTTCCAACAATGTCCCAATTGAGACCGTTTCCAAAATGCTCGGACATACCGATCTAAAGACGACGCAGCATTATGCTAAACTCTTGGATACACGGGTGGCAAGCGATATGGACAGATTGGAGGAGACTTTGGTTAATAAAACTACGAAACATGATTCTTTGATGTCAAAGGTTTCTTTTGGGAAAATCCCAAATGCCTCAATGCAGCCGTGTTTGAATACCGATAAAGCAGGTTAAAAGAAGAATGCAAACCGTATCGATTAGCAAGGGGAATCTCCTTGCTAACCTACATTTAATCGTTCGCAGACCTTGGAGATTCTTGCTCTTTTGGGCTTAAGCGAAGTATAGTCACCAGTGAAAAAAAATGATCAAATGCCGTGCCTATTTGGGACAGTCAGAAATAGCTAACTTACCAAAATCTTAAAACGGTCATATATTGCAGCATTTAAAAATCGCTTTGCTCCCTTATTCTCCTTATATTTATTCTGAGGGGGTGAACGTGCCCCTCGTTTCACTAGTTTTTGGACCCGGTGATGATATGACAAATATGCATCCTGTAGAGACTATCACTTTTATATTAATAATCGGTTTAAGGTGTATCAGCAAGAGTTCTTGGTCGTAGAACGGCATTTCGTCGAAAATATTTGTCCGATCACGCCTTTGTTTTTAACTTTAATCCCCTTTTTGAAGGTTTTCAATGCATTCGGGTATGAAAAGGACGGTAAAATATATGTTCAGATCACACGCCGTTGTGACAGACATCACTGGAAACGTACCCCGGTGGACTAAGCACTGTTTGCCTTATGCTAAGGCAGAACGAATAGATGTCAATGTAGGTATAATCATCAGCCAGTATTACAGCCATTTTCTTTTCTTTCTTGAGGTAGTCGAATTTGATATACATACCGACCTGCAAGCAGATTACCTGATGGAGGATACCAGTCTGTTCCTCTTTATGATGTTGGAAGGGAATATCCTATTCCATAAGCACGATGGAGAATATATCGCCGAAGCAAAAGGCGACGTCTGCTATGCTACATACAACCGGCAGGGACTGTATTCGTTCACCTTACCGGCAGGAAGACACCGCCTCTGTTATATCATCCCCAGAAATGAATGGGTGACAAAGAACATCGGGAAATATCCGAGACTGGAGCCATTCCTAGATCAGATGGGACAAGATAACCTGCCATTCGGGCACATGCCGTCCTGCCGGATCGAAAAGGGGATGGAGCGAAGTCTCGATAAGCTTCTTGGAAGGACAGAGATAAAGGATAAGGATCTTGAAGCCGCCCTGTTGCGCGATTCAAAAAGAGTGCTGTATCATTATCAGCTTGCTGTCGAGAAAAAAATGTCTGCCCGTCCCTACCTTATAAAAGAAAATCTGGATCAAAATTATAGGAGTTCCGATCTGACAAATAAAGTATTGATGGATAGGTTCAACATTACGGAAAAAACACTGATCGAAACCTTCAAGGCCGAGTTTGGGATCACACCGCACAACTATCTGATCCAGTTACGCATGCAAATGGCCAAGCAGTTACTTCTCTCAAAAAGTTCCTCTCCAACAGAAGTCTGGCAGCTGGTCGGATACGCAGATTTCAGGAGTTTTGGCATACAGTTCAAGAAATTCTTTGGTTTTCCGCCTTCAGAGTGTATTTAACGTACTTTTAAAGTCATTTTCAATAAACAACAGATCCTCGACCGGAAAAAAACTTACTTTTTTGCCCCTATTTTTCATAAAAAACAATGCTTTTTGGTAAGTTTTTTTCTACCTCTACATCAAAAACGATGTTGAACTTTGTTAAGTAAGCTTGAACAATTTTTCTCTTTCGAGAGATTCAAGATATGGCAGGCGTATCAGGCTCCACACCATCTTTCCCGATGGCAGAGTTCCAGACAGGGTAGCAAAAGGCAGTGAGACCAGCTATTTATATCCGCCGATACGCATCTGGACAAGTTCGGATGTCGGGACACAGGGACGAGGGTTACATCGATAAAGTGCAGACAAGCCTAATCGGGCAGGTGGGGCCAAGGCTGCCCTGCTGAACAGTAGGCAAATGGTCAATGTTAAAAATGAATGCAATGGACAGTAAAGGCACAGCGAAAGAAAAAAAGACAGGTTTCCCGCATCGAATGGAGAATCTGTACCGATCCCTAAGGATGGAGCTGCATGTCCTGTTCTTGCGGATATCCATGGTCATTACCTTGGTGATGAAAGTCATCAAACAGGAAAAATCACCTTGTCGGATTGCCTTAGCCCAGAAGAGAGTTTCTAGAAGAATTGCCCACCGACGTAAATTTACGGTATTTACGATATACCCGGATAGCTGCAAGAACTATCCGGGAAATGAAAGCCAACGTATCTGGATACAATGGTCTTCAGCGAGGTCTGCTAAAAGACAACCCTAAAAAATAGTATGTGAAAATAAAGTTGTCCTTTGTCTTCGCTACTATAAAATCTAACTTTAAGATCAATAACGTGAAAAATCTAAAGAAATTAATGTTTGGCCTTGTGGCGCTTGGATTAGCGTTCGGCCTTATGTTTAGTGTAAGTGCTTTTAAACCTGAATTCGATAATTAAAAAGCGTACAATTGGTTAGTTTTTACCGTTTGATATTTGATTGAAGGTTTCTTAGGGAAGAAACTGTATGCTG
>NZ_SMBZ01000039.1 GCF_004342685.1 Sphingobacterium alimentarium
AACTAATTATAGCAATCTAACAGACCTTTAATAATATATTGGTCGACATTTGTATTGATGTAGGATGGAGAAACAAAAAAACTTTCAGAAAAAAAGGGCTATCGTAGCCCTTTTATATTATTTTTTGATGTTATTACGGAGTAACAACTTTTGCTTCTGCTGTTTTTGGTTTAGCAATGTTTGCATTGTTCTTACCTAAATCATAAACCGTAGGAGCGGCTAAGATAATAGAAGAGTATGTACCTACTACGATACCTATCAAGATCGCAAATGCAAATCCTCTGATCACTTCACCACCAAAGATGAACAATACCACTAATACGAAGATTAATGTCAAGGACGTGATAATCGTACGGCTTAGCGTCGTATTAATTGCGTGATTGATTACCTCGCCAAAGTTCTTGTGTAAGCCTGCTGATTTATTCACATCTTCACGGATACGGTCAAATACAACTACCGTGTCATTCACTGAGTAACCCAATACTGTTAAGAACGCTGCTACAAAGTGTTGGTCAATATCCAATGAGAAAGGAACGATTCCATCCAACAAAGAGAATAAACCTAACAATATAATACCATCGTGAATAGTTGCTACTGCTGCACCAGCAGAATATTGCCATTTGTGGAAACGAACCAAAATGTAGGCCGCGATAATCAAGATTGAAATAAGAGCTGACCAACCTGCGCGCTCTTTAATATCAGAGGCGATAGAAGGTCCTACTTTTTGAGAAGAAAGAATTTCATACTTGTCAGAAACCTTTGTTAATCCCGAATTAAGTTTAGCTAATACTTCAGCATCTGCTTCATCTGTTGTTTCGCTAATGTGATATGTTGTTGTAACGCGTACTTGATTTGAAGTTCCGAAAGTTTTCACTTCAGTAGAGGAACCGAATACATCATCTAAGTTTTTACGTACATCTTCTAGATTAACCGCATTGTCGTAACGCACTGTGTATGTACGACCGCCTTGGAAATCAACACCCAAACTAAATCCTTTAGTGAAGATAGAGATAAGTGATATTGCTACAGCAATCAACGAAATGGTGTAGAATAACTTACGTTTTTTGATGAATTGGAAATTAGCACCTAACAAGGTATTTGCTGACCAAGGGAATGATACGCTAACTTTTATATCTCTTTCTAGCATAAATTCGAAAATCAAGCGCGAAATAAAGATAGAAGTAAATAATGATGTAATAATACCCACCATTAATGTCGTAGCGAAACCTAAGATCGGTCCAGAACCGAAGAAGAATAATACAACACCTACTAAGAAAGTGGTGATTTGCGAGTCTAAAATCGAAGACATCGCATGTTTATAACCTTCGTCAATTGCCTGCTTGATGTTTTTGCCCAAACGCATTTCTTCACGAATACGTTCGTATATCAGTACGTTGGCATCTACGGCAGTACCCATAGTCAATACGATACCGGCAATACCTGGAAGTGTCAACACGGCATTCAATGAGGCTAATATTCCCATTAAGAAGAATACGTTGAATATAACAGCAATGTTCGCTGCCCATCCTGCTCTATTGTAGTAGGCTACCATGAATAACATTACTACTACTACAGCGATCATTGATGAGTTAAGACCTGCATCAATTGCTGCTTGTCCTAATGAAGGACCTACGATAGCTTCTTCAACGATTTTGGCAGTAGTCGGTAGACGACCAGATTTTAATACGTTGGCCAAATCTTTGGTGTCTTCGATAGTGAAGTTACCCGAGATAGACGAGCTACCTCCTGCAATCTCTGACTGTACAGTAGGAGCAGAGTACACTACATTATCCAATACGATAGCAATAGATTCTTTCTTTTGGGAAGCTTTTGCTGTGATTCTACGCCATTCTTTTGCACCGTATGAGTTCATTGTCATACTTACTTCAGGTGCATTGGTTGGACCAAATTGTTCTCTAGCATCTGTGATTACATCACCAGACAATACAGCTCCACTTTCACTAGCGCCTACTTTAATAGCATATAGAGACAATAAATCACCTCTTTGATCAGGTTTTACTGCCCATAGTAATTTGACATTCGAAGGAATCAATGCTTTGATTTCCGGTCTTGTCAAGTATTCGTTTACTTTCGCTGTGTCTTTTAGTGCCGCAATACCCACTTGTGCACCTGGAGCCAATTGTTGTTGACCTTCTGGTGTTTGGTAGATAGAAGGCATCAATACGCTGAATAATGGGTTCTGTGCTGTTAGATTAGCCATAGCTGCTGCTGAATCCGTTTTTGCAGCAGTATTACCAGCAAGATTAGCTAATGATCTGTCTTCTTTTTTCGTTGTATCTACCGCTGCAGTATCTTTAGGAGCTACTGCTGGAGTTGATTTTTGGGAAGCCGCTAATGTTTGGTTGATATTCTCTAATAATGGATAGATTTGACCATTATCATGTGTTTCGAAGAATTCTAACTTCGCAGAACCTTGTAATAATTTACGTACACGGTCTGCATCATTCACCCCTGGCAATTCGATTAAGATACGGTTAGTACCTTGCTGAATTTGAATGTTTGGAGATGCTACACCAAATTTGTCGATACGCGTACGTAATACTTTAAAGGAGTTCTGGATAGCATTATCCGATTCTACCTGCAAGAATCTTTTTACGTCTGCCTCTGAGCTGCTATTGTTGATAACGCTCGAATTATCTTTTGTAGCGAAGAATGAAGCTAATGATTTTGTAGCTCCTGATGCTTTATATTCATCGATAAATAAATCAACAATTGATTTGTTTGTTGACTTACTTAATTTGATTGCTTCGTTTAATGAATTGTTGAATTTTTCATCATCTGGATTGTTCGCCAAGTTGCGAATCAATTCATCTAAAGAAATTTCCATGGTCACATTCATACCACCTTTAAGGTCAAGACCTAATGGTAATTCTTGTGCTTTACATTCTCTGTAAGTAAATTTAGCTACTCCGAGATTGTACACTACTTCACTAGCGATGGAATCTAAATACGCCTTTTCTTTGGAAATGTCACCCGCAGCGAATGCCTTAGCGTCCCGCTCTACTTTTCTTGTAACAAATGTAAATGATAACGCATAAAGACAGGCTACTGTCAATACGGCTACCAAAAATTTAATCAGCCCTTTGCTCTGCATTTTCTTAATCGTCTATTAATTTGATATAGTTTATGTTTTTTTATTGCAATGTAATGATAAAAATATTTACCAAGAATCGCAAAGGTATAAAAAAAAATAAGAAAGAAAACAAAGGAAAAAATACAATACCAATATAACTATGCGTATTTGGATAGCTTAAGAGGAGGGGTGTGAATGGGTATTAGGTATAAAAAAAATGGGAGCCACTCGGACTCCCACTCATATGGTTGTTATCTAAGTACGTATTTGATACCGAAAGTGAATCCATCACCGTGGAAACCAGTATCATGATTCAATCCTAAATATGGTTTGTAATCTAAGTGCATTGCAAATGGAATAGTTGGGATTTTGTACTCCAAACCGATTTGAGGTCTTAAGCCGATTAATGTATGACCATCACCGTCACCAGTCCAGAATCCTAATTGACCGCCCACACCAGCATACCAGTGTAGACCGTCCGCTCCGCTGAATGGTCTTTCATATTGCCAGTCAGCACCTACTGATGCCCATTTGTTACTGAAAGCCGCTTGCAATTGTAATGCTTGAGGGCCGTTTAATGCTGTCTTATATTGGATACCAACGTTTGCGCCATCGTTACCGTCAAATACAATACCTAATGCAGATTTGAACGGAGTTTGAGCTTTTGCTTCATTAGCTCCAAATGAAAGAGCAGCTACTGCGATTAAAGATAAAAATACTTTTTTCATATTCTATAATTTGTGTGTTGAAGTAGAACCTTAGGTTTTTCCTTAGTTCAATTTATTGTTTTTAAGCAAATATGTTGCCAAAAATAATTTTGTGCTGACAATTTATTTCTACAATCTAGAATATGTATTTGTATATGAAAAATTTACCTCAGAGCGTTATAGCCCAAATTCGAGATGTTTGATCTCTATAAAGGTGTCAATTGTAGGAAATAACCTGTTATCTTGCATTAGAAGCACATAACCCAATGGTTATAAACTTTCCCCAAAGGTCAGAAGATTATTATCGGGGTCGAGAATTGAAAACTGTTGTTGCTTCCAAGGTTTTAACTCCAATTTACCGTTCGGATGAATGGCAATATTTCTTTGTAAAAAGGTCTGGTATAAATTAGCAATATCTTGAACACGGATGTATACCTGACCATAATTCGATTGGGGGATTAATTCGGCGAAAGAAAAAAAATGGATTTCTATCTCATCTTTTTTCAAAAGGACGTAGTCTCCATAATCCCCCAATATTAGGAAGTCTAGTTTATTCTGATAGAAGTCTATCGTCACCGCTTTAATGCGCATGGGCAACTTTGGGCAGACTGTGAGTAGGTTCATAAGCTTTACAAGTTGAGGTTAGCGTTCCGTATTACCGCGCATCGAAACGATTAATTATTTACAATTGAACATGTATATTTTTTATTTTGGACTTTTATCCATTATTATTACTCATATCAATGTCAGTAAATGAATATAAGAGGTTAAATTCAATTATTCATTATAATATATAAATTAATTTTGTATCTTTGTCCGGCAAATAGAAAACCCAAGAAAGGTATTTGCCATGCAATTAGATCCACAAAAATTCGTAGCTGAAGGTCTTACTTACGACGATGTATTATTAATACCAGCTTATTCAGAAATATTACCGAGAGACGTTGATACAAGTACATATCTCACGCGCAAAATCAAATTAAATATTCCTTTAGTATCTGCTGCCATGGATACAGTCACTGAGTCTGATTTGGCTATTGCCATTGCTCAGGCGGGCGGTATTGGTATGCTACACAAGAATATGACTATTGAACAGCAAGCTGCCGAGGTACGTAAGGTAAAACGTTCGGAGAGCGGTATGATCCAAGATCCTGTTACGTTGCTAGAAACTGCAACGGTAGGTGATGCTTTCAGTATCATGAGAGAGCATAAAATTGGTGGTATTCCCGTAATAGATAACGGTGGTAAGTTAGTAGGTATCGTGACCAATCGCGACTTACGCTTCCAAAAGGATATGACAAGAGCTATCAATGAGTTGATGACCAAAGATAATCTTGTAGTAGCACCTATTGGAACAGACTTAGTTAGAGCGGAAGAGATATTACAAAACCATAAGATAGAGAAATTACCAGTTGTAGATGATAACTATATTCTCAAAGGTCTTATCACATTCAAGGATATTCAAAAATATAAACACTACCCGAATGCCGCTAAAGATGCGCACGGTCGTCTATTGGTCGGTGCTGCTGTAGGTGTGACTGCCGATACTATTGATCGTGTAGATGCGTTAGTAGCTGCAGGAGCAGATGTAGTGACTATTGATACTGCTCACGGTCATTCATTAGGCGTAATCAATAAGCTTAAAGAAGTAAAAGTGAAGTATCCTGATTTGCAGGTGATCGTTGGAAATATTGCTACAGGCGCTGCAGCTAAAGCATTAGCTGATGCAGGTGCTGATGGTGTCAAAGTTGGTATCGGTCCTGGTTCAATCTGTACGACACGTATCATCGCTGGAGTTGGGGTTCCTCAATTGTATGCCGTTTACGAAGTAGCTAAAGCGTTGAAAGATACAGGCGTTCCATTGATTGCTGATGGTGGTATCAAACAAACAGGTGATATAGCTAAAGCTATTGCTGCTGGTGCGGACACCATTATGGCAGGTTCATTATTCGCTGGTGTTGAAGAAGCTCCAGGTGAAACCATTCTATTGGAAGGTCGTAAATTCAAATCTTACAGAGGTATGGGGTCAGTAGAAGCGATGGAGAAAGGATCAAAAGACCGTTACTTCCAAGATGTAGAAGCTGATATCAAGAAATTGGTGCCAGAAGGTATCGTTGGTCGTGTGCCTTACAAAGGTACATTAGCTGAAGTGGTATACCAATATATAGGAGGTTTGAGAGCATCTATGGGTTACTGTGGAGCTGGAAGTATTGAGCGTTTAAAAGAAGCACAATTTGTACGTATTACAGGAGCTGGTTTGAGAGAATCACATCCGCATAATATTCAAATTACAAAAGAAGCACCTAATTACAACAGTAGAGGATAAGTTTTTTGATAAACAATAAAGAACACAAAAAAGTCTAGATTATTTCTAGACTTTTTTTGTGTTCTTTTTTTATATTTTGTAAATTGGGAGTATAAGTAATCATTTAATAAACTGTTCACTAATTTATTTTATTATGGGTAAAGGAGATAAAAAGACTACACGTGGAAAAATTGTAATGGGTTCTTATGGTAAAAAGCGACCAGGTAAAAATGGGGCACGCAAAAAAGTAGAAACAAAAGAATCTGAATAAATCAAAGCAACCAATCCGGTTGCTTTTCCTCTGTAATTTTTATTTTCGCATCAAATTGAGTGATTTAATTTTATTTTGATAAATTATTTGTTTAAATAATATTAAAATTGCATACATTTGGGGTTCGTAATAATTTTTTCTTCACGCCTAATAGTAAATATTCATAATGAAATTAAGTCAAAAGCAAGTCGTATTTGAAAATGAGGTTCTCACTAGATTTGATCTTTTTAAAAGCTTGTTTTTAACCCTACCTTTCCAACGTGTAAAACATACAGGAACATTGCTTCCTTTTTTTGCGGCACATTGTGAAAATGGTGTTGAGCAGCATTTGGCTCCTGAACATATAATTGACAGCTTTTTTGGTCAATATGAACAATACGTACAAGAGAGTGATCGCACCGATTTATTATTTCGAATTGTACAGTATATCGAGCGACAAGTGGTGTTATTTGATGCTGTGGAGGATTCCTCCTTTCGGGCATTAGGCAAGACTGATGAAACCGCCGGTCTGGATTCTTTGTTCAAATTAGCGCAAGGAGACAAGAATCTGAAAGCGCGTATTGTGGAGAAGCTAAAGGACTTTTCGGTCCGCTTGGTTCTTACGGCGCATCCTACGCAATTCTATCCTGGTCCCGTGTTGGCCATCATTAATGATTTGATCGAGGCGATTAAAAATAATGATATTCCAAATATCAACTTGCTGCTGCAGCAGTTGGGTAAGACTCCCTTTATCAATAAGCAGAAACCAACACCTGTGGACGAAGCAATAAGCTTAGCGTGGTATTTGGAAAATGTGTTTTACAAAGTAACATCAAGTATACATTCGAAGATAGACAACGAATTGGAATTGGCGTCGGATGATGTGAAGCAATTGATCGAATTGGGTTTCTGGCCAGGAGGTGATCGCGATGGAAATCCTAACGTGACGGTCGAAAGCACAAAAAAGGTAGCTACGATGTTGCGCACGATATTATTCCGCTGCTACTACCGAGATTTCAGAATTGTAAAACGTAGAATCACTTTCCGCGGTGTCGAAGAATATTTGGAGAATCTGCAGGAACTACTTTACAATAATAGTTTCAATCCGAGCGAAAATCCGGAGGATGAAACGGACAAAATTCTGGAGAATCTAAATAACATTAAAAATGTGTTGGTCAAATATCACAACGGATTGTTTGTCGAATTGGTCGAAGATTTGATCCGCAAGGTGAATACTTTTGGTTGCTATTTTACCACCTTGGATATCCGTCAAGATAGTTCGGTATTGCGCCAGACCATCGGTTACTTGGTCGAATCGTACAACGGTCAGACGGGATTGTCCCAAGATGACTTGGAGAGTGAGGAGAAAGAGAAACAAGCTGCTTTCAAATTTAATGAGGAACTATTAGAGTTTTCGGACGAGGCAGAACCTTTGGTAAAAGATACTTTGGGTGTGATCCGTTTACTTAAAAGCATACAAAAATCAGGGACCGAACGCGCGGCACAGCGATTTATAATTTCCAACTGCCAGCAAGCATCCGATATTCTTGGTTTGATGCAATTGTTTTTGTGGCAAGGATGGAAGAAAGATGCACTCACTATAGATTTTGTTCCGCTATTTGAAACTGTGGATGATTTGGCTCGCGCCAAAAGTGTGATGCAGGCACTGTATACACATGGTGAATATGCACAACATTTAAAAAGAAGAGGCAATAAGCAGACGATTATGTTGGGTTTTTCGGATAGTACCAAAGATGGTGGTTATTTGATGGCTAACTGGTCTATTTACAAAGCGAAGATTGAATTGACGGCGCTGGCACGTGAGTACGATGTGGATTTGGTGTTCTTTGACGGGCGAGGAGGACCTCCTGCACGCGGAGGCGGTAAGACGCAACGTTTTTATGCTGCTATGGGTGGTGAGATCGAGAACAAACATATTCAATTAACGATTCAGGGGCAAACCATAAGTAGTCAATATGGCTCGTTGGATACTGCACAATATAATATCGAACAGCTTTTGCACGCCGGCTTAATATCGGAAATCAAGCAAAATAGTAGTGATACGCTGACTGAAAAACAAAAAAGTATCATTGATGATATGGCAGTAGAAAGTCACCGTAAGTTTATGACCTTGCGCAATCATCCTCAATTTTTGAAATACTTAGAAAAGTTGAGCCCATTGAAAGCTTTATCGTCTATTAATATCAGTAGTAGACCCGTGAAGCGTAATTCGGACAAAGAACTGCGCCTGCAAGATCTGCGCGCGATTTCGTTTGTAACTGCATGGAGCCAATTGAAGCAAAATATTCCAGGTTTCTTTGGCGTCGGCACAGCGCTAGAATGGGCTGAAGAGAATAACCTATGGTCGTATGTGCGAAATCTGTATCAGAATTCAGGCTTCTTCAATACGTTGATCGATAATTGTATGATGTCCATGACCAAATCCAACTTTGACATCACCGCTTATATGCGCGACGATAAAGAGTTTGGCGAATTTTGGACTATGCTTAAGGAAGAATACGATAAAACTAAGACGTACTTGTTGAAATTGAGCAATTCGGATATGCTGATGCAAAATTATCCGGTAGAGCGTGCTTCCATTCTAGAACGTGAAAAGATCGTTCTTCCGCTATTGATTATACAGCATTATGCTATTCGAAATATAGAAAGCGGTGCATTGACCGAGGAGCAACAAGAGGTGTACAGAAAACTTATAAGCCGTACAATCTACGGAGTAGTAAATGCAGGTAGAAATTTAGCATAATACTTATTCTGAAAGTTTAAAGAACTTTGGTTTATATTTTATATTTTTGTGTACGAAAAATTGAATAAAAATGAAATTTAATACTTTTTTTGTTGCGGCAATATGTGCTGGTGCTTTGATGACATCATGTGATTATAGAATGAATGATCATCAATTGAAATTTACGCACATGACATTAGCTGATGGTGATGCTTATGCATTTTTTCAAGTTGTAGGTGAAACTGCATTAGATGGTGTAAAATATGCTGAATATGCTGAGAATGCAGGTGATGCAAAAGCAGCTGAAGTTGCGGCTAAAGTAAAAGCATATTACAATCAATTGTTGCCGTCTTTGGATTCATTAGCTACCGAAAATCGTGTAGATTTTCCGATCAAAGGAATTCCTCAAGGACATGCGGATACAGACACAACAGCAGTAGATAGTGTAGCAAACACGCAGCAGGTAGCACATGCTAACTTTGATTATGTGCAACACGCGCAACATGAAGTAGCAACGGTGAAAGAACGATTAAAAAGATTGTCTCGTAGTACCAATGGTGGTTTGAAAGATTTTGCAAAGAACCAATACGATATGGTATCTCATTTATATACAGAAATAGGTGGTAAAGAAGATGCGCATGCGCATCACTAAGCCAGATCAGCTATATTAAAATAAAAAAGGCATCTCCATGAGATGCCATTTTTATTTTAATATTTTTAGAATTTCATATTTGATATACATTTTGTCAAAGTTTTATTTTATTTTTATAAAAATCATGCATAAAATATTAAAATTTCAATAAAAATATAAGAATGTTATGAATTTTGTTTTTAATACTGTTTCTTTGTGTAACAAACATTGAAAGTATAATCTAAAAAAACAAAATATTATGTGTGGTATTATTGGAGCATTTGATCTAGTACAAGAGGAAGCAACTATTAGGCCTCAAGTGTTAGAGATGTCAAAACGAATTCGTCACCGCGGACCAGATTGGTCTGGAATTTTCAGTTCATCAAAAGCTATATTAGCTCATGAGCGCTTGGCTATTGTCGATCCGCAATCGGGAAGTCAACCTTTATACAGTCCAGATGGAAAAGTCGTATTGGCTGTCAATGGAGAAATCTATAATCATCAGGAGCTGCGTAATTCACTACCACAGTATAATTTCGCAACAAAATCGGATTCAGAAGTCGTATTAGCGTTGTACCTGGAGAAAGGACCAAGTTTTGTTGAAGACCTGAATGGAATTTTTGGTTTTGCTTTGTACGATTCCCGTGACGATTCATTTTTCGTCGCACGTGATCATATGGGTATTATTCCATTATATTATGGACAGGATGACAAAGGTCAATTTTTTGTAGCTTCAGAACTCAAATCCTTAGAAGGATTTTGTACGGTTATAGAACAATTTCCTCCGGGACACTATCTCCACAGTAAGCAAAGTCTGGTTCCGCAGCAGTGGTACAAGCGCGATTGGGAGTCATATGATACTGTGAAAGATAATGAAACCAGTATTGATGAGTTGCGTGCGGCATTAGAAGCTGCCGTTCACCGTCAATTGATGTCTGATGTGCCTTATGGCGTACTGCTATCTGGAGGATTAGATTCCTCTGTTATCGCTGCTATTACGAAAAAATTTGCTTCTAAGCGCATTGAATCTGGTGATCAGGAAGAAGCTTGGTATCCGCAATTGCACTCCTTTGCAGTAGGATTGAAAGGAGCACCAGATCTGATAGCTGCTCAAAAGGCTGCAGATCATATCGGCACTATCCACCACGAAGTCAACTTTACTATTCAAGAGGGATTAGATGCTATTCGCGATGTTATTTATCATTTGGAAACTTATGATGTGACGACAATCCGGGCGTCGACACCGATGTATCTGCTTGCGCGCGTGATCAAATCGATGGGTATCAAAATGGTCTTATCGGGAGAAGGATCGGATGAATTGTTTGGAGGATATTTATATTTCCACAAAGCACCTAATCCGCAAGAGTTTCACGAGGAAACTGTTCGTAAGTTGAAGAAATTATATTTGTACGACTGTCTGAGAGCCAACAAATCATTAGCTGCGTGGGGCGTAGAAGGGCGTGTGCCATTCTTAGATAAAGAATTTATGGATGTCGCGATGCGCTTGAATCCAGCAGACAAAATGATTGGCAATGGAAGAATGGAGAAATGGGTCGTGCGTAAAGCGTTCGAGGATTACTTGCCAGAAAGCATTGCTTGGCGTCAGAAGGAACAATTTTCGGATGGTGTAGGTTACAGTTGGATTGATACGTTAAAGGCACAAGCTGAGGCACGCGTGTCAGATGCGCAGTTTGCCGATGCTGCAGCACGTTTCCCAATCAACACACCAAAAAATAAAGAAGAATACTACTACCGTACTATTTTTGAATCTCACTTTCCATCAGAAGCTGCAGCGCGCACCGTACCTTCGGTAAAATCGGTAGCATGTAGTACGCCAGAGGCTTTATTGTGGGATGCTTCATTCCAAAATTTGAATGATCCATCCGGCAGAGCAGTGGCTAGTGTGCATAATGAGAGTTATGACAAAGCAAAAGTTGAAGTAGAATTGGATTAATATTTCCCGTTATTAGTAGGAGAGAATGCATGCTAAAGAATTTTAAAAATACATTTGTATACAATACACAGAAGTATTATCTTTGTGGCGTTAGCAGGGCAGCCTACTAATAAATTCCTGAATAGCTCAGCAGGTTAGAGCATCTGACTGTTAATCAGAGGGTCGCTGGTTCGAGCCCAGCTTCAGGAGCGCTATCAAACCGGCTTAATTGCCGGTTTTTTTGTTTTACACTATTCATCTAAAATAAAATGAGTTTAGTTATAGTTGGTACGGTAGCCTTTGATGCTATCGAAACACCGTTCGGAAAGACTGATAAAATTGTAGGTGGTGCTGCAACTTTTGCTGGTTTATCCGCTTCCTATCTTTATGACAATGTGAAGCTAGTTAGTGTAATTGGTGAAGATTTTGGCGATAATATTGATATTATCAAGGCGAAAGGTATTCATGTCGAAGGTATTGAAGTAGTAAAAGGCGGCAAATCTTTCTTTTGGTCTGGTAAATACCACAATGACATGAACAGCCGTGATACTTTAGTTACTGAATTGAATGTATTGGCGGATTTTGATCCTAAAATTCCGGCATCTTATCAAGACTGTGAGTACTTATTATTAGGCAACTTAACACCACAGGTGCAATTGCATACGTTGGAGCGATTGAAGGAACAGCCTAAACTTGTGGTATTGGATACCATGAATTTTTGGATGGATGTAGCGTTAGAAGATTTGAAAAAAGTGCTACAAAAAGTAGATGTATTGACCATCAATGATGAGGAGGCTCGTCAACTGTCTGGGGAATACTCGCTTGTCAAAGCTTCAGAAAAAATACTTCAGATGGGACCGAAATATTTGATCATCAAGAAAGGTGAGCATGGCGCATTACTTTTTGGTGAAGGACAAATATTCTCAGCTCCAGCTTTACCGCTAGCCGAGGTATTTGATCCTACGGGAGCAGGGGATACATTTGCGGGTGGTTTTATGGGCTATTTAGCCAAAGTAAAATCGATCAACTTTACCAATATGAAGAATGCAATTATCTACGGTTCGGCGATGGCCTCGTTCTGTGTAGAGAAGTTTGGTACTGAGCGTTTGAAAGACTTAACGCAGGAAGAAATTTCGGCGCGCATTCAACAATTTGTGTCTTTATCTAAATTTGATATTGCGTAAGTAAAATATATAATCAAAAAAAATAGGGAAACTCAATTATGCGAGTTTCCCTATTTTTTTGAATCGATCAAATACGTTTTCCGAATGCGGGGCATCCTGCAGCTCCTCCGTCAAATCTTGTCCTGCCCAATGCTCATAATGCATGCCTTTTTTCCACAATCTACTCGATGTCACATCGTAAATAAGACCTTGATAGGCCACCCAAATTTCGGGTTTATCTTGTCCATTTCTCAAAGCTAGTTGGGATTTGGTATAAATAGCTAAGTTATCTTCACTCATGCTACAAAAGTACCAAACTAATTAGTATTTGTAAGTTGAGAGTGTTTTTTTCATGGTTTTGCGTGCCACATGAATTCGGGTTTTTACAGTACCAATCGGTATGTTCAAATGTTCCGAGATCTCATGATACTTATAGCCTTCAAAATACATAGTAAAGGGTGTATAATAATCTTCAGCCAAAGCGGACAGTGCTGAGTTAATATCTTCGAGGACAAACTTATTCTCCCCTTGATTTTTAGTGGCAGAATGAACAAGATTAACCGTGGATATCTCTTCTTCTTTGGTGATGAAACTATTGGACTTCGTTATTCGGCGGTAATTGTTGATAAATGTATTTTTCATTATCGTGTACAACCAACCTTTTAAATTAGTTCCTTCTCTGAAGTTTTTGAAATATGTGACAGCCTTTAGCAGTGTGTCTTGAACCAAATCATTGGCATCATCGTGATCTTTTGTGAAATTGCGTGCGTACGATCTTAAAGAGTCTGCATGTTCGATCACTAATGTGTTAAATTCTAATCTGTTCATAGCTTTAAGGTTTGTAAAGTTTATGTAGTTAATAGTTTTCATTTTTTAACTACTTCATATTAAACTAAACAAACACTGTGCTAGAAATTTATTAGGATTTATTAAATTTTTGTTAAAACATAAAAAAAGTCTTTCAAAATTGGCGTTATATAGCGTTAAACCGCATTTAGATTTTTTTGACTTTTTGTGTTTTTTAAGAATTGTGGAAAACTTTTCTAAAGAATATTTACTTCTCGCTCGAGTTTTATTTGAAATTTATCAAAAACAGAGTCGATAATTTGTTCTGAAACAAGAAAAATTTCATTTCCTGTCGCCTCACCTTTGTTGGTTAGCACGAGTGCTTGATTCTTCCAAACGGCTACTTCACCGATTTCTTTTCCTTTCCATCCACACTGCTCAATGAGCCAGCCGGCAGCAACTTTTGTAAAGAAAGCATCTATGGGATAGGAGACAATATGTGGAAACTGCAGCTTTAGTTTCTCCAGCTGATCGTTAGGTATTATTGGGTTTTTGAAAAAACTTCCAGCATTCCCGACTGTACTGGGATCAGGTAATTTTTCTACGCGGATGTGCGATACTACCGTAGCAATATCTTTGATCGTTGGCTCCTTAATATTCCGTAAAGCGAGCTCTGATTCAATTGCTCCATAGGAAGTATTCAGCGATGCATGTAGATGAAGCTTGTACGTCACGGTAATCACAATATATCGTCCTTTATATTTGGATTTGAATATACTGTCACGGTACGAAAATCCGCACTCTTGATTTTTGAAAGTCTTGAACTGACCTGTGTAGGTGTCAAAAGCACGGCAAGTGTACAATACATTCATAAGCTCCGTACCATAGGCGCCAATATTCTGAATAGGAGAGGCACCGACGGTTCCAGGGATTAAGGCTAAATTTTCTAAACCCGGAAAATCACGTTCTACACAATACCATACTAAGTCATTCCATACTTCTCCAGCTGCTGCGGTAATGAATATATTAGATCCTTCTATAAAGTGCTGTATACCTTTGTTGGATATTTTGACTATAGTGCCGTCAAAATCTTGGGTAAATAGTATATTACTGCCACCACCGATAACAAAAAATTTCTTCTGGAAAATTCCCGCATTGTATAAGTCTATGAGTTGTTTCTCGTCCTGAATATCAATAAATTCTTTTGCTATTGCTTGTACTCCAAACGTATTGTAATTCTTTAACCTAATGTCTTGCTGAATCTTCACTTTTATGTAGAATTAATTTTTGTCTTAAAAAATAAAATAAAATGGTATATTTAATGACTTCCGTAGTTGTAAAGATAAGCACAAAGAGGGTAAAATCACCTATTAATTTTTTATTTGATTATGGCAAATAACGCAGATGAAAAGAGACTCAAAATTTTAGAAACAGCGAAACGCCGCTTTGCACATTATGGCATGGCTAAGACCACCATGGCCGAAATTGCAAAGGATTTATCTTTTTCCAAAGCGCTATTATACTATTATTTTCCAGACAAAAACAGTTTGTATGCTGCGGTGCTAGAGCACGTCATTGGCGAATGCCAAATGAATGTGATTCAATCTATCGAGAAAGCGGGGAGTGTGATTGAAGGCATTAACAAGGTGCTTGAGATAGGGATGGAGTTCAAAAAAAGATACTTTTACCTCTTGGAATATACTATTCTGATGCGCAAAGAATTGCCGGAAGAATTGGAAAATCTAATCATCGAATCTTTTGAGAGCCAGCGTAAAGCTGTCGAAATGGTCTTCTCGCGCGGTGTGGAAACGGAGGAAATACGCACAAATAACGTCGAAGAGACGGCACGGATTTTTATCTTCGGCACATTAGGTATGCGGATGTCAGTACTCAAAGATTTCAAAAATGATTTTATCCCGGACAAGTCCGAATTTGATGAAATTCTGTCTATGCAAAAGAAACTCGCCGAAATATTTGTTGCCGGTCTTAAGGTCTAAGTTTGGCAAGAATATCTGCCATGATCATCTTAGCATGAATTCTAGAATTTTCTATAAACCAAAGATGGGTGTTCAAACCACCACATACGACACCTGCAAGATATAGCCCTTCTACATTAGTCTCCATCGTATCTGGATTATGCTCCGGAATCATAGGAAACTCCTCTTGGATCGCAATATTGAAACGTTGGAGCAATTCAAAATTGGGGCGATAGCCTGTCAGCGCCAATACAAAATCATTCGGAATAGTAAGTAACCCGTCTTTTGTCTGAATATCGACTTCATCGGCTCTAATTTCTTTCAAGCAGCTCTCGTAATGCACATCTATAGTTCCCTCTGCAATTCTATTGAGAATATCTGGACGTACCCAATATTTGACACGCGGACTGATGTCTGTACCGCGGATGACTAAAGTCACTTTCGCGCCTTTGCGATATGTTTCCAATGCAGCATCGATGGAAGAATTGCTAGCACCGACCACGACCACATGCTGCCCCGCATAATAATGAGGATCATCGTAATAATGCCTTACCTTGGGCAACTCTTCACCAGGGATATTCAAATACATAGGAATATCGTAAAACCCGGTGGCAACAATCACATGCCTTGCCCGATAGTCACCTTTGCTGGTATGAATATCAAAGATATCTTCATTTTTATCACAGGATAATACCTCTTCGAATAGGCGTGTATTCAATCTATACTTGTCATGTACCCGTCTGTAATATTCCAAGGCCTCAGCACGCTTAGGCTTGGGGTTGGTGGTCACAAAGGGAATTTCTTCGATCTCCAATCGTTCGGACGAAGAGAAGAAAGTCATATTGATAGGATAATTGTATAAGGAATTGACAAGACACCCTTTCTCTAATATCAAATGTGACAGATTATTGTTTTTGGCAGCAATACCACAAGCGATTCCAATCGGTCCGGCACCTATTATTATAACGTCGTATATAGTATTATCCATTTTGTGTTAAATTTCTTTGGAAGCAAGAGATGAAACAATTTTTTGCAAATCTCCTGATATTTTGGACAAAAACTGTAATTGTTCGGTAATTAATATAGCATCATCGTTGATAAGTTCTACGTTATTGCTTATTGATGTTTTGACAAATTCCACATCTGAGCAGATATTTGTCGATATTTCTTGGATAGCGCTTTCTAAATGCCCAAGGGATTTTACCAGCAATTTGAGGTGTTCACTGTTAGAAAACTCATTCTCCGGATTGTAGATTTGAGTCAACAAAGAAGCCGTATAAGATGAAAGAATATGGTTGAGTATAACAAATCTGTTGACCTCTTTCGTATGTTTTTGACGCCATTTGGGTTCGGTGAGCAAGCGCTGAAAAGTGGAGCCCATATTCGCGGAGGCGATGTACACTTCTTTGCGTGCTAATTTGTAATCAATAATAGAAATTTTACTGCCCGATAAAAGAGTGACAGCTTGCGCTAGATATTTATAATTCGCCACGAGCAAGCTACGCATATTGGTCCGTATCTGGAAACTTTCCCAATTGGGAAATATCACATAGCTGGACAGGAATGCAATAGACCCACCAATAAAGGTGTCAATAATTCGCTCTTTGGCCATTTCTAATGTATTGACGCCCGAAAAACTGAGCATAATCAATACGTAGGGTGTCATAAATATAACAGCCATAATATAATTGACACGGAAGAGGCTATAAGCAATGAGGAAAAAGATAATCATAACTAAAAAGCGTACCATCACATCCGGTACGGTAAGGAGTATAATTCCTCCGATTATACCACCAATAATTGTCCCGATAAGTCGTTGAAGATTTCTTTCTTTGGTCAGACCAAAGCCCGGTTTCAAAATCACCAAAATAGTTAACAATATCCAGTAGGTAGTGAATGACGAGTATTTGAATATATTAAAAAGAAAATAAGTACCTGATAAGACTATTGACATCCGTAGGGCATGCCGGAATATAGAGGAATCCAGACTTAGATTATCTTTCAAATTCTGCCAATTGAGAATATCTGTTTTAATAAACTTTGTTGACTGCTGAATTTCTTCTTTATTTACGTCATCAGCTTTGAACTGTACGTATTGATAAATATTATTGATATGCTTGGTAATCGTACGAATATTGATGACAATCTTCTTCAAAGGAATGGAGTTTACCTCACTCGAACGGTCATAATCATCAATCAGGAGTCTTAATTTATCAATTTCTTTGTCAAATTGATAAAGCGGATACGGGCGTTTATTCGCATTTATCTTGTAAGCGATACTGTCTAGTTCATGTGCGATTTTGTCGATAAGGATTTTTATTTCTTCCAGAATGCCCGATTGATCATATTTTCTGCGAATCTCCGTATAATCATAATGTGTAGTCATACTTTGTTCGAAAAGATCCACCAGTTCATTGAAGATAAGTGTTAAGAATCGGCCTTCACGGGTAGTATCTTTAATGGATCGCTTACTCTGAAATAGTATATCACGAACATTTTCCTGATGCTCATTGACACTGACCTGTTTCTCGATCAATCGAAGATAGTTTTCTTCAGCATCATTATTCAAGTCATAAAATTTCGCCTTCAAGCGTAAATAGTCCGCCACTAGCACGATGTTTTCGCCTAATTCCTGTTGCGCCAGCCGATAGGGGCGTACCTGCATGAGCGAAAAACTAATCAGCATATACCACACCGCTCCAATCACAAATAAACCCAAGTACATCATCTCCTCGTGAAAAGGGAACTGTGCGTCAATATTAATCAGCATAATCAGTATCCCCATCATGCCTACTGTTGCGGCCCGAGCATTAAATACGGAGAACATCGAAAACAAAAAGGAGAGGCCAGCGATGACGACTGTCATAATGTATAAGTAGTCGTTGGCTAATGCTGTAACTAGTATCGAAATGATGGAGATTATAGTACAGTATATGATACCCAATCGTCTGTGTCTAGGAGCTCCAGGCGTGTCGGACAAGCCCACGATCAATGCGCCTAGGGATATGAATGTACCCATCAAAAACTCTCCAAGAAAAGCGCATACGATCACCGGAATAATTGATCCTAAAGTAATACGTATTCCTTCAGCGAAATATTGACTATAAAAAAAGCTACTTATTTCTTGTGTTTTCTTCATTGGGTAGCACGGGTTTCTATTTTGTGAACAATTTAGAATTTTCTTTTTAGAGCAAGAAATATATTAAAGCAAAAAAGGCATTGAAATTTTCAATGCCTTTAATGTTATGTAAATACCTTTTAGTCTTTAGTGATTTCTACATTTATGGTAATGTTGATTTCTGGCGCTACGGCAAATACACCCGAAGGCAATTTATCTGCATAGTTGATTCCATAATCAAATCTGTTGATTGTAGTAGTTGCCGTAAAACCTGCTCTTGTTTTTCCCCAAGGGTCTGTAATGATGCCGTTATTTTGCACCACATTGAAGGCTACTTTTTTGGTCACATCTCGTATTGTTAAATCACCTGTTAGCGTGAATTTGCCATTTTTTCCACTTAAAGTTGCATTAGCCAATTTCATAGTAGGAAATTTTTCAGCACTAAAGAAATCGTCCGATTTCAAGTGATTATCACGCATTTCTACACGGGTATCGATACTGTTTACATCGATATTGAAATTTACTTTTGCATTGTTGAAATCGTTGTCCGATGATGTAACGACCTTACCGTCTAATTTTTTGAACTGTCCATCTACAAAAGCAATACCTAAGTGTTTTGCTTCGAAACGCGCATTTGTATGGGCTGGATCTACGGTCCAATTCACTTGTGCAACTGCTGCATTCGTGAATAAGGTAATAATTGCTAAAATGTTTAATAGTGTTTTCATATCTCTTAATTTTTTGAATCACAAAAATGAAGCTTTGACAAGAATCAAATCTTAATCTATATTAAGAAATACAATTAAAAGCGCTATTTATTAGCAATTATTCAATTCTTTTCCACCAATGTGGATATTGCTGGTAGTTATCCAGAGAAACTACTTCGCCCATTTTAGGAATGATGATAGGGAAATTTTGCTTCTCAGCAGCTTGACTAACGCGTATTAAAGGTTCATCCCAAGCATGATGCGCTAATGGAAATTTGGACGAATGTACGGGAATCGCATGCTTTGCTTGAAGATCCAAAGAGGCTTGTATCACTTCTTCTGGCATCATGTGAATATATTTCCACATCTTGTTGTATTGTCCATTTTCTAATATCGCATAATCAAATGGTCCATATTGGTCACCTATATTTTTGAAATGTTTGCCGTATCCACTGTCTCCTCCGATAAAGATTTTCTTCGTATTGGATTGTAAAACGAAAGAGGTCCACAAGGTCGTATTTCGGCTGAATGTGCGTCCCGAGAAATGGCGAGCAGGAGTAGAAGTGAAGGAGAAACCATTGATATTGGCTTTTTCACCCCAATAGAGTTCGGTAATTTTGTCACTCGGAAATCCCCATTTCTCCAGGTGAGCGCCAACGCCTAAGCCAGTGACAATATGTTTTACCTTATCTTTTATACTTTGAAAAGTATTATAATCCAAATGATCCCAATGGTCGTGTGTGATGACCAAAATATCTATTTCGGGGAAGTCATCTGCAGAATAGGAATAGGATAAAGGAAAGGCTTTGACACTGATGCGAACTGGTGAAGCGTATTCGCTAAAAACAGGATCTACCAATATTTTCTTCTGATCCAATTGCAGATAATAGGAAGAATGCCCAAACCATACATATAGATTACTATCGAGCGGCAAATTTTTTAAATCGGTACGCACGACAGGTAGTGGGGAAGAAGGAGTATTTCTTACTTTTTTGGCAAAGAAAAAATCTTTTAATACCATCGGATAGGTAACCCCTTCAGCCAAATCAGGTGTAAATTCTAAATTTTCAAAAGCACCATTCTTATAGTTGGGCGCTTTCTGCATTCGTGCCAATCGCTCGCCAGAAGCATTGACGCCAAAGCGATCTGATCGCATATATAAATATCCACCTACTGCAACTATAACCAGCAGTATCAAAAGAATTTGTAACATTCGTAGAAGAATTTTTCTTAACATAATCACTCTAAATTAAGTTAAGTATTTTAATATGAAAGTCAAATTCCTGTGGATAGAGCAAGTCTTTTACCAAATAAATAAAGCAGTGAAAAACCCAGCGTGCGATCCCGCTTTATTTTGAAGCTAATATGCGCGCAAAATGATTGTTCAAATGGATACGAATTGCTTTGCGATACGCATCCGCATTGCGCTGTTTTAAGACGTCTACTAATTGTTGATGCGAGATAAATTCGCCTTTAACAATTGGCTTATCCAATATTCCCGATTGATGTACATACTGAAATATCGGAATAAGCAACTCTTGAAGCTCCAAAAGCATGGCGTTGCCCGATATTTCGTATAGTTTTCCATGAAATTTCTTTTCATCCTCAATGCTCCATGGTAGCGCAGTGTCTCCCGATACGATGGTTTCAGTCATCATCTCCAATTCTTCAATGTCCGCATCGGTGATTTTATTGATAATAAAATCCGCAATCCCCACCTCTAATGCCAAACGCATTTCGAACAAGTCTTTTAGCGTTTCATTGTCTAACAAGGATGGATGAAATACCTTTTTGAATGAGCCTAATACATCGGGATTGGTAATTACGGCACCCTTATGCTTTTTGGACTCGATAAGGCCGATGCTTTTGAGACGGAGCAAAGCTTCGCGCACTACTGTACGACTCACACCCAACTTCTCTGTAAGCTCTAATTCCTTGGGTAAAGGGTCACCCACTTTAAGTTTATTGATTTTAATATAATCTACTAATGATTTCTCTGCTTTATCCACCAGACTAGAGGTGTCTATATTTTGCAAAATATCTTGAGATTCTATAATTGGATTACTCATATACAATATTTTATATAACAACAAATATAGAAAAAAATTGAATAAAAATTTGAAATTATAGCATTATGTTATACATTTGTTTAGTTATGTAGTACATAATAAATTTCTAATAATTATAAATCCTATAAATTATGCGAAAGATTCTATTCATTCTTTCTTTATGTATATTACAACAAGTTGTATATGCACAATCCACATTAAAGGGTTTAGTCCAATCTGATCAGGGAAGTGGAGTGTCGGGCGTGAATGTGCTCAATGAGAGTCAGAAAACTAATACCTATACGAACTCCAATGGAGAATTTACTATTTCTGCCAAGATTGGAGATATTGTGAAATTTTCATCTGTGGGATATCGCACTCAATCTATTACAGTCAAGTCGCTTGACAATCTTGTCATTAAGCTGATAAATGAAGATGCGGAAATAGAAGAAGTGGTCGTCGTGGGATATGGTGCTATTAAGAAATCTAACTTAACAGGTTCTGTTTCACGTTTAGACAAAAAAGTATTGGAGACCGGTGTGCGTTCCAATCCGGCATCTGCACTAGCAGGTACCATACCTGGTTTACGTGTTCAGCAAACTTCAGGAAGACCAGGCTCGGTTCCCAATATTGTGTTGAGAGGGGGGACGACCTATGGTGGGGGTGGTTCGCCACTTGTAATTGTGGACGGTTTGATTCGCGGTGGTTTTTCGGATATCAATCAAGATGATATCGAATCCATTGACGTACTGAAGGATGCTTCCGCTACAGCGATTTATGGAGCAAGAGCTTCCAATGGGGTAGTACTCATAACAACAAAACGCGGTAAAGAAGGTGTATCAAATATTACTTTTCAATCCAAAACAGGTGTAGATAAGCTTAATATTCCCTTTGAATTTTTGAGTGCAGAAGATTATATCTATTGGTCAAGAAAAGCTATCCAAGTATCTAGTACTTATCTTCCTAATACAGCGAATCAACTTACAGCTGTAGGGCCTTTTGGCACAGGTAACCTCTATAAGGATGCTAATGGAAATATATTAGACGGTAACAAGGTGAGTACTGCGGTGTGGAGTACTATGTTTTTGGATGATAGCAATCGCGAATTGTTAAATCAAGGTTGGAAGACTATGGTTGACCCTGTGACAGGAAAGGAAATTATATACACAAATTTCAATTATGCTGATTTTGCCTTAAAAGATAGTCCTGTAACACAAGATTACAATATTGCATTGACAGGAGGTAATGATAAGGGTAAATATTATTCCAGTATTGGCAAGTATTATCAACAAGGGTCAGCAATTAATTCTTTTTACGATAGGCTTACTTATATATTGAACGGCGATTATAAGATTAAGCCTTGGTTGGAATCAAATTCAGGATTGAATTTCGCTCATACTAAATGGAGAGATCAAGCCAATGGAGAAGGTAACTATATGACACGTGCTTTGGGAGCGCCGCCGACAATGCGTGGACGTAATGCCAATGGTGAATTGCTGTTAGGTAGAGATTGGCAAGATGGTAATCCCGCTGTTACGGATGATAAATTTATCCGACGTAATCTAAATCAAAAGTATACTTTGTCTCAAGCATTTGTCATCAGTCTGAGGGAAGGACTGAAATTGCGTACGAGTGGTAACTGGTTCATTAATCAATCTAATTATGAAGGTTTCACTCGCGATTACTTGGCAAGTCCGGGGAATATAGTGCGTACAAGGTCTTCATCCGCCTCTTATGATAAAGGCTTCAATCAAACATACAATGCTGTATTAAGTTATGATACGAGTATTGCGACTAATCACAATATTTCAGCAATGGCTGGATGGGAGTTTTTCGATTCTTATTCTAGCGGATTTTCAGCCTCTGGCTCAGGTGCCCCTACAGATGATTTTATGGACTTGGGATTGACGAAGAATGATGCAAATATGCGAAACATCGATTCATACCACAATAGACAGCGTATAAACTCTTTCTTTGGTCGTGTCAACTATGATTATGCGCAACGCTATTTAATGACCCTTACGGCTCGTCGCGATGGGTACTCTACTTTATTGAATAATAGGTGGGGAACTTTTCCGGGAATATCTATTGGATGGAATATGCATACCGAAGAATTTGCTCAATCATTTATGGGCGCAGATCAAGTGCTAAATACATTTAAATTAAAAGCGAGTTATGGAGCGAATGGAAATGTCGGAGGAATCGGAAATTATACACTTCAAGGGGCATATGGTACATCCGCATATGATGGTTCTATTGGTTATCAAATGTCAAGTTTGAGTATTCCAAATCTTAAATGGGAAAGTTTGATTACGAAAGAGGTTGGTTTTGAAACTCGATTATTAAACAAATTGGATTTAACTTTTGCTTATTACCATCGTACGACTTCTGACAAGATCGCAACACTTGTTCTTCCTGTGTCAGCAGGATTTACGAGCATAACGACAAATAATGGGGATATGGAAAATCAAGGTATTGAGCTTGATTTGAATTACAATGCCATTCGTAAAAATGATTGGAATCTTACGTTCAATTTGAATACAGCATATAATGCAAATAAAATTTTGAAATTACCTTATAATGGCGTAGAGAACAATCGCCAAGGTGGTTTTCAGGTTTATGATCCCAGTACCAAAGAGCTTATCTGGGTAGGCGGATTCCAAGAAGGACAGGATCCGAATGTGGCTTATGCTTACCAAGCAGAGGGAATCATTCGTACGCAAGAAGATTTAGATAATTATGCGTTGAAATTAAAGGATTTGGGTGGAGCAAGAGCATTGGTGCATCCCGATGTATATGCTGCGATGTCGGCTGCAGACAAGGGTTTACATTTTCCGATTGCTCTAGGTGACGTAATGTGGAAAGATGTCAATGGTGATGGAATTATCAATTCGAATGACCGGGTCTATATGGGACGTACGATTCCACGTTGGACAGGAGGTTTTGGATTGAATACGAGCTGGAAAAATCTGACGCTTAGCACAAGATTTGATTATGCTTTGGGTTTTATAGCATATGATGGGCCAAGGGCTTGGTTTGCGGGGATGATGCAAGGAACGTTCAATACGACTACACAAGTATTTGATACGTGGACTCCAGATAATCCAAGTGCCAAATATCCTACTTTTTATTGGGCGGATCAAAACTTCAAGAATAATACCAGCCGAGAGAGCAGTATGTTCTACAACAAAGGCGACTATTTGGCATTCAGAGAATTGACTTTAGCCTACAATCTTCCGATTACATTAGCACAACGTGCTAAATTAGAAGGTCTGAAAGTATCCTTTACAGGACAGAATTTACACTATTGGACGAAAAACGCGTTATTCTCAGCCGAAAGTGGAAGTGTGGGGCAAGGTGGCGGTGGTTACCCATTACCTCGAACATTCATTTTAGGTTTACAATTAACATTTTAAGATTATCAAGATGAGAAAGTTATTTTTATCGATCGCTATAGCTTCTGCATTTGCACTAAATACCGGATGTAGTCAATTTGATTTGGATTTGGCACCCGAGGATTATTTTGCCAGTGGAAGCTTTTGGAAAAATGCCGACCAAGTCAATGGTGCTATGGTTGGCTTGCATGCACAACTAAGAGGTTATCAAAATACATTTTGGCATTTAGGTGAAATACGCGGGGGTACGTTTCGTACGGGAACGGGGTTTACAGGTACTTCTACGCTGAATTCGCAAGGTTTAATTACCCAAGATATCAGAGAAAGTTCACCGGGCTATAGCTCATGGGCAAATTTGTACAGTGCTATTTTTCAAGTTAATAATTTCATTTACCAAGTCGAATCAGCAAGTTATCTCGCGGATGAACAGAAAGGCTATTTCTTAGGTCAGGCATATGGAATTAGAGCTTTTTATTATTTCCATCTGTATCGCACCTACGGAAGAGTCCCCATTGTGACCGAACCAAAGGTGGCTATTAGTACACCTACTTCTGCTGAAGAAGCTTATACCGCTCGCTCTACTACAGAGAAAGAAACACTTGATTTTATCAAGGCAGAGGTGGATAAATCCATTCAGAACTTCAATAATGATTTTACCATAAAAAGCCAAAAAGGTCAATGGTCTTTAGCGGCTACGCAAATGTTGAAATCAGAAGTATATCTTTGGTCATCTAAAGTTAGTATAGATGGTCAGGCTCCGAATAATGTGAATGCTGATCTTCAACAAGCAAAGTCAGCCGTTGAAACCGTCATTCCAAGATTTACGCTGCAAAGCAATTTTGCAAATGTCTTCAATAGCTCAAGCGTACCGGCGTCAAAAGGCAATAACGAAATAATTTTTGCCATAAGATATCAGGTTGGGGAATCCACGAATGGGTTATTTCCGGCTTTTATATATGCACAGACCGACAATCTGAATGGATTTGTAGACCATGATGGCAATGCAGTAGGTAATGATCCTTTGCAAATCGCTTCGAGTGGAACATTGATTCGTTACGAGTATAAGATAGATTTGTATGATACGTATGACAAAGCCGATCAACGTGCTAATGCTACTTTCTTAAACCTAAATAAAGAAACAAACCGAGCTGCAGTATTACGGAAGTATTTGGGGACTTTTGTTAACGGGGTGCGGACCTATGCCGATGACTATCCAGTATATAGACTATCGGAAGCGTATTTGATATTAGCCGAAATTAAAAACAAATTGGGTGAAGACCCAACAGCCGAAATTATGATGGTGCGTAATCGTGCATACACGGGCGCAGCTCCTCAATTCGTTAATGGGACTTTTGAACAAAATGAATTGGCTATTTTCTATGAAAGAAGCAAAGAATTTGTCGCCGAAGGGAAGCGGTGGTATGATCTACGAAGAATGCAAGATGGGGCTGGTAAAGCATTGGTGTTCCGTACTGATCTACCCTTGTTGGGCGTACTACAAGATATTCCCGGACAAAAGCATAAAGTACTTTGGCCTATTGATTTAGGGACGTTGACTGCGGATCCTAAATTACAGGGTAATCAAAATCCAGGTTACGAAGGTACATAGACTAAAATATGTTCAATCATCCTGTTATTCACCTGAATAGCAGGATGATTAGCTGAATTATTAATTAAATAGATATATGCAGATGAAAAAAATAGATGGCCTAATAGCAGCACCTTTTACACCATTTGATCATGATGGTGAGTTAAATTTGGAAATAATTCCTTCATACTATCAATTGTTAAAACGGAATGGTGTAACAGGAGCTTTTATCTGTGGTTCTACAGGAGAAGGTGTATCCTTAACATTTGAGGAAAAAGTACTTGTCTTAAAAGCGTGGACAGCCTTAACCCAGTCTGATCCTGATTTCGCATTGATGATGTTTTTGGGAGGTACAAATATCAAAGAATGTAAAGAATTAGCTAAAATAGCTGAGTCAGCAGGGGCTGATGCCATTTCGTTTACCTCGCCCTACTATTTTAAACCTGCGAATGCAGGTCAATTGGCCAAATGTTGTGCAGAAATAGCTGCAGCAGCGCCTAGCATAGATTTCTACTATTACCACATTCCTGTATTGACTGGAGGAAATTACGCTATGTACGATCTGTTGCAAGAAGTAGATGATAAAATCCCTAATTTCAAGGGCATCAAGTATACACACGAAGATTTTATGGATTTTTTAACCTGCATGAATTTTCAGCAGGGTAAGTATAATATGCTGTGGGGTCGCGATGAAAATATGCTCTCTTCCTTGGCTTTGGGTTGTACGGGTGCTGTGGGAAGCACGTATAATTATGCTGCACCATTATATCACGAGTTGATAAAGGCATATACTGAAGGAGACTTAAAGAAAGCAAATGCTTTACAACAAAAATCCATAGACATGATCCGGCTTTTAGGCAAGTATGGCGGCATCGCAACAGGCAAAGCTTATATGAAATTAGTAGAAATCGACTGTGGTGCATTTAGATTACCTATAGCCAATATGCCTGCAGACTCTTTCGAATTATTCAAGAAGGATGTACAGGCTTTAGGTTTTGACGATTTTAAATCCAAGTAATAATGAAAAAGACACTGTTCTTTTTGCTATGTATCGTAAATATGGGGTTTTATGTGAAGGATCAAAGGGATCGTATTGATTGGTTGGTGGGGGAAGTGTTGCCTGAATCAAATGGCAAGAAAAATATAGGCGTTGCAGGACCTATTACAGGAATTATTGATGATAAACTTATTATAATGGGAGGGGCAAATTTCCCCGATAAAATGCCATGGGATGGAGGAATTAAAGCTTATCAGAAGGCGTATTATGTGTATCAAATTTCTGCGGATGGCCAGTTAGAATTAATATCGACCTCCTATAATGTAGATAGTTTAGCGTATTCGGCAAATGTTTCGGACCAAGGTTTTATTTATGCAGTTGGGGGGGAGCGGAATGGTCTGGCTACAACGGATGTGGTTCGGATTTCGTTACGCAATGAGCAGTTGGTGATGGAAAATCTCCCTAGCTTACCCATAGCATTGACCAATGGTTCGGCGGCAATAATCAAGGGATACCTATATTTTGTCGGTGGAGAAAATAGTGATCTCGTTTCCAAGAGAATTTATCGATTGAATCTGAAAAGTCCGAACGAGGCTTGGGAAGATTTCGTGGATTTGCCTGCTCCAGTATCACATAGTATTAGTCTGGCTGCGCAAGATGCTAACCTTATCGTCATTGGAGGTAGAAAAAGAAATACAAATGCAAAAAGCGATATTTATAAAACTGTCTACTCCATTGATGTAAAAACTAAAAAGTTGAATCAACTTCCTACCCTGCCGGAACCCTTAGCCGCTGGAACAGCAGTTAATTATAAAGGAAATTTAATAGTCATTGGTGGGGATAATGGGGAAACCTTTCATCAAGTAGAACAACTTATAGCTGATATAAATACAAGCAGCGATGAGGAGTCAAAAAATAGACTCATAAAAGAAAAGAATGCGCTACAAAGTTCGCACCCTGGATTTTCTAAAAAAGTGTACCAATTGAAACAAGGCCAGCAAAAATGGGAATTGCTGCATTTGGATAGCGGCGAAAGTCCTGTCACGACGACGGCATTGCTGAAAGATAATCTGATTATTATACCAAGTGGAGAAATTAAAGCAGGCGTGAGAACTAACCAAATATTAATAGGAAAAATTAACTAAATACATCAATCGTAAAACATGAAAAATAGCAAACATTATCCTTGGGTTGTCGTAGGGCTACTGTGGTTTGTGGCCTTATTGAATTACATGGATAGGCAAATTTTGTCTACGATGCGCCCTGCAATAGCTCAGGATATTTTGGATTTGGAGAGTGCAGCGGTGTTCGGCAACTTAATGGCTGTTTTTTTGTGGATTTATGGTTGTATGAGCCCAATAGCAGGGGTGATGGCCGATAAAATTAATCGCAAAGGATTAATTATCTCTAGTTTATTTGTGTGGTCTGGAGTTACATTCGCTATGGGATATGCGACCTCTTATGACCAATTGTATGCCCTTAGAGCAGTCATGGGAGTAAGTGAAGCTATTTATATTCCAGCTGGGTTATCGTTAATTGCTGATTATCATACAGATAAATCCCGCTCCCTAGCTGTGGGGATTCATATGACAGGACTATATTTTGGTCAAGCATTGGGCGGTTTTGGAGCTACTGTAGCTTCCCGTTTTTCTTGGCAGCATACCTTTATTATCTTCGGTTTAATAGGTATTCTATATGCGGTTGTTTTAATTTTTACTCTTTTTGAAACACCGGCACGTGATAAACCGGAAAAAAATGTAGGACCACAGACCTCTATTTGGAAAGGTATTCCCATATTATTTAGCAATATCGCATTTTGGGTGATTTTATTATACTTCGCTGTACCAAGTTTACCGGGCTGGGCTACGAAAAACTGGTTGCCTACATTATTCGCTGACAACCTAAATATACCAATGGAAACGGCGGGTCCATTATCCACCATCACAATTGCTTTTTCCTCATTTTTAGGTGTTATTTCAGGAGGTATTCTGTCGGATAGATGGGTTCAAAAAAATATTAAGGGACGCATATATACCAGCGCAATAGGATTGGCTTTGACCATTCCAGCTGTATTTTTGATCGGATATGGCTCATCCATATGGGCGATTGTCGGAGCAGGACTAATATTTGGATTTGGCTTTGGGATGTTTGATGCCAACAATATGCCCATTCTTTGTCAGTTTGTAGCCGCCAAATATCGTGCAACAGCCTATGGCATTATGAATATGGTGGGGGTATTTGCGGGAGCGTATATCACCAAAGTTTTGGGTGCCTCGGCCGATGAGGGAAACTTAGGTTCGGACTTTGCGCTTTTAGCCGTTATAGTATTTGTCGTACTAATCATTCAACTGTCTGTATTGAGACCAAAGCAACATGATCAAACTATCTAATCTTATATTGATTATAGCTGTATTTCTGTTAGAAATACCTCAATTGGTGGCACAAAGGCGTGTCGCTTGTATAGGCGATTCTGTCACTAAAGGTTATGGGATTAAGGATTCGACCCAAACCTATCCCTATCAACTACAGCAATTGCTTGGAGTAGATTTTAAGGTTGGCAACTTTGGTCATTCGGGTGCAACTTTGTTAAGAAAAGGACATAATCCGTATATGCAGACGCAAGCATATCGAGATGCCTTAAAATTTAAGCCTGATGTCATTGTTATTGCTTTAGGCTTGAATGATACGGATCCGCGCAATTGGCCTAACTACAGTGATGAATTTGTTGGGGATTATTCTGCACTTGTTGAAGATTTTAGGCATGTAAATCCTAATGTAGAGGTTTTCATATGTACGATGACACCTATTTTCAGTGGACATCCGCGGTTTTTGTCGGGCACTAGAGCATGGTTTAGCAAAGCACAGGCAGCAATAAAAGAGTTAACAGCAGTCAATGAGGCTGTGCTGATAGATAATCATACTGCTTTAGCTTCCCGAATAGATTTATTTGGTGATTTCTTGCATCCCAATGCGCGTGGTGCTGAAATATTAGCCCAAAATGTCGCTCAATATTTAAAACCTGTGGTTCAGCCATTAAGCGTAGAGGAAACGCTGGGCAGCCATATGGTTCTACAGCGGGGAGTAATCAATACGCTCGCCGGTAAAGCTTCTGCGAAAGAAAAGATTACTGTGCGCTTCAAAGGAAAAAAATATACCACGCTCTCCGATGTAAAAGGAAATTGGACGTTGGAGCTTCCTATTCAAGATGCTGGAGGTCCGTACGATATAGAAGTGGCGACTGTGGCTGCGAAGTTAATACTAAAAGATATATTATTTGGTGATGTGTTTCTCGCTTCGGGGCAGTCGAATATGGCTTTTCCGCTGAGAATGGCTTCAGGAGCAGATTCTATATTGGGGCAGGTGCACAAATTGGATAAAATTCGCGTATTCAAAAATAAAGTCTTAGCAGAAACAAATTCTATCGCTTGGGACCAAACGATTTTGCATCAATTAAATGAGTTAAAATATTTCAGTGGAGCATGGGAAAAATCCTCGACTGCGTCGATATCGGATTTTTCTGCGGTTGCTTACGCCACTGCCGTCGAACTATATAAGTCGCAGGGCGTCCCCATTGGAATTATCAATATTTCAGTCGGAGGTTCAAACATTGAATCTTGGATTCCACGGTCTGTATTGGAGCAGGATAATTTATTAGCTTCCTATATTCACATGTGGAGGACGTCAGATTTTATTCAGGATTTCTGTCGGCAGCGCGCAGCCAAAAATTTGGAACATACTCAGCTAAAACATCAACGTCATCCGTATGATCCAGCTTACAATTTTGAAGCAGGAATAGCAAAATGGACCTCGACTCAAATCAAGGGAATTATCTGGTATCAAGGAGAAAGTAATGCACATAATATCGAGCACCATACTTATCTATTTCCTGTAATGGTGAAGTCTTGGCGTGATGCTTTTCAACAACAATTGCCTTTCTATTTTGTGCAATTATCTAGTATAAACAGGCCATCTTGGCCTGCGTTTAGGGATTCGCAACGCTTACTGACTAATGTGGTAAGCGATGTACATATGGCTGTATCTTCAGATATAGGGCACCCTACGGATGTGCATCCCACTAATAAGCTTATCCTGGGGAATCGGTTGGGTCAATTAATTCGTCAGCATACGTACAATGAACCTCTCGTCGCCGACAGCCCACAACCCGTAGATTTTCGTTGGGATAAAGATCGGCTTGTGATTTCTTTTAATCATTGTCAGATCCTCCAAACTGTAAAAGATTTGCCTATTAGGGATTTGCAATATGTCAATAGCAAGGGAGAGCTTCTGGATGTACAACATGGAACTATATATGAAAATACTTTAATCTTACCGCTGGCTAAGGATGTGAAATATGTACGATATGCTTATACACCATATACGGAAGGTAATTTGATAAGTGATACGCACATTCCGGTTTCAACATTTATTTTAAAAATTGATTAACATGTACACACACGAAGATTTAAGTGCATTAGCCAAATTCTATAAAAAACAGTTACTTGAAGATACCGTTCCGTTTTGGTTTCCTCGGTCATATGATCAGGAGCATGGTGGTTACCTCTTGATGCGTGATGCAGATGGGGAACTGATTGATACAGATAAGGCTGTATGGATTCAAGGAAGAGCATGTTGGTTATTATCCACTTTGTATAATACCATTGAACCTAAAAAAGAATGGCTTGAGGGAGCAAAACTCGGCTATGAGTTTTTGAAAAACAAGTGTTTCGATGCGAACGGAAAAATGTATTTTCACGTGGACCGTGCAGGAAATCCAATACGAATGCGTCGATATTTTTTCTCTGAGACGTTCGCGGTTATTGCGTTTTCGGCGTACGCGAAAGCTTCCGGAGACCAAGAAGCCGCCAATTTGGCTAGAAAAATTTTTGGTATTTGTCTCGAATATGCAAATGGAGAACGAAAGATAGAACCAAAATTTGAAAATACACGACCTTCGATAGGCATAGGTGTTCCGATGATCATGATCAATACGGCGCAGCAATTGCGAGAAACTATTGGCGATGAGCGCTGCGATAAGGCAATAATGGGTTGGATAGATACGATAGAAAAATATTTTGTCAAAGATGATATCCGTTGTGTGCTGGAGCAGGCAACACCTGATGGGCAGATCATCGATCATATTGATGGCCGCACATTGAATCCTGGACATGCTATAGAAGGGGCGTGGTTTATCCTTCATGAAGCAGAATATCGCAGTCAAGATGCCCGATTGATAGATTTAGGCTGTCGTATGTTGGATTATATGTGGGAGAGAGGCTGGGACCATGAATTTGGTGGTATCTTGTACTTCCGAGATATCTATGACAAACCTGTGCAAGAGTATTGGCAAGACATGAAGTTTTGGTGGCCGCAGAATGAAACCATTATTGCCACTTTATTAGCTTACACGTTGACCAAGGATGAAAAATATGCCAACATGCATAAGCAAATCCACAGTTATGCCTATACGAATTTCCATGATAAAGAAAATGGAGAATGGTTTGGCTATCTGCATAGGGATGGACGTGTGGCCCAAACAGCGAAAGGTAATCTGTTCAAAGGACCGTTTCATCTTCCACGACAGGAGTGGTATTGTTATCAAATATTAAGAAATTATGAAAAACATGATAAGGCTAAAAGTTCTATTTATCTTTCTAGCATTTTATAGTGCTGCTTACGCTCAAAAAAATCTTATTCCTCAGCCTCAGCAAATGTTGTTGGCGCCTGAAAAATTAGATTTGAGTAATGGTGTATGGATTAAAAATACAGACCAATCACTTCGGGCTGAATATAAATTGCTTGATCACTTATTTGCCTCATGGAATATTAATAAGGTAAAAAATAGCAGTAAAAAACGTATTACAACTGTATCGCTGCATATTTTGCCTAGTCTAGCGGGTAAAGAAGAGGTTTATAATTTGCTGATAAACGCGAATGAAATAAGAATTACTGCTAAAAGCGCAAAAGGGATATTCTATGGTATTCAGACCTTGAGGCAATTTGATATAGAAAATAAGAAAATTCAGCTTGCCAGTATTCACGATGAACCAGCATTCTCATGGAGAGCTTTTTTAATTGACGTAGGCCGTAATTATCAACCGCTTGAGATGATTAAGGAACAAATCGATATCATGTCCAAATACAAGTTGAATGTATTACATTTTCACTTTACAGAAGATATAGCTTGGCGTTTGGAAAGTGAGAAATATCCAGGCTTGACTGATGCTGCGGTGATGACACGATGGAAAGGTAAATATTACAGCAAGCAAGACTTCAAAGAGCTCATTAAATATTGTCAGGAAAGACATATTACGTTCTTACCAGAGATAGATATGCCGGGACATAGTGCGGCGTTTATGCGATTCTTTGGGGTAGATATGCAATCAGATTCGGGCATGGTTTATATCAAAGAATTACTTACTGAGTTTAGAACGAATTTTCCTGAGCTTGACCTCATTCATATTGGCGGCGACGAAGTGAAAATCACGAATAAAAATTTCATGCCCGAGATCACCCGACATGTCGAGCAATTAGGCTTTAAGAAAACATTTGGTTGGGATCCTGGAAGTAATCTAGAACCACAGACTATTCGGCAGATGTGGATGGGAGGACCTAAGCTGATTGAAAAGAAAGGTGATAAAGTTTACATAGAATCCAAACATTTGTACATCAATCATATGGATCCTTTGGAAACAGTCACTACGTTGTTTCATCGAAAAATTGGAGAGATCGATAAAGAGCACAAGAATCTCATAGGTGCTACGCTTTGTTCATGGCCAGATAGAGCTGTCGCGAAGCCGGAAGATATGTTTCTTCACAGTGCTATTTATCCAGCAATTTTGACATTTGCAGAACGCATCTGGCGAGGTGGGGGACGGCCAGGCTGGGTGAGTAATATCGTGCCAGCAAATGATCCGGATTATGCTGATTTTGTTGCATTTGAATCACGTTTGCTAGCCCATAATACACAGTATTTTGAAAATATGCCTTTCCCATATACTAGCCAGTTGGGACTAAAATGGGAACTGATAGGTCCATTTGCGAATGAGGGTGATGTACATCGATCTTTCCAAGTAGAGCAAAATCCATATGATGTCTCCATTAAAGTCGATCAAATCGTTGAGGGGGGGACAGTTATTTTGAAACATTGGTTCGGAAATATTATCCACTCGGCAATTCAAAATCCAGAACCTAATACGACCTGGTACGCACGCACCAAAATTTGGTCAGATAAGTCTGGTGAACAACCTTTTTGGATAGATTTCAATAATCTATCCCGCTCGTATTTAACTGATTCTCCCGAATTGGATACATGGGATTATAAAGGTAGCCAAGCGTATCTTAATGGAAAACGGATTAACCCGCCGACATGGCAACAGCCTGGTCAAAAAGGGGAGTCTGAAGTCCCATTAATTGATGAGGGGTATGCGTATAGAAAACCTACCATGCTGTATTTGAAAAAAGGCTGGAATGAAGTGTTACTAAAATTGCCCGTCGCGGCATTTCGAGGTAGAACATGGGACAATCCAGCAAAATGGATGTTTACATTCATTTTGCTAGAAAATGAAAAAATTAAAAACTAAATAATATGAAGAAACTATTTTTAGGTATTTGCTTAGTTGCGGCTTCTTTATCGCTTTCGGCTCAGGAAGTGACTGTTTTTCGATCAGGTGAGGATGGATATGCAAGCTATCGTATTCCGGCTATTGTGAAGGCAAAATCAGGTGAATTAATTGCTTTTTCTGAAGGTCGCGTCGATCATTCAGGAGATTTCGGAAATGTGGATATAGTCTACAAAATTAGTAAAGACGGCGGAAAAAGTTGGGGACCGTTGAATGTGGCTGTGGATTATGACAAATTGCAGGCTGGCAATCCGGCTCCTGTAGTTGATCTTTTAGACCCTGCCTATCCACAGGGACGTGTGTTCTTGTTTTACAATACTGGAAATGACCATGAAGGTGATGTACGTAAGGGCAAGGGTCTACGCGAGGTATGGTATGTGGTATCCAGCGATGGTGGAAAAACCTGGTCACAAGCTGTAAATATCACCACTCAAGTACATCGTCCTAAGCAACCACAGATTAATCCTGCTTATAACTTTAATGAAGATTGGCGTACCTATGCCAATACGCCAGGCCACGGATTTCAGTTTGTGTCGGGCCCAAATAAGGGTAGAATTTATATAGCAGGCAATCATAATGCAGGTGACCCACAACCACAGAACAAAGATTGGAATGCACATGCGTACTATTCAGATGACCATGGTAAGACTTTTAAATTGAGTGAAAAAGTTCCTTTTGCAAGCACGAATGAATCATTAGCGGCTCAGATTGGTGATAACTCTGTTTATATGTCCTCCAGAAATCAGTCTTATACGCCGAAGACTCGTATTATCTCAATTTCCCATGATGGAGGCCAAACATGGGTATCGTCTCAACCCGATGCAAATCTTCCCGATCCTGTCAATCAAGCCTCTGTACTTTCTTGGAAAAAAGGATATACTTTTATACTCGCACACAGTAATGCTGCAGATGAAAATAAAAGGGATAACCTAACTTTGAGACTTTCGAAAGACCAAGGAAAAACTTGGTATTTCAATAAAGTCGTGGCGAAAAGCCCGGAAGGATATAAGGGCGGGGCTTATGCAGCCTATAACGATATTGTCTTAGTCAAAAAAAATACAATAGGTGTATTGTATGAGAAGGATGGCTATAAAGAAATAGTTTTTGTGCCTGTGAAGGTGAAGTAAAACAAAAAAGGGGCTGTATCATAAATAAGTGGTACAGTCTTTTTTTATGTTATATCTCCTCTTATTTTTATTGACACAATCATTTGATTTTCATATATTTAAGT
>NZ_SMBZ01000040.1 GCF_004342685.1 Sphingobacterium alimentarium
GGAAATTATATCAAATTCAGGAAATACTCAGGAAAGAAGCTGACGATTAAAAAATAAAAAGCCGTATCTAACTTTTGATGTTTTGATACGGCCCCCTCATTATAGCAGATAAGCTATTCTTATTTAATACCTAATTTTGTTTTTACCGCTGCTGATACATCTTCACCACCTGCGTAATAAACCGCTGCGCCTGAACCGATATCAAAGATATAAGCATATCCTTGTTCTTTAGCTACAGCATTGATTGCATTCATTACTTTTGTTTGAATAGGAGCCATCAATTCTTGTTGTCTTTTACCAACTTCTTCTTGTGCTACTTTTTGAACCTCTTGAATGCGTGATTGCATTTGTTGGTACTCTTGTCCAATTGTTTGCAATTTAGTTTGCGTTTCAGCTTTGTTAGCTTCGCTTTGATTCAACATTAAATCATTTGCTTCTTTTTCTTTCTTTTGAAGTTCAGTGACCATGCCTTCGATTTCTTTCTGCTTTGTCTCGCTCAATGCTTTCAATTGATCCGTAGCTGTTTTGAATTCTGTCGTTTGTTGAAATATTTCGTCAGCATTGATATGTCCAATTTTCTGTTGTGCATTAGCAACACTTGTCGCTGCAAACAAACCCACTACTAAAACTGCTCCCTTTAATAAATTTTTCATTCTTTTCATTTTAATCTCAATAATTACAAAAGTAATTTTTACTGTACAATTTTTATGTGTTAATAACTCAGTTTAAATATTAATTACTTAGATTGTAGTAATGAAGGATTAGGTTTGTAGCCTAATTTTGTAATGACATCATTACTCTTGTCTAATGTTGGATTTGCGTATAAGAAAGTAAGTTCACTTCCTCTGTCTACTATAAAATCAAAACCTTGTGCTTTCGCAAAATCTTCGATTGCTTTAGAGATCTTGTCTTGAATAGGTTTGAATAGCCTTGTTCTTTCTTTTTCCAAGTCGCCACCATAACTGAATTTTTGGCGTTGTAAATCTTTCACTTGTTTTTCTTTCAGTACAATTTCGTCTTCACGGCGCTTGCGCATATCCTCGCTTAATAAGGCATGGTCATTTTGATAAGATTGGTACAACCTTTCAATTGCTACATATTGATTATCGATATCATCTTGCCATTTTTTAGTCAGATCATCGATCTGCTTTTGTGCAGAAGTGTATTCTGGGACATGTCTAAGAATATATTCGGAATCAACATAAGCAAATCGCTGTGCGAATGTAGCACTAATGCTTAGTGTAAGGAATGCTAAAATTGCAAAAATCTTTTTCATATACTACAATTAAGTTTTCTTTCTTTTCTATACGACAACAATTATACTAAAAAGTTTAATTTATTAAAAACCCCCCATGTTTTGTATAATGCTGAAAGTGAAACTTTGTTTCCACGAATCTGTACGCATACCCGGAATAGGGTCAAATGCATGACCGTAGTCAATACCCAACATACCAAATATTGGTAAGAAAATACGTGCTCCAACACCTGCCGAACGACGCATTTTGAATGGATTCACTTCGGAGAACTTGTTCCAAGTATTACCTGCCTCGGCGAATGCCAATGCAAATACAGTAGCTTGGTCATTCAATAGGATAGGGTGACGCAATTCCAATTGGTATTTTGCATAGATTGGACTACCTGAGTTGATTGCAATATTTTGATATCCATTACCTGTAGAAGCAGGGATAATAGTACCATTTGCATATCCTCTCATCGCAATGATTTCTGAACCTTGTAAGAAATCAAATCCTTGCATACCGTCACCACCCAATTTGAAGCGTTCGAATGTAGAAGTCTCCGTTCTATTTGTATAATTACCTAAATAACCAAATTGCGCTTGTGATTTCAATATCAGCTTACCAGCAATTTTTGTATACCATTGTGAATCAAATTTCCATTTGTGGTATTCTGTCCATTTGTAACGTATTTGGTCCGCATCAGTTTGGTAATTGATATTGTTCCATGCTGAATATGGAGGCGTCAAGGATACCGAGAATTTAATGTTCGATCCTGAAGTAGGGTAAATAGGTGCATCAATCGAGTTACGACTTATCTCTTGAGTAAAGTTGATGTTGTATGCTGTACCATCGGAGAATAAGAAGTAGTTGCCATAGTTTTGTAACTTATAGCGTTGGAATGATAATGAACTATTGATTTGGAAATAGTTGTCAGGCCATTGTAGACGCTTACCCAATGAAGCTGTCACACCCGACATCCAGATACGTTGCAATTTACTATCTTCCACCATTTGCTCACCTGTATAAAGGTTAAAACCACCATAAGACGAGTTGGATGTATAAGCACTCAAACCAAAGTAAACAGGTTTTTTACCACCTAACCAAGGCTCTGAAAAAGAGAAACTGTAGGATTGATAACGTTTACCTGATGTCTGACCACGAATACTTAACTTTTGACCATCACCACGTGGTAGAGGTTTCCAAGCATCTTTTTTGAAGAAGTTGCTCGTCGAAAAGTTATTGAATGTAAGACCTAGGGTGCCAATAATCTGTCCAGCACCGTAACCACCTGATAATTCTACCTGGTCAGAAGGTTTTTCTACCACATTGAAAACAACATCTGTAGTTCCTTCATCGTGATTCATCGTTGAAGACGGAATATCTGGAGTGATTTTTTGCTCATCAAACATCCCCAATTGAGAAATCTCACGGATACTACGCATGATTAATTCACGCGAATATTTCTGTCCTGGCTTGGTATAGATCGAACGTAGCACCACGCGGTCATTCGTCACATCATTACCTTTTACGATGACGTTGTTGATTGTGTATTGTTTACCCTCGCTCACTTGGATCTCGAGGTCTATCGTGTCGTTTGATATTCTTTTGATAATCGGGTTGATATTGAAGGTCAAATAACCATCATTCTGATAGATCGCGCTAATGTCGTCACTATTACGAGTAGGACCCATTAGTTTGCTTGTTAATTTTTCTTCAGAATAAATATCTCCTTTTTCAATACCGAGAATGATATTCAATACCGAATCCGTAAACTTAGTGTTACCCGCCCAATCGATATTACCTACATAATAACGTGGACCTTCGTATATTTCAATATCAATAGCTACTTCATTGTTGTCAAATCGGTATACCGAGTCGCGAATGATCTGCGCATCTCTATAACCTTTGTCCTGAAGTTTGGCGATTAATTTTTCTTTCGCTTCGCTGTATTTTTCATCTTTAAATTTCCCAGGACCGAAGATTCTGTACCATTTGCGTGGTCTTACACCTTTCAGATAGCTGGTTAAATCTTTGTTCGAGAACGTTTCATTTCCAGAAAAATGAACAGCGTTTACTTTAATCTTTTTGTTTTTTTCTACATCTACGACAACGATTTCATTGTTGGTCTGCGCCGAATCTTTAATCGTTTTGATTTCGATGTCAGGATATAAGAATGATTTTTCACGCAAAAATTTGGTGATGGTATTGCGCGTAGATTGTAATAAATTGTCGTTGACAATACGTCCTGAATTGGCATTTAATCTTTTGTTGATTTCTTCCGTTTGTGACTTGCTCAGACCTGTGATGTCGATACGAGTAAGTCGAGGTCTTTCTTTGACGCGTATTTCGAAAAAGATATTATCTCCTTGTATGCTCGTGGCCCACAATTGCACATCTTCGAAGAGATTTTGTGCCATCAGGTCTTTGATTACTTTAGATGTTTTTTCGCCTGGCACTTCGATGTAATCTCCTACGCGAAGATCGGCGATGCTGATTAATACATCTGTATCGAGATATTGTGCTCCTGTGAGGGTTACTCCGGCAATGACATAATCTTTTGGTTGTAAATAACTAAACTCGTCAGGATCCGTAAGATTGATAGGGCCTTGTATCTGAGCAAAAGAATTGGACCAGTTAAATAATATAAATGTTAATATCAGAATGTATAGTTGCTTCATTATTTCTATTTATGGATGCTAAAGTACATCAATCTGTTGTTAATTTTTGTTAAAAGATAAATTATTGAAAACCTGCTTTTTTTCGCGTGTTAAAGTTGTTCACTGGTCTTGCCAAATCTTCTTTCACGGGTTTGGTAATCCACTATTGCTTGAAATAAATCTTCGCGGTTGAAGTCGGGCCACAATTTGGGTGAAAACCAAAGTTCGGTATATGCTAATTGCCACAATAGGAAGTTGCTAATCCGTTGTTCGCCACTGGTTCTGATCATTAAGTCTGGGTCCGGAGTTCCTGCGGTCTGCAGCTCATTGCTGAATAAGGTATCGTCAATGTCACTGACTTGTATTTCGCCTTTAGCAACCTTTTCGGCGATTTTTTGGGTTGCTTCAATGATTTCATTGCGCGAGCCATAGCTCAAAGCTAAGGTCAATACGCAGGTTGAATTATTTTTGGTTAGTTCTATGGTATCCGCCAAAGTCGCCTGACAGCTTGTTGGTAGATGCTGCAACGCCCCAATAGCTTTGACACGGACACCATTCTTTTGAAAAGTAGGCAATTCTTTGTTTAAGGAATTGATCAACAGCTCCATCAACGCTTGAACTTCTTTTTTTGGTCTATTCCAATTCTCTGACGAAAAAGCATACAAAGTAAGATGTGTAACACCAATTTCAATAGCTCCTTCTAATACCTCTCGAACAGCGGTTACTCCGTTTTTGTGTCCGAATACACGAAGTTTGCCCAATCCTTTAGCCCATCTGCCATTGCCGTCCATGATTATTGCAATATGCTGAGGTAACTTTGATCTGTCTATCTTATTCTTCAAGCTCATTCTCTTATCTATCTATTTATCTGCGGGAAGCAATTTCTGTCACGCAAAGTATATGTCAGTGTAATTCCAGCTGTCATATATCCATCTTTACTGCGGCCATCTCCTCGCGCCGATCCTGCCTTCGTCGTTATTTGAAGGGAAGGGGCAGCCAAATAATACCAATCGTTTACATCGAAAGGTCTTTATTATCTGTATCTCCAATCATGACATTCGGCAAGCTTATTCCCGAGGGAAAGAAGTCGCATAATATTGACTCACATTGTCCAAATAATCGGTGAATGCTAGTCTATACGAAGCTTCTACGCCCAATGCCCACGTGTTATTCAACTTATATTTTATGCCAATACTCATTGGTATAGCTATACTCCACGCCTTGTGTTCCTGTGTATTGTGTTCGCTGTCGTATTCGAGTTTTAACGGTCTTAGTTTAATTTTATTTTGGTCATAATAGATATATGGGTCATGCTTGACTGCTGCGATACCTGCTGACAGGTAGGGGTTTAGTGTAGCTGCATTTCTCCGTTTGTCTGTCCAAAAATTAAAGTCGACCATTAACGCCATTTCGGATAGTTGATTGCGAAACATAAGCCCTCGCTCTTGCTGAAACTCATTTATTAAATCCATATCACTACCTGATATCAATAGTTGATTAGCGCTTGCTTTAATCCCCCACGTAGGGTTAAAGTTGCGTTTGACAAATATTCCACCTCCGTATTGCCTGAGGTAAAATGGATCTGTCATATTGAGATCTCCCATATATCCCGTCCCCCCTCCGATGACACCTATTTCATAACGCTGCCCGTGCACATACTGCGACAAAACAGACATAATGGTTAATATGGCTAATCGGAAAAAACGCAATGTCTCTAATTTTGGTTGTAAAGATAAAATTTTTGGAAGAATTGTAATGATTTAAAGTATAAAACAATTAATAGTTGCGCACATCAATTCCCCAAAGCAGCTTTTCGCGCAGCGTACCAAAGTAACTGTCGTCCTGTAATCGGATTAAATTAATTTCAAATGGTGCTTTCCGGATCGTAATCTCGGTATCTGTAGTGAGTGTCTCGCTTTTGGAGTCGCAGCTCAATATATACTTATCCGTACGGCTTTCGATTTTTAACGTAAGAGTCATGTCTGCAGACACAACGATAGGCCTTACATTGAGATTGTGTGGCGAAATCGGTGTAATCACAAAATTGCCACTGCCCGGCATTATAATCGGGCCACCACAACTCAACGAATAGGCTGTCGAACCAGTCGGAGTAGCGATGATAAGACCATCGGCCCAATAGGAGTTGAGTAATTCGTTATCTATCATCGCATTGACGGTGATCATGGATGAGGAGTCAAAGCGAAATACCGTAATATCGTTTAGCGCAAAATTGTCTTTGCCAAAAAGTTCCTTATTGTCGCTGTGCACACTTAACAGTGTCCGTTTTTGAATAGAATATTGCTTATTAATGATCTTGTCTAAGGCTTTCTCTATACTTTCTTTGGGAATATTGGCCAAGAAACCCAACCGTCCAAAGTTGATACCTGCCACAGGAATTCCCGAATCCCGTATGATGGATACGGCGGCCAGCATGGTACCGTCACCGCCCAGACTGAGCAAAAAGTCAATGTCCGTCGGTAAATCACTATTATCTCGAAAAGTTTTGAGATTTTTAGGGCAGATGGTGGTACTTAATAAATAATCATAAAATTCTTGATGTATCACCACTTCGATTTTCTTACTTTCTAAGAAAGTAAACAGCGTCTCAATAAAGGGTGAAATAGATGTATTAAATACTCTTCCAAATATGGCAATCCTGTTATGTTGCATTTATAGCAAATTTGATATCCCTACAAAGGTGCGAAGAATTGATTATAAATCTAAATAATTCATCAAAAGGTCATATCTATCCTGAATATCCGATTGTGCTCCGCCATCTCTGAATGTCGCTTTGACCACATAATCGTTGCGCCATAATGAGGCTACCACTGCCGAGATATTGGTTTTGTTCAATTTGATAGTCATCTCGAGCTTAGTGCTGTCTGGCACTTGACGCACTGCTGTGCTAAGTATCGCCGTGTTTTCTGTCTCAATGATACGTGCTATATGGGAGAGGGCGTTGTCGCGAATCCCTAATTCGAGCACGATTATAGCGCCTTCGTCATTGCCCAAGGTGTCATTTAGCGCCGTCAATAGATTTATCTTGGATAAAACGCCTTGGTATTCGTGATTTTTATTGAGAATAGGAATGAAGCAAAGATCATAAGCCACCATGTATTGTAGGGCGTCGTATATATGCTGATAGTCAAATAAAAATACAGACTTAAAGGATACGCGGATGCTTTCGAGCGGTGCATAGGTGTCTATTTGGTCCAATAAAATATCTTCGGTGATTAATCCATGGTATATTTTATCCTCTGCTACGGCTAATTGTTTAAGATGATTATCCGTCATTTTATTTAACGCCATATCTATGCTATTCGATAGCGAAACTTCGTGATAATCTTTTGATATATACTGACCTATAAACATGATTGTGCTTTATATAGATTAACTGCTATTATTGCAAATCGTTTAATAAATATTAAATAAAAGTAGGTAAAATGCAAAGTAAAACGAATAAAAATCGGAAAATTTGTTCGATATACCTTATTATTTTTTATTTTTACGCATCAAGATTTGTAGATCAAAACGCGCTAACAAATCGTATCATATGGGTGAAGATACTAAGAAGTTTATACATATACGCGAAGTAATTCGAAAGAAAAGTCCAGGATTAGCTAAGTGGATACCAAATCCGTTGGTTAGTTATCTTGAGCGTACGGTCCATGAAGATGATATCAACGATATCATGTACAGATTCCGAGATCTTAAAGGCCTTGATTTTGTGGATGCCTTAGTTGAGGATTTAGGGGTAGAGGTTGTGCTAGAAGGGGAGGAGAATATTCCTCAAGACGACAGTGTGATTTTTGCTTCAAATCATCCCTTGGGCGGACTTGATGGCATAGCATTTATGCAGGCTATCGGTCGTGTGCGCCGCGATGTGAAGTTTTTGGTCAATGACTTATTGATGAATATCATCAATTTGGAACCTTTATTTGTTGGAGTCAACAAAATTGGAGGGCAAAATAAAAGTGCCGTTTCTGCGATAGAAGAAGCCTATGCAGCGGACCATGCTTTGCTTGTTTTTCCTGCAGGATTGGTCTCACGCAAAGTAAAAGGGCAAATCGTAGATTTGGAATGGAAAAAAAGTTTTATTTCTAAAGCAAAAAAATATAAAAAGGATGTAATTCCTGTGTATATTGAAGGGAAAAATTCTAACTTTTTTTACAATTTGTCTAATTGGAGGAATAAATTGGGAATTAAGTTTAATATAGAAATGTTGTATTTGGTGGATGAGTTTTTCGCGCAGCGCAATCAACGCGTGACTATACATGTCGGAAAACGAATTTCTTATACGACATTTGATAATTCGAGAAACGAGAAACAGTGGGCTGCAGAAGTGAAGCAGTTGGTATACGATTTGAAGACGCAGAAATAATTATATGGAAGAAATAATTGCTCCAGTTGAGAGAGATTTGATAAAGGCAGAGTTGACGAAAGAAGCATTTTTACGTTATACGAATAATGGAAATAATGAAGTATATCTCGTCAACTATCATACCGCACCAAATATAATGCGTGAGATTGGTCGTCTTCGAGAGATTACATTTAGAGGTGCCGGTGGAGGAACAGGTCAAGCTTTGGATATCGATGAAAACGATACATGTCCATATAATTATGATCAATTGATCGCTTGGAATCCGGGAGATGAGGAAATAATAGCAGGATATCGTACGATAAGATGCGATAAGTCTGTCGATGAAAACGGAAATATTCATTTATCGACGTCGCATTATTTTCAATTTTCAGACGAATTTTATAAAGACTATTTGCCCTACACAATTGAATTGGGACGTTCGTGGGTACAACCAAAATATCAACCCTCGATAGACAATCGAAAAGGGTTATTTTCATTGGACAATCTATGGGATGGTCTAGGAGCATTGGTTATTATCAATCCAGATATTAAGTATCTTTTTGGTAAGGTGACGATGTATCCTCAATTTAATGCAGAAGCCAGGGATCTGTTGATGTATTTTATGCTTACTTATTTCCCGGATCACAAAAAATTGGTAAAGCCTCTAGATCATTTGAATCTGGACTACAAAACGGATATTTCAAAATACATTGGGCTCTTTGATGGTCTCAGTTACAAAGACGGGTATAAGTTATTGAATAAACATATTCGCGAATTGGGCGAAAATATCCCACCACTAATCAATACCTATATGAATCTTTCTCCGACGATGATGACATTTGGCACCGCGCTGAATGATGAGTTTGGAGAGGTAGAAGAGACAGGGATCTTGATTACTCTGGACGATATTTACTTACCGAAGAAAGAGCGACATATCACTACATACGAACGCGATAAATTCTATAAAGAAAAATAATTAAGGAGTTAATCTCAATTGGAAAGCCCTTTATCTCATCGATAAGGGGCTTTTTGTTGTGTTTAGTATGAAGGTGTAATTGGGTAGGTAAGAATCATTGAACTCTAACCAAATGAGCTAATCATCTATAAAAATTTAAAACAAGCCTCCTATTTTTTTGGATAGAAGGCTTTGGTATATCTAATATAAAATTAGATTCTAAAAAGGTGCGTCGTCTGGCATATCATTCATGCGTGATGGCATGGTAATGCCTCCGCCTCCCATAAAGTCGTCGAAGGATGCCGATGGAGCCATTGCGGATCCGCTGAACGGTGAGTCTCCTCCAAATGAGTCGCCGCCCATTCCGCCGAAATCTTCCTCCAAGTCGGTGAATTTAACATACTTACCTACGAACTTCAATGGTACAATACCCGTTTCACCATTACGGTGCTTTGCAATAATTACTTCACCAACACCTGCTGTCGGTCTACCTTCTTCGTCTTCGGTAAGGCCATAATATTCTGGACGGTAAAGGAATAATACCATATCCGCATCTTGCTCGATAGATCCTGACTCACGCAAATCCGATAGCATCGGTCTTTTGCTATTTCCTGGACGGGATTCTACGGCACGGCTTAATTGAGATAGTGCCAATACGGGTACATTCAACTCTTTGGCCACAGACTTGAGTGCACGTGAGATACTACCGATTTCTTGTTCACGGTTCCCACCACCTTTACCTTCAGACTTACCATGCATCAATTGAAGATAATCGACAATAATCATTTGAATATCGTGCTGTGCCTTAAGGCGGCGACATTTAGCGCGGAATTCAAAAACATTCAATGCTGGAGTGTCATCTATAATAAGTGGCGCTTCTGTCAGGCGTCCAATTCTTGAATGCAACTGTTGCCATTCATGGTCGGCTAGGTTACCTTTTTTTAGTTTTTCTTGTTCTATTTCGGTTTCACCGGCAATAAGACGATTCACAAGTTGTACGGACGACATCTCTAGGGAGAATACGACAACGGGACGTTGGTGGTCTACAGCCGCATTTCGGGCTACCGAAAGTACAAATGCCGTCTTACCCATGGCAGGACGTGCTGCAATAATGACCAAATCCGAAGGTTGCCAACCCGATGTCATACGATCGAGGGCAGTCAAACCTGAAGGTATCCCTGTCAATCCATCGGTACGATCGCGCAATAATTCCAAATTGGAGATGGCTTCACGCATGATGTCATCCATCTTACGCGAGTCTCTTCTCAGGTTGTTTTGTGCGATATCAAATAAGCTTTTCTCCGCATGATCTAACAAGTCAAATATATCGGATGTCTCATCATACGATGAATTGATAATCTCTGTAGAAACCTTAATAAGTTCTCGTTGAATATATTTTTGAGAAATAATACGCGCATGGTATTCGATATTCGCAGCCGACACGACTCTGTCCGTCAGCTGAGTAATGTAATAAGCACCACCTACTAATTCGAGGGCGCCCATTTTACGTAGCTCGGCCGTTACGGTAAGAATATCAATAGGGGAAGTCTTTTGAAATAAAGAAAAAATTGCCTCAAATATTTTTTGGTGCGACTCTTTATAAAATGAATCTGGTTTCAGGATGTCAATGACTTCACTTAGTGCATTTTTTTCTAACATCAAGGCACCAAGTACAGCTTCTTCCAAATCTACAGCTTGAGGAGGTAGCTTACCCAGCCCGCTCACCAAATTGTTTAGACTTGTGCGTTTTTTGTTGAAATTAGCTCTGTTAAAGTTTGTGTTCTGACCCGAAAATTCTTGTTCCATTATCCCTTTGATTTTTTTGTTTTCAATAATCACATGTGGGGAATTGTACATGTCAATCATCGTTAAACAAAAGTAATAAAAAACCCGTTCATTATACTTTTTTAGTTGTTCACATCCGCCAAAAAAGAGTTGTATGCGTGTTTATTTTGCGCTTTAAATGTTCACTATGTTATCCACATTAAATGTTTAATTCATGTGGATATCTATAAAACGTACTTGAGTATCAAATAATTGTGAAATGTGGAAAACTACAGGTGATGTGGATAATCACAAAATGGTTGTTGCGTCAATCGCTTCGGTAGTCTGTCTGTTATTAGGTTTTCATTATCAGTAGGTTAAGAGAAGTTTGCTGCGCTAAAGGTGTTTTTTTCTTTTTTTCTAGACCTCTGAAATATATATTATCTTTGTCTTATGTCAAATGAAGCTTCAACACTAAAACCATACAAGTCCAAAGACGGTGGTAAAAAAGAACAGGTCGCAGATATGTTTAACAATATCTCCAAAAGGTATGATCTTCTTAACCGTCTAATGACCATGCGAATAGATGTGATATGGCGTAAGAAAGCGATCAAACTTCTACAAGCGATACGACCTCAACATATATTAGATGTGGCTACGGGTACAGGAGATTTTGCTATAGAATCTATTCGTATCTTGAAACCTTCCAAAATCGTGGGGGTGGATATTTCTCAGGGAATGTTGAATGTAGCCAAAGAAAAGATAGTGAAGAAAGGATTGCAAGATGTATTTGAAGTGCAGCTAGGAGATTCGGAAAATCTTCAATTTCCGGACAATACATTTGATGCGGTTACGGTGGCATTTGGTGTTCGTAATTTTGAAAACCTAGAAAAAGGTTTATCAGAAATACATCGCGTATTACGTCCAGGAGGGAAGGCTATTATCCTTGAGTTGTCCAATCCAACCGCATTTCCGGTGAAGCAGCTTTATAATTTTTATTTCCATAAGATAGTCCCTGCATTTGGACGAATGATATCCAAAGATTCCAGTGCATATTCGTATTTGCCGGAGTCAGTGGCCAAATTTCCGGATGGCGAACGTTTTGCCCAGATCACCGATAAAGTGGGTTTTGCATCAACAATAGTAAAACCACAAACATTCGGTTTTTGTACGATTTACGAAGCTTCAAAATGATAAAATATGGATTTAGCATAATATTACTTTTACCGTTACCGGCTTCCCATGCGATAGCCCAACGATTCGTAGGACTGCCATTTGCGGGTTATGATGAAGAGGCGACATTGCAGGTCGGTTTTCAGTATAATTATGTTAACCAGAATTATCAACTTATACTCAAGAAAAACTGGCGAGAACTCGCGGAGCATGGGGGTCGAATGATTAATTTGCCCGCGGAGGGAGTAGATGAAACTCTGCAACCTTCCGGAACGTTTCGATCCATTCATTCCAGATCAGGACATGGTTTTGCTATTGGAATTCCGATTGATATGCGCTGGAATGAGGGGTTTTCGATCAATTTTACACCTTCTTTTAATATTCTGAATTCGCATCAAATAGTCTATAGCCCTCAGGCTGCTGACCTTGATGCAGTGATTCTAAAGTCCAAGCATTTGCTGCAAAGCAATAGGGGAGATAATTTTAATTCGTTTGAATTTCCTGTTGCGCTCAAACTGCTTTCGGAGGAAAAGAAATTTTCAAAATCGGACACACGCTATCGCGCGTATGTGCTCGCTGGAGCGCGATTAAACCGATGGACTGGAGTACAAAAAGCGTATAATCAATTAAAGTTGGAAGTAGAAGCTGGACAACCTATACCGGAAGCCATCATCTTAAGACCGGAGTATATGTCCTTAGAAGCGGGGATTGGGGTGGACTTCATTACCTCCTTCTTTAAAGTTTCGCCCGAAGTAAGATTTAGTCAGAGTATGAGCAATGTGATGAGCAATCGACATACGTTAGCGATGAATAATAAATTTATGGCTCCAATAGACCGAGGATTGATCCGCAATGTCTATTTCAGCTTAATATTTCAATAAGAATGAGAACAGTTTTAATCACAGGAGCGAGTTCAGGGATTGGAGCGGCTTGTGCAAGGACACTAGCCAGCGAAGGGAATTATAGATTGTTGCTATGTGCGCGCCGCGAAGCTCGCTTACTCGAATTGAAATCCGAATTGTTAAAGGATTTCGAAAATATAGAAATACATACATTTGTGTTGGATGTACGGAATAGGGATGAGGTATTTGATCGTATAGAAAATCTACCCGCAGCCTGGAAAAATATTGATGTATTGATCAATAATGCTGGACTGAGTCAAGGCCTGGACGCCGTGCAGGATGGTAATCCTGATGATTGGGATCGTATGATCGATACCAATGTGAAGGGGCTTTTGTATGTGACGAGGGCGGTGACGCCTTTGTTAAAGCAAAGCCAAAATGCACATATCGTAAATTTAGGCTCCATTGCTGGTAAGGAAGTCTATCCCAATGGCAATGTATATTGTGCAACTAAGCATGCTGTAGATGCCCTTAATAAAGCCATGCGCATCGACTTGTTGCCTTTTGGGATCAAAGTGACAGCTATTAATCCCGGGATGGTAGAAACCGAGTTTTCGGAAGTTCGCTTCAAAGGTGATAAAGACCGTGCAAAATCAGTATATCACGGTTTGACTCCGCTAAGTGGAGAGGATATAGCGGAGACAATAGCGTTTGTGCTTTCGCGTCCCGCGCATGTGAATATTAACGATTTGCTTATCATGCCAACAGCACAAGCAAATGGAACTTTAGTAAATAGGAAATAATTGTATTATGTCATTAGAACAAAAAATAAATCAGGACATCAAAGCGGCGATGATCGCTAAAGATAGTGTACGTTTGAGAGGATTGCGCGCTGTGAAATCAGCGATTTTGTTAGCGAAAACAGAAAAGGCGGGTGTAGAAGAATTGGCAGAAGATACGGAAATCAAAGTGTTGCAAAAATTGGTAAAGCAACGTAAAGAATCTGGCGAAATCTACAAAGAGCAAGGTCGTGAAGATTTATATCAAATTGAATTCGAAGAACAACAAGTAATTGAAGAATACTTGCCAAAGCAATTGTCTCGCGAAGAGGTTGAAGCAGTTGTAAAGGCTATTATTGCCGAATCAGGTGCTTCGGGAATGAAGGATATGGGTAAAGTGATGGGATTAGCAAATGGCCAATTAGCTGGAAAAGCTGATGGCAAAACCATCTCTGAAATTGTAAAATCTAGTTTAGCTTAATCACCGTGGTAATCAATTGGATTGTCAAAGAGTTTGCGGATTTGTCGAGTCTCGAACTCTATCAAATTCTACAACTTCGAATCAATGTATTCATGTTAGAACAGGAATGTCTCTATCCAGAATGTGATGACAAAGATTTGAAAGGCAGACATTTGATGGGCATAATGGATGGTAAAGTCGTTGCCTATGCCCGATTATTACCACATCATGTTACGTATCCGGATGTTTCAATAGGCCGTGTGGTGGTATGTCCGAGCAAGCGTCATTTGAAATTGGGAACCGTTCTTATGCAAGAAGCAATTTCGAATATGCTTAAATATTTTCCTGGAGAAGCCATTCGTATCAGTGCACAGGCACATTTACAGAGTTTTTACGAAAATGTGGGCTTTGTGCGAGTGAGTGAGGAGCCATATTTGGAGGATAATATACCCCATGTTGAAATGGTTTTAACATAAAATAAAAATGGCTTGAAATATTTCAAGCCATTTTTATTTTATCCTTCCAGTTGCATTATTTCCTCTGCTAGATTTTCCCAATTGTGTTGCAATTGGTCATATTCTGCTTTGGCAGAATTATAGTTGCGTGTAGTCTCTTGCAATTTTACCGCGTCCGAATACACTTCTTCGGATGCCAATAAAGTTTCAAGGTTTTTTACTTCTACTTCTTTAGTTCCAATCTGTTCTTCCAATTGTGCCAGTTCTTTGTTTTTCTTCAAAAGTAGGCGTTTGGTATCCTCAGTAGGAGCTGTCTTTTCTTTTTTTGGCTCTTCTTTAACTACTTTTTTCTCTTCTTTTATTTCAGGTTTGATCACTCTTTTGGAGTTCCATTCCTCGTATTCTTGATAAGTTCCAGGATATTCTTTGATTTCTTTATTCTCAATAAACCAAATTTTGTTGGCCACATTATCTAAGAAATAACGATCGTGAGATACTACGATAAATGTACCCTCGTATTGTTGTAAAGCTTGGATTAAAATATTTACCGAAGCCATGTCCAAGTGGTTGGTAGGCTCATCGAGCACCAAGAAATTGGCGTCTGCGGTCAGCGCTTTAGCTAAGGCTACACGGGATTTTTCACCTCCCGATAGTACTTTTATCTTTTTGAAAGCATCATCTCCCGTGAAAAGGAAACAACCTAATATAGAACGGAGCTCTGTTTCGGTATGCTTGGGTGCGAAGGCTTGCATTTCGGCGATAATGCTATTTTCTAAGTGCAACGCTTCTAATTGGTGTTGAGCAAAGAAAGTTTGTGATACATTATGTCCTTTGATGGCATTACCTTCAAAATTCGTGTCGGCATCGGCTACAATACGAAGTAACGTAGATTTACCTTTACCATTCGCTCCAATTAATGCAATTTTGTCCCCCTTTTCAATCAATGCGCTGGTGTTACGCAAGATTTCTAGGTTAGGGTAGGACTTGGAAATATTTTCTAAAGTTACCACGTGACGGCCCGACGGTTTCGAAAACTTAAAACTGAAGTTCACTTCTGGATTATCGTCATCTACATCATCCACACGTTCCATACGCTCCAAGGCTTTGATACGCGATTGCGCCATTTTGGCCTTTGATGCTTTGGCGCGGAAACGCTCAATTAAACGTTCTTCTTGTTTGATTTTAGCTTGTTGATTTTTGAATTGTCCGGCTTGAATTTCATTTCGCATGGCTTTCTCTTCCAAATAGAAGCTATAATTACCTGCATATAATGTCAATTTGCCTTTACGTGATTCGACCGTTTTTTTGATGATTCTATCTAAGAAATATCTATCATGCGATACAATAACAATCGCTCCTTCGAATGCTTGTAAATAGTTTTCCAACCATTTGATCGAAGGTAAGTCCATGTGGTTGGTCGGCTCATCCAGTAACAGAATATCAGGTGCTTGCAAGAGAATGCGCGCTAGCATCACACGCATACGCCAGCCTCCGGAGAATGTGGCTAACGGGCGTTTTTGCTCTTCTTCCGAAAAACCTAAACCCGCCAAAATCTCGTGTGCACGAAATTCGATGTTGTACCCATCCAAAGCTTCAAACTCCATTTGTTTGTCGCTTAGCTTATTGAGGATTTCATCCGAATAATCCGTTTCTAGTTTTTTAAGTAGATTCTCTATTTCAGCATGTAGTTGATTTTGGCGTTCGAAGGCCTCCATCGCGACATGCACAATGCTTTTATCCGAATGGTAAGACAGTAAATCTTGGTTGAGATAACCGATTTTCAAGTCTTTGGCCATTGAAATGGTACCAGAGGTAGGCATGTATTGACCGACTATCAAACGCAATAAAGTCGATTTACCTGCGCCATTAGCACCTATTAGTCCGACCTTGTCTCCCGGTTTGATGTGCCAGTTGGCTTCGTCATATAGGGCTCTGGACCCAATTTCAAATGTTAAGTTGTTTATTGATATCATTTCGAATGCAAAAGTAGTGAATATTTCTGCTTCTTTTCTACCTTTGTAGCTAGATTAAAGGAATATATCTTTGGTATGGATTCAATAGGCAGATTAAATAATGTATAAACTAGTAAAACCAATTTTCTTTTCGATGCAGCCCGAAAAGGCCCATCACACTGTTACTAATGGATTGCGCACATTTACCAAGATCTGGGGAGCAAAATCCCTTTTGAAATCTTTGTATAGCGTAGAAAACCCAAAGTTGGAAATAGAGGTTTTTGGTCTGAAATTTAAGAATCCGGTAGGTTTGGCGGCTGGTTTTGACAAAAATGCGGAGTATATCGAAGATATGGCAAACTTTGGTTTTGGTTTTATTGAGATTGGTACGGTAACACCGAAGCCTCAGCCGGGTAATGATAAACCCCGTATGTTTCGATTGGTGAACGATGAGGCGCTAATCAATCGCATGGGATTCAACAACCAAGGTGCAGACGTGGCGGCAGGCCGATTAGCACATCTGAAAAATCGTCATGGTGTAATTATCGGTGGTAATATTGGTAAAAATAAAATAACGCCAAATGAGGAGGCTGTGAATGATTATATCTATTGTTTTCATGCATTATATGACTACGTAGATTACTTTGTGGTGAATGTAAGCTCTCCGAACACACCAGGTCTGCGTGATTTGCAAGAGAAGGGGCCATTGATGCATATTCTAAATACCTTACAAGGACTGAACGCCGCAAAGCCTGTTGCAAAACCTATTCTCTTAAAGATAGCACCAGATTTGACGGATTCACAATTGGATGATATCGTAGATATTGTTACCGAAACAAAAATTGCGGGTTTGATTGCGACGAATACAACCATTTCGAGAGAAGGTCTGCAATCTGATCCAAATTTAGTGAAAGAAACGGGCGGTGTAAGTGGCAAGCCTCTGACAAAGCGTTCTACAGAAGTTATCCAATACATTCACCAAAAATCAAATGGAGCTTTTCCTATTATCGGGGTTGGAGGTATTCATACAGCAGAAGACGCGTTTGAGAAATTAAATGCAGGCGCAGCTCTTGTACAAGTATATACCGGATTTATATATGAAGGTCCTGCGTTGATAAGTGAAATCTGTAAAGGTATTTTGAAGAATAAATAAGATATTCTGTAAAAAAATCACAAAATAACATCCGAAATGTTAAAATGTGTTAAGATAAAACTGACAAATCAAATATTGGCATAAGAGTTGAATATGATTTAGTAATTCATAATTTAGGTTAATAATTGGTTAGTTAAAAATCCTTCAATCTCCCCGGTTGAAGGATTTTTTTTTAATGTTATTTAACAATATCAGTATTATTTAGGTATTATTATTGCTTACTGTAAACGTGAAAACAAATAATATTGGGACTATGAAACGAATTCTACCTATCACCATTTTACTCAGTGGTCTAATATTGACCAGTTGTGTAAGTAATAAGAAATATGCGGCATTGGATACGCAGTATAAAGATTTAGGTCAATTGTATCAAAAAACACAATTGGAATTGACTGAAAGCCGCGCGAAAGTAAAAAGCCTAGAAGATCAGTTAGAACACGAACGCAAAAATAATGCAGCATTGAAAGAGGCTTACGTTAAATTGCAATCTACTTTGGATCAGAGTATCGCTCAAAATTCGCAAGGTAATGTGAATATTTCCAAATTGGTGGATGAGATAAATGCTTCCAACAAATACATTCAACATCTAGTAAATACCAAAAACAAATCTGATTCATTGAATCTTGTGTTGACCAACAATCTAACTCGTTCGTTGAGTCGTGAGGAGCTGAAAGATGTGGATGTACAGGTTTTAAAAGGCGTAGTTTATATTTCATTGGCTGATAATATGTTATACAAGTCGGGTAGTTATGAAATATCAGAGCGTGCCGGCGAAACTTTGAGCAAGATTGCTAAGATTATTCAAGATTACAAAGACTATGAAGTCTTGATTGAGGGTAATACCGATACAGATCCGATTTCGAAGCCTAATATTCGTAACAACTGGGATTTGTCAGCTTTGCGTGCATCATCAGTTGTACAAGCTTTACAGAATACTTACGGTGTAGATCCTAAGCGCCTAACGGCAGGAGGTCGTGGCGAATACAACCCTATTGCAGACAATAATACGGCAGATGGTAAAGCGCGTAACAGACGTACACAGATAATTATAACGCCAAAACTTGATCAATTTATGGAATTGATTGACAAAGCGCCAGAAACCGAACAAGCTTCAGCTTATTAATATTTTTTCGTTAAATAATATTAAAATGAATCCTTGATGCATGCATCAAGGATTTTTTGTTTTATTTTGGCATGATTGTTTGTATTCAACTGTATGCGCATGATTAATATAAAACCATTCTACATATTACTTTTTTCCGTTGTAGTTTTTTCGAGTTGTAGTTCTATTTATATGCCCAATGTACCCGCGACACCGATGTTTAAGGAAGCAGGAGAGGTATATGTGGGCGGCCATTTCAACGCCAAAGGAAATGTCTCGGGGAATGTAGGAATAGCAGTAACAGAAAATATAGCTGTCATAGCCAATGGCTCAACGGTCAATACGGGAGGCAGTAGTAATGAATATTTCCGCCAATGGCTAGCTGAAGGTGGGGTAGGCTATTTCACAACAATCGGAAAAGACAAGCGTCAAGTGTTTGAAATGTATGCCGGCTATGGAATCGGTAACTCCAAGGACCATCAGCAGCGAGCATCCGTATATGGTTATGAACTGGTGGAGGCACGCGAAATGAATTTTGATAAAATATTTTTGCAGGTAAACTATTCATCTACACGCAAAAAGAAAATAAATATCTTTGGCGATAAAAAGGAATTAAACTATGGCACCGCAATCCGTCTAAGTAGAATAGGGATGAAAGACCTATGGGTGAATAATGAAGTAGCGCCTAAGGAGGAAAACTTCTTTATCGAGCCATTATTTTTTACCCGGATGCAGTTGGTCAATGGACTTCAGGTACAGTATACCAATGGATTTAATATTGGACTGAATAAGAATGAATATTTGAAAGCAGGCAACTCGGTATTTACGTTGGGATTAGTTTATACATTTAGATAATATGAAGGATATGAAAAAAATAGGATTTTTAATAATAGCAGTTTCACTGTTTATGCTGAGTGGCTGTGCGCTAAATCAAAAAGCACAAATTGCAGCTTTAGGTCAGTTTAATTATGATGTGACTTCCGTGCAGAATATGCGCATCGCGGGACGAGATATTAATTCTTTTAATACGGATGGTGGGGTTTCCATCAGTAGTTTGCCAGGTATTGCTATGGCGCTTCTGACTAAAGATCTGCCGTTGGAGGCTACCGTGAATCTGCAGATGACGAATCCCACTTCTACAGTAACAAAGGTGAATGAATTTAAATATTTGATAGAAATGGGTGGAAAACCCCTATTCGAAGGTTCAGTAAATGAAAATATCAATCTGGGACAAGGTCAAAGTATGGTCGTACCGTTGAGTTTTCGTGCAAATCTATTCGGCGTAGCCAAAGAGCAAGGTATCGAAAAGGTCTTGAGCGATATTTTTAGTCGCAAAAGTGATGCTTTTTTATCCTTAAAAATAAAACCTTCTGTACAAATTGGTGGGCGCAACTATTTTTATCCAGGATATATAACGGTGGACAAAGACTTTGGTCGATCAGTCTCTCGATCAGTCAACAAAGTAATCAACAAGTAGCCAAAAAAAATGGGATATAATCAAAATATATCCCATTTTTTTACGCCTAATATACTGCCTTTATACACCTATTTTCTTTTACTATCCTACTCTTTTCAGCCTCAGCGCAGATCTGTTCTTTTACAAATTTGTAGTAGATAATCTGTTAATAATGCATTACATTTGCGCTGTTGCATAGTTGACCTAACCTTTGCAATGTAGTTGCAGTTCAAATAAATAGCGGATGTCAAATTTTCTTGTAATCTTTTTGTGTTTAGCCTTTGGTTATATTTTTCGATATTTTAAAATAATAAAGAAAGGTGGGCACTTGGCTATTAATACGTGGATTATATATGTAGGTTTGCCCTCGATTGCTTTGAAATTTATTCCTCAAATCGATTGGACGTTTGAATATATATACACGGCAATTTTACCTTTTGTTTGCTTTGGAACTTCGTATTTGTTCTTTCAGCTGTTGAATAGATGGATGCATTTTTCGAAGCGTACGCTCTATACCTTGATAATTGTGTCTGGACTGTCCAATACTTCTTTTATTGGGTTTCCTCTAGTAAGTACCTATTATGGCGAAGAATACCTCAAAGTAGCAATCGTTAGTGATCAGGTTACTTTTTTTACACTTTCTTTGTTTGGCGTATTGCTGGCCACCAGCTCGCGAAATATATTTGCCAATACCAAGGAGAAAAGTCTTTATATATTTCGTCGGATCTTCACTTTTCCTCCTTTTATTGCTTGTATCCTTGCGTTACTGTTGGGAAAATACCTCGTGCACGAAGAATGGAATACACTTTTTAGTTCATTTGCTGCGACAGTAAGTCCGATGGCTTTATTTTCTATCGGTATCCAATTGGATTTCAAACGTATTACGCATGAGCTTAATGCGCTTTATGCGGGTCTAATAGTCAAATTGCTGATTATTCCCCTTGTGGCGATAGGCCTCTATTACTTTTTAAATCTGTCGGGAAATTTTTTCCGTGTTTCAGTTTTTGAGATGACTATGCCATGTTTGGTGGCATCCAGTATCGTGATAGAGAAGTTTTCATTAAATGTGAAATTTGCAAATACGCTAATAGGTATTAGCATTGTGGTTGGTCTAGTTTTATCCTTTGTGTGGTATAGTGTTATAAATACACTTTTGTAATCTAAATGTTACTCCGGTTTTTGGTTAATTAATTATTAATAGCTTTATCTTAGAACTTATTATCTTTGATATTAATAGATAACCATTAACAATTGTGATGAACAAATTATTTTGTTCCCTATTTTTTGTAGGGACATTTGGAACCTTAGCTGCGCAACAAACAATTAATCCTAATCATTCACGCTATGTACAAGAAATAGCGGGTACTTCACTATCTTTTTCTATGGAAGCTATCCCAACAGGAAGCTTCATAATGGGTGACGATAACTCCATTCGCAAAGACGAAAAGCCAGCACACGAGGTTAGTGTCGATGCTTTTTGGATGGGAACACACGAAATTACTTGGGACTTATTCCAGTCCTTTTTGTACAAAGATTACGAACAGTCTAAACAAAATGAGGGTAAAGTTCCGGTAGAGGTCGATGCGGTTACGCGCCCCACCAAGCCGTACTTGGATATGACGTTTGGTTTTGGAAAAGAAGGTTATCCTGCGCTTGCTATGACTCATTACAATGCCATCCAATTCTGTAAATGGTTGTATGTACGTACCGGTGTATTTTACCGTCTTCCTACAGAAGCGGAATGGGAATATGCTTGCCGAGCAGGATCGCAAGATGCTTACTTCTTCGGTAATGATCCTCAAAAATTAGCTGAATATGCATGGTACGCTGACAATAGTGAAGAGAAAACACATCCAGTAGGCCAAAAGAAACCTAATGCCTTTGGATTATACGATATTTTGGGGAATGTGGCCGAATGGACTTATGACCAATACCATGAGGATTACTATGCCCAATTTGCGGGTAAAAAAGTACAGAATCCAGTGGCAAAGCCTACAGAATTATATCCCCACGTGGTGCGTGGAGGATCATTCGTAAGTACGGATTTTGACTTGCGGTCGGCAGCACGTGGCGCTTCAGATCCGATATGGAAACAGCTTGATCCTCAAATGCCGAAGTCGAATTGGTGGTTTCCAGAGGCACCCTTTGTTGGACTGCGTGTGGTGAGACCACTTGTGTCACCATCGGAAGCAGAAATATTAGCCTATTATAACCAAGCTCCCATCGAGGATTTTTAAAAACTGAATATCAACTTAACCAATATAAGCATGGAGATTTTAAAAAGAAGAGATTTTATAAAAAGCACTGCAGTAGTGTCTGGAGGCATAGCATTAAATGCTTCTTCGATATCATCCGTTTTTGCGGCAGGATCAGATGTTATTAAGGTTGCCTTAATAGGCTGTGGAGGTCGAGGTACAGGTGCAGCTGTAGATGCGCTAAGTTCTGGGCAGAATGTCAAATTAGTAGCCTTGGCGGATGTATTTCGTGATAACCTAGATGCAGCGTACAACAATTTGTCTAAGCGCCATGCGGACAAAATGGATATTCCTGAATCTCGCAAATATGTGGGTTTCGATGCATATAAGCAAGCCATCAAAGATGCAGATGTGGTATTGTTGGTGACTCCTCCGGGATTCAGACCTCAGCATTTTGAAGAAGCTGTGCGACAAGGCAAACACATCTTTATGGAAAAATCTGTTGCGGTCGATGCACCTGGTGTGCGTAGAGTATTAGCAGCAGCGAAAATTGCAGAGCAAAAAAAGCTAAATGTCGTAGTTGGCTTGCAACGCCGCTTTCAACAAAATTATAGAGAAGGTATACAGCGCATCCATGAAGGTGCTATCGGCGATATCGTAGCAGGTCAAGTATATTGGAATAGCGGTGGCGTATGGGTACGTCCTCGTACTCCGGGACAAACGGAGATGGAATATCAAATGCGAAACTGGTATTATTTCAACTGGTTGTGTGGCGATCATATTGTAGAACAGCATGTGCACAATATCGATGTAGCCAACTGGATTAAAGGCAAGTATCCTGTATCTATTCAAGGTGTGGGCTCGCGAGCGCACCGTGTAGGTAAAGATTATGGTGAGATATATGATAATTTCTCAATCGAAATGACCTATGATGATGGGTCAGTGGTGAGTAGCCAATGCTGTCACTTTGAAGGGTCGCACAATCGCGTAGATGAAACATTCCAAGGTACCAAAGGTAGAATATACCTTTCTGCCGGAGGAAGAGCTATTCTTTGGGATGCTAAAGGAAATGAAATCTATAATCATGACCCTAAAGGAAATCCAAATCCTTATCGCCAGGAGCATGTTGAATTGTTCGAAGCAATCGCAAAAGGGGAATACAAATTTAATAATGCAGAGTATGGTGCTTATAGCTCCTTAGCGGGTGTTATCGGGCGTTTAGCTTGTTATACTGGAAAAGTTATTAAATGGGAAGATGCCTTAAAATCGGAGGTGGATTTGATGCCTGCACAACTGAATTGGGATGCGAATCCAAAAGTGCTGCCAGATGCATCAGGTTTGTATACCGTAGCCGTACCAGGAATTAATACAGGTCTTTATATATAGTTTTTTGAAATACATTAGTGCCATATTCTTCATTCTTGCGGCGGTTAGTTCTTTAGGAGCAGCTAGTCGTGACATGCAGGTTTATGGCATTTCTGGTGTAGCACAAGGGACCACTTATTCGATAAAGTACTATTCCGAACGTGAGCTAATCAAACAACAATCTATTGATAGCATTTTTAACGTAATTGATCAGTCTATGTCGCTGTATAAAGCACATTCGGCGATTAATACGTTTAATAAACCTACAGTACTATCCATGGAGTTGGACGCTCATATGTTACGTGTGGTAGAAGCGAGTTTTCACTACAACAAATTGACGCAGGGATATTTTGATATTACCTTATATCCGTTGCTTCAGCTGTGGGGATTTGGACCCCAGGGATTTGGAAAACTGCCTTTGGATCATCAAATTGACAGTGTAAAAAAACTTATTGGAATTGATAAAATCCATCTAAATGGAAAAGTCCTTACCAAGCAGCAGTCCCATGTAAGCATAGATCTAAACGGGATTGCTCAAGGTTATACCGTGGATGTTGTCGCCGATTATTTAACCCGGTCGGGATTACAGTCTTTTCTGGTAGAAGTAGGGGGCGAGATATATGCAAAGGGATTAAAAAGTGATAATTCAGCTTATAAAATAGAGATACAGCGGCCGCCTGGAGATCAAGCCTTGAATTATAAGGTAATGTTGAAAGATATGGCGATCACTACATCAGGAAGTTATGAGAAATACCGTACAGTGAATGGTCAACATTATTCCCATCATATGGACCCTTTCAAAGGGGATCCTGTGTTGAATAATGTGCTTTCAGTCACTGTAATAGCAAGAACAGCTATGGAAGCCGATGCTCTAGATAATTATTTAATGTATTTAAATCCTCAGGAGGCTTTGTCATTCGTGGAGAAATTACCACAAGTGGAAGCATATATAATATATTCTGAAAATAATACGTTAAAAGAATTGCAAAGCTCAGGTTTTAATAATTATATTTATAACATACAATCGTAAACCTAACGAACATTTATGAGAAGATCTGATTTTCTAAAAAACTCTGGCTTGTTGCTTTCGGGTACTTTATTGTCAAGTAACCTTTCGGCAGAATCCACGTCAGACTTGCCTGAGCCCATGAAATCATCCCCATTTAAACTAGATTACGCCCCTCACCAAGGCATGTTTGCAGCAAGCGCTGGCAAAAACTTCTTGGATGAAATTCAATATATGTATGACCTTGGTTTTCGCAGTATCGAAGACAATGGAATGACAGGGCGTCCGGTAGAAGAGCAAAAAAAAGTAGGAGAATTATTAGCAAAACTAGGTATGCGTATGGGCGTATTTGTCGTGCCAAAAGGTGGCAACGGGCAAAATACGCTTGCAGCAAATAAGCAGGAGCATATCGATATATTTTTGAAAGGCTGCCGCGAATCTGTGGAAGTCGCTAAACGCGTCAATGCCAAATGGGTTACCGTCGTGCCTGGAGATTACCAGCGTGAATTACCCTTGGGCGTGCAGACAGCCAATGTCATCGAAGCCCTCAAAAAAGGTACTGAAATATTCGAACCGCACGGTATTACAATGGTCTTAGAACCATTAAGTGATACTCCAAATTTGTTTTTGAGATACACGGATCAAACTTATGAAATTTGTAAAGCTGTAGATAGTCCTTCATGCAAAATTTTGTATGATGCTTATCATCAGCAAAAAAACGAAGGTAACCTAATCAATTTGATGAATCAATGTTGGTCAGAGATTGCTTATATTCAGGTGGGTGACAATCCAGGACGTAGAGAGCCGTACACGGGAGAGATCAATTACCGCAATGTGTTCAAGTGGCTTTATAATAAAGGGTATAAAGGAATCATTGGCATGGAGCACGGTATGTCCAAATCAGGAAAAGAAGGAGAAGATATTTTGGTTGCGGCGTATAGAGAAGCCGATAAATTTTAATAGAGATTACTCACTTATAAACATATGAACTCAATTCTTAAAACTAAATTATCATTCATGATGTTCCTCGAATTTTTTATTTGGGGGGCATGGTTCGTTACACTGGGCACATACTTAAGTACCTTGAATGCAACAGGACTACAAACGGCGAGTGTGTTTTCTACGCAGTCGTGGGGCGCTATCATAGCACCATTTATTATAGGAATGATTGCGGATAGATACTTTAATGCGGAGCGTATTTTAGGTGTTTTACACCTTGTGGGCGCTTTTTTAATGTATCAATTGTATCAAAGCGATTCTATTGATTCGTTCTATCCCTATGTATTGGGTTATATGATTTTATTTATGCCGACACTTTCTTTGGTGAATTCAGTTTCATTCCGCCAAATGAAAAACCCGGAAAAGGAATTTTCGCTGATTCGGATCTTTGGAACGATCGGCTGGATCGTAGCGGGATTATCTATTAGTTATGTTTTCAAATGGGATTCAGAGGCTGCTATTGGCCAAGGAATGTTAAGAAATACTTTTCTAGTGGCATCAATAGCTTCTTTGGTACTGGGTGTATTTAGTTTTGCACTTCCAAAGACTCCTCCGGTGACAGTAAATACAAATGAAAAGAAAACCATTTCGCAGATGCTTGGATTGGATGCGATCTCTTTGCTTAAAGACCGTAATTTCTTAGTATTCGTAGTTTCCTCTGTATTAATCTGTATTCCATTGGCATTCTATTACCAATATGCAAATCAGTTTTTGACAGAAGTAGGCATGGAGAATTCAACAGGTAAGATGACTATAGGTCAGATTTCAGAAGCTTTATGTTTATTGTTGTTGCCTGTGTTTTTTACACGTTTTGGTTTCAAAAATACGATCCTATTGGGAATGTTTTGTTGGGCATTGCGCTACTTACTATTTGCTTTTGGAGATGCTGGAGAAATGACATTTATGTTGTTGTTCGGTATTGCTCTACACGGTATTTGTTATGACTTTTTCTTTGTGTCAGGACAGATTTATACCGATTCAAAAGCAGGAGTGCAAAATAAAAGTGCTGCACAAGGACTTATCACTTTAGCTACGTATGGTGTAGGCCAGCTCATTGGATTTTGGGTAGCGGGTTACGTAAGTGATATGTACGCAGATATTAAGGGAGAAAGCATTGCGCAATTCTGGAATCAGCTGTGGATAGTACCAGCGATTATTGCGGGTGTAGTGATGTTGTTATTTATGATTTTCTTCAAAAATGAGAAAGTCAGTAATGTAGAATAGATTTTTTTTAAACAATATAAGCTTAAATACTAATGGTAGAGAATAATACTTATGATGCAATAGTAATTGGGTCAGGAATTAGTGGCGGATGGGCGGCTAAAGAACTAACAGAAAAGGGTCTGAAAACAATTATGTTAGAGCGTGGCCGTAATGTAGAACATATTAAAGATTATACATCAGCAACGAAAGACCCTTGGGATTTTCCGCATGCAGGAGGACGTACACAAGAGATGATCCAAGATTATCCCGTTCTAAAGCGTGATTATCCATTGAACGAAAAGAACCTCAGTTTTTGGGTGAATGAGAAAGAAAGCCCATATAGTGAGTTGAAAAGATTTGACTGGTATAGAGGTTATCATGTGGGAGGAAGATCATTGATGTGGGGACGTCAGTCTTACCGCTTAGGTGATTTAGACTTCGAAGCGAATCAACGTGATGGTCATGGTGTAGATTGGCCTATCCGCTATAAGGATATCGCACCTTGGTATAGCTATGCAGAGAAATTTGCGGGTATATCAGGAAATAGAGACGGTGTTCCAAGTTTACCGGATGGGGATTATATGCCTGCTATGCCGATGAACATTGTGGAAAAAGATTTAGCAGCACGCTTACGCAATATGTACGAAGGCAAGCGCTATTTCATTATGGGTAGAACAGCCAATATTACGGTGCCTCATAATGGTAGAGCAAATTGTCAATATCAAAATAGATGTTGGGAAGGCTGTAACTTCGGTGCATATTTCAGTACGCAATCAGCTACGCTTCCTGCAGCTATGAAGACGGGTAAGTTGACGTTGAGACCATTTTCTATTGTAACGCGTATTCTGTATGATAAAGATACTCAAAAGGCAAAAGGCGTAGAAATTATTGATGCGGAAACAAACCAAACGTATGAATTCTATGCGAAAGTGGTATTCGTATGTGCTTCTGCACTGAATTCTGCTTGGGTTTTGATGAATTCTGCAACAGACGTGTGGGAAGGTGGATTGGGCAGTAGCAGTGGCGAATTAGGCCACAACCTGATGGATCACCACTTCCGTTGTGGTGCGGGTGGTCGCGTAGAAGGTTATCTGGATAAAACCATCTATGGTCGTCGCGCGAATGGTCTGTATGTACCAAGATTTGTGAATATCGATGGTGATAGTAAAAAACGCGATTACGTGCGTGGATTTGGTTACCAAGGTAGTGCAGGTCGTGGTAGAGCATGGAGTTCAGAAGAAGAGAAATATGTAGGCGGTGCATTTAAGGATGCGATCTGCGAACCAGGTGATTGGACTGTAGGTTTTGGAGCTTTCGGCGAGATCCTTCCTTATCATGACAACTATATCAAACTGGATAAAGATAAAAAAGATAAATGGGGACTTCCAGTATTGGCTTTCCACGCTGAAATCAAAGAAAATGAGATTAAAATGCGTCAGGATATGCAATATGAAATGAAGGAAATGCTTGACAGTCTGGGTGTGAAGGATACCTACGTATATGACAATGTATATGGTTTCGGTCAAGGGATACATGAGATGGGAACTGCTCGTATGGGCCGTGATCCAAAATCATCGGTATTGAATGGGAACAACCAAGTATGGGATGCGAAGAATGTATTCGTTACTGATGGTGCGGCCATGACTTCTGGTGGATGTGTCAATCCTTCATTGACCTATATGGCATTAACAGCGAGAGCCGTGGATTTTGCTGTAAACGAGTTGAAAAAAGGTAATTTATAGAATTGAAATAGACTATAATGGAAAACAAAAGTAGAAGAGATTTTATCAAAACTGCTGCAATCGGTGCAGCAGGCATTACTATAGTACCTCGACATGTATTAGGTGGTACAGGATTCAGAGCTCCAAGTGACATGCTACAAGTTGCCTCTATTGGTGTAGGTGGTATGGGCGGTTCGGATGTAAATAATATTCACGGTAGTGGTAAAGCTAATATAGCTTTCTTATGTGATGTGGATACAGCAAGAGCCAAAGGTAGCGTACAGAAATTCCCGAAAGCGAAATTCTATACCGACTTCCGTGAGATGCTGGACAAAGAACACAAAAATATCGATGGAGTATCCGTATCTACACCGGATCACAACCACGCTATACAAGCGCTAGCTGCTATGGAATTGGGTAAACACGTGTATGTACAAAAACCATTAGCACACGACGTATGGGAAGCACGTGCTTTGACACATGCTGCAAAAAGATATAAAGTAGTAACACAAATGGGTAACCAAGGTGCTTCGGGCGACGGTGTGCGTCAGATGCGCGAATGGGTGGATGCAGGTCTGATTGGTGATCTTGTCGAAATCTATGCTTGGACAGACAGACCTGTATGGCCTCAAGGTATTCAATGGCCAGCAGTTAAAGCTAAAGCTCCCTCAACCTTGGATTGGGACAAATGGTTAGGTACTGCGCCATACACTGAATATTTCGATAAACTTGTTCCTTTCAACTGGCGCGGATGGTGGCCTTATGGTACAGGTGCATTAGGCGATATGGGTTGTCACAATTTGGAAGCTCCTTTCAGTATCTATGGATTGCAATACGTTAAAGACGTACAGGCAAGTGTAGGTTCGGTATATGTGGATGAGTTCAAACGTGGATATTTCCCTGAATCATGTCCTCCGTCAAGTTCGGTGACAATGACTTTCCCGAAAACCGCTAAAACTAAAGGTGATGTGAAAGTACACTGGATGGATGGTGGTATTCAACCTCCTAGACCAGATGAATTAGAACCAAATGAAATCTTTGGTGACGGTGGTAATGGTATCTTATTAATAGGTAAAAAAGGTAAAATTTTGGCGGACACATATGCTGCAAATCCAAGATTATTGCCGACTAATAAAACATACCGTACGGTAAAAGAAAAATACGCACGCGTACCTAAAGGAGCTAACGGACACTGGGCACAATGGGTGGAAGGCTGTCTTGCGGGATATGGCAACATGGAAATGTCGTCTCCGTTTGAGATTGCAGGACCATTGACAGAAGCCTTATTGATGGCTAATTTAGCGATCAGAGGTGTTGATTTGCGCGTTGATGGCAAATTCCCTGGCCGCAGTAAAAAATTAATTTGGGATAATGACAATATGCGAGTTACAAACTTTGATGAAGTGAATCAATATGTAAAACGTACTTATCGTCCGGGTTGGGAAGTTAACTATACATTTTAATAGACTTAGAGATGAATAGAAGAGAAGCGTTACAACGAGTAGCTATGATCCTAGGAGGATCCATAGTAGGGGCCAATTTATTTTTAGAAGGTTGTACTCGTCCGGCTACCAAAGAAGTAGCGGTATTGTTCGAAGATAAAATGATTGATAGATTAGGCGATTTAGCAGATGCAATATTGCCACCTACTTCTACACCTGGCGCTAAGGAAGCAGGTGTGGGAAGCTTTATTCCTGTGATGGTAAGAGATTGCTACACGGAGAAAGAGCAAAAAGCATTTATGGAAGGTTTCGAAACTTTAGATAAAAAATGTCAAGAAGTAAAAGGTAAAGCCTTTGCTGAATTGAGCATCGAAGAGAGAACAGCAGTAGCAGAAGTTCTGGACAAAGAAGCTTCGGAATACAACACGAAGAAAAATGAGCGTGAGAAAGATTACGTAGAGAAAAACTCAGTGAAACAAAATGAACTATATAAGGACTTAGAATTAGATCCAAAACATTGGTTCTCGATGTTCAAAGAACTTACTCTTACGGGTTACTTCAATTCCGAACTAGGCTTAACTAAAGCGCTAAGATATGTAAAGGTGCCAGGCAGATACGATGGTGAATATCCTTACAAAAAAGGAGATAAAGCCTTTGCCTAAACAAATGAAAGGCGAAACGTTGGTTTCGCCTTTTTTTATTGCCAATCAGACTCGGATTTAGTCTGATAATATTTAGGTATTTGTTAAGTTTGTAAGTATATTACTCATTACTTATCAATAAAACAGAATGTCAACACTACTTATAAAAAATGCACAAGTTGTAAATGAAGGAACTACTAAAGTTTTGGATGTATACATCAAAAACGGAAGGATAGAGAAACTGGCTCCACAACTTGACATTCAAGCCGATCAAGAGATTAATGCGGAAGGTTTGCACTTACTGCCCGGAATAATTGATGATCAAGTGCATTTTCGGGAGCCAGGACTCACTTACAAAGCCAATATCTATACCGAAAGTCGTGCTGCGGTTGCCGGAGGAACGACTTCTTTTATGGAAATGCCCAACACCGTTCCCAATACGCTGACTCAAAAATTGCTTCAGGATAAATACGATATAGGTCAAGATTCTTCTTTGGCCAATTATTCATTTTTTATGGGAGCTGCGAATGATAACTTGGATGAAGTTCTCAAAACAAATCCACGTGATGTATGCGGTATTAAGGTGTTTATGGGTTCTTCTACGGGCAATATGTTGGTGGATAATGAAACAGCACTTGAGAATATCTTCAAAAATGCACCTACATTAGTAGCTACACATTGTGAAGATGAAGCCACTATCAAAGCTAATCTCGCGGCTTACAAAGAGAAGTATGGCGATAATATCAGCATCGATATGCATCCCCTGATCCGCTCGGCTGAAGCCTGCTATTTGTCTTCATCAAAGGCCGTAGAATTAGCCAAAAAGAATAATACACGTCTTCATATTTTACATATATCGACAGGAAAGGAAACTTTTCTGTTTGATAATTCACTTCCGTTGGAACAAAAGAAAATTACGGCTGAGGCTTGTGTGCATCACTTATGGTTTTCTGATCAAGATTATGCCCGCAAAGGAAACTATATCAAGTGGAATCCTGCGGTGAAAACATCCTCCGATCGCTCCAAAATATTGCAAGCGGTATTGGATGGTCGTATTGATGTAATCGCTACGGATCATGCGCCGCATACCATCGAGGAAAAAGAACAGCCTTACTTGCAAGCTCCCTCAGGCGGACCGTTGGTGCAACATGCCTTATTGGCTCTGTTGGATATGGTACAGCAAGGTAAATTGACATTAGAACAACTCGTCCAAAAGACAGCACATAACACGGCTCTGTGTTTCCAAATAGAACAACGCGGATTTATCCGTGAAGGATATTGGGCAGATTTGGTATTGGTCGATTTGAATACACCTTATCGGGTCAACCGTCACAATATCTTATCAAAATGCGGTTGGTCACCTTTTGAGGATCATACTTTCCAATCTACTATCGAACACACGATCGTATCGGGGAATTTGGCCTATTCCAAAGGACAAATTATTGAAGTAGGTTCGGGACACCGATTATTATTCAACAGATAATGGATAAAAGAACTTTTTTAAAATCATTAGGATTAAGCATTGGAGCATTGGCAATAGCGGACAATTCCGTAAGTGCACACAGCGAAATAGCAGGCTCTGTACAATCCTTGTTAAAAGCAAGGGTACTCAAACCCGGAAATACGATAGGAATTATCACCCCTGCAGGCGCACTGTCTGAGGAGGAGTCGATTACGATGACGAAGGAAGTCTTAGCGCATTTTGGCTTTCGTGTGAAAGAGGGAAAATATATCCGTGCGCGCTATGGAAATTTGGCTGGCACGGACCAAGAGCGTCTTCATGATCTCCACAGTATGTTTGCGGACAAGGAGGTACATGGGATTTTATGTGTTCGCGGCGGCAACGGAGCCTCTAGACTTCTTCCGCAAATCGATTACGAGCTGATCCGACGAAATCCTAAAGTCCTATTAGGTTACAGTGATATCACAGCATTGATATTGGCATTTTATGCCAAGGTAGGGTTAGTTTCCTTTCATGGTGTCGTGGGAAGCAGTACGTGGAGCGATTATGTAGCCAGATTGTTCAAAGAACAATTCATAGAAAATAAACTCGCTGTATACGAAAATCCGAAAAAATCAGATAGTCAGATTATTCAATATAAAGATAGAATTCAGACGATAACACCAGGGATAGCAGAAGGGACCATTATCGGTGGCAATCTCACCTTAGTGTCCGGCTTGTGCGGTACACCCTATTTACCATCGTTTCAAGATGCAATTTTATTCTTAGAAGAGATCGATGAGAAGTCAGATCGATTGGACCGTATGTTTTGTCAATTGAGGAATGCAGGTATATTATCTCAAATAAAGGGTTTTATTTTCGGTAAATGTACCAATTGCGGTCCTTCGGGAGGGTATGGCTCATTGACTTTGGAACAAATGTTGAATGATTATATCAAACCTTTGGGAATTCCGGCATTTAGCGGTGCTATGATAGGTCATATTTCGGATCAATTTCTGATGCCAGTCGGTGTGCGCGCGCGCATGAATGCTTCCACGGGTGTGATTGAATACCTTGAAAAATCATTGCTATGAAAAAAATAATATTCCTTTATTTCATTATGACACTATTCTTTTCATGCAGCCGCATGAATAAAGCAGAAGGAATAAATTCTAGTTTTATGGAAATAAATACAACGACATTTAATAATATATATTCTAAATACAAGGAATCCGCTTTAAAGCATAGACGCTTTAAGCATAAAGATATTGATTCATTACTGCGTACACATAGCGAAAAAGGAAAATTAAACATCTCTCAAATAGGTAAATCTTTTGAAGGGAGAGCCATATATGAGGTGCAGTATGGGGAAGGAGAGAAGAAAGTAATGCTTTGGTCCCAGATGCATGGGGACGAGCCTACCGCCACCATGGCATTATTTGATTTGTTTAATTTTCTAAATGGTGCGAATGATGATTATGAGGAGATTAGACAGTTGCTCCGTAGTAAGTTAAATATTCATTTTATCCCGATGCTAAATCCCGATGGAGCAGAACGCTATACCCGTCGGACAGCGCAAGGGATAGATATGAACCGCGATGCGCGGGCTGGTCATACGGTAGAAGGAGCTTTGTTGCGTGCTCGGGCAGCTGAAATCGCGCCACAGTATGGTTTCAATCTGCATGACCAAAATATTTATTACAATGTGCCTGACACCAAAAATCCAGTATCGATTTCTCTATTAGCTCCCGCTTATAATGAGTCAAGAGCGATCAATTCAGTACGCGAAAATGCGATGAAGATTGCGGCAGGAATGAACGAGATACTGCAAGAATATATTCCAAATGCTGTGGCAAAGTATGATGATACGTACACGCCTCGCGGTTTTGGTGACAATTTTCAGTCTTGGGATGCCAGCACGGTATTGATTGAATCTGGGGGTTTGAAAGGCGATCCAGAAAAGCAGGAAATCCGTAAACTTAATTTCATTATCATTTTGAATGCTTTAGTGCAAATCGCCGAAGGAAGTTATACTCGATTCGATAAGCAGGCGTACGAGGCTATTCCATTCAACGCTTCTCAGCTGCATGATATTGTGATTCGCAACATTAAGGTGGGTAGAGATTCACTAGCTTTCCTTACGGATCTGGCAATACGTAGAGTAGAATCCACGGTGGGTAGAGACTTTTTTGTGCGCGGTAAAATTGAAGATATGGGTGACTTGAAAGAATCTTTCGGTTATGAAGAAATAGCGGAAGATGGTTTGCAGTTTATTCCAGCAAAAGTAGCTACAGTTATGGTAGATAGCGTGGCGCAGCTTTCTCCTACCCAGGCTTTTGATTTGCTTAAGCAAGGCTTTATGGCGGTAAAGGTGAAGCAGGTAGGAGCCTCTCCAGAGGCATCGCTGCATACATTGCCTTTGCATTTTTTCTCACAGTCCAGATTTTACTTGCCTATCACAGCAGACTTTGGCGGAACAGCTAATTTTTATATTGGAAATGCCAATGGTGATTTAAAATATGCCATCATGAATGGATACCTTATTGATCTGACGAAAGGATTGGATAATAAAGTGATACTAAAAAACAGAGTGCATTAAGCACTCTGTTTTTTAGATTATATAGTGGTTACCGAGAATATAACTCTATAGCCATGGGGGTCAAGAATCATTAATCCGTTCTCCGCCCAGTATATGTTTTTAGGTTGCAGTAATTCAATGTTATTTTGCTATAGGAAAAGTCTTTTTAGTTCTAATTCTTCGTTGGAGGGTAAATAAAATACTAACGCATCATCTTCATCAAAGTTGGACTGTGGCATCTCCGAAGAAACCGTAAATTCCAAATGCCAATTCTCATTTTCCAATCCTAGAAAAACTCCATCGTAACCACGATGGTTTTCAAATCCTCCTAATTTTTGTAATCCCCCTATCTATTTGTAGAATGTTGTTATTTCAGCAAGATTACGAGTATTCTAGCATATCTGAATTTCATGGTTATTATTTTGTCAGCCTTTAAAAATAGTGTATTATACTGAAATTCAGATATTTAATTATATATTCTATTGTTTTTATTTACCAGATTCCGTATATTTAGTGTAGAAACCTTGCAAACTCAACCCTATGCTAGCGAAGAAAAAGATCACAAATCAATCCAGTTTCTTCTTCACTTTAGAAGATACCTTGAGTCACAAACACCCTCTTTATATTTTGGCTAACCGCGTTGATTGGCAGTTGT
>NZ_SMBZ01000041.1 GCF_004342685.1 Sphingobacterium alimentarium
TATAGTAAATGCTGAAAAATCTTGTTTTTTATTAATTAAATCCCAGGCTTTAGCAATATTTCCACCGATTATAAAATGATTACAAGGATGTTTTTGACTAAAATGATGGATAAAATCATAAAGTTGCTCACTGTATTCGGCTAAAAGTTGTTGACAGGCATCGGTATGTAGGTGTTTCTCAATAATATCCTTTAGTCCAGATTCTTGCATTTCAGAAAGTTCATAAAATCGTTTGGTAAACCAACGCGTAACCAAGTATTCTTCAAATATACTCTCTCGGTAATGATCTTTCCACAGGTCAGCATCAAATGCTTTCTCACCTTTATTCCAAACGGCGCTGCCCAATCCTGTTCCTAGCGTAATGCCTAATATACAGTCAGCGTTGCTTAATTCTCTACCGAAAACTTCACCTTGTAAAAAAGCTGCTGCATCGTTAATATAGCGAATATCTACAGTAGGATAGAGGAGTTCGTTTTTCAGAGGAGAAGTGATTTGTAACTCGTATAAGGCGTCGTACTTATTTTGGTTTTTCATATAGGAGATACCCTTCTCATACTCAAAAGGTCCTGGCATAGCAATTCCGATTTGACTGATCTGTCCATCAAATGTTGAGATGCAAGAGTTAATAGCTTGTGCCCAAGTTTGAAAAATCGATTTAGCATCTGCCAACGAGTTAACATGAATTCGTGTCAAAGTAGAGGGAACAATTTCCCAACGTTGGGTATGGACAATAGCAGATGTAATGTGTGTACCGCCAATATCACATGCCAATACATATGAAGAGTTTGATAACATGTAGAAATTTAGAATAATAATTGAATAGGTAAAGATAACTTTTATATTTAAATTTTAAAGATAAAAGTTGACAATAGGTTAATTGTTAGTTACATAAACTTCTATCTACATACGTTTTTCCGCCATTGCGGTTAATATAATAACAACCGCCGCGAGGTCCGCGAATATATGTTCGCGCATTAGAATTATTGTAGGTTGTATTGCTTTTTAACGTTTTTACGGAGTTCGTTGTATTAGTGGTTTTACTATTTGCGTTTACATATTGCCAAGTACCATTACTGCGTAGAATTACTTTCTTGCCGTCCTGTGTTGTTGCATATTGGTCTTGCGCTGACGCTTGAAAAATGATAAATAGAGATAGGGAAACCAGGTAGAGAAATCTCATAAGGATAATTGGCTTAATAGGTAAATAACTTCCGTAAAAATACGGAAGTTATTTTAAATATTGCTATATGCCTTTTGCTTAAGTAGCTGATCCGCTATTACAAGTGCAGCCATCGCTTCTACAATAATTACGGCGCGTGGGACTACACAAGGGTCATGTCTGCCTTTGCCGGAAATAGTTGTCTCTTCACCTTCTTGATTAAGCGTGGATTGATCACGCATTATCGTGGCTACGGGCTTGAAAGCAACTCTAAAAGTGATATCCATTCCGTTGGATATACCGCCTTGTATACCACCAGAGAAGTTAGTTCTTGTAACTATTTTGCCATTCTCTTGCGTGAAAATATCATTATGCTCGGAACCTTTGAGACGGGATCCATCAAAACCCGACCCATATTCAAAACCATGTACAGCGTTGATACTCAACATGGCTTTTCCCAATTCGGCATGTAGTCGGTCAAAAACTGGTTCGCCTAGACCTGCAGGTACACCACGAATAATAGTCGAGATACGTCCGCCTACTGTGTCGCCATTTTTACGGATTTGATCTATAAAATCAATCATCTCGTTGGCAGTTGCAGGGTCAGCGCAACGCACGATGTTATCTTCGCGGATTTGCAATAAAGCTTGTAAGTCTGAAGAATCCACATTGGGTGTTTCGATTTGTCCAGCGCCGGATACATGGGCAAATATCTCAATACCTTGCTTTTTTAAGAATAGTTTGGCTATAGCGCCCGCAGCTACCCGTGCCGCTGTCTCGCGTGCAGAAGAACGACCGCCACCGCGATAATCCCGGATGCCATACTTCATCTGATAAGTATAGTCAGCATGAGATGGTCGGTATTTATCTGCGATATGAGAATAGTCTTTAGAACGTTGATCTTCATTAGGAATGACAATGGAAATAGGAGTACCCGTGGTTTTTCCTTCGAATACACCTGATAAGATCTGTGCGGTATCGCTTTCTTTACGCTGCGTTGTAATTTTGGATTGACCAGGTCTGCGTTTGTCCAATTCAGATTGGATAAAAGCTTCGTCAATCTCAATATTTGAGGGGCAACCATCCACAATAACGCCAATAGCCTTGCCGTGGGACTCCCCAAAAGTAGTTATTCTGAATAATTCGCCGAATGAGTTTCCTGCCATGATGATGTGTTAGGGGCGTAAATATACTATTTGCTAACTAATAATTGTATAAACGTCATCTCGACGAAATGAGAAATCTAAAGAGAGATTCCTCGTTCGACTCGGAATGACGTTCAGAGTAATTTTATTGCTCGATATCAAAACCCTGTGCAGTTAAATGTTCCCAATACATCGGGTAGGATTTTTCTACAACATGGGGTTCTTCGATATGCACTTTTTCAAAAACCAAAGCCATAGGTGCAAAAGCCATTGCCATACGGTGATCTTCGTAGGTGGCAATTGTAATTGCTTCAGGCTCTTTTACATTGTCTGTATTCAAATGATAGACCTCATTGTCTTCAGTCAAGGTTGCACCAAATTTGCCTATTTCTTGCTGCAAAGCCGCAATACGATTGGTTTCTTTGATTTTTAAGGTTTCAAGACCTGTGAAAGAGACATTTCTTTTCAATGCTGCTGCGACAACAACGACTGTCTGCGCCAAATCAGGACATTCTTTGAAATCAAAAAATGTTTTGTCTGAAAGGGCTGATGTCTTCTCTAGCAAGATGCCTTTTTCCTCAAAAGTCGTTTTAACACCAAAATGCTCCATAATGGATGCAATAGCTATGTCGCCTTGCAGGCTGCTTTTCTTTAGTCCTGGTAGTCTGATTTCGGCTTCTTCTGCCAGCGCAACCATCGCATACCAATAAGATGCAGCACTCCAATCTGGTTCTACATAGATGGTGGATTGTTGTGCCTTTTGTGGTAGGATTTGAATGTTATTTCCTTCCCAATTGTGATTTATTCCTGCTTCAGCCAACATATTCAGCGTCATTGTCACATATGGGCGAGATGTTAATTCGCCATCAATCTCGATAGTGAGTCCTTTCTCCAAATGAGCAGCAACCAATAGTAAAGATGAAATATATTGACTACTTACGTCACCTTTGATGCTTACACGTTCTTGAGTCTGTGATAATCCTCCTTTGATATGCAAAGGAGGGTAACCCGCTTTGTCAACATAATTGATGTCTGCTCCAATGGTGCGTAAGGCATCAACGAGAATACCAATCGGACGTTGTTTCATACGCGCTGTTCCTGTCAATATGAATTCTCCTGGAATCAGATTGAGGTAGGAAGTCATAAAGCGCATTGCAGTTCCTGCGGGGCCAATATCGATTGTTTTAGTACCCTCGTGGGATGCCGCCTCATCCTGTAGCGCACGCGTCAAAAGGATAGTGTCATCTGCTTCCGATATATTTTCAATCGTTACGTTACCTTTGCTCAGCGCTTGTATAATAAGAGCACGGTTGCTCTCTGACTTAGAGCCAGTTAACTGTACCGTGCCGCCTATTTTTTTTGTTGAATGAGATAGCTTGATGCTTGTTTGTCTCATTTATGCCTCCGCCGTTGTTTTAACGTTCATAATCTCATTTTGCTTGCGAATAGATTCATTGTGCAATAGCTCTAAGTATTTCACCGTGAAATCTTCGCCAAGATTTAATGCTTTAGCCAATTGAACACGTTTTTGAACGATTTCATCCCAGCGTGAAACTTGCAAAATAGTTACGTTGTTATCACGTTTGTATTCACCGATCTGCTCCGCTATTTTCATACGGTCGCCGATAGTTTTTAAGATCTGGTCATCCAATTTGTCAATTTGCTGACGTAATTCTGCTAATTTATCTTCAAATGCCGGGTTGTTGGATTCTGGTTTACGCACATTTAGGCTGTCAATCAAATCCGCCAAAGCAGCTGGAGTCACTTGTTGCTTAGCATCAGTCCATGCTACAGAAGGATCTATGTGTGATTCGATAATCAAACCTTGCATATCCATATCTATTGCTTTTTGAGTTACATACGGAATCAATTCGCGGTTACCACAGATGTGGCTTGGGTCATTGATAATCGGTAATTCTGGAGCAATCGTTTTTAATTGGATCGCCAAATCCCACATCGGCTCGTTACGGAATGCTGTTTTTTCGAAAGATGAAAAACCACGGTGGATCGCGGCTATTTTTTTGATGCCGGCACGATTAATACGCTCTAATGCACCAATCCACAAGGATAAATCAGGGTTAACAGGATTTTTTACCAATACAGGGACATCAGCACCTGCTGCTTGCAATGCATCAGCAATCTCTTGTACGGTGAAAGGATTTGCTGTCGAACGTGCACCTACCCAAAGTACATCTACTCCAGCAGCCAACGCTTCTTCAACGTGTTTGGCAGTAGCCACTTCCGTCGCAGTCAACAATCCAGTTTCTTCTTTAGCACGTTTTAGCCATTCAAGACCTATGCTTCCGATACCTTCGAATTCTCCTGGTCGTGTACGTGGTTTCCATATACCCGCACGTAATACATTAACTTTACCTGTATTTGCCAATAGGTGAGCTGTAGATACCAATTGATCTTCGGTCTCCGCGCTACATGGTCCTGCAATAATAAGAGGCTTGCCGTTGGTATCTATCCATGCGCTTAAAGGGAGGATGTCTAAAGAATGTTTCATTTTATTTCAATTTTTTTATTTACAATTTGATTAGTTACTCGTACTATTTTATACTTTTTCGTTTTTGATATACTCGCCCATGATGCTGAAATTAACCGTATGCTTCAATACTTTACGGATAGCAGCGTCAAAATCGGACTGCTTTTTCCATTCTACATCTACATAGAAATCGTACTCATTACGACGTCCTACAACGGGCATGGATTGGATTTTGCTGAGATTTACATTTTGCTCCGCAAAGCATTGTAAAACAGACGCTAATGAACCTACGGCATTACCAGTTTGAAAGGAGAGTGAAGCTTTATTGGCTGCTTTTTGCTCTACAACTTCATTTGCTAATATCAGAAAACGTGTTGCGTTCTTTTTGTGTGTCTCAATTCTTTTCTCTAGGATATTCAATCCATAAATCTTGGCTGCATATTCACTGGCGATAGCTGCTGTGTGTGTTAATTTATCTTCACTTATTTTTTTTGCGCATCCTGCAGTATCCATTCCTTCTTTGATCGTCCACTCGGGATGCTCGCCTAAGAACTCATCACATTGTCGGATAGCAATAGGGTGGGATTCGACAAATTGAATATCGCTGAGTTTGACTCCAGGAAGAGCGAGTAAATTTTGCTGAATATTCAAATGTACTTCTCCTATGATGTGAAATCTATAGTCACGCAACAGATTGTAGTTGGGTAAAATACTTCCAGCGATAGAATTCTCAATAGCCATCACTACATAATCCGCTTTTCCGTGCTTAAGCATTTCGCAAGTTTGTTTGAAGGATCCACATTCAATAGTTTCGATGTCTTGGCCGAAATATTTATATGCTGCTTCTTCGTGGAAAGAGGCTTTTACACCTTGAATTGCAATTTTTATGCTCATGTTTTTATTTTTTAACAAAAAAAAGTCCCAGTATCAAACCGGGACTTTCGTATTTATATTTTATGATATTAACACAGTACTATCCCCTGACTTTATTGCTAAAGTAATAGAAGTTAAAATAATAAAATGTGTTAATGCGTTGCATATTGTCGTTTTGATATTCCAAAGGTATACGAATATTTTTTAATTCCAAAATATTTATAAAAAAATATTTTTTCCTTCATTTTATTTGCTGTTTTTTTAGTGAAATTATGATGAATATTTATAATTTTTTTTTATGCTTAAAATTCGATTATATTTATTGATTAGTTGTGTTTAAAATATTGTAAATAAGTTAATTGTATTTTATTGTACAAATTTTTATTAATAATATTGCACTATTTTTATTGGTTTTTATGTTATTTTTATGCTGTATTTTTACCGATTTTTATTTAATATTCTACGCAACTTTAATAGAAAAAAAATGATAAAATATGGGCTTATATTCATCGATTTTAGGTGGGATGAATAATTCAGATATATTTAATATACTTGTAACCTAATAGCTTTGGGTCTTATGATATATATCCTGATTAGTGTTTGTTGTAGTGTAATAGTAGGGATGATTATAAAAATTGCCAGACAAAACATGGTGAATGTACAGCAACTTGTGCTTTGGAATTATCCTACCACGGTGTTGTTGACCTATATCTTGCTGGAGCCGTCTTGGAACAACTTAACTTGGAAATCCCTTCCTTATCAATTCTATGTTCCACTGACAATTTTACTGCCTTCACTTTTTATATTCATTGCATTAGCTGTCAAATATAGTGGCATCGTCAAAACGGATGTAGCGCAGCGTATGTCCTTGTTTATTCCTTTAATAGCTTCTTTCCTGCTTTTTAATGAAGTAATCCAGGTTAATAAGATTGTAGGGATTATTGTGGGACTCGTGGCTGTGGCCTGTTCGGTAAGTTGGGGTAATCAGTCGAGTAACCGAATGCGTAAAAATTCTATCTATCCGATAATTGTATTTTTCGGAATGGGAATTATCGACATACTCTTTAAGCAAATAGCTCAGTATACGCAAATCCCGTACATTACTTCCATGTTTATTGTTTTTGTGGGCGCCATGTTATTTGCTTTCCTATTGTTAATTTATGAGACGCAAATTAAGAAGAAATCTTTTGACAAGTCAGCAATAGTGTGGGGATTGTTTTTGGGTTTGTTTAACTTTGCGAATATATTTTATTATATGAAGGCGCATCGCGCCATTTCTGACAATCCATCCATCGTATTTACAGCAATGAATGTCGGTGTGATTGTGCTCGGAAGTTTGGTCGGCGTATTTCTATTTAGTGAAAAATTAAGTGTTACCAACAAGATTGGATTGGCATTGGCTGTCCTGTCCATATTTTTAATAGCATACCTGTGAGTTTATTTGAAGATACTTATTATACGATCAACGACACGGCGGAAGGAATCTTTCGCGACAAGGGAAGCAAATTTATAGCTTATGCCTATCCATTCAAGGATGAAAATAAGTTAAAAGAAATCATTGCCGAACTCAAATCTCTTCACCCCAAAGCGCGTCACCACTGTTGGGCTTACAGGTTGTCTCCCGATCGATCGGTATTTCGGGTGAATGATGATGGGGAGCCATCGGGCACTGCAGGAAGACCTATTCTGAATGCACTTTTATCCAAGGATGTTACGAATATATTGGTTGTGGTGGTGCGTTATTTTGGAGGCACCTTACTGGGGGTACCGGGATTAATCAACGCCTATAAGACCGCGACACAGGAAGCTCTCGAAGCAGCGACTATTGTGCAGAAAACGGTCAACGATGTATATCAGATAGATTTTGAATATCTGGCGATGAACGATGTGATGCGTGTAATCAAGGATGAAAATCTTACCGTTTTCGAGCAGCAATTTGACAATGCATGTACTATGACCGTTGAAATGCGAAAAATGCAAGTCAATGCCTTTGTTCAGAAGATGGAAAAGATCGAGGGTGCACAAATTACGTATCTACGAACCCTCTAGTTTACTAATTCGGCGACAAACCTTTGCGTGCTGAATCAAATTTCAGCAAGATAAAGAGTAGAATTGTAAAACTCCATAACGAAGAACCACCATAACTGATAAACGGCAGCGGTATACCGATTACAGGCACGATTCCTATCGTCATACCAATATTGATAAAGAAGTGGAAAAATAGGATGGAGGCTACTCCATAGGCATACACACGTGCGAAAGTTGTACGTTGCCTTTCCGCTATATGTATAATACGGAAAAGCAAAAACACATAAATTCCAATCAAGAAAATACTGCCGACAAATCCCCATTCTTCCCCCACGGTACAAAAGATGAAGTCAGTGCTTTGTTCAGGCACGAAGTTGTATTTTGTTTGTGTACCCTGGAGATATCCTTTACCCAGCAATTTACCTGAGCCTATAGCGATCTTGGATTGATTAAGATTATACCCCTCGCCTTTAGGATCGTCCATTTTACCCAATATGACATCGATACGATTGCGTTGGTGGGATTGCAAGATGTTATCGTAGGCAAAATCCACACTCAAAACATAGACGCTGGCAACAGCAAAAATAACACCCATATCAATTAGGTATTTGCGCTTCTTACCCAAAAGAAAAATAAAAACCAAACAAACAGCTGCGATGATACCGATCAATATCCATTGATTTACCAATAATGCTAAAACAAAAAGTAGGATGGCAAATCCGCCTAAAATAAGAAGTTTTGTGCCTACATAGCCTTCTCTATAAAAGACAAAAATCAAGGAAAAGAATGCTAAAGCAGATCCAGTATCGGGTTGCAACATCACCAAAAACACGGGAAAGAGTACAATGCAAGCACCAATTGCCAAGCCTTTGAGGGATGGGTTTTTATTGGTCTGTGTATTTAGAAAATAAGCGAGAAGTAAACATGTAGCCAGCTTACCAAATTCTGATGGCTGTAGACGGAAACTTCCGAGAGGTATCCAGGCTTGATTACCACCTACATTTCTACCTACTATCAGAACGGCCACCAATAACAGAACGACCACAACATAGATAAAAGGAGAGGCCGAAATAAAGAATCGCTGATCAATAATCAGGATACTGAATCCAATGATTATTGCCGTGAAAATATAAATCGACTGTTTACCATAGTTTGTCGCCATGCTAAAGAGCCCCGGATTCTCCGGATCGTATACTGCCGCATGGATGTTGAACCAGCCAATAAGACATAAGATAAGCCATAGACATATGGTTAGCCAGTCTATTCTTCCCAAAAATCCTTTCTTATCGTTGTGCATAGATTTATCGAACTTGGCTATGATGTACTAATAATTCTCGTTTCTTATTGTCTTGATAAAAAGCAGTTTGTGCTTTGTTATTTGCTGCTTTACTTTTGTCAGTGCTGTCTTTTTTCTCGCGAACTTCAGGTTTCTTTTCTGTAGTTTTTACTTTTGGCAAAATACTCGCATTCAAGATACGATCTTGTACATATTTTGGAAGGCTCACAGTATCACGAATGTACTTCTCAATAAGCATACTCGCAATTGGCGCCGCCCATGTACCGCCATATCCAGCATTCTCAACAAACACTGCAATAGCGATTTTTGGATTATCACGAGGGGCAAAAGCAAAGAACACAGCGTGGTTTTCACCATGAGGGTTTTGCACGGTTCCTGTTTTCCCACACATTTCTATTCCTGGAATTCTTGAAGCTGTAGCAGTACCGCTCGATACAGCACGACTCATACCTTCAATTACAGGTTCATAGTGTTTTGCATCCACACCTGCCCAGATTTTTTCGGTAAATTCTTTCTTTACAATTTTCTTTTCACCAATCCCTTTAATTAGGTGTGGGCGATAATAATACCCTCTGTTTGCTACGATAGCCATGATATTAGCCATCTGCAATGGGGTGATACCCAATTGTCCTTGACCAATAGATTGGGATATATTATAACTGGAAGTCCATTTATCACTTCCAAAGTGCTTGGTATAATATTCGGAAGGGAATACGTTGCCGCCTTTTTCGCCGGGTAAATCAATGCCCAAAGGATTACCTAACCCAAATTTTAATAAACCATCACGCCATAAATCGTACGCTTTGTGTGTCGGCATACCTCGGCTATCCAACATTTGGGCGTATACATATCCATAATATGTGTTACAAGACTTTTGAATAGATTTAACCAAATCAGTAGGGCCATCTACGTGAGTACAGCGCATTATGGCATTTCGACCGTAGCGATAGCCTCCTGGACAATGGAATATCGTCTGCGGATTGATGATGCCAGCCTGCTGAGCAGTAAGTGCTGCTACGACCTTAAATACGGATCCTGGAGGGTAGGAAGCTTGTATCGGACGATTAAACATCGGTTTGTAGGGGTCATACAACATCTCCATGTAGTTGTTCCCGCGCTCACGACCTACCATAAGGTTCGGATTATAACTCGGACTACTTACATACGTTAAGATTTCACCCGTCGAAGGTTCAATCGCTACAACGGATCCCAACTTATTTTTCATTAATTTTTCGGCAAGGATCTGCAACTCTTTGTCCAATGATGAAATCAAACCTTCACCCGCAATGGCCAAAGTATCGTATTTTCCATCCATAAAAGACCCCTGAGGTCGATTCAAAGCATCTACCATTTGATTTTTAACGCCACGGGTGCCGCGAAGTAATTCTTCGTACGAACGCTCGACTCCCGAAGCACCTATATAGTCACCAGAACGATAGAACCCATTGGAGCGCTCAATATCCTTATCATTTACTTCTTGAATATAACCTAAAAATTGAGCCGCAATGCTGTCTGGATAGGTACGGATATTACGGTCAACAGTATAAAAACCATTGAATTTATCCATATGCTCCTGCAATACAGCAAACGTTTCTTTGGGAATTAATTTCTCAAAGATAGAAGCGCGGTAAGGGGAGTGTTCTCTTGCCTTTTTAATGCGTTTGTCAAAACCCTCTTTATCGATACCAATTAATCTACACAATAATGCGGTGTCAATATTACGTGTCTCACGCGGAATAACCATTAGATCATATACGGGTTCATTCTGAACCAATATTTTGCCATTACGGTCCAAAATTACACCTCGGGCAGGATATTCAATTACTTTACGTAATACATTGTTGTTGGCTGATAATAAGTATGAATCATCGATTACTTGCAGATAAAATAGGCGAGCAACTATAGTGAGGGCTATAATAAGAATGATTCCCTGAATGACATATTTTCGTTCAAAATAACTATTCATGATTCATTTTTATTAATTAATTATACGAGACTTTTTCTGATACGTTAACAAGCTAATCACCAATATTATTAAGATGGTAAATAAGGAACTTAATATGATGCTCATTAACGTTTGTATAAAATTAGAGAATGTAAAGGCTTCTATCAAAAACAAAATCAAATGGTGGATGATGACACCAAAAAGAATGTAAGTGCTAAACCATTTAAATCCCATAATACCCCATGAAGGAGTAATGAATGAAGCTTGATCATCCAATTCTATCGTGATATTATGGAAGAATATACGAAAAAAAGCCAACGCCACACACGCTGCTGCATGAATGCCGATGCTATCGTAAAAAGCATCAATACTTAATCCCGTCAATAAGGCTAAAACAAAGAGTACAAAATTAGATATTCCAATGGGAAGCAATAAAATAATCAGCACATAGGGAAAAGCCACAGCCATATTGTAATAGCCGATATTCTTCAATAATGCTACTTGAACAATAATTAAAATTACATAACGGATTATATTGAAAATAATAATTTTAGCCATTATTGTCGTTTAAAGATTCCAGTTCTATTTTTTCTTGTGCTAATTTATCCTTCACGATATAGACGTGGGTCAATTTTTCGAATTTTGTAGTGAGCAGAATACGAACATCTTTAAAAGAACCACCAGTTACAATGTCTGTCTGCACAATATAGCCTACTTTTATTCCTTTTGGGAATTTAGTAGAATAGCCCGAAGTATAAATCGGTTGGCCAACATATAATTTTACGTGATTAGGGATATCACGAACCATGGCAAATCGAGGTTCTGTATTTTCGCCCCATACCAAAGAACCAAAGGCAGAAGCCGTAGAGTCTATGGATACGGATATTTTTGTATCAGGGTGAAGAAGTGATTTCACCGTGCTGAAATGATTTGAAACATGCATTACTGTACCCACCACACCATTAGAAGTGATCACACCCATGTCTTTTTCTATGCCATCCAAAGATCCTTTGTTGACTGTGATATAATTTTTCTTAAGGTGGACACTGTTATTGACCACAGAAGCAACTATAAAATCATAATTACTCGGATTTTCGATAGAATCACTTAGAGCAGTTAATTTGCTCGTGTCATTGCCCGTCACTTGTTGTAGCTGATAGCGGAGAAGCGCATTTTCGTCCAATAAGTCTTTATTGACTTCAGTCAAATGCATATATTCCTTCCACGAATTAACTTTGGTATAAAAAGAGCCTACGACAATGTTGGATGAGTTGACAAAGGAAGAACGTTGGTATTGGTTGTTATTAATTACCAAAACTAGGGAAAACACGAAAAATAGTATAAACCAAAAAACGGAATTATATCGGACCAAGAAAAGCCACAGGTTTTTCATGTAAGGGCGTTGATTATTAGTAAGTTTCTTGTTAAAAAATACGCGATATAGAAGAAGTATTACTTTTCTATATCGCGTCTAAATATTTTATATTGAAGAGATTATTGCATTAAAAATTTAAATCTTCCAATATTCTTTAATGCGATACCTGTACCGCGAACTACCGCACGCAGTGGATCCTCCGCAACGTGAACGGGTAGTTTTGTTTTCGCTTGAATACGTTTGTCAAGACCTCTTAACAAAGCACCACCACCAGTCAAATAAATACCTGTTTGGTAAATATCTGCCGACAACTCAGGAGGAGTAATCTCCAACGCTTTTAAGATTGCTTCTTCGATTTTGGAAATAGATTTGTCAAGACAGTGCGCTATCTCCGTATATGAAACGGTAATTTGCTTTGGAATACCCGTCATTAAATCACGACCCTGTACAGCAAAGTCTGCTGGTGGATCTGACAATTCAGGAAGGGCAGCGCCTACTTCGATTTTAATTTTCTCAGCAGTACGGTCACCAATCATAATATTATGTTGACGACGAATATATTGAACTATATCCGAATCAAAGTTGTCACCAGCTACACGAATGGATTGGTCACATACTATACCTGATAATGCGATAACCGCAATCTCAGTAGTACCACCACCGATATCGATAATCATATTACCTACAGGTTCTTCTACATCGATACCAATACCTACTGCGGCTGCCATAGGCTCGTGAATAAGGTATACTTCTTTGGCACCAGCGATTTCTGCAGAGTCACGTACGGCACGTTTTTCCACTTCTGTGATACCCGATGGGATACATACCACCATACGGAGTGAAGGGAAGAACCATGATTTACCGTTATTAACTAGCTTCACCATACCGCGGATAAGTGCCTCAGCAGCTGTGAAATCCGCAATTACACCATCTCGCAATGGTCTTACAGTGCGTATATTGTCGTGTGTTTTACCTTCCATTTGCATCGCTTGCCTACCAATAGCGATTACTTTGTTGGTGGTGCGATCAAATGCAACTATTGAAGGTTCATCCACTACTACTTTGTCATTATGTATAATTAGGGTGTTTGCTGTCCCCAAGTCAATCGCAACTTCTTGCGTAAACCAATTGAATAAACCCATTTAAAATGTACTGCTTCTTGTTAAAAATTTGAACAAAATTAACTAAAAAAAACTGATATTGATAATAGCTATTGGATAAAATGAATAATAAATTATTATTTAACATTTACCCATTTAAGAGCTTATTCCTTACTTACCAAAACGTCAATCCCTAACGGTTATTGTATTTCAACTTTAATATAATAATTGAATGTATCTATAGTAAGATTGTCTTTTTTAAGGTCTTGAATATCAATTAATTTAAATTCTTTATCTAAATCAAAACGATGATTTGCTTTACCTAACCCCAAATGAACTGGCATATTGAAATCCGATACTTCTGTTTTCCAGCGCGCATAGGCATGTCCATCCTGATCAAATTTCACTTGTAATGTTGGAATGCTGGTGTGTTGAATATATTGTTCAAATACTTTTTTCAAATCCAGAGCAGCATGTTTTGAAATATATTTTAAAATGTCGTTATAATCCACTTGCTGATGGCGGAAATCCCGGTTGAGGCTTCTTAAGATATATCGCCACTTTAAATCATCGCCGATCATGGTCCTTACCATATTCCAAAATACCCCTCCTTTGACATACATATCTCCAGAACCTTCTTTGTTGACATGATAGGGGCCTTGCATAGGGATATCATTTTTAATTCCCTTGCGATTGCCGTGAATGTACGCCTGTCCCGCTTCTTTGCCATAAAAATATTCAATAAATAAGGCTTCGGAGTAGTTGGTAAAGCTTTCGTGAATCCACATGTCCGCTAAATCTTTGGCCGTAATATTATTTCCAAACCACTCGTGGCCACTTTCGTGTACGACTATGAAATCCCATTTTTTACCCCAGCCCGTATTCGAACTATCATGACCTAAATAGCCATTCTGGTATTTATTTACATAGGCAATGGCGGATTGGTGCTCCATCCCCAAATGAGGTGTTTCGACAAGCTTATAGCTGTCTTCAAAAAATGGGTAAGGACCGAACCAATATTCCAATGCCTCAATAGTTTGCGCCGCATTCTTCTTCAAGTGTGCAATTTTTTCGTCAGTGGCATTCTCGCGAAGCAAATAATAATCTACATAAAGTGGTCCATCTTCCGATTTTATTTTCTCGCTGTAACGTACATAGTCGCCGATATTAAGTGCCACATTGTAATTATTAATTGGGTTGACGACGCGCCAGTGGTATTTGTTATAGCCATTATCCAAGGAATCCACTTTGATAAGGCGACCGTTTGATACATTCATTAGATCTTTGGGCACAGCCACCGATATTAACATGCTGTCTGGTTCATCCGATTGATGATCTTTGTTGGGCCACCATGCGCTAGCACCCAAACCTTGCACTGCTGTAGCCACAAAGTGCTTCCCGTTGCTATCTTTCTTCCAATCAAAACCACCATCCCAAGGTGCGCGCGTAGCTTGTACAGGATTGCCAGAATAATAAACCTTGAAAGAATCGATAGAACCTTTTTTTATTGAAACCGGGAAAGTAACGAATACTGCATGGTGTCGACGCTCAAAGGGTAAAGTTTTACCCTTATATTCGATTTTATCAACGGAGAGATTATCAAATAAATCAAATTGCAGTTTGTCGAAATCTTCAACCGCCTTAAATTTAAAGACATTGGATCCTTCAATGTATTTGTTGTCCAGATCCACCTGAATATCTAGATGATAGTACTGCACATCATAACATGTGCGAAGAGGTGTTAACTGACCTCGCAAAGAATCCGCTTGAGAAAATATTTCTTTTGCACGAATCAATTGCGCTTTGCTGGGAGATGAAATACATAGAGCTGCTAAGCAGACTATGCTGGCGTATATTTTATTCATTGATTTCAATAAAATCTGAAGTTTTAGGAATATTTTGAATAATTGGCTTCCATGACTCAGGAAGATTGGTGAGCTTGCGGGTCGTGAGATCCAGCCAAGCCCCATCGACATTCACGATAGCGGCTACTTCACCCGATGATTTGAGCACTTCATGGCGAAAGGAAAATCGTCCATTTAATGTATTTAACTTGCTCAGCGCCGTGCTAACTTGGATATATTCATCCAGCATTATTTCTCGCTTGTAAATCAATTCTTCTCGAAATAATATAGGTCCAATTTTATGTTGGGCAAACTGATCAAGTGATAGGCCCAACGTGTTGAGCATATTGCTTCGTGCCTGAGCGCAGAAATCCGCATAGGCTGAGTGTCTTAAGTGTCTATTTGCATCTATTTGAGACCACAGGACTTGGCCTTCATAGAAGATATTTTTATCCATATAATTACTTTCTATAGCCTAAAATAGTAATTTATATTAACTAACTAAACTGTCGGACGAGAATTGTAATTAAAAAAACAAGCGTTTGAAAATATTGGATTTCAAACGCTTGTTGTAAATGATTATTCTTTAAGATTCGCTTATATTGACGACGCCAATTGCATCAGCACGGCAGTAAGCCAGCCGGCATAGGTACCAATGGCATAACTGAAGACGGATAAAATCACACCTACAGAAATCAATGAAGGATGAAAAGCTGCCGACATGACTGAAGCCGAAGCAACACCGCCCACATTCGACATACTACCCACAGCAAAATAGAAGAATGGAATTTTGAAAAGTTTCGCCACTATAAATAGAAGCAAGGCATGGAATGATATCCAAATAATCCCTACGATAAATAATCCTGCGTTCTGCAAAATAGCAAGTATATCCATTTGCATACCTATTGTCACAATGAGCATATAAAGCAGTGCTGTGCCCATTTTGGATGCACCCACATTTTCAAGTTTGCGTGCTGGCGTGAATGATAAGCATACGCTAATTATCGTAGCAAATAGAATGATCCAGAAGAAAGAGTTGGTTAATGAAAATGTCTCCAATTCTGGATGATGGGTGTTAATAAACGATGCTGTAGGTTCAGCGAGAAACGTTGCCAAACCTGTACCCGCAAAAGCGATAGAAAGCATTAGTATAATATGTTTTGTTTCAGGGATTTTGGCATTTTCTTTCGCTTTCTTCTCTAATTTCACCATCAATTCGTCTACATCTCTGGCGTCAGCTTTGAAAAACCTGTCCATCATTTTGCTTTTTCCTGCGCCATAAAGAAGAAGAGCCATCCAGCTATAAGCTACGAAAACATCAACTGCGATGATAGAGGAAAATAGACTAGGAGAGGGTTGCAAAATTTCTTTGAGGGCTACTTGATTGGCACTTCCGCCAATCCATGATCCCGCAAGTGATCCCAGACCACGCCAAACTGCATCAGGTCCGGTACCTCCGACTACTTCAGGAGCGACATAAGAGGTCAAAAGAACTGCCAATGGACCTCCTAACACAATTCCTATCGTACCGGTGATAAACATTAATCCAGCGCGTTTGCGCAAGGCCCACATCTCTTTAATATCGAGATTCAGGATAAACAAAATCAGACAGGCGGGCAAGAAATAACGACTTCCTATAGTGGTCAGTGGAGAATTAGCGCCATCAATAATATTGAAAGAGTTGAGAAGTCCTGGCAAAAAGTAACACAATAGTAGGGGTGGTATGACATCATAAAAACCCTTTACATATCGGTTGTTAATATTGGATGTATAGAACACCAAACCTAATATTGCCATCAATAGACCGACGACTACAGTATTGTTTGTAATAAGTGGTTCGATAATTTGAGTTTCTTCCATATTTATGTGATAATGATGCGTGAAAATATGTAATATTTTTGAAGAATATTCATTTTATTGCAAAGTAGTGTCCTTATTTTTCTTTAAAACTAGATAAAATTGCATCTTTATATGCACGTAGCCAATGGGATAGAAAATGTACCGTGAATGTGGAATTTCATATGCACATCTACGTATTTTGTCTCCATTTTGCTGTGATGAATAAGAAATCTACTTGCCAAAAACAATAAACTTTTAGCGGATGAATAAGATTAAAATATTAGTTGTCGGTTGTGGAAATATGGGAGCATCCCATGCCAAAGCTTACCATGAATTTGAAGAATTTGAAATCGTTGGTTTAGTATCTCGCGGAGACAGCAAGAGCAAGCTACAGGAGGAATTGGGATCTAACTATCCTTTGTTTGATGAATATGAAACTGCGCTTAATGAGGCACAACCAGACGCTGTCTGTATTTCGACTTATCCGGAAACCCATGAATCTTATGCCATCCAAGCATTTGAAGCGGGAGCGCATGTTTTTATAGAAAAGCCGGTTGCCGACACTGTTCTAGGGGCGCAACGAGTTATTGAAGCCGCACATAAAGCCAACAAAAAACTCGTTGTTGGATATATTTTGAGACATCATCCATCTTGGATGAAGTTTATAGAGAAAGGTAGAACGCTGGGTACACCTTTGGTTTTTAGAATGAATTTAAATCAACAAAGTCAAGGATACATGTGGGATGTTCATCGTAACTTAATGAAAAGTTTAAGTCCTATTGTAGACTGTGGTGTACATTATATAGATGTGATGTGTCAGATGACTGATGCTACTCCGATTTCTGTATCCGCTATCGGGGCGCGATTGACCGATGATATCCCTTCAGACAATTATAATTATGGACAGTTGCAAATTCGTTTTGATGATGGTTCTGTCGGTTGGTACGAAGCAGGCTGGGGGCCGATGATGAGCCAAACAGCTTTTTTTGTTAAAGATGTGATCGGTCCTAAAGGTTCTGTATCTATCGTGGCGAATGAAGCTTCTAAAGATGGTAAATCTGACTCTGTCGAAGCTCATACCAAGACGGAATCTATTCGTGTTCATCATGCTTCCATTGACGCGCAAAATAAATTTAACCAGGAGGATGAATGGATTAATGTCGCAGATGAACCGGATCATCAAGAACTTTGTAATCGCGAACAACGCTTTTTCTATAATGCTATCGCTCAGGATTGGGATCTCTCCAAATCCATGGATGATGCGTTGAATAGTTTGAAAATTGCCTTAGCCTGTGACGAAAGTGTGAAAACGGGGGGTATCGTGAAATTATAAAGGACGATGTTTTGTGGTTTTTGCTCGAGCCGCGAATGGCTCTTCATTTTTGTCTTGACACAAAAACGAAGCAAAAAAGTCAAGACTGCATTCTTTTATGCTATTCTTTCTTTCAAATCCTAAACAAAATTAAACTAGCTACGCTCAAACAGAATTTTGTTTTTAACGGATTTGATTCAAAAGAATCACGCAGCCAGAATGCTAGGTCGATTTTCAGGCAGTGCGAATAAACATTGGAATTGTGGAACAAGCCTTCCTATACCTAAAATGTCGCCTTACAAAATTTCACGAAATTGTAGGAATGGGAAACCATAGTTGTGAAATTTTTCAGCGACACAGTTTGCTTTCTTTTGCCAAGACAAAAGAAAGATGCCTGTCGGGCATAGAGGATAGTATTTTGTAGTTTTCGCTCTAGCCGCGAGAGATTCACCTCTATGCCGGTGAGGCATAATAGTTTTTCATCAACTATTTGATTTTCTATGGCATTTAAGAAACCTCTTTGAGGGTTTTTCTTGATAAAAAAGTATTCAAAAAATCAAGACTTGGACGGCACTTAGCTAAATCTATTTCAAAATCCTTAAACGTCTCGGAGCCATTTGGCTTCGGTGCATTTCGTCGATCCGTTCTTTACAGGATTTCTTATAGCTTTTTAACGCTGTACCGTCCTAGGTCGTTGTGTAAGATGGTACAAGAAAAATAGTGATTGGTGGAAATATCTTCCAATACCGAAAATGTCGCCTTACAAAATTTCACGAAATTGTAGGAATGGGAATCCATAGTTGTGAAATTTTTCAGCGACGCGGTTTTGCTTTCTTTTGCCAAGACACAAGAAAGATGCCCGTCCGGGATAGAGGACAAATAGAAAGCAATACTCTGGCCTTAAGGACAATGTTTTGTAGCCGTTAGAAGGTGTGTTTATTTATGACTATTAATGCAAGAGAGGAGAGTATAAAAGGTATAAAACAAAAAAAGCTCGACAAACTGTCGAGCTTTTGGTACAGGGGAGTTTAAATATGTTGACCTTCGTAGATGACTACGAAGATATTTTGTACTCTAAAGATTTGATCAATTAATTTTATCTATTTTGTTGATGGTAATTTGAATGAATTCCATTTTTTTAAATGATCACTTTCCAGTTTAGTGCCCGTCAATGAACAATTATCGAAACATTTTCTGGAGGATTTGAAGGTTTTAGAAGAATTGTTTGATGATCTAGGTCATTGAAATATGATCGCATGCTCACTTAATATTCTCGTAAAATAAAAGAGTAGTTTTTATTCCCTACAAATATTCTTAAAAAAATATACCAAGCTAATTAGTAGTTTGTTTCGGCTATTTAAAGCTGTTTCCCATTTTTTATTTGAAGTATGCAAACCTATAAAGTATTGCTTGTAATTTTTAAAGGGTATATAAACGGTTCCCTGAACCGCCCTTGACAAATTGCAATCCTTTATTTAACGGTGCAAATTCAAATTAGGAAAAATGGAAAACTTGATAAATCTAAAAACTGAAATGACAAAACGTGAATTAACAGCAGCTAAATCGCAGCTTACTCGTGAGATCAAAACCTACATTAACGAAATTGAATGGATCACAAGAGATGATAATAATGGTAAACCAATATCAACCTTGTATCATGGTAAACCTAGAGAACCACAATTAACCATCAGGTATGCGCCATATTGTTTTGTCAATGCATAGATTTCATCCATATGAGCCAGGTCTCCATTTTGAGAATACACACCATCAATAATGACTAGCTTAGTTCTATACTTATCTTTCGCTTCAACTAGCTCACGTTCTAAATGAACAATGCTATTATGTGGGAATTTTTTGACGTTCGTATTGAGGAGTCCTTCATAGACACTTGCGTGTACCTCCATGTCCACAATAGCCAATCCTCTTGCTTCAGTAAAGAAAGTAAGGTTGAACTGTTGGCGGTATACCTGTTGTAAAAACTATACTCGAACCTTCTGGTCTATTGAAAAATTTGCATAATTTTTTTTCAAGTTCAATGTGGTATTCGTGATGCCCGCCAATAAGTGGTGATGCACCTGCGCCAGTACCGTATTTATTTATTCCATCAATTGCAGCTTGCTTAACTTTTGGATGCTGTGTGAAATTAAGGTAGTCATTAGAAACTAATCCGACACAGTCAATAGATTTTTTTAGAAATGGAGCCGATACATTTACTATAGGTCCACAACCTTTGGTTTGAAACCTAAAGTTTATTTTATTATTTTTCTCCATATAGTGAATATACTCGTTGAAATAACTAGCTGTATCCATCATATCATATTGCGTAATATTCTCAAATTCTTTAAAACTTGCTGTATCAAAGTTTATTGGTTGATTCATAATTAAGATTTTGGTTAGTATTTATGTCCAATAATAGGAAGAAAAAAATATATTAAAAAATTTCTCTTTATTTATTTTTTTTGCATATCATTGAGAAAATTATAAACTGAAACCTCATTAGTCTTTTAATATGATAAAGCATTTTTTTAACAAAAGAGTGTCTTATATTGAAAATGTCATTAATTATTTTTTGACACTTCATTCTATTAAGCATACTTCGGCCCATCTACAAGAATCTATCGATAGTCATGTGGAGAGTCCATCCATGCTTTCTGTCAAAGATGTTTTATTTGAATACGGTATAGAGTCTGCTGCAGTCCGTAAAGGAAGCTATACATATGAAGATTTTGAAACACCTTTCATTTGTTCTATTCAAGAAGAAGACTGGGGTCAGTCTGCTTTTACAGTTGTTACAGCAAATGAAGGAGGTGAGATAAGTTATCTTGATCCGGTAATAAAATTATAACAGTTCCTTTGTCTGGTTTTGAGAAAATGGATAAACAAATTATTTTGCTTTTGGATGCGGAGCATAAGAAAGATGAGCTTGACTACATGCAAAATACAGCAAAAGAACAGACCCAAGCTATTATTTCTCGAATTCCAGTCTACGCTTTTATAGGAGTAGTCTTAACCACTTTGGGATTGATGTTTTTCTCTTATGCATCTTTACATTGGATTTCACCATTCTTTTTAATGACTTCGACAGTCGGTTTATTAATCTCTTTATTACTCGTTTGGCATGAAGTCGATGCACACAATTCGTTTATCAAAGAAGTATGTGGAGGTCAAGGACGAAAAATGAACTGTGATGCTGTGTTATCTTCTGCAGGTGCGGCATTTCTGGGGATTAGTTGGGCCGTTTGGGGATTTGCCTATTTTGCAAGCTTCTTATTATCGATATTACTTTTTTCTGAACAGATTGCCTATGCATATCTATGGTCTATAGTTTCTATTGGAGCATTAATATATCTTCCATTCTCTATATATTATCAATCCAAAGTCATCAAACAATGGTGTCCGCTATGTCTTTCTGTTTTGGCTGTTATCTTAATCAATAGCATAGCTTCTACTTATTTTTTAAATAAAAGTAATATAGTCTTATTCGACTGGAAGTCAGTATTGCATGTTGTCGAAATTGGTTTTTTGTTTTTGTTCGTGACCTACTATGCTATACCGATGCTGAAACAGGCCAGAGAAAGTAAAAGCTATTCGAAACGTTGGAAAAAGCTACGCTACAATCCCAATATTTTCGAAGCACTATTATCCAAAACCAATGTTGTTAGTGTTTCAGCAGATGGGTTAGGGGTTATTGTGGGAAATCCTGATGCGAAAAATGAAATTATTAAAGTATGTAATCCCTATTGTGGACCCTGTGCAAAAGCACATCCAGAGTTAGAACATATTGTTAAGAATAATAAAGACGTAAAAGTTTGTTTATTTTCACGGCCTCAGGTGAGGAAGAGGACATCAAGACAGCTCCAGTAACTCATTTATTAGCAATTCAATCCAAAGGAGATCTGAAAATGACTACAAAAGCGCTTGATGATTGGTATCTGGCAGATAAAAAAGATTATCAAGTTTTTTCAGAAAAGTATCCAATGAATGGAGAGTTAAAAGAACAAAAGGATAAAATTATCGCTATGCGTAACTGGTGTGATGTAATGAAGATTCGTGCAACACCTACTATTTATGTAAATGGACAAGAATTACCAGATAGCTATCGTATCTCTGAATTAAAAAATTTTTTCTAATTAGTAAAAATATGCCCGAGCCAGTTCGAAATGTCATCAGGCAAAGAGAGCTCAACCTCTCTCTTGTAATTAACCAAGTAATCAGAGTGAGCAGATTACAAATTTAAACAATTTTAAACTTAGAGATCATGAAAAAGATTTCATTAAAAACTTAAACTTAACAGAGGTAGATCAATTATCTCGTGAACAATTGAAAAACTTATTTGGAGGCTGGAGCAGTACCACAGGAGAAACTTCTGGAGAAACAAATCCGCATCCTTGTGAAGGCTTAGGAGACAGAACTGTATGTTGCTCAGTTACAGGAGCAACAGGTACGTGTACCGATTTATATGGTAATTGTGGAGGTACGATAGTATCGACAGAAGACGACAGATGTCCTAAGTCGTAATTTGTTATTACAAAATAATGACCAAACAATAATCGGATAGATTATTGTTTGGTTTAAAAATTCCATTTATATATTAATTTCTTATGTTTAGAATATTCTTTGTTATTGCCTTATGTATTTCTATTAAAATGAATTCTTTTGGTCAAAAAAAAGGAGTTCAGAATTTTATTAAGATAATCTATAAAATGAGCTATCAATTAGATAGTCTTAATAATACAGATTCAAAAATCGAGTTAATGGAGTTGTTGTATAATGATTCTATATCTATATTTCAGTCTGTGGGAATAGGTATGATTGACTCCATGAATTACGAAGGGCAAAAACATAATCCTAATTACAATGTCCGCAATGAAAAAAAATATGCAACAATACCAAGGCCTAAAGTTCATTATGTAATAAATAGATTAGATAACGTAATTGACGTATTCGATACCTATAAGTATGGTGGATTAAGATCGGATGGATATCAGCATTACATGGAGCGCATGGAGTTAGATTGGAATATGACAAGGAAGACGGATACGTTACTAGGCTATTTTGTTCAGCAGGCTTTTCTCCAATTTGGTGGTAGAGAATGGGAATGTTGGTTTGCGCCCTCCATTCCTATTAGTGCTGGTCCTTATAAGTTTTATGGTCTTCCAGGATTGATTATAAAGATAAAAGACAAAACTAACAGTTGGGAGTTTTCAATTAATTCTATCGAAAATGATGTTTATAGAGCTGTCTTTGATAAAAGTAAAGCGATTCCAAATATTACAAAAACAGATAAGATGAGCTTCTTTCAGAGTCGAAACCATTATCTCCAAAATAGAACAATTATTGATGAACAGAATGGGGATATAATTATATTATCATCAGAATCTAGAAAAGAGTTAATTAAAAAAGATAAAGTATTTACAGCAAAGAATAATAACTGGATTGAATTATTTCCTTAAACCATATTATGAGGTTTTTTGTGTTTGTAATGCTATTATTGAGTCAAATTGCCTTAGCTCAAACTAAGATTTCGGGTAAATTGGTTGATGATCTCAATAAGCCTATTTCGAATGTATCGGTGACGTACAAAAAGGTAGGTGACGTTGCATTATTGGGTTTTGGTAGATCGGATAATAATGGCTTATATAGTTTGTCGGTGAAAGTGATGGATGTAGATAGTGTACAATTGGATTTTCAACATATGAATTATGCGAAGAAGTCTGTGGTCGTAGCTAATCGTACAGCTAATTATTCCTATCAATTGGTACAACAAGCGCGCGAAATAGGAGAGGTAAAAGTAGGTAATATGCCAATCTACAAGCGCAAAGATACGATCAATTATGATGTGAATGCTTTTACCTCTAAGCAAGATCGTGTGATTGCTGATATTATCAAAAAATTGCCAGGTATTGAGATGCGAGGTGATCAAATTCTTTACCAAGGCAAACCTATACAAAAGTATATGGTCGACAACCTCGATCTGATGGAAGGTCGGTATGGATTGATTAATAACAATCTTCCAGCAGATGCGGTTAAGAAAGTACAAGTGGTCGAAAATGACCAACCTATTAAAATACTGGACTCATTAGTTTTTTCGGATCGCGCTTCTTTGAATTTGGAGCTCAAGAAATTTACGACTACAGGCACCGGAAAAGTAGGCGTCGGCTATCAGCCAGTTCTTTGGGATTTGAATTTGACGCCGATGACTTTTGGCAAAACCTTTCAAATGGTGAATTCTTTACAAACCAACAATACAGGCTATGATGCTTCGAAAGATTTGCGTGCATTTTATACGGGAGGAATGTTTTTCGGGACACGAGCGACTATTTCTAATGGAGAATCATTTCTAGCGGTAAGGAATGTGTCAAGTCCAAGTTTTGATGAGAAAAAGTGGTTGGACAATAAAATATTTTTATTTAGCACGAATACGCTACAAAAGTTCAAAAGCGGTGTAGAGCTAAAGGGTAATTTGTCGTATTATCACGACACACGCAAAAGAGAGGGGTTTACAGCTACGCAATATTTTACAACGGACGAAATTATCTACAGTAGCGAGCATATCAATAACAATTATCGAAATCAAGTATTTGATGTAGGACTACTTCTCGAAAAGAATGAAAAGAATATTTTTTTAAGAAATAGTACTAAGTTTCAGAAAAAGTGGAATAAAGACTTAGGGAACTTATTTTTTAACAATATCGAAGAAATAGGTCAAGATAAAAGGTATACAGATGAAGCTTTTATGAATAACCTATCCATGGCTCGGTTTATTGGTAAGCAATTGGTCAATATCAATTCAACAATAACGTATAATAAAACACCACAACAATTAGTGGTCAATCCAGGTCAGTTTGAGGATTTATTAAACGAAGGAAATCCGTATGAACAAATGTCGCAACAGGTGCTATTCAAAAAGATATCTGTAGACAATAGTTTGGGTTTCACGCGTAAAGTAAAATATTGGACGATCACACCAACTCTAGAACTAAACTATGATAATAATAAATTGAATACTGCTGTAGAAATTGCGAATAATGGTCAACAAAAGATATTAGGTCAAGACTATATCAATGATATGGATAATTCGCAGTTGAATCTTGCTTTGATCATGCGAATAGGCTGGGAGAAAGCAAAGTGGAAGTTCAATATCCAAACACCTTATCGTGCATACTACTTTAACGTTCTTCAGCAAGGCGTGAAAACATTAGATAATGAGCTGAAAAATACGTTTAATCCTTCTGCCAGTCTGACTTATCTGATGAATTCGAATAATGAATTTTCCAGTTCTTTGTCCGCGGGTAATTCTTATGGGGGATTAAATAATTTTTACAATGGCTATATCATTAGCCAATACCGAAATATGCAACGCTATGATGCACGTTTATTGCGAACAGATAATCGATCTGCTTCTGTCGGATATAATTATAAAAATACATTGAAAGCCAATTTTGCCAATTTTCGTTATAGTTATTCGGAAGGCGAGCGTGATTATATATTTAGTAGTTCTATAGATGAATTGGGTAGAAGGACAACAACGATTGTAGATCAAGGTAGTCGTAATCTAAGTCACAACCTATCAGGAGGGGTATCTCATTTTTTTTCAAGTTTCAAAACCGTTGTGAAGTTGAATGCGTCGATCAACTGGTCTATTTCAGACTACTTACTGAATGGTGTACTGGATAAGCAGCGTGGGAGAGGTCAATCCGGAAGTGTCGAGGTTATTAATAGTTTGTCAACCATTATTTCTGGTGATTACAAGACGACTTATGGTCGAAATAAGAATATTTTCTCTACCTCTGAACAGCTGACAATATACAATAATCATTATTTGAATGTGGTATTTTATCCATCGGAAAAGCATTCGTTGATCGTTAGCAATTCCTTGTATACTAATAATATGAAAAGTCAAAAAGACCAATATTTTTTAGATTTAACGTATCGTTATAGGGTTGATAAATGGAAAACAGATATTGAGCTGAATGGTCAAAATTTATTAAACAACAGTCAGTTTGTGCAGCAGTTTTCGAATACTATTGAGCTTGTTCAGTCCACATTCGAATTAAGACCAAGGCAGTTTGTAATTTCAACACGTTTTAAATTTTAGAAAGGATTCTAGTTGTATGTAAACAATTTTTTTAAACTAAGATATTTTTTATTAAGTATGAATAGAAAAATTACAACTTATATTGTTAATCTAGAAAAAAGACAAGATCGTCGAGTTTTTATCGAAGAGGAGTTTAGAAAGCAATTTACGTCCATGATTTCTTTCGTGAAAAAGTATAAAGGTAAAGTTTCCTACATCCTTGTTTACAGTTTAGAACGCTTCTCTCGTAATGATAACTCCATATGGCTCACTAATGAGTTGAGAAAGTTAGGGATCGAAATTGTTTCCGTCACACAGCCGATTGATACTTCTAACGCATCTGGACAGATGCAGCAGAAAATGCTTTTCCTGTTTGGTGAATTTGATAATCAACTTCGCCGACAAAAATGTATGGCAGGAATAAAGGAAATGCTTCTTAAGGGAGATTGGCCAACAAATCCGCCTATTGGCTATTAGAGAAAATGGGAAAAGGAAAATAGTTGTTAATGAAAAAGGTAGATTAATTAAACAGGCTTTTCAGTGGAAGGCAAATGAAAATATAACTGGAGAAGCTATCAGACATCGGCTTGCAGAGAAGGGGGTCAAGATTGGACGTATGCAGATATCACGGGTACTGCATAATCCATTTTATTGTGGTTTAATGGTTCACAACATGTTGGAAGGAAAGGTTGTTGAGGGAAATCACGAACAGCTTATTACTAAAGAGCTTTTCCTTCGTGTGAACGGCCTTATGAAAGATAATGCACATGGTTACACAATTAACGAAGAAAACGCTGCTATACCACTAAAACGCTTCGTAAATTGTGGTCATTGTGGTCAACCTCTACGAGGATACATTGTGAAAAAGAAAAATGTGCACTACTATAAATGCAATACGAAAGCGTGTAATAACAACAAGAATGCAAAAGACCTCAATAATATGTTTGTTAACATACTCGAGTCTTTTAAAATAGAAGCTACTACCGATGTTATGAAACTGATTAAAAAGCAGACGGTCGTTTTATTCAATCAGTTGACAGCTGATAAACAAAATGATCTTAAGCTTTTACAAAGCGAATGTTTAGAAATGGAAAAAAAGATAACTAGGTTGGAAGAACGGTATATAGAAGAGGAGATAAACAAAGAGTTGTATAACAAATATCGAACACGCTATGTTAGAGAAAAGGAGGAAAATAAAGAAAAATTATGCAAGCTATCAAGACAAGTGTCGAACTTTGAAAAAAGCATAGCATTTACACTGAAATTCGCGCTTGAATTACCTTTAAAGTGGGTTTCGGCAGACTATAATACGAAGCATCGTATACAATATCTCCTGTTCCCTAAAGGAATGAGTTATAGCAAAAAATCTAACGAATGTCGAACCGAGAAGATTAATTTGGTATTTTTGTATGTTGTTTATTTTCAGCAAGTTATAACAAATAAAAAAAGAGGAATTCCAGAGTTAGGTCTGAATTTTTCCTCTTTTTCACATTGGGTACCTAGGGCGGGAATCGAACCCGCACTCCTTTAACAGGAACAGGATTTTAAGTCCTGCGTGTCTACCAGTTCCACCACCTAGGCGACTCTGGAGCGAAAAACGAGATTCGAACTCGCGACCCCAACCTTGGCAAGGTTGTGCTCTACCAGCTGAGCTATTTTCGCTTATTGAAGTCTTTCAACTTGTCTGGACATCGCGTCCTTCCGATTTGATGATGCAAATATAGAGGTATAATCCATTTCTGCAAAATGTTTTTGAAATAAAATATAGCTTTTAAAGCCTTTGTAACCTCATATGTTTGATAATCAGTATGAATAATTTTAAATAAAATTACATTTTTGCTCTTCTTCTATCTATTACTATTTTTCTAAAATTTTCTAAAATATAAATTTCCGATTTGTCAAGTGTTATTTAACATTATTATTGAGATTTTGTTACTCTAAATTTGTTTTGTGTGACTTTTAAATTTTTTTATTTAGTTTTTGTAATTAAAATATCAATATGTATCAATTTATATTGAAATAATTGTATTATTTTTATATGAAAATTAATGAAATCTATTTTTTTTGATGTTTTTTTTATTTATTTAAATAAAACATATGATTCATTTCTTGTATTATGTGATAAAAATATAATATAATACAAAATCAACCTATTAAATCAATCTAAATACCAATTTTATGAGAAAAAAACTAATGCCTTTATCATTATTTATGATTAATGCTTGTGCGTTTGCGCAAGAAAATGCCAATGGCATTGATATATCTGGTTCTGCAGATGCTTATTGGAAGTATGACTTCGCAAACCAAGAAAACATAAGCACTTATTTTGCGAATGATCACAATTCTATCTCGTTAGGTATGCTCGCTTTAGCAGTTAAGAAATCAACAGGCAAAGCTTCATTTGTCGGCGAGGTGTCTTTTGGTCCTCGGGGGCAATACCTGACTATTCCAAATGGAGACGGCACGGATGATAATAAGCTTTTCGTTATTAACTTCTTCAGTCTGGTAAGTTCCAGTAGCATTTTTTCCAGTTTTATAGATTTTTGATTTTTTATCTACTATTTCTGTATTAGTATTTTCAATTACAAAACCATATTGCTTGCTTTTAGGAAGTTCAAAAGCTTTGTATTTGTCCGTATTAAAATTAAAAGTAACTGGCTTTAAGTTATTTATAATATTTATGGGTTCAGAAATAGTTTCAATATTTACTTTCAATTCTTTTTCATCTACTCGTTGCTGTGCATTTGCAGTGTACACAAATCCCATAATTGCGCCAATAATGACGAATGATTTTATTTTCATAATGATAAATTTTAATAATAAATTGTTGTAATAAGCTAAACTTGAGAAAGATTAAAGTTAAGCTTCGAAGTTGGGAGGAGGATAATGCAGTTGAAAATGTATTAAGGGTAATGGAGTTTTTCGTTCATCAAAATCCAAATCATTACTGATAATGCCAAAAGATATGATATAAGGACTTTCAATTAAGACTTGAGGTTCGGTTTCAAATTGCTTTTCTACTTCTTTTGTTTCCTTTTCTGTATGATTATTCTCATTCAATTCTATCTGATGGGGTCTATCCGAATTAAAAATATAGGAGGTCGTCTTTATTGACATCGCTGCCAACAGCAAAAGAGATACTATATATGGAAATACATAATTATGCATATTAACCTTAACCTATTTGTCTAAATCTGATTTGTAAAAATAAGAAAAATATAATTTATAATTGTTTCTAAGTGATTCATTTAGTCATCTGATTATCAAGAATTCTTTCGATTTAATCTTTGAAAGATAAGATCATTTTCATAGCCTTTGGACTGTAGGTACCGCATCAATTTGGCTTTCTCAGAAAGGCTGAGTGAATCGGCCTGGCTGCCTATTTTTTTTTGAATTAAAGTATCCAAATTTTCTTCATATTCATCCAAATCAATTTCACGTAAAGCAATTTTAATCAAGGGGGAGGAAATACGCTTCGCTTTGAGGTGCTGGATTATTTTCACCTTTCCCCACTTTTTTATGCGGAATTTTCCACGGACGAAGGCTTTAGCAAAACGCTCCTCATTCAAAAAGTTTTCGGTGATAAGTTCTGCAATTATGTTTTCGACATCTTCGCTATGCAAGCCCCAGGTATAAAGTTTGTCTCGCACTTCTTGCTGCGCACGCTCTTGATAAGCACAAAAACTCTCCATCTTAAGCTTTGCTTGCTTGGGTGTATATTTCTTTTTATTTCCCTCGAATTCATCCATATTACAAATCTTGAAAAAATGATAGACTTATTAAAAATATTGGTGAAATTTGTCCTAATAATAGTCATATGTACGAGATAACGCAAATTATAGATTTTCTAAACCCCATTCAAAGTCACGTTGTCAATCCTTCGTCATCAATTGATAGCCTTGCATATGATTCACGCAAGCTGCATGCGGGTCAACGGGGGTTGTTTTTTGCCCTGAAGGGGCAGCAAGATGGCCATAAATATGTGGCGGATGCCTACCGGAAAGGGGTGCGAAATTTTGTCCTTTCGGATTTGAATTTTAATATTTCTGCGTACACTGAGGCCAATTTTATATGGGTGAAAGACACTGTGCGTGCATTGCAGCATGTCGCCGCGATGCATCGGTCGCATATTCACATACCGGTAGTTGGTATCACGGGAAGCAATGGGAAGACTATTGTCAAAGAGTGGCTGGCGCAGTTACTCAAGGCGGATAGAAAAGTATATCAAAGTCCCAAAAGTTACAACTCACAGATAGGGGTTCCTATTTCACTGTGGCATATGTCCAATGATTATGATATAGCGTTGATCGAAGCAGGTATTAGCACGGTAGGTGAGATGACACATTTGGAGCAAATTATTCAACCAACGTGGGGTATTTTTACTTCTTTTGGAACAGCTCATCAAGAAGGTTTTACCTCTACAACAGTAAAATTTGAGGAGAAATGGCAGTTGTTCCGCCAAGTAGAAAAAATAATAGCACCCTCTACCCATATTCCCGAAAATGTTTTGGGTGATGAAAGGATCATTAGGTGGGGAACGCAGGATACGGCTAAATTGCGAATAAAAAACATTGAGCAATTAGCAGATTCGTATCATGTGCAAGGATGCTATCAGGGTATTTTATACAGTTGGAAAGTGCCCTTTACGGACAAAGGTTCCCTGGAAAATTGTCTTACCTGTATGCTTGTACTTTTGGAATTGGGGTATAGCATGGAGGTTATCAGCGAAAGAATTCTATTATTGAGACCATTGGATATGCGTCTGAAATTGAAAAAAGGCAAGCACAACAGCAGTATCATCGATGATAGCTATTCCAACGACCTTGCTTCGCTAAACATTGCTTTGGATTTTTTGAATCAGCAAAATCAATTTAAGTATAAGAAGTTGGTTTTAAGTGATTTTGAAGGGGAAGAATGGACGCCGCGTTTCGAGCATAAGCTTCAAAATCTATTGATGCGTATCGATTTGGAAGAACTGTTGTTGGTAGGAGAGCGTTTTCGTGATTTTACGTTGTCTACAGATGCCAAAATTCAAGTTTTCGAGTCTACAGCAGCACTTTTGGCAAGTTATAATAGCCTAGACTTCTCGGATAGTGTGGTGCTGATAAAGGGTGCCCGAAAATATCATCTTGAGGAGCTGAGTAAGCGGCTGACGCAACAATCCCATGAGACCGTGATGCAGATTAATTTAAAAGCTATTGAAAATAATTTGCGACAATATCGTTCGAAGTTAGAGCCTTCAACCAAACTCATGGCGATGGTTAAAGCGTTTTCATATGGTAGTGGATCTTTTGAAATCGCGAATATTTTGCAATTTAATAATGTTGACTATTTAACCGTGGCGTTTGTTGATGAAGGAAGCGAGTTGCGTCGTGCTGGTGTTAAACTTCCCATTATGGTGCTTAGTCCGCATGAAAGTACTTTCGAAGATATTATTTTATATAATATTGAACCAGAGATATATTCTATAAAGATATTAAAAGCTTTTATTCACTTTTTGAAAGGAAAAGAACTGAGCGCCTATCCCATCCATATCAAATTGGATACAGGTATGCATAGACTCGGATTTTGTGAAAGTGAGATAGATTTATTGTTAGATACTTTAGAAAATCAATCTCAGGTCAAGATTCAATCTGTTTTCTCCCATCTTGTGGGGGCAGGTGACACACATTTTAGCAGCTTTACACAAGAGCAGATTCATTTGTATCAAAATATGGTGCATCGAATAAAATCTACAATAGGATATGATTTTATTCGTCATATTTGTAACACGTCAGGAATTGTCCATCATCCAGAGGCGCATTTGGATATGGTCCGTTTGGGGATAGGATTATATGGTTATGATGCAAACTCTGGAATGGATTTGGAGGAAATCAGTGTGCTAAAAACGACGATTACACAAATTAAGCGTTTGCCTCAGGACGAAACTATAGGGTACGATCGCAAAGGAGTGCTCCAGCGAGACTCTGTAATTGCAACGGTAAAAATCGGGTATGCAGATGGATACAGCAGACGATTTGGAAATGGCGTAGGCAAAATGCTCATCAATGGGAAACAGGCGCCTACCATTGGCAATATATGTATGGATATGTGTATGCTGGATATAACAGGTATCGAGGCGCAGGAAGGTGATGAAGTAGTGGTTTTTCCAGACTTGCTTGAGGCGGCTCATCAGATCGGAACTATACCCTATGAATTGCTGACGGGCATATCCTCTCGCGTAAAACGAATATATTATTACGAATAATCAACTACGATAAGCAATGCTAAAAAAATTTTTTCAACGAATTTTATACTATTTAATTAAAGGAATTTTAGTGATTGCGCCTCTGGCAGGTGCAATATTCTTGATTCTTTGGATTTTTGCATCCTTAGACAATGCACTAAATATTTCACAGCACTTGCTGGAAGACGGGGAGGGTAGACCGCTTTATATTCCGGGTATAGGGATTCTTACGGTCATTCTAATATTGATTTTTGTAGGTTTTGTATTTACGACTTTCGTTACCGAACCTATTCGTGAATGGATAAAACGAACAATAAATCGTATTCCATTGTTCAATACATTGTATTCTTCGATCAAAGACTTCACAGAAGCTTTTGTGGGAGATGCTAAAAAGTTCAATGAGCCGGTGTTGGTAAAAGTGAATGAAATGGGCTTAAAGAAGATTGGTTTTTTGACTCAACGAGACTTAAAAATTTTGGGATTAGAAGGTGAAGTAATAGTTTATTTTCCTTACTCTTATTCCTTTGCTGGTCAAATAGTAGTGGTAGAAGCTAAGCACGTTCAAAAACTTAATATGTCGGCGACAGATGCGATGAAGTTGGTCGTTTCGGGTGGTGTATCAGGATTGGATTAAATATGGTAAACTTTATTTCCAAGCTTTTTAAAAATGATCAAGTAATAGATCCTGAAAGGTTACACCTTGAAGCTGAAGGTAGTGTACATCGCGTGATATACGATAAGTATTTATTGCAGACTGCATTGCAGCAGGATGGGCTGGGCGTAGTGGAAAAATATTTGGGTCAAGCATTAGCAATTGATTATACGAAAATATATGATTTGAACGAGGAAATGTTGCTATTGCAAGATTATATAGCTTCTTATAAAGCTCTATTTCCACAGGATTTTTACATAAAGTTTGACATTCAAAAAAAAGATGCTCAAGAAATAAAAATATATCCTTTTATATTGTTTCCGTTGGTGCAGAATGCGATCGTACATGGTTATAATAGCATGGAAAAATATCCCATTCGTATCAGAATTCAAGTAATAGGAGGGGAAATTAAGCTTGAAGTGAGTAATAGGGTTAATCATTACTTAACGAATCAAGGAGAGAATGAAATAATTAATTATTATAAAAGTCGATTAGGTTTGCTTTATAGCAATGATCATGATTTGATTATAAACAGCAATAGCAATATTTTCAAATCAACATTAATCTTAGGGTAACAATATTGCTTATTTCTTTGCGTTATTCTTTACTTTAATTATCGATTTTTATATATTTACTAGAACAAGGACAGTCAGTGTCGGATCTAAACTTAAATGCATATGATAGGAACATTAATCGAAAAGGAAGATATAGTTAATCACAAAATAATAGCCGCTCCACAGGATAAATCCGAAGAACTCAAAAGTAAATTGAGCGATGCTCAACGGTTAGGTAATGAATTTAAGTCTAAGGCCTCTATCGTATTTAATACAGTGGATGGCCCGCTACGCGTGGAGACTACAGTATGGTCTGCAACGGATAAGTATGTACAGATTAAAAGTGGTGTACTCATCCCATTACCAGCTATCATACAAGTGGAATTTTAATGTGTTAGTTAACTAATAATAAAGCCTTTGTGATTACACAAAGGCTTTATTATTTTATAAATTCTTCTGCCTATTAGGCTAACTACTTTTCGTGAACAGCATGAATAGGGTGCGCCTTAGCCATTTACTCTGTAGGAGTAACCAATTTTTTAGAATGATTGACATCAAGTACAGGAACCAAGCCTTCAGCAGGCATATAAATGATTTGTGGTAAATCACCTTTGTCTGCCAACTTCTCCAATGTACGGATGAACAGGTATTGGTTATAGATCGAATTGAGCGAGCCATTTTCCAATTTCATGGCCTGCGCCATTCCTTTTGCTCGTTCTACTTCCGCTTGGGCATTCAGTTTTTCGGCTTCTAGTCTAGCCCGTGCTTCTTCAATCAGAATCTTACGGTTTTGTTCGGCTTTGGCCATTTCGGCCTTGCCAGCCATTTCTTGTTGCCATACGTTGTACAGTGGTAACCCAAACATCAAAATGCCGATAATTATCACGACGACAACGAGTATTAATCCAATTGGTTTTGTATTGTTCATTTTATGAAGATTGTAATTTTGAATAACTCATTTTATACATATGAAAGCCTTCAGCCCAATAATTGATATGCCTTTCTAATAATTTGAAACCTTTTTTCTCGTAAAATTCATAAGCATGCTGCGAGGTACGGACAATAATAGACTTAATATTCTTCTTGGCCGAAATGACTTCCAACCTATGATTTAATAGTAAACTGCCGATTCCTTGGTGATGATAACCCGTATCCACCAAATCCCAGCTTATCTTAGCGAGTTGCTTGTCTTTGTCATAATTTATCCCCGCTCCCGCAATAATTTTTTCATCCATTATAGCCACATAATAGTCTTGCACCTCATTATCCAAATACTCTTCATAATCATCAATCTCTGTTTCTGCAAAATATTTAGGCACATTATTATGCATAATTTTTAGTAAAGCATCCTTATCTTCTCGTTTATATTTTCTTATTACAATAGCACTATTCATAATTTAACCTTTGCTTTCAAGATAATAAAATAATAGGTCATGTCAAAATAAAAGAGGCTAGAATAAATCTAGCCTCTGTGCCTATAAGATGGCTTGTTATACTTTATAGTGCTGGGGTATCA
>NZ_SMBZ01000042.1 GCF_004342685.1 Sphingobacterium alimentarium
TTAAGCCCGCCCGAGCCGATGGTATTGCCGTAACAGGTGGGAGAGTAGGTCGGTGCCTTCTTTTATTAAAACTAAAGCCTTATCACAACAACGTGTGGTAAGGCTTTTTTTATGCTCGATAATGAAGTTCTCCTTTCACAGCGCAAAACTATTACCTCTTGTTCAGCACCAAGTCCCGCTCCTGCGGATTCAGCTTGCTTAACATATATTGTTTAATACCGCTACTTTCTATTTAAATTTTTACCGCTATTTTATTCGAAATTATATTTCTTTTAATGAAATAATAAGTTATTATTTTTTTTGTTTTATTATTAGTTAAACTAGTGTCAACCTATTGATCAAATTCTTGATCTCAAATACGCGTTTGATCTAAGAATTTGGGCTTCTTAAATCAGCATATCTGTTACTATAATAGAAAGAAATTGTAATTATATTAATTTGCGAAAAGGGTGCGTAAATTTACGCAACCGTTTTCGTTTCAAAATCCCGTGTCTTCAATAGCTAAAAGCCTTTCTATATATCAAAATTCTATATGTACTTGTTATAGAAAGTTTTCAATCTTTTAATACATAACATAATTGGTTAACCATTACAACCCTAAAAAATACTATATGTTTAGAAAATTTTTTGTGCTGGCATCTTTGCTGATATGCAAAGACGCGGTGTAAGCAAAGCCAACTTTTTCCGTTAGGGAAGTTGCTAATTTTCGATATGTACTGCAAACAGACACGATCGAAGAGAAGGGACTTACAGAAGGGGGGGGGTAAAAAATTTTCGAAATATTCGAAAAACTATCGGCTCGGTAGATACTATTGATTTCCCAGAAAGTGCATATTAAACCATTTACAAATCTCGCTGATTTTGTGAAAGGTGAAATGGGAGGGTGTATATACAACAGCCTTCCAATGAAGCAGGATCGATGCAAAATATTATCATTCGAGGTGCAAGCACGCCGGTGTTTAGTAATGAAGATGTCAATAATGTCAGAGCAGCAATCTTCGTGAATGGTGTACTTATGACTTCATCGCACAATTTTGCTTATGAGACGAAATTGTACAAATATAATCGTATTGGTCCAGAGACGGATTTTTTAAATTTTGTGGATATCAGTGCTATCGAAAGTATTGAAGTGGTCAAAGATCCAACTCGTTTAGCTTTATTGGGGCCTCTTGCTGCCAATGGTGCTATCCTTATTACTACTTTAGGAGGTAAATCTGGCAATAGAGAGATATCGGTAAATAGTTATTACGGTATTAATCAAAAGCCTTCAATTACTCCTGTGAATGGACAAGTATGAAAATTTATTTAGACAGCCCCAATGCTAAACTGCGGGCCCTCTGGAAGGTACGATGTTGATTAAAAGCCGAACTACATTGTTCAAAAAGACATTGAAAATGAGCTATTATGCTTTTTTGGGAAGTTTTTTTTTAAGGTCTTTTACAGACTCGTCACTTCGTTGAAGGACAAGTCGCTGGTGATCATCGATTACCCACTCTACGATTTCGCCTTGTTGAAATTCAATAGCTTGAGCAACTGCAGCTGGAAAGTTAACATACCATTGTTCACTTTTAGCACGCTTAATAACTTGAACTTTCGTTGGATATCCCATATCTAGTTGTTTAACTAGATATAAAGTTATATAAAAAGTGCGATAAGTTTTAATTTATCGCACTTTTTTTTTAAATATCTAGTAAATAGCCAAATTCAAGTAGGTCTAATCTCTAAGAGATTAGACCTTTTTTTATTGGTAGAAATGTATAATTGGGATAGTTTTTGTGCGCCAAATCTCCTTCGGAAGGTTATTATATCTACATTTTTACATCTTGATTCCATTAAATAGCTTTATCTTGTATTTCCGTCTGTTGGGCACATTTTATCTAAACTTATGAGCAGAAAAGCCGTTATATTTTTAAGCATAGGATTACTATTAGTAATAGGACTCGTAACCTATAGAATTATTACGAATTCAAAAAAAGACGAAGAAAACAAATCCGCTGGAGGTGGAAGTCGAGGCGGAGGTAGTAAAGTATACGGTCGTGTCGTACAAGGACAGCCATTTGCGGATTATTTATCTTTAAGTGGATCTATTGAGGCAAATGAAGTGGTAGAGCTGCATTCGGAAGTATCGGGTATCGTCGAAACCTTAAATTTCCAGGAAGGTAGCCAAGTCTCGGCAGGTCAAGTACTATTGCGGATCAATGATTCGGAACTCCGTGCACAATTGGCGCAGGCGCGTACCAGAGCAGAGCTCGCTAGTGAGAATGCGCGACGAGCAAAACTACTGTTAGAAAAAGAAGCCATCAGTCAAGAAGAATATGAAATTGCATCAGCGGATTTTCGTACGTCAGAATCGCAAATACAGCTTATCAATGCACAATTAAGTAAAACGCTCGTTCGAGCGCCATTTTCGGGAAAAATAGGTTTGCGCAATATCTCCAAAGGAAGTTACATCACTCCGGCGACCGTTATCGCTAATCTTGCCAATACAGCTCAGATGAAACTATTGTTTTCTGTTCCAGAACGCTATGCGTACATGGTTAGCAAAGGAAATCAGGTCGAGTTTTCAATCCAAGGTGATGAGCAGAAATTTACAGCATCTATCTATGCTATTGAGCCTGTGATAGAAGCCAATACACGTTCATTAATCGTCAAAGCAATAAGCAAGGGAGGAAGTAACAAATTAATACCTGGAACTTTTGCCAACGTAACTTTCCCTTTAGAAACGGTTTCTAATGGATTGTTAGTGCCGGCAGAATCTTTGATACCGATTCAAAATGGTAAGAAAATATTTGTATTGCGCGATGGCAAAGCCAAGGAAGTTATTGTAGAAACTGGCGGCCGTACGGATGCCGATGTGCTTATCACCAAGGGTCTCAGCGAAGGTGACACCATCTTAACTTCAGGCGTGATGTCCTTGCGTGATGGTTCACCTGTTCAAGTTACTTTACGTTAATCCACAGAAAAATGAGTTTATCCACCCTTAGTATAAAACGTCCCGTTCTGACCATCGTCATGAACTTGATGCTGATATTATTCGGAATCATTGGCTATACGTTTTTAGGTGTACGTGAATTTCCTTCTATCGATCCCGCACAAATTTCGGTGCGGACGAGTTATGCCGGTGCCAATCCCGATATTATTGAATCCCAGATTACAGAACCTCTCGAAAAAGCGATCAATTCTATCGATGGTATTCGAAATATCACATCGACCAGTTCGCAAGGTTCGAGTAATATCAATATAGAATTTAATCTGACCAAAGATTTAGAAGCAGCAGCCAATGATGTACGTGATAAAGTTTCGCAGGCGATGCGGAGCTTACCACAGGACATCGATGCAGCACCGGTAGTTTCCAAAGCGGATGCCGATTCAGAACCTATTATTTCGATGACGCTGCAAAGCCGTACACAGAATGTATTGGAACTGTCGGACTACGCCGAAAATGTGGTAGCCCAACGTCTTCAAACCATTCCGGGAGTCAGTTCGGTGCAAATATGGGGACAGCGAAAGTATGCCATGCGACTTTGGATAGATCCAGCGAAGTTGGCTTCTTACGGTGTCACTGTGATGGACGTTCGGAATGCTTTGAACGCTCAAAATGTCGAATTGCCTTCCGGAAAATTGACAGGTGCGAATACCGAATTGACCGTAAAAACTATTGGTAATTTATCGAACGAAGAGCAATTCAATAATATCATCATTCGTGCAGATCAGACGAAAGTCGTAAAATTTGGAGATATCGGTAATGCGGCGCTCGAAGCCGAAAATTTCGAGACTAAAATGTCAGACTCCGGATATCCAATGGTCAGTCTGGCCGTGATACCACAGCCCGGTACCAATTATCTGGAAATAGCCAATGGATTCTACAAAGAATTTGACAAGCTCGAATCCGATTTGCCCGAAGGATATGAAATGAACATCGCTATCGACAACACGCAATTTGTCAAAAAATCAGTACTTGAAGTAGTCGAAACATTGATTATTGCGATCATTTTGGTTGTCATTATTATTTATATATTCTTCCGAAATTGGTCTATAGCCTTCCGTCCACTGATAGATATTCCGGTATCCTTGATAGCAACGTTTTTTATTATGTATCTGTGCGGATTCTCTATCAATGTATTGACCCTATTAGCCATTGTATTAGCGACCGGGTTGGTAGTAGATGATGGGATCGTGGTGACAGAAAATATTTTCAAGAAGGTAGAAGAGGGAATGTCTCCTATTGAGGCAGCCATCAAAGGGTCGAATGAAATTTTCTTTGCGGTAATTTCCATATCCGTTACCTTGGCGGCAGTTTTCTTACCTGTAATCTTTTTAGAAGGATTTGTGGGCCGATTATTCCGAGAATTTGGAGTCGTCATTGGAGCCGCCGTGCTCATATCCGCCTTTGTTTCGCTGACGCTAACCCCTATGTTGAATGCTTATTTGATGAAAGGTGGCGAGCAGAAGAAAAGTAGATTCTATGAGAAGACGGAGAAGTATTTCGTAGCGATGAATACCGAATACGCAAACGCTTTGAAAAGTTTCCTACGTTTCAAATGGTTAAGTTTTGCTATTCTCTTGGGGTGTTTTGGATTGATATACTTATTTTTTCAGTTATTGCCAAAGGAAACAGCACCGTATGATGACCGTAGTTATATCAGTCTACGTGTAACAGCTCCAGAGGGTGTATCTTATGATTACATGGATAAATTTATGACAGACCTTACCATGCTCATCAATGATTCGGTACCAGAGAAAAAAGTAAGTTTGGTGATCACATCTCCAGGTTTTGGTTCTTCGTCGGTGAATAGTGGATTTGTACGTTTAGGATTAGTGAATACGGACGAAAGAACACGCACGCAGCAAGAGATAGCTAATGATCTGACACGTCTGACACGCTCGTCCTCTGAAGCTCGGGTTTCAGTATCGCAGCAACCGACGATTGCGGTGAATAGAAGAGGAGGATTACCAATTCAGTACATCATTCAGGCACCGAACTTCCAGCAGTTGGAAGAGAAGATTCCAGAATTTATGGAAGAACTATCTCAAGATCCTACATTTTCGATTACGGATGTCAATTTAAAATTCAATAAGCCTGAAATATATGTGACTATTGATAGAGAGAAGGCACAATCATTAGGGGTTTCTGTCTTGGATGTAGCACAGACCTTGCAGATGTCCTTGTCAGGCCAACGTTTTGGCTATTTTATGATGAATGGCAAGCAATATCAAGTAATGGGACAGTTTGATCGTAAAGATAGGGCCACACCCAACGATTTAGCTTCTATCTATGTAAGAAATAACACAGGCGAACTTATACAGCTGAGCAATATTGTAGAATTGGAAGAGCGAAGCAGTCCTCCACAGCTATTTCACAATAATCGCTACATGTCTGCAACCGTATCTGCTGGTCTTGCGCCGGGTAGAAGCATGGGTGAGGGGATAGACGCGATGGAAAGAATACGTGAAAAAGTGTTAGATGAATCCTTCACAACAGATTTGGGCGGTGAGTCGCGCGATTTTGTAGAGAGTGGTTCCAACACGATGTTTGCATTTGGCCTCGCCGTGTTACTCATATTCTTGATTTTGGCTGCGCAGTTTGAAAGTTTTACCGATCCGATTATCATTATCATCACGGTGCCGCTTGCGGTAGCTGGGGCGTTATTCTCGTTGTGGTTGTTCGGTCAGACCTGGAATATTTTTAGCCAGATTGGAACGATTATGTTAATTGGTTTGGTCACCAAAAATGGTATTTTGATTGTTGAGTTTGCGAATCAATTACGCGAAGAAGGCAAGGAAAAATATACCGCGGTTGTGGAAGCTGCAGAAGCCAGATTAAGACCTATTTTGATGACATCTTTGGCCATTGCATTTGGTGCGTTGCCGATTGCATTGTCTCTAGGTGCTGCATCGACAAGCCGTATCGGAATGGGGGTTGTTATTGTCGGCGGAACGATGTTCTCTTTAATCCTTACATTATTTGTCATCCCGGCATTTTATCTGATGATGTCGCGCGAAAGAAAACACAGACCTGAATTTGATAATATAGAAGATTAGTATGAGAAGAAGGGTAATTCAACTAGTAAGCTGTTTTTTACTATGTACACATATAAGTATTGCACAAAAGCTATTGACCGTAAAGGAGGCTATTGCAATTGCTTTGGAGAATAATTACGATATCAAGTTGTTTCAGAATAACCTGAAAGTAGCGCAGCAGAATGTAACTCCAGGAAATGCGGGGATGCTTCCTACTGTTACGGGTAATTTTACACAAAATAATAGTGTTTCGAACTCCAATCAGACACAGGCTACGGGCGAAGTTCGTTCATTGGACAATGCGAAAAACAATAGCTTAAATTATGGCGTAAGTGTCGGCTGGACTGTTTTTGATGGTTTAGGAATGTTTTCACGTTATGAGACATTGAAAGAATTGCAAAAGCAAGGAGAAGTCGAGTTGCAGCGTTCGGTAGTGACCCGCATTTCGGATGTAATCTCTACCTATTATACCATTGTCGAGCAGCAGAATCTCCTTATGGCGATCGACACGAGCATTGAAATATCTCGCGAACGCTTGCGAACATCTGAGAACAGATTTTCCATCGGAAAAGCCTCTCGATTAGAAGTTTTGAATGTTCAAGTCAATCTAAATACCGACGAATCTAATCGCATCAAACAAGCGAATACGGTAAAAAATCTTAAGATAGCACTCAACAACCTATTGGCGCGCGACTTGCAACAAGAATTTAGCGTCGTGGAAGAGGTGAATATTGACGAAACACTGAAGTTAGGCGATATGCTGGAATTGGCGAAAGCCAATAATCCGGATCTTATCTTAATCAGCATCAATCGTAGATTGGCCGAATTGGATGAAAAGACCATCCGAGCGAACCGCTATCCAACGGTACGACTGAATGGAGGCTATAATTTTAGTGAATCAGAATCCAGTCTTGGTTTCGTGGCGCAATCTCAATCCCGTGGATTGACCTATGGCGTCACTGCTTCAGTTAATATCTTTGATGGTTTTAATCAACGCCGCAATGAGCGCATTGCTAAGTTGCGTATCGAGAACGCTGATTTGCAAATCGCGCAAACGAATCTGCAAATAGAAACCGAAATCTCTCAGGCTTACAATGTGTACAGAACTAACCTTGCACTCGTCGATATAGAAGAAAGAAACGAACAAATAGCACGACAAAACCTGAATATTACATTAGAAAAATACAAAATCGGTACACTGAGTGCTGTCGAATTTAGGGATGCACAAGAAAATTTTATCAATGCCGTGTCTAGATTTAATGCAGCAAAAACCCAAGCTAAATTATCCGAAACATTATTGATGGAATTGATCGGTAAGATTGAGTTGTAAATTGTGGTGTGCAATCGAATTCGTAAAATTGGACAAACGTTTGCGTTTGAGAATCATTTTATAATCTGATGATTATAAATTATAATTGTTAAAGATAATACGAAGAACATTATCGCATAACCATGAAAACCTGCACAAAAATCAACAATATTGGTTTTCTTGAAATTGACTGTTTAGTTTGTTTTAATATAGGTGATTTTTAAGAGGGCGTAATGCCCTCTTAATTTACAAGAAGATTAATAAATCGAAATTTTATGAGTACAAATAGAAGAGATTTTCTAAAAAAGGCATCCCTGTTGTCTGCTACAGCTATAAGCTTGCCCGCTTTGCATGTCAATGCGGCAGCGGCTCCGCGTTTTAATATGTCTGGATACGCAGCACCCAAGATTGATAAAGTACGTGTGGCTTTTGTCGGATTGGGAAATAGAGGTACAGGCGCCGTAGATAGGTTTACATATTTAGAAGGCACCGAAATTGTTGCTGTATGTGATAAGCACGCAGATAGAGTGACAAAACATCAAAATACCGTAGTAGGTCGTGGCTTGAAGAAGCCTGCTGGTTTCTCAGGCGATGATGGCTGGAAGGATATGTTAAAATCCGTGAAGATTGATTTATTATACATCTGTACACCATGGGATTTTCATACGGAGATGAGCATCGAAGGGATGAAAGCTGGTGCACATGTGGCTTGTGAAGTACCTATCGGGTTGACGGTAGAAGATTGCTGGAAAGTAGTTCGTGTGTCTGAAGAGACAAAAAAACATTGTATGATGTTGGAGAACTGCTGTTATGATTTCTTCGAATTGCAAACTTTAAACATGGCTAGAGCAGGTGTGTTTGGTGAGTTGGTTCATGCTGAAGGTGCTTATATTCACGATTTATTGGATTTGAATTTCAGCAAAACGTATTACGATGATTTCTGGAGATTGAAAGAAAATATCCGTTTCCACGGTAACTTATATCCTACACATGGTATCGGTCCGGTAGCGCAGTGTTTGAATGTCAACCGCGGTGACGTGATGACTTCCTTGGTGAATGTCGCTTCGAATGATTTCCAAATGGGCGAAGAGGCAAAACGCTTAGCCAAAGACGATCCTGCGACATATGGACAATTTGTAGGTGCAGAATACCGTGGCAATATGAATACAACGCTTATACGTACGCAAAAAGGCAAAACCATCATGATCCAACATGATGTGACATCCCCTCGTCCGTATTCACGTATACATATGTTGAGTGGTACTCAAGGTTTCTGTGAGAAATATCCTAAGATTGGTATAAGCCTTAAATCCCACCAAAAAGGACATAGCTTCCTTCCTGAAGAGGAAATGAACAAATTGCGGGATCAATATACACCTGAAATTGTGAAATTCATTGGTGAGCAGGCTAAGAAAGTAGGTGGTCACGGCGGTATGGACTTTATGATGGACTGGAGATTAATTGACTGTTTGCGCAATGGATTGGCTTTAGATCAAGATGTGTACGATGCGGCAGCTTGGAGTGCGATTGTACCATTAAGTGTCGAATCGACCAAAAAAGGAAAAACATTAGAGTTCCCTGATTTTACGCAAGGAGCTTGGATTTCCAACAAGCCAGTAGAACTTACGCTTAAAGGTGGTGGTAATACATGTATCCGCGCTAAAAAAGACGGTAAAGGAAATCAATTAAACGTGTAAATTGGTAAATGCAATAAATATTAAGGCTTCAGATGAATATCTTGAAGCCTTTTCTTATTTTAGAGAACATAGTACTTCAATCGTTATGAGAATTTCCTATTTAGCCGCCTGCACCTTATTCCTTTCCTGTCAGATTGCTTTCCAAGATTCACAACATGGTGTGAACAAGGGAGATACCTGTATGATGGACAATGTACCAACGCGCAATGTTTCTCCCGTATCACCCGAATTTTATAGCGGTAAAGATTCTGTAAAGATGGTTTTTGTGCAGGGAAGAAAATTTACGATAGGCACTTCTTATTTTGAAGATGCGGCGCCTGAAAGGGAAGTGGAGGTCAGTTCTTTCTATATGGATGAGCACGAAGTGACCAATGCACAGTTTCGGAGATTTGTCGAAGAAACCAACTATGTCACCGTAGCTGAAAGGCCTTTGAATTCGAAAGATTTTCCAGGTGTAGATCCAAACATGCTGCAAGCCGGCTCTGCGGTATTTGTGGGGGATAGGCAAACACAAAATTTAGATAATCATTTGTCCTGGTGGGAATATATGCCGGGCGCGAACTGGAGGCATCCAGAAGGCCCCAAAAGTGATCTAAAAGGACGTGAAAATCATCCTGTAGTACACATAGCCTATGAAGATGCAGAAGCCTATGCCAAATGGGCGGGAAAGCGACTACCTACAGAGGCCGAATGGGAATTAGCAGCTAAAGCGAATACGCATAAAGATGAAGCATTTTATTGGGGAAATGAACTCAAAAAGGATGGTAAATGGATGGCAAATACGTATCAAGGTGCATTCCCAAAAAGCAACGCAAAACTAGATGGATTTAGTGGAACAGCACCTGTTAAATCCTTTCCTGCAAATGCTTTGGGTATCTATGATATGGTCGGTAATGTATGGGAATGGTGTTCAGACTACTACCGCTCGGGGTATGATCAGAACGACTCCAACAAAAATCCTAAAGGACCATCGGATTCCCACGATCCGCAAGAACCGAGATTAGTCAAACGCGTACAGCGGGGCGGTTCTTTTCTTTGCGTAGACAATTATTGCGAACGCTACAAAGCAGGCGGTAGAGGCAAAGGTGAAATCAATAGCCCAACCAATAATGTTGGTTTTCGCTGTGTAAAAGATGTGTAGGAGTAAAAAACTAATCTCGAACATCGTCATTTCGACGCAAGGAGAAATCTAAACAAGAGCCGGAGGTAGAGATTAGCTCTAAAAAATTCTGCATTGATATAGCTTGAAAAATAACAAACCTCGTTTGAAAGGGCTTAAACGAGATCAATATTTTATACTTTCTTAGAATATTGGAGTTGTGTAGCAGTTACCCATGTTAGGTGACGTTATAATTCGTGCAGTCTTATTTTTATATAATTTTCAATTTCAATCGGATTAATTTTTTTGAATGGCTTATTATATTCTTCTTCAAACTCGAATTTTGAAAATCGAATAATTGATTCTAAATGGCTATTGCGTTTGTCAAATTGTGCAATGTCTCGTAATATGTCAAAATATGCTCTTTAGGCAATTCGTCCACCAATAAACGGAAAATCACATTTAGACTTAACGTTCTTCAGAACCAAAATTGTAATTGAGAGGTTGTTTCATAAAGTTGTGCATAACGTTATTATATACACAATATAATGCTATTTCTTAGAGTTGTAAGTATGTTTATAACTTTCTAAAAATTATAATCTTGAAACTTTCGGTTTTATTACGTTTGTCAAATAAAGACTAAGTAAGTGATATTATCTTTATTAAAATTGCTCAGTATATTTTACAACAAAAACCTCTATAAAATAAAAAAACTCCCTTGCATATACATGCGAGGGAGTTCCTGTTATACTATTTCTTGATAGCTTATTGCGCGTTCAAGAACATTGATTTTTTAGATACTAAATCTCTAAAGTAAGGATCTTGTAAATCTTTGATAAAGCGGATAGCTTCACCTGTAGATTTCATCTCAGGACCTAATTGCTTATCAACTTCTGGGAATTTAGAGAACGAGAATACAGGTTCTTTGATAGCCCATCCAGTCAATTTACGCTCGATAGTAAAATCTTTTAATTTATTCACACCCAGCATTACTTTCGTAGCAATATTGATGTAAGGTACATCGTACGCTTTAGCGATGAAAGGAACTGTACGTGATGCACGAGGGTTTGCCTCGATTACGTATACATTTTCACCTTTGATAGCAAACTGAATATTCAAAAGACCTTTTACATCCAATGCTTTTGCTAATTTAATCGAATATTCTTCCATTTTAGCTTGAACATTTTGTGATAAGCTGAATGGAGGTAATACTGCATAAGAGTCACCGGAGTGAATACCTGCTGGCTCAATGTGCTCCATCATACCGATGATGTGTACATCTTCACCATCACAGATCGAATCCGACTCAGCTTCTTCAGCGCGGTCTAAGAAATGGTCAATTAAGATTTGGTTACCAGGAAGATTTTTCAATAAGTTTACTACAGCTTTTTCTAAATCTTCGTCGTTGATAACGATGCTCATACCTTGACCACCTAATACATACGATGGACGAACCAATACCGGGTAACCTACTTCGTTCGCAACTTTGATTGCTTCTTCAGCTGAAGTTGCTACACCGTATTTCGGGTAAGGAATATCTAATTCTTTCAATAGATCAGAGAAGCTCCCACGATCTTCAGCCAAGTCCATATTACTGAATGAAGTTCCGATAATCTTCACACCTAGCGCTTCTAGTCTGTCAGCCATTTTAAGTGCTGTCTGACCGCCTAATTGTACGATTACACCTTCTGGTTTTTCTAATTCGATAATTTCACGTACGTGCTCCCAGAATACAGGCTCGAAGTATAACTTGTCCGCCATATTGAAATCTGTAGAAACAGTCTCTGGGTTACAGTTCACCATGATAGCTTCGTAACCAGATTCTTTTGCTGCTAACAAACCATGTACACAAGAGTAATCGAATTCGATACCTTGACCAATACGGTTAGGACCAGAACCCAAAACGATGATTTTCTTTTTATCCGATACGATTGATTCGTTTTCTTCTTCGAAAGTAGAGTAGTAGTAAGGTGTTTGTGCAGGGAATTCAGCAGCACATGTGTCTACCATTTTGTACACACGGTTGATGCCTAATTCCTTACGACGATCGTATACCTGATCTTCTGTTACATTACCCAATAACCAAGCGATTTGTTGATCCGAATATCCTTTTTGTTTCAAAGTCATGAAGAAGTCGCGTGGAATATTTGATAATTGATATCTTTTTAATTCAGTTTCTAATTGAACCAATTCTTGAATCTGAACTAAGTACCATTTGTCAATGTTTGTTGCTTTACGGATAGATTCCAAAGGAACGCCCAATTCGAAAGCATCTTTGATATGGAAAAGACGATCTGCACTTGGGTGCTCCAAGCTGTACATGATCTCTTCTAAATTGCGTGATTGACGACCGTCAGCACCTAGACCAGCACGACCTGTTTCTAGCGACTGCGCCGCTTTTTGTAATGCCTCGATGAAAGTACGGCCAATTGCCATTACTTCACCCACAGCTTTCATCTGAAGACCTAACTCTTTGTTTGCACCCTTGAATTTATCAAAGTTGAAACGAGGAACTTTTACAATAACGTAATCTAAAGTAGGCTCGAAGTATGCAGAAGTAGTTTTAGTAATTTGATTTTGCAACTCATCCAAGTTGTAACCGATAGCCAATTTAGCAGCGATTTTCGCGATAGGGTAACCTGTAGCTTTGGATGCTAATGCTGAAGAACGTGATACACGTGGATTGATCTCAATCGCGATGATATCTTCGTTTTCCGGATTCACTGAGAATTGTACGTTACAACCACCAGCGAAGTTACCGATCGAACGCATCATCTTGATCGCTTGATTACGCATGTCTTGGTAACATTTGTCTGATAATGTCATGCCTGGCGCTACTGTAATCGAGTCTCCAGTGTGGATACCCATAGGGTCAAAGTTTTCGATTGTACAGATGATGATTACGTTATCATTTTTGTCACGTAACAATTCCAATTCGAATTCTTTCCAACCTAATACAGCTTGCTCTACCAATACTTCGTGCGTAGGAGAAGCGTGAAGACCACGGTTTAATGCCGCATCAAAATCTTCTTTCTTGTGCACAAAACCACCACCTGTACCCGCTAATGTGTACGATGGACGAATTACCAATGGAAATCCAATTTCTTGTGCTGCTTCTTTACCTTCTAAGAAAGAGTTAGCGATTTTGGATGGCGCCACACCCACACCGATATCAATCATTAGTTGACGGAATTCTTCGCGGTTTTCCGTTTTTTCGATTGCTGCTACATCAACACCAATAACCTGAACATTATATTTTTCCCAAAGTCCGCGTTCTGATGCCTCAATACACAAGTTCAACGCAGTCTGACCACCCATAGTTGGTAATACCGCATCAATCTGTTGTTCTTGAAGAATTTGCTCAATACTCTCGCAAGTAAGGGGTAATAAATAAACGTTGTCTGCAACAACCGGGTCAGTCATAATAGTTGCAGGGTTAGAGTTGATTATCGAAACCTTGATGCCTTCTTCTTTTAAAGATAAAGCAGCTTGAGATCCTGAGTAATCAAATTCACACGCTTGTCCGATAACAATAGGACCAGAACCTATGATTAAAACGGAGTTAATGGAGGTGTTTCTAGGCATTATTTATTAAATCAAAAAGTTTAAATATACAATTTGTTGCTATTGCAAAGCGGAAGAAATGCCTTTATAGAGAAGAGTATTCCGACTGCTTTGTCGGAGTGCAAAGTTATATATTTTATTTTAATTATATAAGATTCTTCGGCTAAAACTTCAATTTATTTTATAAACATACCCTTGCTATTCAAAATCAATAGTATAAAGAATAAAACCTCAAATTACTCTTCTTCATCCACGATATCGATACTTGCTTTGGTTTTGAATTCTAGTCTGAAATAGGGATATATATTATCATCGTGTATGCAGCGCATGCCACCCAGATTTCTGAAACTTTTGACACTGGCGTAAGGGAGGGGTTGCCAATTATCACAGGTCCCAAATACGGATAATAAAAAATTCAGGTCATCGCCTTCTATTTTTGTCACCATGCCGTATATATATTCATTTTCTTGTGTTGCCTCACTTGCTGAAGAAATACTATCTAATAATTTCTTTGCCATAATTATAATTTGTTAGGTTACCATGTGCTTCTTTGACTTTGAGTTGGATTTTCTGCTATAATTTCCTCGAATACTATTTTCTTATTATAATGATATGTTCTAGTTAACGATGCTGTTGGCGTATATTGACATAGTCAAATTCCACATCATTTATTTTTGTTTTGATGGACATGGTATTGTATTGCCATTCGGCATGAAATCCCATGTCATCCGCATCAAAATGCCTCGTTTCTTTTGCATAAAGGTTGTTCATTATTAAATCAAGATATTTCGCCTCGAAGGCTTTATCTTTAGTTAGAATGTTTGGCAACTTTCTATCTTGCAAGGTGATTGGATATTCTGGTGTTAAAAACTTCAATGTATTATTAGGTCTAAGCTCCAAATAGATGTTTGCAAAATCAAATTCGTCACTATTTTTAACCTTAGATTTTGCAGAATGCAATGTCACCATGGTAATGGTAGAATCCGCTGATTTAATATTTTTGTTAATTTGATATATACCTAGTCGCACTCCTTTGCCTATATCTTTAATAAGGTCGATGGAATCTTGTTTCTTGCGACTATAGTAAAATCTATGGTCATCTATGAAGTACAAATATAAACTATCTACTTTCTCGCTCTTATCCGTCAATTGAGATGCTGTATATCTGAATAAGTTTGTTCGTGCATATTTGATCTGATTTTTGTACATATTCAATTGGTAATAACCTTTATTAGTTCTATTTAAAGAAGAATTGGTCAAGGATGCTTGTAAGCGCAAATACTCATCATATGGAAAATGTGGCATATATGATTTACAAGCGTACATACTCATCCCAATGGTAATAGTCAATACCAAGAGTTTGAATAATCTGTGCCGCATATTATTTTTCATCTTATTTGATAATGGGGTTGATACCTAAGGTTAGCATTGTTTCTTTATTTGCGTAGGTCAAATGACGTGGGTAGCCAAAGAAATCATGAATCTTATCTTGAATGTCAAAATTCGTCCGTCCGATAAAGCTGATGCCTGCGCTGTACTCATTCCAATTAACCTTTAATGTAGTCAATGAATTATTGAACAGTAAGTTGTAAAAGTTATTGTCATCCGCATTCGGAATCATTAATATATTGGCTAATCGATAACCATCTTGCACATCATAGGTAAATCTATCAAAATTATACTCTATCGAGAACTCATTCAGTGTGGCCGTGGTGTTGTTGGGGTTGAATGAATGCGTAAATGACCACCACCTGTCCAAAACCTATCGTAATTGTCACCAACCAATTTGCCCAGAGTACCATCGTTATAAAAACCAAAAGATAACCAAGGTGTATTGAAGCCCACGAAGCCTACTTGCTGGTTTCTATTGTGCGAATTAATAATAAAATTAGTGCCATAAGAAACGGAGTAATGCTTCAAGTCGTAGTTTGAATAGGCCGTCATTTGATTGAAATGTTTGATCGGGTGTAAGTGCCTATTGTGTGGTTGAAACTCATCACCAAACTCAATATTCCCGATTAGGGAATTAATAAAATCTAATTCTACTTTCCTGTGCTTCTCGATGGACTCACCATTTTTATCTCTGTATATGTATTCATTCAGGATGTTTGTTCCTAATCCATTTGCGTAAATATTTATGGCGGATTGTAACATGAGTGATGCCGGAATATCATCCTTGCGTATAGCGGTGCCGATACTTATTCCAAGCGTGAAATGATTAGTAGGAGAGCCACTTAAATTCGCAGAACATTTCAATCCTATATTGAAATCAAGGTTGGTTTTATGGGGTTGAGATTTTACGAAGTCGGAAGAATAAACATAAAAAGAACAACGCCGATAAGTAAATTGGGTCTCCACCTCAGTAAGAAGATGGAACTGTTCATAATTAATTATTGTTATTTGAGGGAGATTTGGTTAATCTTTATTTAAATTCAATAATTAAATTTTGAAATATGCAAATAAAAAAGGTCAAACTTTTCGCAGTTTGACCTTAATTTTAAAAGTTTTTCTAAATCTATCTATTTTAAATGTGTATCAAAATATTTGGCTATTTTATTATACATATGCACTCTGTCTTTTCCACGTACATTGTGTTCATGAGAAGGATATAAGAAATAGTCTACTTCTATTCCTTTTTTAATGCATTGCTCTATAAAATCCATGCTGTGCTGCTGTACGACCACAGGATCCTGCGCACCATGAATGATCAGTAGATTGCCTTTGAGTTGATCGGCTTTGTTGAGTAAGGAAGTTTTTGCGTAGCCATCAGGATTCTCTTGAGGCGTGTCCATATAACGTTCGCCGTACATCACCTCATAATACTTCCAATCCATTACCGGTCCTCCGGCTACACCTGCTTTGAAAGTGCTATTGTGTTTTGTCATTAAGGAAGTAGTCATAAAACCACCATAGCTCCATCCAAAAATTCCCATATTATCTTTATCCACATAGGGTAGAGATTTTAAATAATCAATTCCCACAAGTTGATCGGCAATCTCGTTCTCACCCAAATTGCGGTGTGTCACCCGCGTAAAGTCTCTTCCTCGCGCATCTGAGCCTCGGTTGTCCAGCGTGAATACCAAATATCCATTTTGAGCCATATACAGATCAAAATAGCCTACACCACCTAACCAGCGGTCGGTAATCATCTGTGCATGTGAACCGCCGTATAAATATACCATAACTGGATATTTTTTGGAGCTGTCAAAATTTGTTGGATAGGTAATACGCGCATTCAGAGGCGTTTTTCCGTCAGGTGATAAAAATTCTTTGAATTCAATTTTTGGTAAATTGATTTTACCAGTAAACGGATTTTCAGCTTCCAAGATTGATTTAGCTTTTCCATTTTTGGTGTCGATAACTTGAATCAGATTGGGCATGCTGAGATTACTGTATTGATCCAATACATATTTGCCGGTAGGGCTGATAGAGGCATTATGTACCCCATTCGAAGTAGTAAGTTGTTTGGTCTTCCCTGATTTAATGTCCACTTCATACAGATGGCGCTCAAGCCCCTTGTTGCTGGCGCCTATGTAATACGCTTTGCTATGATTAGCGTTGAAGCCCTTTAAGCTGGTAACGATTACATCTTGGTATCCCAAATGTTTAATCAGTTGGCCATTGGTGTCGTACAGATACAGTTGGTTGTAACCATCTTTGTCGGTTTGATACAAGAATTGATTCTTATTATTCGGTAAGAATTGTAAATCGTGCTGCGGTTCGACCCAGCTAGATGATTTTTCCTCAAACAATGTCTTTACGTACACTCCGGTTTTAGCATTGTATTGATTTAGTTTAAGATGATCCTGACCACGATTCAGGACGCCAACATATACGAATTCATTGGATGGATCCCACGTTACACTTGTGAGATATTGTTCTTTTGGTTCTCCTGTTTGCAGCGTGACATATTCCTTACTCTCGGTATTGAAAACAACAAGCGATACCTCTTCTGATTTCATACCTGCCATCGGATATCGGATATTGTGTACGCTGGCTACGCGTGAATCCCATTGTGGTACTGGGTATTTGCTTACCATGGACTCATCCTTGCGGTAATAGAGTAGGTTTTTACCATTTGGCGACCACCACATTCCAGTATGGATACCAAATTCTTGGCGATGGGTGTTTTCGCTGCCGTTGACTATGCCGTCGACTGTATCCTTGGTCACATGAATGACTTGACCATTATCTGTAAGGATTTCAATATTGTTGCTGACTAAATAAGCGGTATGAACGTTATGTGCGCTATTCTTTAAGTTGTTTGGCGTAGATTTCAGGACTGTGGCTGCTTTGCTTTCTGTATTATAGGAAATATCGAACAGGTTCTTTTTACTGGAAATCTGAAATTTAATGGACTGATTGTCTAGCCATTCATAATTCGAAGGAAAACTTCGTAAGGTGAATTTTCGGAAGGCAAGACCTTTTCTAAGGCTACTTTTATGTCGTCCAATTTAGCAATTACTTTCTCGTTCCAATCACTGTTTGCACTACGTGCTAGGAGTTGCTGATAAGTAGGGTCGAGATGTGTGAAAGTATCTGAATTCGTAGCCCATTGCATGCCCAAGAGCGTCTTTGGGGCAAACTGGCCGGGGCCGAAAACTGTTTCTTCGATAGTAAATTGTCGCTGTGCATAGACAGTCGAACTACTCAAAAGAAAAAGTAAGACTAATTTTTTCATATTATGGAAATAAATAAACTACGAATTTATTAAATTCATTTCGCTTTTGATTGTAACTATCCTATGAAGATTGTTATAGTGGGCGTATCCAAATATTTCTAAAACTCACTAGATCGCCATGATCTTGGAGCCCTATTGGACCTGCGCCATGCGCAATAACCTTAGGTAGGCCGATATATTCTGTCGTACCCTCGATCTGTGTATTATAATGTACGACTACGCCATTGTGTAAGACGGTGACCGTTCCTTTTCTTATCAGAATCCCATTTTTATTGAATCTAGGGGCGGTGTAGAGGATGTCATAGCTGTGCCATTGACCTGCAGGCTTAACGACGCTTACCAATGGTTGTCTTTGCTTGTATAATGATGCCGCTTGACCATTCACATACGTCGGGTTATTGTCATTGTCCAAGACTTGAATTTCGTATTTTCCTTGAAGAAATACACCGCTGTTTCCTCTCCCTTGACCTTCACCTTTAATAACATCTGGGCTTTTCCATTCAAGATGCAGTTGGAAATCCTCAAAATTTTCGATAGTCCGAATATTTCCTGTTCCTGGCTTCACTGTTAAAATACCATTATTCACTGTCCACTGGGCTTGTTTGGTGCTATCATTTTCACTGACCCATTTGGAGAGGTTAGTGCCGTCAAACAGTACTATGGCATCCGATGGTGCTTTGTTGGGTGTGGTAGAGACTACTTTGCTCTTGGGTTCGTAAAATTCGGTGTCTTGGGGTTGAAATTTCGTTTGTGCAGATAAGGTGTTTGTTAAAGTCAGCGTTAAGATCGTTGTTAGGGCGGTTTTGCAAGTTTGTTTCATGTTTGATTTAAGTTTATTTAATAAATATAAGAAAAAGCCTAGAAATGCTTATTTTTAGATATGATTAGACAAAAAGTTGCACTTAAACATGTACGTTTTTTCTCTCCAATCGGGTTTTATGAAGAGGAGCAGGTGCTTGGGAATGAGTTTTTTATTGATCTGGAGGTTTATTTTCCTTTTGAGAACTCCGATTCTGAAGATTTGAAAAATACCATAAATTATGAGGAGTTGTATCAGCTTCTAGCGGAGGTGATGCGTCCGAAAAGAAAATTATTGGAATCTGCTTTGGAGGATATCATGGATTTAATATTAAAGCGTTATGGCTTTTTGCAGGAGATAAAAATTTCTATTCGTAAAGTAAATCCCCCTTTCGGCGGAGATTTAGCTAATTCTGAAGTAGCGTTACATTATAAAAGAGATTAATATTCGGGTTTCCAAACCATACATAAGCCTTTTTGCATCGGCAAAAAGGCTTTTTTTATCCGAATCACGTCATTATGTCTTATAAAAATTTATTTTAATGACTTTTTGTCTTGTTTTTACTGCTGGTATAGATATTGAATATTCCTTGATGTAAATAATTAAAAACAGTAAAAAATAAATTGGAGGATTATAAAATGGCATTACTAAAATTCCCTACAAAAGCAATAAATACAGATGTTGTAAATCCATTTGTTAACAGCGTATTTGACAACTTATTCAACGATTCATTCATTACCGATCGTTTAGTATCACGTATCCCTGCTGTTAATATTACAGAGTTGGAAAAATCTTTCGAAGTAGAATTGGCTGCTCCTGGATTAGAGAAATCGGATTTCAAGATCAATGTAGACAAAAATATTATCTCTATTTCGGTAGAAAAAACAGAAGAGAACGTAAGTGAGGGAAAATTGTATAGCAAGAAAGAATTTAGCTATAATTCATTTACAAGATCATTTACATTGCCAGAGACAGTTGATTACAGCAGCATCGACGCAACCTACGAAAATGGTATCTTGAAAGTAATGATTGGCAAAAAAGAAGATGCTATAATTGCAAAAAGACTAATAGAAGTAAAGTAAAGACAAAGTAAAGTAGTTTATTATTAAGTTTTGGTTAATTGGAGAAAATCCCCTCAATGAGGGGATTTTTTTTGTTAATGTATGTTTATTTTGTTTAATATGTGGTCTGCTTTTGCTAAGTAGTCTGCCGTTTCCTCTTTCATGGTATTGATGAAAGCATTGTCGGCTAGACTTCCTACTACTATATTCATCTCCTCCTCATTTTCGTATACCATCTTCCGAAATGGGTTAGTATAGTCTTTCTCGCGAGATTTGTAGATTTCGTCATATATCCAGCGTTGAGTCGCTTTACTTTCTTCGATCAAATCAGTAAGAAAATCAATGTCCCATAGCGCAAGAGGTTTGTTGGATAATTCTGCTAATGATGCGAGTGCGTGCACAAGTTTTTCCTCCAAATAATTGCTGCTCCACGCGTGATATTGTTTGTGTATTTGGTGCCAGTTTTCGAATTGATCCGCTTTGATGCCATCAAGCAAACCTTGCAAATCTTCTTTAGGCACAAGCTGTCCACCGATATTTTCGAAAACTTTGCGCGTGCTGTTGGAATAATTTTTAATGTGAGAAAGAAGTTCCTCCATGTCTAGCTTATTCCATTCTTCCTTATTCAATATTTGAAGAGCTGCGTAATGTCGAATTAATTTTCTGAATAAGCTGTAGCTTTCGCGGGGCTTAAGCATAACGACTTTACGTTTGGAATTTTCTACATTTTCAAGGAATATATCCTGGCTGATTTTAATGTTTTTATCCATCAATATTTTGCGACCTTCTTCGCTCGAATTCGACCAATTAGGCATCAAAGATTTCCCGACAGCTTTTTCAATAATGGCTAAAGAATCAAACATCTCATTGATCGTATCAGGTGCAAATACATCGTATTCTAAATATTGATTTTTAATAGTCCGGCGGTCACGTGCTTCAAATTTTTTGCTGTTACGCATCACTGCATACATATTGTACAAAAACCAATAGCCCGGTACAATAATTAACCGATCATTTTGTACATCCGTACTGATAAGGGAGAAAGGAATTTTGATGTCCAATTCATATAGAAAGTCTCCTTTGACAATAAGCGAATATGACGCGAATTTTGAATTGTGTTTTAAGCTGACACATAATCCCGGCCAGAATCCACGTTTGGCGATGATTTCTCCATCGGCAGCACGAGAGTTGTGGTTCGAACCAATAGTCGCACCCGCAGCCATATTGCTCTGTCCCATAATTAGCGATGCACACAGGAAAGAGTTGTTATGATGCTGTTCGTGTGCTGGAAAAAGGAGGGAGTTCAATACCTCACAGCAGGAAATCGTCGAATTGTCGCCCAAAAATGAGTTGATAAGTCGCGCACCATATTTAAGCTGCGAAAATGAAGAAAGAATAAAACGCACGGCTTTGACACCATAGAATACCCTACAACCGTAGCCAATGATTCCATTCACAATCTCACAACCTTCGCCGATCTGCGTGATGGCACTTTCTATGGAGTGAATAGTGACATTCTTGACTTTGTTTACGCCTTTGAGATATGCATGGTCACCTATGATGACGTCATGGATCATATCACAGTTTTTGATAACGACTTGATTGCCGATTTCACTGTAATAGCCTGCTTTATTGGTGAAAGATTTTTCGGTGAGTTCGATGAACTTGGATTGCAAACGTGCATCATGTCTGTTGCGCGTCCAAATATAAGCATCTGTCGCCTGCATACCATCAAATGGTAGAATCGGTCGTCCACCATTCTCATTACAAAGCTCAATCCAGATTCGTTTGTCTTCTTGTTCGCCTTCTTTGAGGATGCCATTGCCAAATTTTGGAGCAGGACTGGTTTCCATATCATTGACGTTCATAAGAATGACTTCGTCACCGGTGATATAGTTGGACATATAGCGCACATAGTGTATCGCGTTGTCATCGCCTATCTCACTATTGATGATTTGGCTGTTATAGATCCCGCAGGCAAGATTCAAATCTTTATAATTCAGATACTGAGAGGAGATGTTTCCTATCCATACATTCCCATAAAATTTCGAATTCTTAATCTGTTGGGGATTGAATGTATCAGTCACCATTACACTGTTCCAATCGGTAGAGTAATTGTGATTTTGTATTAATATCGCTTTCTCCTCAGTAGAGAGGTGGCGATATTTCTTGTCGATTTTATTTTTATTCGAACGCAAATGATAATGACGTTCCAACTTCTCGTCGGTATGGTCGTACCCCAATTTTTCTAAAGGTAGCTTTTTTACTTTTCCCATATTACTTATTCTACAGTAACAGATTTTGCAAGATTACGGGGTCGGTCAACATCGATTTGCCGTTCGATACCTACGTAGTAAGACAATAGCTGAAGTGGAATAACAGCCAGGATAGGAGCGATCATTTCGTGGCTCACAGGTATTTTGATATGTTCGTCTGACAAATCAATAGCAAGTTGGTCATCTTCCGTCACTACAGAAATGAGTTTTCCCGAGCGTGCTTTGATTTCCTGCATATTGCTGACAATTTTTTCATGTACGCGGTCTTTGGTGGCGACGAATACCACAGGAAGTGTTTCATCCACTAAGGCAATAGGGCCGTGTTTCATCTCTGCAGCAGGATATCCTTCTGCGTGGATGTAGGATATTTCTTTAAGTTTAAGCGCTCCTTCTAGGGCAATAGGGAAATTATATCCACGTCCCAAGAAAAGAAAGTCGGTGGCGTGTTGATATTTTACAGCAATTTCTTTGATATTGTCGATGCTGCTATCCAAGATGTGTTTTACCTTTTCAGGAATGATGCTTAATTCTTTGATTAGTTCTTTTCTTAGATCTTCCGAGACTGTTTCTTTGTACTCCGCAAGTTTAATTGCGAATAATAGCAATACGGTCAATTGCGCCGAAAAAGCCTTTGTACTGGCAACACCAATCTCTGGTCCAGCGTGGGTATAAATGCCTGCATCGGAAATACGCGCAATAGAAGAGCCTACTACATTGACAATACCGAAAATGGTGGCTCCCTGTGTTTTTGCATTTTCAAGGGCAACAAGAGTATCTGCAGTTTCTCCGCTCTGTGATATGGCTATAATCACATCGTCGGAAGAAATAATCGGGTTTCTATAGCGGAATTCTGACGCGTATTCTACTTCTACATTGACACGGCAAAGTTCTTCAATCCAATATTCTGCCAAAAGACCAGCGTGCCAACTTGTACCACAAGCTACAATGATGATACGGCGAGCTGCAGTTAATTTATCCTTTATTTTCTCTAATCCACTGAGTGTAATAGAAAGGTTTTCTGCATCCAATCGACCACGCAAAGAATCAAATATTGCTTGCGGTTGCTCATGGATTTCTTTTATCATGAAGTGCTCGTAACCACCTTTTTCGATAGCTGCGAGTTCTATGTCTAATTTTTGAACATAAGGAGTCAAGATTTCATTCCCCAAATTTTTCAAAATCAGTTGGTCGGGATTGATGATCGCTAATTCATAATCATTGATATATACCACTTCTTTGGTATATTCCAACATAGGTGAAGCATCAGAACCCAAAAAATGTTCGCCATTGCCAATTCCAATCACCAATGGACTTCCTTTGCGCGCAGCAAATAATGTGTCTGGATGGTCTTTGGATAAAATAAGAATAACGTATGCGCCGGTTACTCTTTTGAGTGCCACCCGAATGGCCTCTTCCAGCGTGCATTCATTATTAATGTGAATATCTTCGATAAAATTTAAAAGTACCTCTGAATCGGTTTCACTTTGGAAAGTATATCCTTTGTGTAACAATTCTTCTTTGATGGAAGCATAATTTTCAATGATACCATTGTGAACAAGCGCAAGATTTCCGGAGTTCGAATAATGGGGGTGTGCATTGTAATCGGATGGAATACCATGTGTAGCCCAGCGTGTATGACCTATTCCTAGGGTGGAGTGAGTGTCCAGTGTTCCGAATGCATTTTCCAATGCCGCTACTTTACCGCTTTTTTTAACTACTTGCAATTCGCTGCCTTTATGAAGTGCAATACCCGCACTATCGTAGCCGCGATATTCTAATTTTTTTAATCCATTGATAAGGTATGGATAGGCCTGATTGTGTCCAACGTAACCTACTATTCCGCACATATGTTTTTGTTTAGTTTATATTGTTAATAGGGAGGCAAATATAGATAACGCAACCGATTGTTCGATGCTTTTCGATGTATTGAGGCTTAATAAAAATTTTAATAACATTATAAAAAAATTAAATAACTCAATATTTACTTTCCTCATATTCCTCATCTATTCCAATAGAGCCTCGAAGGATGTCGTGAACTTTTTTGCCTTTCAATAGTTTATTAGTCAAAGTATTCAATTCATATTTTACTACTCAAGGAAACTACACTATGCGCTTTTTACGAAATAAAAATGGACGCGGATTTTCGTACAAGGATGAAGACGGGAATACGGTGAGAGATAAAGAGCTGTTGCAGTTTTTCAAATCTCTTGTCATTCCTCCCGCATGGACCCATGTAGAGATCAATAACTCACCGCGCGCGAAGGTGCGCGCAACGGGGTATGACGCCAAAGGCCGCAAGCAATATATCTACAACAGTAATTTCCGATTGCGTCAGGAGCAAAAGAAATTTGACCGAATACTACAATTTGCAAACAAACTGCCGCATATGCGGTTAGTAACAGGACAGCATTTGCGTAAACGGAAGCTCGATCGCAACAAAGTTTTAGCCTGTATGGTTCGTCTTCTGGATGTTGCTTTTTTTAGGCCCGGTAGCGATGTGTATGCCAAGCAGAATAAAAGCTATGGGTTGACAACTTTACGGTCCAAACACCTCAAGATTGAGGGGGATAGGCTTACTTTCAATTATGTAGGTAAGTCAGCGCAGAAGCAAGAAAAGCAAATCGTTGATGCACAATTGGCACGAATCGTACGCGAAATTGATGATTTGCCAGGCTATGAGATTTTCAAATTTATGGATGAAGACGGCAATATTCAGGATGTGAAGAGCCAGCATCTTAACGCTTATATCCGAGAGATCATGGGACCAGAATTTTCTGCAAAAGACTTTCGGACTTGGGCAGGAACAGTAATTGCCGCGATGAGTTTGGATGAGCTTGGAGCTACAGAAGAAGTCGATCAACGCAATTTGAGTAAGAATATCCGTCAAGCTGTAGTTGCGGTGAGTGAGCGTTTGGGAAATACGCCGGCTATTGCGCGAAAATCGTATATCGACCCTCGTATTATTGATAATTACACCAAAGGCAAGACCTTATGTTATTTTAAAAAAGAAGTAGATAGACTATTAAAGAAGAGTGAAAATCTTTCGGTAGAGGAGTTGGGTGTTTTATGTCTGCTCAAACGAAGATTGAACTAATATAAATTGAATCATTATGAGAGCAATTTGGAATGGAGCTATAGGATTCGGACTGGTCAATATTCCTATCAAAGTATATTCCGCCACCGAATCCAGTACCTTGGATTTGGATATGTTGGACAAAAAAGACTTGCGCAATATCCGATACAAGCGCGTGAATGAAGAAACGGGTAAGGAGGTGGCTTGGGAAAATATTGTCAAAGGGTATAAGATCGATGACAAATACATCGTATTGGAAGATGAAGATTTTGAAGCTGCAAGCCCCGAGAAATCAAAAATTATATCCATTACTCAATTTGTTAAGGAAGCTGATATTGATTCGGCATTATTCGAAACGCCTTATTTTCTGGAGCCACAGAAAAACGGTGAGGCGGCCTATAACTTGCTTCTCAAAGCTTTGCTAAAAACCAAGATGGGCGGAATAGGTTCTTTTGTAATGCGTGAGCGCGAAATATTGGCATTGATACGTCCTTATGACAATAAGGTGCTGATGTTGAATAGAATGCGTTATCCGGAGGAGATGCGCAATTATACGGATCTCAATATTCCGACACGCAAGGCAGCGCCCAAGCCAGCCGAACTCAAATTGGCCGAGTCGCTTATCAAATCTCTAGCCAAGCCCTTTGAGCCTGCTGAATATAAGGATACATACAATGAGCAACTGCTCAAAATTATAAAACAAAAGGCCAAAGGTAAGAAAGTGAAAGTAACGCCTGTAAAAGAGCAGGATGCCAAAGCATCGGATCTGATGGCAATGCTCAAAGCGAGTTTGGAAAAAGGAAAGAAAAGTGCCGGATAATAAAGGAGGGATGCTATGGGACTTGAGGTTTATAATCAAAAGCGAAATTTTAAAGAAACGGCAGAGCCGGAAGGCAAAAAATCGCGCAAAAGTAAAAAATTGCAATTTGTCGTGCAGCGCCATGCTGCTTCCCGCCTGCATTATGATTTTCGATTAGAGGTGGATGGTGTGCTCAAGAGTTGGGCCGTTCCCAAAGGGCCATCGCTGAATCCTAAGGACAAACGCTTGGCCATGATGGTCGAAGATCATCCTTTTGCCTACCGTACTTTTGAAGGCACGATTCCCAAAGGCAATTACGGGGCGGGGGAAGTGGAAATATGGGATAAGGGTTACTATGAACCGCTAAACAAAAGCAAGGACAAATCGCTGGATAAACTTATGCTTGAGGAATTGGAGGAGGGTTCGCTCAAGGTGGTACTGCATGGTGAGAAATTGAAAGGTGAGTTTGCTTTGGTGAAAATTAAAAACGGAAATCAGGAAAATGCTTGGCTACTCATCAAGCACAACGATGATCATGCTGTCACTAAAAAATACGATGCCGAAAAATATACAGATAAGGATTCTAAAGTCACCGCTTACTTAGAAAGTAAAAAAAAAAGTAAATCCACTGGCAAAGAAAAAGTAATTCTACTGCCCAAAGCAAGCAGCTCCAATGGGAAGGAGCGGAAGCTTGCCGAGACGGTGGTGCCGATGCTTTGTAAAATCGGTGAGAAGCCCTTTGACAGTAAAGAATGGGCTTTTGAGATAAAGTGGGATGGTTATCGCGCCATCGCTGATCTACGTAATGACAAAGTACAATTGTATTCCCGCAATGGTTTGGACTTTTCGCGCAAGTTTCCAAAAATCTATAATTCCTTGAAACTTCAGTCTTATGAAATGGTGCTGGATGGCGAAATTGTAGCTTATGATGCACAGGGGAAGCCGAGTTTTCAGCGTATACAACATTTGGACGAGGATGATCAGCAGGCTGTTATTTTTCAGGTCTTTGATATATTGTGGCTCAATGGACATTCTACACAGGAATTGACCTATCTGCAACGTAAAGAATTGCTCAGCGAAGCATTGGTAGCCAATGAAGTGGTGCAATATCATGATTTTGTTCTTGAACATGGCAAGGCTTTTTTCAAAGAAGCACAACGCCTGGGTTTGGAAGGTATTATTGCGAAGAAGGTTGACTCTTATTATTCACCCAAAGTACGTACTTCTGAATGGTTGAAAATTAAAATCGAACAGACGGAAGAAGCCTTGATATGCGGATTTACCGAGGGTAAAGGTTCACGTACCAAGTTTGGGTCTTTGGTTTTAGGAAAATATCTCGATAATGAACTTGTATTTTGTGGTCATGTGGGCACAGGTTTCAAGGAGAAAGATTTAAATGAGTTGCACAGCCAAATGCTTCCCTTGGTTCGTAAAACATCGCCTTTCCCCAAAGTACCTAAGACCAACGGGAAAACCACCTGGTTAACGCCTGAACTTGTAGCCGAAATTAAATTTACCGAACTCACCAAGGATCTCATCTATAGACATCCTGTTTTCTTGCATCTGCGTGAGGACAAAGATAAGGAAGAAGTGTATTTCTCTGCAGATGACAAACTAGGCGATACCAAAACATCAAAAGCTATGAAAACACAAACAACATCATCATCTACATCAAAAAAGGATATCAGCAAAACCATCGGTAGTCAAAAACTGAAATTGACCAATCAGGATAAAATATATTTCCCTGAGCTAGAAATAACGAAAGCGGAGGTTATAGATTACTACCAGAGTATGTCTAAATTTATTTTGCCGCACCTCAAAGATCGACCTCAGTCCTTAAATCGTTTTCCGAATGGTATACATGGTATGAGTTTTTACCAGAAAGATGCGGCAGAAGCCACACCTGATTGGATAGCACGCGAAGAAGTATTTTCAGAGAGCACGGACAAGTATATTGACTATATAGTCTGTAACGATAAGGCAACATTGGCCTATCTCAATAACTTGGGTTGTATCGAGATGAATCCTTGGACGAGCAAGACTGCCTCTTTGGATAAGCCTTCTTATTTGGTGTTGGACCTAGATCCTTCGGACAATAATACGTTTGACGATGTCATCGAAACGGCTCAGATGGTGAAGTATATACTCGATCAAGCAAAGATAGAAGGCTTTGCGAAGACCTCCGGAAGTACGGGTATTCATGTTTATGTGCCCATGAATGCAAAGTATGCCTTTGATCAGGTGAAAGATTTCGGGCATGTGCTCATGCAGATGGTACAAATGAAATTACCGAAGTTGACGACGCTGGAAAGAAGCCTTCAAAAGCGGGACAAAAACAAAATATACTTGGATTATTTACAAAATCGTCGCGGTCAGACTTTGGCCAGTGTATATAGTTTGCGTCCTAAGAAGGAAGCGTCCGTGTCTATGCCGATCACATGGGAAGAATTAAAAACGGGTATGAGGCCGGGTGATTTTAATATTTACAATGCCTTGGAGCGCGTGCAAAAGATGGGCGATATTTTCAAGCCGGTATTGGGAAAGGGTGTAGACATTCTCAAAGCCATCAAGAATCTAGAATACGAGAAATAAATAGAATATGGAAACTGATTTTATTTTAGAAATACTGTATCGCACCTGCATCATGTTTTTGGTCATTTTGTTGGTGCTGCGGTTGTCTGGTCGGAGAGGGGTACGGCAGTTGACATTGTTCGAAGTGGCTATTATCTTAGGAATGGGGTCTGCGGCGGGTGACCCGATGTTTCAGGATGATGTGCCTATTTTGCATGGTGTAACAGTATTATTCACCATAGTAATTCTATATAAAATCATTACTTGGATAAGTTCTAAGTGGACATTTTTGCACGAGATGCTGGAAGGGAAATCCATGGTTATTGTCTGCGAGGGACAGTTTGATATGAAGCACGAGAAAGATGGCGATTTCTCGCAAATGGAATTTTTTGCGGAGCTTCGCAATCAATCTGTAGAACATTTGGGGCAGGTGCGCTATGCACTTTTAGAGCCCGACGCCACATTGAGTATTTTGTATTATGCGGATGAAGATGTGAAATACGGAATGCCGCTTTTTCCTAATAGATATCAAGAAATAAAATCATTGCCGCAGGATCAACCCTGCGCATGTATGTATTGTGGGCACGTGCTGCAAGAATTGTCCGCCATTCACGCTACATGTCCGCGATGTAAGCATCAAAAATGGACTTTAGCTATGTGTACAAAAAGGATTTCTTAATAGAGTGAGTAAGTAGTTGCGATATGTGGATTCTTGAACCACTTAACCTGACTTTCCGAAAAGTAAAAAATAATTGTATAATTAAAAACTATGCGCTATCTTTGCAACTCATTAAAGAAAACTAAATAAATAACAATGTACGCAATAGTAAGTATAGCAGGACAGCAATTTAAAGTTGCAAAAGACCAATATCTTTTTGTACACCGTTTACAAGGAGATGAAGGCGCTAGTATTGAATTTGACACAGTATTGTTGGCAGAAGATGGCGGCAAATTCACTGTAGGTGCTCCAAGTATCTCAGGTGCTAAAGTTTCAGCAACGATTTTGTCTCATTTGAAAGGTGATAAAGTTATCGTTTTCAAGAAAAAACGTCGTAAAGGCTACAAAAAGAAAAACGGTCACCGTCAACAATTCACTAAAATCCAGATCACTGGTATCAGTTTATAATCAGAATTTTTAATCAGACGCGAGTCTTAAATTAAGATAAAGAAATGGCACACAAAAAAGGTGCGGGTAGTTCGAAGAACGGCCGTGAGTCACATAGTAAGAGATTAGGTATCAAAATTTTTGGTGGTCAGAAAGCAATCGCTGGTAACATCATCGTACGTCAACGTGGAACTGTTCACAATCCTGACGCTAACGTAGGTATCGGTAAAGACCACACTTTGTTTGCATTAGTTGAAGGAACAGTAGTTTTCCGCAAAAAAGCAAACAACAAATCTTACGTTTCAGTAGTTCCTACTGAGCAAAACTAAGATTACCTAACAATATCACAGAGCCGCTAAGTTACTTGGCGGCTTTTGTTTTTGAAGGGATTATGCTATTAATTATCCCTCATATTTTAACTCGAGGCTCTTTTCAGATTTTTGATAAGGTCCTCATAATACATTAAATGAAGACTTTCAAAGATTTAAAAGTCAGTGCGCCAATATTGGATGCGCTCGAAAAAGAGGGATACCAAAACCCTACACCGATTCAAGAACAAGCTATACCAGAGGTCTTGAAAGGTAAGGATTTATTAGGATGTGCACAGACCGGTACAGGTAAGACGGCTGCGTTTTCTATTCCTATCTTACAATTACTGAATAATTTCAGACCAAAGGACCACAAACGTGGTACGATTCGCTCGTTGATATTGACGCCTACGCGTGAGCTGGCGATTCAGATTAATGAGTCTATCGAGTCCTACGGTTTGAATTTGAAATTGAAACATGCGGTTGTTTTTGGTGGTGTAAATCAGTTTAGCCAGGTGCAACAAATCCGTCAAGGCGTTGATATTTTAGTAGCTACTCCAGGACGTTTGTTAGATTTAGTATCGCAAAAGTTGGTATGGCTAGACAAAATTGAAATTTTAGTCTTGGACGAGGCAGATCGAATGTTGGACATGGGTTTTATACATGATGTGAAACGTGTATTGTCGTTAGTGCCACAAAAAAGACAAACTTTGTTTTTCTCAGCGACGATGCCTAAGCAAATTCAAGCTTTAGCAGATTCGATTCTGAGCAATCCCGTAAAAGTAGAAGTGACGCCCGAGTCTACGACTGCCGAAACGATCCAACAAACGCTTTATTATATTGAGAAGGCGAATAAGCCAAAAGCATTATTACAGTTGTTGAATACGCGTGTTGATGATAATGTGTTGGTCTTTGCGCGTACAAAACATGGTGCAGATCGCCTGGTAAAATTGTTGCACAAGAACGAAATTTCAGCGGCAGCTATTCACGGTAATAAATCTCAAAATGCACGTCAAAATGCATTAGAGGCTTTCAAAAAGAAAGACATCAAAGTTCTAGTTGCGACAGATATCGCAGCACGTGGTATTGATATTGACTTGTTGCAATATGTGATCAACTACGAGATTCCAAATATGCCTGAGTCATACGTACACCGTATCGGTCGTTCGGGAAGGGCAGGAGCATCGGGATTTGCTATCTCTCTGTGTGATGTGGAAGAAATTCCATACATCAAGGATATTCAATATACTATCGGTTTTGAATTGCCTGTAGAAGTAATGGAAGGATTGAGTATGTCTCCACAGTTTGTAGAGAAAAATCAATTCGGTACGTCGAAGGGTAAAGGAAAAGGTGCAAAGGAACAACCGAAAGAGGGTGCTAAACCGGATATGCGTCACAAAAAGAAAGTGAAGCCTACCAGTAAGGAAAGAAGAAGAAACCAAGAGCGAAATGCTGGAGGCGGAGGTGGAAATGCCGGTTCTTCGTCATCACGTTCGGGTGGTAATCGATCTAGAAATAATAGAACAAGATAAAACAAAACGGGAAGCATTTGCTTCCCGTTTATTGTTTTATCAATTTTTACTGTTGTTTTAGCAAAACAGATTTAGCTTTCAGAGCTTTAGTCTAGCATTTGTTTTTTATCTTTATATATGACAAAATTTATTTTTCTTATTGTATTCGTATTGCTTGGTTGTAATTCTAATAAAGTAGAGAATCAAAAGGGAAAATATTATATCCATATTGACGGAAGTGACACGTCCAGATTAAGATTGGTCATTCATGAAAATAGATTCTACGGTGAGGTGGTTCACACCAAATGGGGAGGCGCACCTGTGGTTGGTAAGATCAATGGCAACATTATAGGCGATACCTTAATTGGGGATAATCTTTATACTCCATATCGATGGAAGGAAAAGAAAAGAGCGCCTATTGTATTGCTTAGACAAGGAGATAATTATGTCGAAGGAGGAGGGCCAATGATAGAGTTTATGGGCATATTAACTTATCCCGAAAACACTATAACATTCGATAATCCCAAAAGAAAATACGTCCCCATCAACCAAATTGAAAAATTGTAATCAAGAGTAGTAAGAACGAGCTCCAAATTAGCAGAATATAAATAATCCTACCAATTCCCAATTCTTCTTTCAAATTTAGGTACAAGAGTTTGTTTGATATCTTTTTCTACGCTATCATCATCTGACCGTAATAAAATACTTCTTATTCCAAATCCCACAGTCGTTTTTCTACATTTGTGAGTGAAGAGACACATCTACTTCAGACTTATGAAATGTAATTTATTTAGGTGGTTAGCACCTTTTATTATCCCGGCTACCTTTGTTTTGCACAGTTGCGAAATGTTCGAAGTACATCCTTACGATGGAAAAATTGTTGGCGAAACGAATGTGAATGCCAAGAATATAGAATTCATCGAAAAATCTTTTAAAGGGAAGGATACCATCCGTTTTGCCTTTATGAGCGATTCGCAGCGCTGGTACGATGAGCTAGAGGCTTTTGTGAAGCACATCAATCAAGATGATGACGTTAATTTTGTAGTTCATGGTGGTGATATTTCAGACTTTGGACTCACCGATGAATTCCTGTGGCAGCGCGACATTCTGAATGGCCTAAAGCATCCTTACGTGGTAATAGTGGGCAATCACGATTATCTGGCCAATGGTGACGAGATTTATAAAAAAGTTTTCGGACCGCTTAATTTTAGTTTTATTGCGGGCGATACTAAATTCCTATTCCTCAATACCAATGCTTTAGAGGCAAATTATTCGGAGCCTATCCCCAATTTTGGTTTTATCAAACAGGAAGAGGGTAAGAACGTGGGGGAATATAGCAATACCATTGCGCTGATGCATGCCCAGCCTACGTCCGAGCAGTTCAATAATAATGTCTCCGATCTTTTTCAGCACAGCCTTAAGCAGTTTCCAAACTTGCTTTTTTGTGCACATGGTCATGGACATAATTACAAGGAAGTAGATGTATTTGATGACGGTATTATCTATTACCAAACGCCTAACATCGGCAAAAGACAATACATCCTTTTTACTATTATCAAAGATTCCTATACACATGAATTGGTTACTTATTAATAATCGTTCGTTACTATTTATTTTTCTATTTTTCTCGCTTCCTGTTGCGCTCACAGCATCTGATGCACCTACATTAGTTTCTTCGGATACGATTGCTCAGCTGCCTTCATTTCGTTTCGTTCCATCCAACTATATGCTGCAGGCTGCGGGAGGAATAGGATTGGTTTCTGCGGGCTTTGGTTGGGATTATAGCAAAAATAAAAGATGGTCTACCGATGTTTTAGTAGGCTTTGTACCCAAATATGAGACCGACCATGTGAAATTTACCTTCACGCTGAGGCAAACCTATACGCCTTTTCGAATCACGCTGAATGATAATTTCAATTACCACCCCTTGCGTGCAGGTATCTATGCAAGCACCACCAGTGGACGACAATTTTGGTTTAGCGCACCCGACCAATACCCCAGTAACTATTATACGTTTTCGACAAAATTGAGGTTTAATATTTTCTTGGGTCAGGATATAGATTATACGCTGCAGTCGACAACGTCTTATTTCAATCGGGTTAAGTTTTATTACGATTTTCACGCCAGCGATTTCAATCTAATCGCCCGTGTTCAGAATACGTATTTTAAAAATTTAAGATATATAAGTCTTGCATTAGGCGCTAAATTTTATATCCGTAAATAGGGGATGTACAGTCTGTGAATAGCAATGTACTGCTGTATTTCCACGATATTATCAACTTTTTTTATAGAATAACCCACTAGTGTCCCATTAAAATCGGGACGTTTTAAAAATTAAACAAATTTGGCCCATTAAGGCTAGCTCGTTCTTTGTCATTTTGAAATTTAGTTTT
>NZ_SMBZ01000043.1 GCF_004342685.1 Sphingobacterium alimentarium
CGTTATTCTAACAAACCGCCTTGGTACGGATCCGTATGCCGGGTGGTGTGAGAGGACAGATAGGGAAATAATCCCTATCTTCCTACTCGATTATCGTTATTATTATGCTTTCAGCGCAGCTAAATAGCGTTTAATAGTTTCTTCTAGTCCCAAATACAATGCGTCTGAAATTAAGGCATGTCCAATACTAACCTCCATAAGGTCTGGAATATGCTGATTAAAATAAGCTAGGTTATTTAAATCTAAATCATGGCCTGCGTTCAACCCAAGCCCTACTTCACGTGCTTTGACAGCAGCTTTGAAATAAGGTTCGATTGCTTGGTTTTTGTCAAAACCAAACTCTGCTGCATAACCTTCAGTATATAACTCGATTCGGTCTGTACCCGTTTCGGCAGCGGCTTCGACCATATCTTCTACTGGGTCGACAAATATGGAAACGCGAATGCCTTCGTCTTTGAAGACTTTCACCATTTCTTGTAGATATGTTTTGTTTTTAATGGTGTCCCAGCCATGATTGGACGTCAATTGACCCAGCGCATCAGGTACAAGTGTGACTTGTGCAGGCTTATTGGCAAGTACCAATTCCACAAATTTCTGCTCTTGGCAATTTCCTTCGATATTAAATTCTGTTTTGATTTCCGCCTTGAGGTCAAAGACATCTTTATAGCGGATATGACGTTCGTCAGGACGAGGGTGAACAGTTATTCCCTCAGCGCCAAAGCGTTCGCATGCTAAAGCGGCAGCCACCAGATTAGGAACATTACCTCCACGTGAATTACGTAAAGTAGCGATTTTGTTAATATTTACAGAAAGTCTAGTCATATCTGCGATTTTTGTAAGATGTTATCTTTACAAATGTAAAGAAAGTTTATCATTTGCCCGGTTGAAGGAATAATTACTCCCATAATTTTTATAAATTGCATAGTAAATGGACGGAATAAGCTTCAATATCTTAGATGGGTTTAGGTTGCTGGATATTATCGATATCCTTTTGGTGGCTGTAATCATTTATTATGTGTACAGTCTGATCAAAGGAACGATAGCGGTTAATATTCTCTTGGGTGTGGGTTTATTCTATGGGATTTATCTCGTGGTGAAGCAATTGGAGATGCGTCTTTTGACCGAAATATTCGGTGGCTTTATCTCTGTAGGATCTATCGCTCTTATAGTCGTATTCCAGCAAGAAATACGCCGATTTTTATTGCATATCGGTAAGAATATCTCCCTTCGACGCAAGAAATTTTTTCTCAGCTTCATCGGAAACAAACGTACCGCAAACGAGGATCATTCCGAGCAGATTCGGATTATTGTAGATGCATGCAGGAGCATGTCCAAGGCGCGTACCGGCGCGTTACTTGTTTTTTCGAGACACTTTGATGAAGAATATTACCAATCCAGTGGAGAATATATTGACGCACCGCTTTCGAAGAGATTGCTGGAAAGTATTTTCTTCAAAAATAGTCCTTTGCACGATGGTGCTGTAGTTATCGTAGATTTTAGGGTGATGACAGCAAGCTGTGTATTGCCGCTATCCGACAGTGAGGATTTGCCTCCGCAATTTGGGTTGCGTCACCGTGCTGCTATCGGAGTGACAGAAGTTTCGGAGTCTGTAGCGGTCATAGTATCTGAAGAGACTGGTGAGATTTCCTTTGCCAAAGATGGAAATATTAATATGAACCTTAGCGCCGAAGAATTAGAACAATTATTGAAGGATGAACTTTAAATTTTGAATTATATTTTCCTAATTATCTTTTTATCCGAATAATGTTCGAGTAATTTTAATTTTCTGCGTACAAATATCAAATTGTTTTTATTAAATTTACCTGTATATAAACACTAAAATTTGATGTCATGCATTTTGAAGAAAATAATCCTTTAGACATTGTTTTAAACGATTTGTTCGAGCATTATCGTAAAAATGTCGCAGATGTTGATAAGATCACAAATGCTTTATTGGAAAAAGGAGTTGTAAATTCACAAGATGACATTGTGAATGATCATATCGCTTTTCGTACGCTTGGTGTTCCAAATTTAGGAATAGCCTCTTTTGAGAAAATTTTCTTGACGTATGGCTATACGAAGCGTGATTATTTTTATTTTGAAGGTAAAAAACTCGATGCCTATTGGTTTGCACCTCCTTCCGAGGGTTATCCAAGAATCTTTGTTTCGGAATTGCGTGTTCATGAATTAAGTCCAGAGGCACAAGCTATTATCAATAAATATACTGCTCCAATCACCTCAGATCCTGTTGATGATATAGACCTCAGCAATGGCAAAGAAGCAGCTGCATTTCTACAAAAACCGTTATGGGATTTGCCCACGTCTGAAGAATATCAGACCTTGCTTAAAGAGAGTGAGTACGCAGCTTGGGTGATCTACAATCGCTATTACCTGAATCATTATACAATCAGTATTCATGAGTTGAAAGACGGCTACAATACTTTGGAGGAATTTAATGATTTCTTGTTAAGCATTGGTGTGAAGTTGAACAACTCCGGAGGAGTAATTAAAACAAGTGAAGACGGCCTATTGCGTCAAAGCAGTACGGTATCTGCCTTGTATAATGCCTCATTTGCCGAAGGCAAGGTTTTAGAAATAGCGGGCAGCTACGTCGAATTTGCCGAGCGCTCCGTATTACCGGCCTATAAGGATTTACCAAAAGAAGAGATTACTTCAAAACATCGCCGCGATGGGTTTGAAACCAATAATGCTGACAAAATCTTTGAAAGTACATACACTACACAAATAAAGGGATCGTAAAGTGGAAGAGAAGTTGCAGGAATTAAAAGAATCGCTTTCGGGCGATCTTTTTTTCGATATGAAGATGCGTCTGTTGTATGCAACCGACGCATCTGCGTATCGTGAAATACCACTCGCCGTGGCTATTCCTAAGACCGAAGAAGATATTCGTCTGTTAATTGCCTTTGTCCAAGAAAATAATACCTCCTTAATTCCTCGGACAGCGGGGACTTCGCTGGCAGGGCAAGTCGTAGGAAGCGGCATTGTGGTCGATGTATCGAAGCATTTCACCCGAATACTGGAAGTAAATAAGGAAGAACAATGGGTGCGCGTGCAACCCGGTGTGATTCGCGATGAACTCAACCTATTTCTACGTCCTTATGAACTGTACTTTGGACCCGAGACGTCTACTGCCAATCGGGCTATGATCGGTGGGATGGTGGGCAATAATTCCTGTGGGTCCAATTCGTTGATTTACAAAAGTACGCGTGAGCATACACTTGAAATCGAAGGTTATTTGTCGGATGGAACTAAGGTGTCTTTCTCGGATTTGAGCTTTGAGGAATTTATCACTAAATGTGAAAATCCTGGCTTGGAAGGCGACTTGTACCGTCATATTCGCACCTTATTGGGTGACTATAATAATCAGGAGGAGATTCGAAAAGAATTTCCTAAAAAATCAGTCGAGCGACGGAATACAGGTTATGCGATAGATATACTTTTGGAGACGGACCCGTTTACGGCAGGAGGAGAGAAGTTCAATTTCTCAAAACTTATCTGTGGTTCTGAAGGTACATTACTGTTTATTACCGCTATCAAGCTCCATGTAAATAAACTTTCCAATAGACCCTCGGGTTTGTTGTGCGCACATTTCGCGTCCTTAGATGATGCGCTGCGTGCTAATCTCATTGCCTTGCAGCACAAGCCTTTGGTGAGTGAGCTCATGGATGATTATATCTTAGCATGTACAGAGAATAATCTTGAGCAGCAGCAGAATCGTTTTTTTGTGCAGGGCAACCCCAAAGCCATTCTTATCATCGAATATGATGCTCAGTCAGAGGTAGAGTTGCAACAAAAAGTGGCTGCAGTAGAAGACGATATACGGGCAGCAGGATATGGCTATTATTTTCCACTGATTGTAGGCGCAGACAAAAAGAAAGTTTGGGATCTACGCAAGGCGGGATTAGGATTGCTTAGCAATACACCTACGGACGAAAAACCAGTAGCCGTAATCGAAGATACCGCTGTGGATGTGGCGGATTTGCCAGCTTATATCGCTGAATTTAATGAAATTCTGAAGAAGTATAATCTGTACTCCGTACATTATGCTCACGCTGCCACGGGTGAACTCCATCTACGACCTATTATTAATCTGAAGACCAAAGCCGGCAATCAGTTATTTTGGGATATAGCCTTCGAAATTGCTAAGCTTGTCAAAAAGTATAGGGGTTCGTTGAGTGGAGAACATGGAGACGGTCGTCTTCGCGGAGAATTCATTGCCTATATGATCGGTGAGCATAATTACCAACTCCTTAAGGAAGTCAAAGATACCTGGGATCCTAAAAGAATTTTCAATCCGGGAAAAATCGTCGATACGCCTTCCATGAATACTTTTCTGCGCTATGAATCAGGCGTAGAAACGCGAGAAATAAAGTCTACGTTCCGCTATAAGGGACAAAATATATTGCAGCATGTCGAGCAATGCAATGGCTCGGGCGATTGTCGCAAAACCGAATTGTCTCAAGGGACAATGTGTCCTTCCTATATGGCTACGCGCAATGAACACGATACGACGCGTGCCAGAGCCAATATTTTACGTGAATTTTTGACCAATTCCAGCAAAGAAAACCCATTTGATCATCCCGAGATCAAGGAAGTAATGGATTTGTGTTTGAGTTGTAAAGGATGTAAGATCGAATGTCCATCCAGTGTGGACATGGCCAAGGTAAAAGCAGATTTTCTGCAAGCATATCATGATGCGAATGGCCTTCCAATACGCACGCGCATGATAGGTATGGTGGATCAGCTGACCGCATTGATGTCTTATATTCCTGGTATTTATAATTTTACGACATCAAATCCGCTCACAAGTAATCTCGTAAAGAAAATGTTGGGATTTGATGAGCGCCGAACTATCCCACAAGTTGCCAGTCAGTCTTTGCGTAAATGGTTTGTCCAACGTGATAAACCGCTTTGGACAGACAGAAAACCGATCAAGGAGGTTTATTTCTTCTGTGATGAGTTTACGAATTATAATGATGTGGAGTTGGGAAAGAAGGCTATTTTATTGCTCGAATCTTTGGGATATGAAGTCTTGGTTGTCGACCATGCAGTGAGTGGAAGAGCCTTAATGTCCAAGGGCATGTTGCGCGAAGCGCGTAAACTAGCCAACAAAAATGTCAAAATATTTTCTTCTCGTTTATCAGAGGAGGTGGCATTGGTAGGAGTAGAACCCTCGGCCATCTTATGCTTTAGGGATGAATACGTTGACTTAGTCGATGAGGCGTTGGAAGGCGATGCTCGCCTAATGGCTCCCTATTCGATGGTCATCGAGGAGTTTCTATGGAAAGAAATACAATTGGGCAATATAGACCAAGAGATGTTTGTCGATAAGCCACAAAAAATATTATTGCATACGCATTGCCAACAGAAAGCGTGGAAACTTCAACAGCCGGCAGCCTCTTTATTGGCATTCCCCAAGGGATATGAAGTGGATATAGTGCCTTCAGGATGTTGTGGAATGGCAGGATCCTTTGGTTATGAGAAGGAGCATTATGCTATTTCGATGCAAATCGGCGAATTGGTATTGTTCCCTAAAGTCAGAAGCAAGGAAAAAGATACGCTTGTCGTGGCTACTGGCGGTAGTTGTCGCCATCAAATCAAAGATGGTACGCAGGAATCAGCAATCCACCCGGTGGAAGTATTGTATAATGCATTGAAAAAATAAAGCCTACATTTGTAGGCTTTATTTTTTCTGGTATGTCCAATTATTTCACGGCATTTAATGCATCCGTGTTTAACTTAACGTATTCGGTATTATTTGATTTTGTAGCCATTTCAATTCCTTCTTCAGCTGCTTTACGCGCTCCCGCTTTATCACCTGCTTTGGCAAGAATACGTGATTTCCAATATTTAATATGTGGCGCACCTGTATTTCCTTCATCGGCCAATTTCGCCCATTCAGCAGCTTTTTTGATGTCTAGATTGTTGGTGAAATAATATTGTGCCGCTTGAAAATAAGGCTTGCGCTCGCCTTGCATCGCCTGATCAATGCTCGCCAAGATCTCTTTGGACTGATCTGTTTTGATCGTGAAACCTACTTTTGTTTTTTCCCAAGCTAAGGAAACATGCGTTGACTTTGGAGTGACATCCTCAAAAGAAATAGTAAATGTTTCTACCGGATTCGCTATTGACTGCGGCTTTACTTTGAAACGTAAAAAATCCTCTTCTTGCTTGTATTGGTAAGAACCCCATTGTTTAGGGTTTTTGCTCAATATTACCGTCCACTCATTCTGTGCAGGGATGGTGAAGATACCATACGTACCAGCGGGCACTGCATTACCTTCAATGGATACTTCTTCTTCGAAGGTGATAGATGGAATATTGTTTGCTCCAGTACGCCACACTTCATTATAAGGCACAAGAGCACCAAATATCTTGCGTCCATTCATATTTGGACGTTGGTAGCTAAGCGAAATGTTCTTAATTCCTAGACCTTGCGTTATGGTCGAAGTGCTACTTGCGGGTGGTAATTTGACCTGAGCTTGGCTCATTTCTGTTCCTACAAGTAGTAAGGCTACCGTTGCTATTGATAAAAGTGTTTTTCTCATGTTGTTGTTTAATTTTTACAGTGAATTTAATAAATTTTTTAGGCTTTTGACCTGCATAGGTATTAAATCTCGATTAATATTCTTGTTACTGAATTTTTGTAATTCAGTTTCTAATTTATTTAGCTGCTCTGTCTTTCCTTCTTTGCTGAGCTGCGTCCGCAGCGCATTGATCTTTTCGACAGTCTGGATACCTTCACGAAGTTTTTCAAAACGAATACTTGTTTCATTTTCGGGATAAATAAGGTACGTATCTCCTCCGGGCCATGTCCCAAAGCGGCTGTCCATATTTGGATTTGCATTCCAACAATCAAAGGCCCATCGTAAATAACCATCAAAACCACGTTGCAGGGTGTTGACCATCAGGTAGATCGGTTCATAATAGCCAGAACTTGTGAAAGTGTTCGGATAAATCTCATTACAGCAGGTATATGCGGTGGTTTTGTAGCCCTTGGCTTTGCGGGATGCTAAGATCTCTGGAGCCATCGTGTCGTAAAATGGAATAGCATAGTCAATAATGTCATCCGATAATTCAGGGTGGTAATATCCTGCTAAAGAAATCTGAAAGTTAGGATCTGCTTTTTTTATGATACGTGTGGCTTCTTGCATATCTTTCATTGGTCTTTCGTCCATGGCGATAGTTGTCTTGCCAAACCAACCTTTTTTCTTCAGGTGCGCAGCAAAATCTTTCAAGAATGGATACCAATGGTCTTCGTAGGCTTGCTCTCCGGGTTTGGCTTTTAATACTTCTCGCTTTTGCGTGGATTCATCAAAATAATAAAATGAAAGATTCCATGGAATCATGCTGTAACAGTTGATGTAATCGTGTACACCAATGCTGTGCATGTATTCTACCCATTTGTCAAATAGTGTATAATCGTACCTCCAAGTGCCGTCCTTTCTCTTCACCCAACGAATCATGGCGTCATATTTATCATACGTTTGGCTATTCCAAGGGTCGTAAATCAATGTAGTGGTTATATTTTTTTGTCCTGCATCAGCTAAACGTTGCATATGCGGTCTGATTTTGTCCAAATGGGCTGTAGAAAAGGCTTCAAGCTCATAATACCGTGCCGAGGAATATGGATTTTGCCATAGATCTAAATGGAAATCCCAATCTTTTGGTTGCTGTAGCGTCTGATTTGTAATCTCAAGGGTATAAGGCAGGGATATTTTTTTTGTCTCTACAGTAGATTTGATAGTCACCAGAAGCTGTCCGCTGTATGTTCCGGGTTTGGTATCCTGCGGAATGGCTATACTTAACCACAAGGGTCTGACTTCGTGACTCTGAAAAGTAATAGTAGAAGTATTCGTAATTCTATCCGCCACCAGTGTCGAATCCAATATGACATTGATACCACAGCCTGACTTGAGCTGCGAAGGATCGTCACTGATTACGAAAGCTATGGGGGTGAATTGAATATGATTATTGGCTATGCTATGATTATTTGATTTTAAATCAGTTGCGGACAATGTTATCGTAGAATTGTTGAATTTGCTATATTGTGTCCAAAGTGCCAATTGCGTATTTATCGTTTCTCCTCTCCAGGCTGTCACATTCCACTGTTTGTGGATATCTTTGGCATCCGGTACATTATGTTTGGACAGACTGAAGTCGCTGTCAACAAAGTGAAAATTGATGTCTTGATTTAAATTCTGCCAAGCTGATTGATCTGCCTGTTGTTTCTTTGGGTCTACAGGTTCTTTGACTTGTGCAAAACTGTTTACACTCAAAAGGATCAGCATCAAAACACATAATTTTTTCATAGTTTATAATTTGATACTGAAAATACAAAATATATCGCTTGTATAATAATAAAGGCTTTCATTTGAAAGCCTTTATTATTATTATTTATATAGAATTCTAAATTTTATTGTGTTTTCGATTTGTTTTAATTGTTTGATGAGTGATTTGTCATAGTTGGAATCAATGTCCGTCACTACATAACCAATATCACCTCTTGTCATCAAAAATTGAGATAATATATTGATTTGGTTGTCTGCGTAGATATTGTTGATTCTAGCGAGGATACCGGGTACATTTTTGTGAATGTGGAGAAGACGATGGCCTTTTAATTTTTTTGGCAATATCAAATGCGGGAAATTCCGGCTTTGATCAGTGTCTCCATTATTGATAAACTCTGCCATACGGCGCGGTACGAATTCCGAATTGGTAGACTTTTCTTTCTTATCATCAAAAATCACAATACCTTTTTCGGTACACAAGCTTCTGCTAACATTTCCTTTTACGTCACCCAAATAACCTAGTGTTTTCAATTTGTCAGCGCGTGACAATTGCTCATTAGTGACTTTCACGCCCTTACCTAATAGCAACATGCCGACATCGCTTGTATATTTCTCCTCAAACGTATCTTTCACACGAATTGAAAAACCGTCACGCTTCAAGATATCTATAGCGATTTCGGGTACATCTCCAACGATAAGGCACAGAATACGATTTTTAGGATACGAAATAGCGGATGGCAATTGATTTACGTACAAGAATTCGTCAAAACTCGGTGTGACGTGATCCGCTTTGTCGGTTACGCTTTTTCGCGAAATATTTTCGGTGAAGGCAAAAAATTTCTCGATCAATCCGGATTCTTTCAACTGAAAATCCGAATATCCGTCGCCTATACCGTATATTTTACCTTGAATATTTAAATCTTTCAGCAATTTAACCTTTCCACCTTCGTCAGACAGCGGGTTGGTGTCATCGTATCCGATGATATAGCCCTGCTCGTCGAATTTAAAGGTGTTGGCGTAAATATTCTCTTCCAATATGCCGTAAGGTGATACCACAGGAATAATAAATTCCTTAAATCCGCCCGAAACAATCCATGCTGTATCAGCATTCTGCTTGAAAAATTCCCTATTTCTATCAAAAGACTTGGATACCTTCTTCTTTAAGTGCTTTATAAGCTTTTGTAAGTGGCTTTTGTTTGCTTTGAGAAGAGAAATTCTTCCTGCAAGACTCTCGCGGAAAGAAATTTTTCCTTCCATTGCCAAGTTGGTATACCGTTCGATTTCTTTGTATACTTTCTCTTGGTCAGGGCTACCTTCTAATGATATACGAGCTAGTTCGTCCAATGCTTCCACTTGTGTGAACGTACTGTCGAAATCAATGATGTAATAATTTTTCACGGTGTTTAGATTGTTTGTGTTCTGTCGTTTTTATAATATGTATTTGCAATTTCTTGCAAGGTATGATTCAAAGGTTTGAAAGAGTAATTGATGGCTTTGGTGATCTTCTCATTGGAAAAAGCCAATAGGGAGGCTGCCGCCTGCACCGATTCCTCCGTGATGACCGGTTTTTTGCCTGTCATTAAGGATAGGACTTTAGCCATGCGCCAAGCGGAGGATAGCATCAAGTTGTTGGCTTTCAGGGTGGGAGGTTTCTTATCGATCAATTGAGCAATTCGATAAAGAAGTTCTTTGTTGCTGATATTTTCGGAATTGAGAATAAAGCGTTCGCTTTTGATATCGCTATTCATCAGTTGAAACATGATTTTTGTGACATCTTCTACATCCACTATGCCTACCGAGCCACCCGTAAAGATTTTGATGCCGTTGTTTACAAGTTCGAAGATTGCACCTGAACCTTTCTTATACGAACCCAGCCCCATTATGACCGATGGATTTACTATTACTGCATCGAGACCTTCATTAATTCCGCGCCAAACCTCGAGTTCGGATTTGTATTTAGAAAGTGCATAATTCGACATTTTTGGGTCATACTCCCACTTATCCGCTTCATTGACTGGCTTATTATCTTTGCGGGAGCCTAATGCAGCAATCGAACTCACATGGACCAATCGCGCCTGATGTTCTAAACAGAGATTGACAATATGCGCCGTACCTTCGACATTGACTTGAAATAGTTCGTAGGAATCCTCTTTCTGGTAAGAAACTTTGGCTGCACAGTGGTACACTTGATTGATATTGACAAAAATGTCCGCTAGCGCAAAGTAATCCGTTACATCTGCATCAATCCATTCGATAAGGGAGGAGGATTTGAGCATTTCGGGTATGGCAGAGGAGGAGCGCTTGGTCGCTAATACAGCATGACCTTGTTCAATTAACAATTTTATAAGCGTTGATCCTAAAAAACCCGTACCTCCAGTAACTAATATCACTTGCTTTCCTTTTAATGTTTTTATAGCCATTCAAATATAGATTTTTAGGATATGTAAAGCAAAAGTTATATGGTATTTATCTACTTTGATTGCATGCAAAAGTTTTATGAATTGGATGAATAAATGCATATTTGCATAGCGAGAGATCAAAATATTGTATTTCGTTACTAATAATTTCCAACTATGTCATTAGCAGATTTTTTTTCACCGGTTGATTTATCCAATTTCACATCCAAGACGGAATATCTAAACTCCCAACTTGGACAGGTCATTCATATTTATAAAGAAGAATTTCTAAATCTGGAGGATGAGGAACAAAGACCTCAGCTTGCTATTATCGGTGTGGAAGAAGATCGTGCAGCTGTCAATAATAAAGGTGCTTCCAAAGCGCCAGATGCGGTACGCAAGCATTTGTACGACCTGTATCAAGGTGATTATAAAATAAAAATTGCTGATTTTGGAAATATCAAAGCAGGGGAGTCCATAAGTGATACATATGCAGCGCTTAAAATCGTCGTGGAAGAGTTAGTGAAAAAGGACATTGTTCCTGTTATCATCGGTGGAGGCCAGGACTTGACTTATGCGCAATACCGAGGCTATCAGGAGTTGGAACAGCGTGTAGAAGTAGCTGTGATTGATGCCAAATTTGATTTGGATCAAGAGCATTCAGAAGATATGCCGCTAAATTCTCAAACTTATCTGAATCATCTGATCTTGCATCAGCCTGATTATTTGTTCAACCTTAATAACGTAGCCTATCAGACCTATTTGGTCAGTAAAGAGTCTATAAATATGTACGACAAGCTGTTTTTCAATGCACAGCGTGTGGGCATGATCGCAGGCAAATTGGATCAAGCAGAACCGATTATCCGTGCTGCGGATATAGTGAGTTTTGATATTGGTGCGATTCGTGCCTCCGAGGCTCCGGGTAATGCCAACGCAGTTCCGAATGGCTTATTTGGGGATGAAGCCTGTCAATTGGCTCGATATGCCGGTATGTCTGACAAGTGTAGCTCCATTGGCTTCTATGAGTTTAATCCGACTTTTGATCCGATGGAACAAACAGCCATGCTGGTTTCACAGATGATCTGGTGTTTCATTGATGGCTATTACTATCGTAAAAATGATGCGCCGTTGATTCCGAAGTCTGCGTATATTATTTATCGTACGACTTTAGAGAACGAGGACCACGAATTGGTTTTTGTGAAGAGTAAAAAATCCGATCGATGGTGGATGCAGGTGCCTTATTTCGGTACAAAATCCGTGAATGAGCGTTTCTATTTAGTACCATGTCGATACGAAGATTATCAATTGGCCGTGGCGGGAGAAATGCCGGACTTGTGGTGGAGAACACATCAGAAATTACAATAATATAAAGTGGTCTTTTGAGACCATTTTTTGTTTGTCAAAAAACTAATATACAAGCGCTAACAGCTTCAGGACTTTAATCAAGAGAAAACATGGATACGATCTTAATCGCTATAATTATTGGGCTAACGCTGCTTTCGGTCTATTTGTTATTGCAAAAATCTAAAGCGGTAACTAAGTCTGAATATGAGAAATTACGTCAGCAAAAGCAAGATCTGGATATTGAATATGCCAAAGTAAAGCAAATGGCTGATGTGCACTTGCAAGAAAAAGAAAACTTAAAGAAGATGCTCGAACGTGAGCAAAATGAGCGAAATGCATTGGAGCGAACCCTCGAAGGAACGAATGCTTATTTGCAAGCCCAACAAGAGAAATTTGAAGATCAAAAAATAGAAATAGAACGTACAAAAGCACAATTTAATGCCGAATTTCAAGTGTTGGCGAATAAGATTTTGGAGGAAAAGACCCAAAAATTTACGGCTCTGAATCAGGAATATTTGGGTGTAATATTGGATCCTTTGAAAGAAAAGATAAAGACTTTTGAAGAGAAGGTAGAGAAAACATACGCGCAGGAGTCCGCGGAGCGGAATGTACTGAAAGGGGTGGTGGAACAATTGATGCAGCAAAGCCTCCAGATAAAAGACGAAGCCAACAACTTGACGCGAGCACTCAAAGGTGATTCAAAGAAGCAAGGCAATTGGGGTGAAGTGATTTTGGAGCGCGTGCTGGAGCGTTCGGGATTATCGAAAGATCAAGAATATCGTTTGCAAGCTTCTTTGCAAGATGAATTTGGTCGTCGCTTACAACCGGATGCTATTATTGATTTGCCCGATGATAAGCAGCTAATTGTAGATTCCAAAGTTTCTTTGGTGGCGTACGATAATTATATCAATGCTGAAACGGAAGAGGAAATGGCTGCTCATCTAAAAATGCATGTGCAATCCATCGAAAATCACGTGAAAGAACTTTCTGCAAAGAATTACCACAGTCTGTACGGCATTCATTCGCCAGACTTTGTGTTGTTGTTTATGCCTATAGAATCGGCATTAAGTCTTGCGGTCATGCATAAGCCCGAATTGTTTTCTGATGCGTGGGATAGGCGTGTGGTGATTGTTAGCCCATCGACGCTATTGGCTACGCTTAGGACGATTGCTTCTATGTGGAAACAAGAACGACAAAATCGCAATGTGCTTGAGATAGCTCGCGAGGCGGGTGCGCTGTATGATAAATTTGTTGGGTTCCTGACGGATATGCAACAAATACAAGTTCATCTGCATAAAGCTTCCGAAAAACATGATGAAGCCATGAAAAAGTTGTCGACAGGGGCTGGTAATGTAGTCCGTCGTGTAGAAAATCTTAAATCGCTAGGTGCAAAAGCGAATAAGCAAATTGATGATAGGTATCTGGAGTCTTAATTGATAAATGAAAATAGGTAGATTTACTTCCTTAAAAGCATCTACCTATTTTTATAAAATGTCTACAAAACTTCGATATTTTTAATACCCCATTGCGGTATCATCACCGCGGTGGTCAGCGCCTGTTTGCTTCTTTCCATTCGGTAATACAATAATATTTTCTACTCGACCGATATTGCCACGTTTGTATATTTTGTAGCCATCTTTTTCTAAGCTGGCGCGTGTTTTTTCGTCAATAGCTTTGCTTTCTACATCGATGCGGTCTGGCTTCCATTGGTGATGAAAGCGTGGTGCACTTACAGATTCTTGCGCTGCCATCCCAAAATCAAGAACATTCACTATCGTCTGGAATACAGAAGTGATAATCGTAGATCCTCCCGGAGTACCAACTACCATCTTCAATTGACCATCCTTCTCCACGATAGTTGGGGTCATAGCGGATAGCATGCGCTTGCCAGGCTCTACCGAATTGGCTTTACCACCCAATAGTCCATACATATTAGGTACACCTGGTTTCACAGAAAAGTCATCCATCTCATTATTCAACAAGAAGCCTGCGCCATCGACCCATACCAATGAGCCGTAAGAGCCATTGATGGTTGTGGTCAATGATACCGCATTCCCATCCTTATCTACAATGCTGTAATGTGTTGTTTCTTCTGACTCATAGCCCGGAAATTTTCCTGCTTTGATCGTTTCACTATCTGTTGCTTTAGCCAATGATACATTCGCCATGCGAGATTGATTGTAAGCTGCTGATGTCAAGTGTTCGACCGGTACACGATAGAAATCAGGGTCACCCAAATGCGTTGCTCTGTCTGCATATACACGGCGTTCGGCTTCGACCATTGCGCGAACGGTGCTGTCAGACTGAAATCCCCATTGAGCCAACGGATATTTTTCAACAGATTGTAATAAAGCCAAGAGCGCTACACCACCACTGGATGGGGGAGGCATTGAAATGATTTTATGTCCTTTATATTCACCCACAATAGGTTTACGCCAAATCGCTTTATAATTTGCTAAATCACTGTGCGTCATGATACCGTTACCACGCTTCATTTCTGCGACAATATAATCAGCTGTTTGGCCTTTGTAAAATCCATCACGACCTTGTGTGGCGATACGTTTTAAGGTTTCTGCCAATTCTTGTTGAACGAAGATATCGCCTTCCTTCCATTCGCCGTCTTTGATGATGGCTGCGCCATTCGGGTTGAATTTGACAAATCTTTCCTTATAGCTATTGAATTCACGTGCTTGCATGGCTGTAATGGCAAACCCTTTTTCTGCCAATTCTATCGCGGGTTGAATTAATGCTTCCCATGATAATGTTCCGTATTTTTTGAAGGCTTCATCCATTCCCGCTACAGCGCCCGGTACACCGGCTGCTAGCGGTCCGTATAAACTTAAGTCTGTAATCGGATTGCCATCTTTATCGAGGTACATGTCTTTGTGCGCAGCGGCAGGAGCTTTTTCACGAAAGTCCAAGGAATTCACTTCACCAGTCTTACTGCGGAATACCATGAATCCGCCACCTCCCAAATTACCAGCGTTAGGATAAACGACCGCTAAGGCGAATTTCACCGCTATCGCGGCATCAATTGCATTTCCACCTTTTTTCAAAATATCTACGCCAACTCGTGAGGCAAGGGGATGTGCCGTAACTACGGCGCCATTCTGGTACTCATTGTTGGTATTTTGATAAGGTGAACTGTTTTTGTGGGATACACAGTTGTAGTTAATGAAAACTAAAAAAAGGAAATAAACTAGATTTTTCATAAGGTTAAGGTTACATATACTTCTCAAATATAAATGAAATAGGGTGAATTATTGAATTCAGAATAATAATTCAAGGGATTATATCAACTTTTCGTTGTTTTTATGCCGATCGGCATCGCGATTTGTCTTTTTATCCAAATTCTTTTCCAAAGCTTCCGTAAGATCAATGCCTGTTTGATTGGCAAGACAAATCAGCACAAATAATACATCGGCCATTTCATCCGCCAGGTTGACCTCTTCGTCTGACTTTTTGAAAGACTGCTCCCCATATTGCCGCGCCATAATACGGGCAACTTCGCCGACTTCTTCCATCAGCATAGCTGTATTGGTCAACTCATTAAAATAGCGGACACCTGTCGTCTTGATCCATTTATCTACGATTTGTTGGGCTTCTTGTATGGTCATAAGTTCTAAAAATTATCTTTATCTTTTGTGTTCATGATTATAGTCACAGGCCCGTCGTTGCGAAGATCAATTTTCATATCTGCGCCGAAGATGCCCAATTGCACTTGTTTATCAAGCAATCTGCTAAGCAAATGTGCCATTTCTTGGTACATAGGTTTGGCTTTCTCAGGCTTGGCGGCACGTATAAAGGAGGGTCTATTGCCTTTTTTGGTCTGGGCAAATAGCGTAAATTGAGAAATTAACAAAATATTGCCTCCTATATCCTGAATGGATTTATTCATCAGTCCATTTTCATCCGAAAAAATCCTTAAGTTGACAATTTTATTAGCCAACCATTCCATATCTTCTTTGGCATCCTCATCTTCAACACCCAATAATATTAAAAATCCATCTTCTATAATGCCTGTAATCTGATTGTCTACAGTGCATGAGGCATGGGTGACACGTTGTATAACTGCTCGCATAGGGTAAAAGTATAAAAAAATGGCAAAATTTTAGTGTGTGCTGATAACGGAAGAATGTTTCACAAGCCACAGGGGAGAATTAGTTACAACAATGAAGAGTGGCTGCGCTACCTCGAAGTAACTTTGAAGAATGCACTAACGCAAAGAAATGCTATTAAGTTTTATTTAACTTTTGGGAAATATTATTATTTTATAAAACATTATTTCTCAATTGATTGGGGATTTGTGATGTCGTATTTGCGTGTGCGCTTGAATTTCTGGTGGGGCTGTCTGTTCCATTTTAGCTGGATCTTTATATTTGTCGTGTTGTTTACATCAGCAGAAAGCTTATTTGAAAAACCTTATATTGACAAGACCGATGCATATTCATTAATCATCGAAGAGAAGCCCTTCTTTGATTCTGATCTCGCAAAACCAATCACGATTGATAGTCAAGATGGGAAGCTGAAGCGACTAGATGCGCAACAATATCAATTGCAAGCGGTCCTAGATACTTTATATGGAAAGAACGAGTATTATTCGACGAGTTCTTTTTTGAAAATAGATTTTGACTCCAAGGAAGGTATTGCAAAAGATAAATTCATTGATTTGATAAAAGAGGAATACGACATTATTTCCATGAAAACGTATAAGAAGATGGAGTAGCATAAGCCAGCACAAAAAAAGGCGGTATCAAAATCTGATAACCGCCTTAGGTAGATATAATAATGTTTTTAAAATCTTAAATTCAAGCCCAGCATAAAGTTGGTGCCCGCTTGTGGGTAGTAGAAGTTGTAAAAGTCACGTGTACCTTGTGATTCAAATATCTGTCCCCATGTATAACCAGAAGTTTCGTATTTCGCATTAAAAATATTATTTACAGAGGCCATTACATCCATGTTTTTCAGCCCGAATGCCGCAAACGAATAGTTGCTACGCAGATTCGTGTAAGTAAAAGGGTCTATCGAGCGTTCTTTGGCTGAGCTATTGTCCAAATACACTCTTGAAACATACTTGCTGACTAAAGATATCGACCAATTGTCTGTAGGCAGATATGTGAAATTGTTGGATAAAATTGTATTGGCTGCTTTAGCAATTTGTGTGCTCTTGTAGTGAAACTGTTCCTCACGCACAAATTCCCAATTGTCGTCCAATACTGATACATACTCCACAAAATTTCTGATTTTATTGTCGCTCAGTGCTGCGGTAGCAGACCAGATAAACTTAGGGTGTATCGCCCAACTGGCGTCGAATTCCCAACCGATGCGGTAGCTGTCGGGTATATTCATGCGCAGTTCTGCACCTGTATCGTTGAGTTGACCGGTAGGAACCAATTGGTCCTTGTACAGCATCGCATAGAAGTTGGTCCCTATATTAAAGGATTCATTGCGGTATCTATAACCCGCTTCTACATTTTGCATGCGCTCGGGTTTAGGAAATTCACTACGCGGATTTTCGACGTAATCCTTACGTACTGGCTCTTTGCTCGCGTAAGCGTATGAAGCGTATAGGTTTGCATTGGGTGATACGAAATAAGTGACACCCAATTTAGGATTGATAAAATGTAAATTATCCTTGAATCCAAAATCTTTGACTTTGTCGTCATCTCCTTGGGATCTGTAATTCACATTACGGTATTGCACATCCAGATTCACCAACCAATTGTCCAATCTATAATCCGCTTTGAAATACGTGTTAAAATCCTTCTTCGTCGCATCATTGAAATAGTATTTGTCATCGAAGGATGTATTGGGATAAACATCGACTTGGATGACTTCACCATAATGATCACCTATGTATTCATTGTAAGCACCTCCTAGCGTAAAATTCCATAAAGTAGACGGCTTGTAGTTTGCGGAGAATGTGGTGCCGTAAAAATGATTATCCAACCATCTTCTACGTACTAGATCGGATCTATCTATTGTTTCACCTCCCTGTACAAGGTTAGGAATGCCGTATCGCGATAGTTTGTCATTCTCCCGGAATTCTTCATAATAACCAGCACCTCTTGTATAATGAAGTGCAGCATTCAGGTTCCAAGCGTTATTCGCAGTGTATGTATAGTGTAAATGCGAATGTGTCTGCTTGTAATTGTCCGTTTGGTTGTCGTAAGTGTAATAATTGTAACGTCTATCGGCATTCATCAGGCGCTCATATTCTGGGCCAGAATACAAACCAAAATTATTATTAGCATATCGCTCCAAATCCGCACGGTCACCTTTTAGTAAGGGCTCTGCTGTGCCATACCATGCTTGGTATGTTTTTTCTTTACCCGTGAAGACAGTCGCTTTCAAAATATGCTTGTCGGTGTATAGTCCGCCATCGACATAAAGCGATTGGAGGTTTGAAGTAGCTCTTTCTATATAGCCATTGGAACTAATGCGAGATAGTCTTGTGTTGAATGCAAATTTATTGTTAATAAGCCCTGTACCAGCCTTAACAGTATTCTTCCAAGAATTATAAGACCCAAAAGAATTGTTGAGTTCAGCATAAGGCTTTGTTTCCAAAGCATCTGTCTGTAAATTCAATGATGCACCAAATGCTCCCGCTCCGTTGGTCGAGGTACCGATCCCGCGTTGAACCTGGATACTCTCCGTACTGGAGGCAAAGTCGGGTAGATTGATGAAGAATGAGCCCTGACTTTCTGCATCATTCAACGGAATACCGTTGATAGTGACGTTAATCCGCTGATTGTCCGAACCGCGAATGGTCATATTGGTATAGCCGATACCTGCTCCTGCGTCGGATCCAATGATGATTCCCGGAGTCTGGTCTAGCAAATAGGGAATATCCTGTCCTAAGTTATTTTTTTTTATTTCTTCTTTGCTAATATTCTTAAATGTGGTGGCTGCATTTTCTTTCGCCCGCGTCGCATACACAAATACTTCCTCCGATTGAATCACTTTTAGCTTCATCTGCACCGTCAAGGAGGGGCTACCTGCCGCCAAAGTGGTTTTGTAATCGCTGTAACCTACATGGCTCACATTCACATGTACAGTTGAATTGTTTTGCAAGGTGAAATCTGCTTCCCCGCTTTCATTTGTCTTTTTGGAGGAATTGTTCACCGTGACAGTGGCATTAGAAATAGGCGAGGACCGCTCATTGACCACCTTAATAGTTGTTTTTTGTTGCGCAATACATACAAACGCAACAAGGCTCAAAGCCCACAAAGCAATAACATGCTTAATCATAAGTAAAAAATGTAAAATAAGTTAAACGTTATTACTGCAAGGGGTTACAGTAACGTATAATTTAACCGCCCATTCCCTCCGCTGGCATTATCCAGATCAGGTGTGTTTAATTCTTTTTTTTTAAAATTAAACCGGGTATAATCTCAGCCTGTATTCGTGTTAACTAACAAGGCACCCCTATTCGATGTTTCAAAAATAGCTATTATATTGAATTTATAAAAATTTAATGGGAATTTCCATGAAAAATTGTATCTTCAAAAGATAGATTTATTCTATTTTTGCTTAAATCACACACTAATATAATGATACAATACTTTTCGGCTGATTATATTATTCCGATTACATCCGAGCCTATACGTAATGGAGTGATTGCTTTCGAAGATGGGGTAGTTGTAGGGATTTACAAAGGGGTTAAAGAGGGGATGGAGAATGTTCAAACATTATGTGGAGTTTTAATTCCGGGATTTGTAAATACACACTGTCATCTCGAGCTTTCACATATGTTGGGCGAAATTCCTCGACGAACCGGCTTAGTAGATTTTATCACTCAGGTTATCGGGAAGAGAGGGAATGATTCCGAAAAAATCGAGCAGGCAATGGAAGAGGCGGATAAGATGATGTTTGAGAACGGAATTCAAGCAGTGGGAGATCATGCAAATACGGCAGCATCCGCTCTGGTAAAATCGCAGAGCAAAATTAAGTACCATACCTTTGTTGAGATTATTGGACTTCGTGATGAGGAAGTAATGAGCAAAATTGATGAAGCCCGCGACATCGAATTTTATTTTGATCCTAATCATGCTTCCATCACCCCACATGCGCCTTATTCTTGCTCCAAAGCACTTTTCAAAGCGTACAAAAAATCAATAAGCGATAGCAATATTATTTCTATTCACAATCAAGAAAGTGAAGAGGAAAATAAATTGTTCCGTTACCGAACTGGAGATTTTCTGCGTTTCTATGAAATGATTGGGATAAACATTGAAGATTTCAAAGCGCAGGCGCGTAACTCTATTCAATCGTACCTTAACTTTTTGCCATCAGCAAATCGTACTGTGCTGGTACATAATACCTATATGTCGATTAAGGATTTGGATTTTATAACGCGTATGGGCCGCAAAGTCACCTTATGCTTGTGTCCAAATGCTAATCTATATATCGAAAACATATTACCAAAAGTTCAGTTGTTTGCTGATCACAAATATAATATTGCACTGGGAACTGATAGTTTAGCGTCCAATAATACGTTGAGCATATTAGACGAATTGAAAACCATACATCGCGCCTACCGTGACCTGAGTTTGTTGGAAACCCTTCAATGGGCGACTATCAACGGCGCAAAAGCATTAGGCATGGAAAAACATATTGGATCTTTAGAAGTTGGTAAGCAACCCGGATTGGTACTGCTTAAAAATATTACCAATTTAAAGATGACGGATCAAGTTACTTTACAAAGAATTATTTAATTGATTACTTTTGCTTTGATGAAACATATAAATATCAAAGTAACAGGTAAAGTTCAAGGCGTTTATTTCAGAGCAACTACCAAAGCGGTAGCGGATCAGCTAGGAATCAAAGGGTTCGTTCTTAATCAAAAGGATGGGGCAGTATACATTGAAGCTGAAGGAGATAAGTTTGCACTGGATTCTTTATTGGAATTTTGTAATGAGGGACCGGATAGAGCGGAAGTCAAACAGGTGGAGGTAGAAGAATCGCCCAATATGAAAGGTTTCAAAAATTTTGAGGTTCTCAAACGTCTTAAATAATTCTGATTGTGTCTGCCATTAAGAAATTTCTGAGCGATACCGTGATCTACGGTATGACGACAATTGTAGCGCGTGTCTTAAATTTTCTTTTGACACCCTTCTTTGTTAAAAAATTTGAAGCCTCCTTATATGGCGTATTCACTTATTTGTATTCCTATGCTGCCCTTATCAATGCGTTCCTGGCATTTGGTATGGAGACGACATATTTTCGTTATCTGCAGAAGGTAGAGCCGAAGGATAAAGAAAAGGTATTCAACAATAGCTTCATCATTACGCTGTTCGCGACAGTGCTTTTTGTGGCCAGCATGTTTATTTTTTCGGATCCTATAGCCTCCTGGATTCAGTCTGTGGATTTGGCGAAGGAAGAATACATCACTTTTGTTAAGTTTTTTGCGGTAATATTAGGTGCGGATGCTTTGGCTGTGGTGCCTTTTGCACGTCTGCGTGCAGAGGGAAGGCCCATACGCTACGGCGCAATAAAGCTTATTAATATCTTTATTCTCGTATTTTGTAATTTATTCTTATTGTACTGGCTTCCGACGTTGATGGAAAATTCTTCTTTCTGGCAGTCGTTAGCTTCAGGGTGGTACCGAGAAGGATGGTTGGGCAATGTATTTATTTCCAATCTCATCGCCAGTGTAGTTACCTTAATCCTTCTAATACCTCAAATAGCTAAATTCTCCTTCCGAGTGGATGCCGCTCTTCTCAAAAGTATGTTGAGCTATAGTTTTCCGATATTGATAGCCAACATCTCGTTCATCATCAATGAACATCTGGACAAGATGATGTTCCCAAAATTGATTCCTACAGCGCAGGGAGAGACAGATTTGGGTATATATGGCGCAGTGGCCAAATTGGCTATTTTCCTAAATCTTTTTGTGACAGCATTCCGATTGGGGGCAGAACCTTTTTTCTTTTCCTATGCGAAAAATGAGAATGCACGGCAAGTCTATGCCAAGATAATGGAATATTTTGTCATGGCGATGGTGGTTGTGATGGTCGGATTGTGTGCGAATTTAGACTGGATAAAATATTTTATCAAAGGAGGTGAATTGCAGCAAGACGTATATTGGTCAGGATTATATATCGTTCCAATATTATTGCTCAATAATGTTTTGCTCGGAATCTATATGAATCTATCCGTGTGGTATAGGTTGTCGGATCAGACACGATATGGTCTTTATATCTCGGGTATCGGTGCGATTATTACCGTGATTTTAAATTTGAGTTTGATACCTTCCTTTTCGTATTTCGGTGCTGCAGTGTCTACCACAATTACGTACTTATTCATGGTCGGTATTTCCTATTACTTAGGTCAGAAAAATTATCCTATCCCTTACAATACGCTAAAATGTGTGAGCTATTTACTAGTTGGTGCAGTGGCGACCTTGATCATGTATTATCTTTTTGAAAGTAATATTTGGCTCAACAACGCTTTATTTGTAGTGCTTATGCTAGTCTTAATTTATTCTGAAAGAAAAATCATTAAAACGATTGTCGCAAAATTGTAAAATTATTCTAACTTAGGCTTATAAAACTAAGTTATGAGAAATCTATTTGTCTTTTTGTTAATACTATTTAGTGTTAACAACTCTTTTGGTCAATCGGAAGAAGTGCCAAATTTTCGAAAAAGTGATATTCTTATTGATCCATTCTGGTTGATTGGAGGCCTAGCGGTCAACGCTAATTATGAACGTATTCTGAGTGAAGATTCAGGTGTGGGTGCCAATGCTATTTTCGGTATTGGAAGCGATTTGGACGATTTTGTGCAAATTTCCCCTTATTACCGTGCTTATTTTGGTGCTAAGTATGCGTCAGGTTTTTATATTGAAGGATTTGTTCCTTTTGCAGTCGTCGAAAATAAAGAGTGGAGCAATGGTTCGCAAACCACGAGTTCTTCCAAAAATACTTCGGCAGGCTTAGGTTTTGGGCTAGGTGGTAAATGGGTAGCAAAGAAAAGTTTGTATTTGAACTGAATCTTGGAATTGGAAAACAGTTTATCGGCAAATTCAGTAACGAGGACCAAGTTACCGGAAAAGGTATGATTGGTGTAGTTTTGCATTCTAACAAATACAGAAATAGCCGTTAATTCTAAACGGCTACTTCTGAAAAATTATATTTTATATCCTCTAATACTTCGAGGATGTCTTGCTCATTAGACAGACCGACTAATTTTACACGGTAATCTTTAAAATTGGGAATGCCTTTAAAATAATTGGCATAATGCCTACGCATTTCAAAAATTCCTGTTTTGTCGCCTTTCCATTCGATAGATTTGGTGAGGTGAGTCTTGCACACATCTACGCGTTCGGCAATAGTAGGTCCTTCTAGGCGTTCTCCCGTATTGAAAAAATGTTTGATCTCACGGAATATCCACGGATAACCTATGGCAGCGCGGCCGATCATAATTCCGTCCACCTCATATTCTTGACGCCATGCAGCTGCTTTTTCTACAGAGTCCACATCGCCATTGCCGAATATTGGAATCTTGATACGTGGATTCCTTTTGATGTCACGAATCATTGACCAGTCTGCCTGACCCTTGTACAGCTGCGCGCGTGTACGACCATGGATGGATAATGCTTTGATGCCCACATCTTGGAGACGTTCGGCTACTTCATATACATTTTTGGTATTATCGTCCCAGCCTAGGCGTGTCTTAACCGTCACAGGTAGGTGTGTGGCCTCGACGACTGCCTTGGTCATAGCGACCATTTTGTCAATATCTTGCAAGAGGGAGGAGCCGGCACCTTTACAGACCACTTTTTTGACCGGACAACCATAGTTGATGTCAATTAAATCGGGATTGGCTTTTGTACAAATCTCCGCAGATTGGCGCATACTTTCGATATCGCCACCGAAAATCTGAATACCTATAGGCCTCTCGTATTCGAAAATATCAAGCTTTTGAAGGGATTTGGCCGCGTCACGGATTAATCCTTCTGAGGAAATAAACTCTGTATACATCAAATCCACCCCATTCTGTTTACATACGTAACGAAATGGAGGGTCGCTCACATCTTCCATGGGAGCTAATAATAAAGGGAATTCCCCAAGGTCAATATTTTCACCTATTTTCACCGACATGCTGCAAAAATAAGTAAATAAATACTTTAATGGAAAATTCCCTCTTTTTGTGAATATACTTTGACGAAAATAGGCTATTTTATCTGCTGCACAAAATCATAAATGGCTTGTGCTGGATCTCCCGTTTTCATGAAATTTTCGCCTATCAAAAAGCTGTCGAAGCCTCGGCTTTTTAGATCTTTAATCGTTTCCGGATCGGATATTCCACTTTCGGACACTTTTATAAAGGAATTAGGGATTTTATTCACCAGATCGTACGAATGGGCTAGCGATACACTGAAATATTTGAGATTGCGATTGTTTACCCCGATAGCATCTATCGAAGGGAATATGTTGTTGAGCAATTCTTCTTCGTTATGTACTTCCAAGAGCACATTGAGCCCTAAGGATTTGGCGTACAATGAAAATTCTTCTACCTCATGCGTGGATAGACAGGCTGCTATCAACAAAATAATGTCAGCTCCATAGGCTTTAGCTTCAGCAATCTGGTATTTATCGACAATAAATTCCTTGCGGAGTAAGGGAATAGTAAGGACTTCCCGGGCCTTTGTCAAATCTTCGAGTGTGCCCTGGAAGAAATCATTGTCTGTCAATACGGATATGGCTGAAGCTCCAGCGGCTTGATAGCCTTGTACAACTTCTTCTACCGTTGCGGTACCATTGATAAGGCCTTTGGAAGGCGAAGCCCGTTTGAATTCGGCGATTATTCCCGTACGTTGGTTATGGAAGATAGATTCGCGAAGCGAATAACATTCTCTACCGAAAAGTGGATATTGTTTCAGTTCTTCCAAAGATACAGTTGCTTGCGCAGCTGCGACTTCTTCTTTTTTGCGTGCTACAATTTTATCTAGGATAGTCATTTTTCTTATTTTAACCAATTAGCTATAAGTGTCTTACCGTTGTCTGTGAGCACGGATTCAGGATGAAACTGCATACCTCGTACGTCATATTCTTTATGTGCAAGCGCCATGATGATGTTGTTTTCATCTACCGCCGTGACTTTCAATACGTCCGGAAGTGTCGACGGATCTACAGCCCACGAATGATAGCGACCTATTTTAGAGTCTCTAGGGAAATCCTGAAATAGTTTTTCACTTTCATCGGTCACGATGATGGACGAAGCCACTCCGTGAAGGGGTTTGGGTAAATTGAAAAGTGTACCTCCGAAGACTTCGGCTATAGCCTGCTGACCTAGACATACACCCAAAATGCTTTTTGTTGGCGCATATTTTCGAATCACATCCATCAATAATCCCGCTTCATTCGGAATGCCCGGACCTGGCGAAAGCAATATTTTATCAAATTGATCCACATAGTCGAGGTCAAATTTGTCATTTCTCACGACTTCGTAGGATTCATTTAGCTCTTGTAGCAGATGCACCAAATTGTAGGTGAACGAGTCGTAATTATCTATAACTAATATTTTATTTTTCATGGATGCCATAATCTTGATTTCCGAAAGAACCTTGTTCGGGCATATATCTGCTCTTGAGTTCTTTTAATTTTTCTGTATATGAATTTTCAAGTTCTACTAATTCTTGTATTCTAGTCTTTATCGTGTGAATGCTAGACTCCACCTGTTCTGCGTTTTCACAATACATCAATGGGCGTATCATATTGTCTGTGCTAATTCGAGCGCTCTTCTAAGCGCTGCGATTTTGTTATTTACTTCCTGTAATTCTTTTTCGGGGTCTGAATCTAAGACTATACCGGCACCGGCTTGATAATGCAAGACGTTCTTCTTACTTAAAAACGAGCGAATAATAATAGCATGGTTAAAATCTCCATTAAATCCCATATATCCTAATGCGCCCGAATAAAACGATCGCTGCATGCCTTCGTATCGGTCAATGAGAGTGATAGCCATGTGTTTGGGTGCGCCAGATAATGTTCCGGCAGGATATGTATCCCCCACAATATCGAATGGATTGGTGTTTTCATTGAGTTTGCCCGACACCTTTGAGACAAGATGGATGACGTGCGAATAATACTGCGCTTCTTTGTAAGACTTAACCTCGACCTGATGGCAATGTCTGCTAAGGTCATTTCGGGCCAAATCCACCAACATGACATGTTCGGAGGACTCTTTTGGATCATTCTTCAGTGTCTCGGCAATTTTTTCATCTTCTTCCATGTCGCCAGTACGTTTGAATGTTCCAGCAATAGGATAGATCGTAGCTTCGCCTTTTTTGATAGTGATCTGCGCCTCGGGCGAAGAACCAAATAATTTAAAATCGCCATAGTCAAAGTAGAATAAATACGGCGAAGGGTTGATGGAGCGGAGTGCCCGGTATACATTAAACTCATCACCTGCAAATGGTGTTGCAAAACCCCGTGAAGGCACAATCTGAAAGACATCGCCACGCTGAATGTGGGTTTTCATCTTCTCCACGAGCTGCATAAATTGATTATCCGTCAAGTTGGAGCTTTCGTCGCCTCTTGTTTGGAAGCTATACTCCGGGAAGTTTTTGTTCTGAATAATATATTCCAACCGTTCTAAATCGGATGCCTCATCATCCAATAGATGTTCGAATATAAACAGTTGGTTGCGAAAGTGGTCAATAGCGATCACATACTTATATACATGATATTGCATTGCCGGTATCTTGCGCGCCTCATTCGGGGCAACTGTAAGTTTGATGTCTTCAAAATGTTCTACCGCATCAAATGTGAAATATCCGAATAAACCATTGGAGATGACATTGACTTCAGGCAAGTGATTGGTCTCAAATGATTGTCTGAATAAGGATATTTCTTCTCTGAGATTGATATCCTGAGCGGATTTTACAACTTTGGTTTTGTTGGGGTATGTGATGGACAATTCGTCGTCATTGAGTACGATTCCGCTTATAGGCTGACAACAAATATAACTGATATTATTATCTCTACTGTGATATTCCGAACTTTCCAATAGTAGACTATTGGGGAAAGAGTCCCGTAGGCGGAGGTAAATGCTCACAGGTGTAGTGGTGTCAGCCAGAATTTTTTTATAAATAGTCTTAAAAGAATATTTCATTTTCCTTTTATAATTAAGTTTTGAATATAATAAAAAGCCCGATGTACTTGACATCGGGCTTAATGGTTTTGGTTGATTTAATAAAAATGTTATAATTATTACCAATAAGGATTGCTACCCGATGCTTGTTGCTTCAGGCCACCACCACAATTGATATGTATTATTCGTATTCATGTAAGTACAAATATTATAATAAGTTTTAATTAATCAAATATTTTTTATTAAAAAAATAATAAATACAAAGATATATTAATCTTTTAATAAGTCTGGTCTGCGATCTTTTGTGCGTTTGAGTTGCTCCTCATCACGCCATTCGTTGATTTTGGCTTCATTGCCACTTAATAGTACATCAGGTACGCGGTGGCCCCGCCACTCTGCAGGTCTCGTATATATTGGTGCATCCAATAGGCCGTCTTGGAAAGAGTCCGAAAGTGCCGAGGTCTCATCCGATAATACGCCGGGTATTAGACGAACCACTGCATCTACGACAATCGCCGCAGGAAGTTCTCCACCTGAAAGCACATAGTCGCCAATTGAAATTTCGCGTGTCACGAACACATCGCGTATGCGCTGGTCAATTCCCTTGTAGTGCCCACAAAGAATAATAATGTTTTCTTTGGTCGACAGGTCGTTAGCCATTTCTTGATTGAGAGTCACCCCATCAGGAGTCATATAGATGATTTCATCATACGTTCTTTCGCTTTGCAATTTTTCAATACATTGTGCAAAGGGTTCGATTTGCATGACCATCCCAGACCCACCACCATACGGATAGTCATCGACGGATTTGTGCTTGTTGACAGCGTATTCTCTCAAATTGTGAACATGAATCTCAGCAATCCCTTTTTTTTGTGCGCGCTGTAGAATAGAGTGCGCAAAGGGACTTTCTAATAACGAGGGCAAAACGGTGATGATGTCAAATCTCATGTTACAAAGATAGGAAAGATTGTATTCTATTTATTTTTTTGGGACAAAAAGGTACTACCAAATCCGTGAGCAAATGTTAATGTTTTGTTAATTTCGTGTTGGACGAAATAAAATTCTGCAGCTAGCGCCCTGAGTCGAATCTTTACTTAGTGGATTGTTTCTTGCATATTTTATATCTGTAATCGGGATTTTGTTTATATCTCATATCTAATTACATTTTTTATTAAAAAACTTGTAATAGCAACTTCTATATCATACATTTGCGATTCGTTTGTTAATTTTTGTTAAATAACCAAACGATATACTACCATTTATAATCGTCTATATTAATGAAAAGCCATCAATTACATGCGGCTTCATTAACGGATGATAGTATTTTTCTATTCCCTAGTAATGTTGTGTATGCAATTGTTTTAAGCATTTAAAAATATTTTTTAAAACAATTAATAAACACATGAAACAAAAGTTACTCAGTACTATGTTTGCGGTTGCTTGCATTGCAAGTGTATCGTATGCACAAGAACGTCAAGTGAGTGGTAAGGTAACATCTGCTGATGGGACGCCAATCAGTGGTGTTTCTATTGCGGTAGTTGGTACTACCAAGGCTACGCAGACTGACGCGTCTGGTAGTTTTACCTTGACTGTCAATCCAGGCGCTACGATCGAAGCTTCATCTATTGGATATACAGCACAACGCATTCTTGTTGGTAATTCTTCTGTTCTTACGATCGTATTAGCGAGTGAAGATACAGAGCTAGAAGAAGTAGTTGTAGTAGGTTATGGTAGCACAACTAAAGAAGCATTTACAGGATCAGCAAAAAGAATTGATGCTGCAAATATTGAAAAGAAAAATGTTTCTAATATTTCGCAAGCACTTACAGGTGAGGTTGCAGGTCTACAAGTTACGACTGCATCAGGTCAACCAGGTACTGCGGCTACAATTCGCGTTCGTGGTTACGGATCAGTAAATGGTAATAGAGATCCTTTATATGTAGTGGATGGTGTTCCATTTTCTGGTAACTTGACATCTATTAATAATGCTGATATTGCTAGTGTGACTGTATTGAAAGATGCGGCTGCGACAGCTATCTACGGTTCACGTGGAGCTAACGGTGTAATTATCGTGACTACTAAAACAGGTCGTGGTAAAGAGTCTTTTATAGAGGCTGATGTTAACTATGGTGTGAATATGTCATTATTGCCTCGTTACGATGTGGTAAGCACTCCAGAAGAATATGTAGCATTAGGTTGGGAAGGTTTATATAACTATGCACGTTTGTTAACTTCGAATGGTGCTCCAGCTTATACTACAGAAGCTCAATATATTAATTATGCTAATCAAATGTTGTTCAGATCGAATGGTATCGGTTTGAGACCTGCTAACAATATTTGGGAAACTTCGGATGTATCACAAATGATAGATCCTACTACGCGTACTTTTAAATCGGGTATCAACAGAAAATGGACTCCTGAAAATTGGGAGGATCACGCATTCCAAAATTCTAACCGTTTGGATGCAAACGTGAAATTTGGTGGTTCATCTGAAAAATCGGATTACTTCACTTCATTCGGTTACTTGAGTGATAATGGATACTCTGTAAATTCTGACTTCGAGCGTTTCTCAGGTCGTATGAATTTGAACCAAAAAGTTACGCCTTGGTTAAATGCTGGTGTAAACTTGAACTATGCACGTACGCAACGTAATAACAATGGTCAATCTTCAGATTCAGGTTCTATCTTCTGGTTTGTGGATAATATGCCATCAATTTATCCATTGTTCAAACGCGATGCTAATGGCGATAAAATCCCTGATAATATCTTCGGTGGTTACCAATATGATTACGGAGATAGCAACGGCCGTCGTTTTGGATCATTGACAAATGCGATTTCGGATGCTACTTACAATATCAACCGTCATATTAGAAACGAAATATCGGGTCGTGGTTATTTGAATTTCAATATCATGCAAGGTTTGACTTTCGAAAACTCACTAGGTATGGAGTATTATAACAATGTCTATACAAGTAGAGGTAACAAATTCTACGGATCTGCAGCGTCTCAAGGTGGTAGCCTTTACCGTCAGACAACAGAGTTGAAAAACTTAAACTTATTGAACTTATTACGTTACAAAACTTCATTTGACGGTGGTCACAACTTAGAAGCATTAGTAGCGCATGAGGTAACGGATTTCTCTCAAAATATCCAAACTATGTCTGGATATAACTTGGTAGACAACGATATCTTAGAGTTTAACAATGTTGCGGTATCGGATCCAGTGAGATCATATACTAACGATTATACTTTAGAAAGTTTCTTCGGACAAGTAAACTATGATTTATCACGCAAGTACTACTTATCAGGTACTATCCGTCGTGATGGTTCATCTCGTTTCTTAAATAATAAATGGGGTACATTTGGTTCGGTAGGTGCTGGATGGATTGTTTCTAATGAAGATTTCTTCAGCAGCAATTCCACAATTCCTTACTTGAAACTGAAAGCTTCTTACGGTTTATTAGGTGATCAAGCAGGCGTAGGATATTACTCAGGTTATGATTTGTACGATGTACAAAACGTAAATGACCAAGCAGCTACAATTTTCGAAACTAAAGGTAACCCTGATTTGACTTGGGAAACATCAAAAATGTTCCAAGTGGGTGCTGACTTTGAAATCGGAAAATATGTATCAGCAACAGTTGAATACTATGTTAAGAATACTTCTGATTTGATCTTCAACAAACGTTTCGGTACTTCTACAGGATACGCTTTAGTTAAAGTGAACGAAGGTAACTTAAGAAACCAAGGTTTAGAATTTGATGTAACAGGTCACATCTGGAAATCAGACAAAGGATACTTTGACATTAGTGTAAATGGTGAAACTTTCACTAACAAAATCACTAAAATGCCAAATGATCCTACTACAGGTCTACCTAAAGAAATCGACGTTCAATCACCATATGCGTGGGCACAAGATAAGTCTATCTATGACTACTACATGCGTGAATATACTGGCGTCGATCCTTTTGATGGTGCAAGTACTTGGAAAGTTTTCTATACAGATAACAATGGTAACGGACAGTTTGATAGCGGAGAGCAAATTACTTCATTATCTCAATTTGCAAATGTAAATGATCAAGAGATATTCGAAGGTACTACTAAAACGTATGCTCAAGCGACTCAATACTATGTAGGTAAATCATCATTACCAAAATTAAGAGGTGCATTCAATTTGAGAGCAGGCTATGCAAACTTTGATTTAGCAGCTCAATTTGTATACCGTTTAGGTGGTTATGCTTATGATTATGCATATGCAGGTTTGATGGGTAACGGTTATGTAGGTTCTAACAACTGGCATACAGACATGTTCAACAGATGGCAGAAAGAAGGTGATATCACTGATGTGCCTCGTATTTCAAACAACGCAGGTGTGGATCCTAACGTGACTTCATTGTCAACTCGTTTCTTAACTAAAGCTAATTACTTAGGATTGAACAATGTACGCCTAGGTTATACATTTACACAATCTTTCGTTAAGAATGCTGGTCTTGGCAACTTGAATGTGTGGGTATCAGGTGATAACTTATTTATTGCTTCTGCACGCAAAGGTTTCAACCCTTCAGCATCTGAAAACGGTAATACTAGCACATACACGTATTCACCACTATCTACATTCTCAGTTGGTTTACGCGCTAAATTTTAATCAAAATGACTAAAAGTAAATTATTATATATCGCATTAGCTGCTGCAACATTCTCGTTCAGTAGTTGTAAAAAGGATTTTTTGGAAAAAAATCCTACAGAAAAATTAACTCCAGAACAAACAAGTACGGAATCTCTAATCAGAGGCTTGTATGCGCAGATGTACCAAACGGGTACAGGTGGTACTACTGGCCATGATGACTTCGGTCAAAAAGGCTATGATATATACATGGACTTATTGTCGGGTGACGTTGCTTTAGAAGGTGTAAATTACGGATGGTATGAAACTATTGCCAATCTATCTGCTCCTATCAACTTCACTACCAACCCGAATTATACGCCTTGGAGATACTATTATGCAATGATTTATTCTGCAAATAGTATTATCGATAAATTGGGTGGTAATGATGCTGTTCCAGAATCCAAAAGTGATCAGTATGCTTATGCGCAAGCGAAAGCAGTACGTGGTAACTCGTACTTCTATTTAATGAACTTGTATTCTCCTGAATTGTATGGTACAGGATCACAAAAAGTGCTTCCATTATTGACATCATCTTCACAGATTAACCAACCTAAAGCTACTGCACAGGAGATCTTTGATGTAATTACATCAGATTTGACGCAAGCGGTAGAATTATTGCAAGGTTACTCTAGATCTACAAAAGGAGAAATCAACCAAAATGTAGCTAAGGGTATGTTAGCATATGCTTACGCTGCAAGAGGTACTAACGCGGATTGGCAGAAAGTAGCTGACCTTACTGGTCAAGTTATCTCTTCTGGTGCTTTCTCTCTAACTACATATTCTCAAGCAGCTGGTAACTTAACTATCGAGAAGCCTGCTAATGCAACAGGATATTGGGATTGGAATTATAAAGTTTCTAATTCAGACGCTGGATTTAATAATATTGAAACAGCAAGTTGGATGTGGGGTGCTGACATTCAGGTTTCCACAGGTCTTGACCTAGTATCATGGTGGGGACAGATGGATTTGTTTACTTACAGCTACACATGGGCAGGTGACCCTAAAGGTATCGATGCAGGTCTTTACGACTTGATCCCTGCTAATGATGTTAGAAAGAAACAATTCTACGCAGAGGCTGATTATTTACCTCTAGGTAAGTTTTTCGCTCCAGATCTAGTGGTAGGTGGTCAACGTACAATTACTACTGATTATCTTTATATGCGTATAGATGAAATGTATCTATTGAATGCTGAAGCAAATGCACAATTAGGACAAGATGCTAAAGCTATCGCATCATTGAAAGCTTTATTAGCACAACGTTACCAAAATGCGGCTGATTACGCTTATGTAAATACACTTTCAGGTCAAGATTTGATCAACGAAATTTATTTGCAAACTCGTATTGAATTATGGGGTGAGGGTAAATCGTATTTAGCATTAAAACGTAATAAAGGAACTGTAACACGTGGTGATAATCACTTATTCCACGTAGGTACTCCATACAAATATAACGCAGGCGAATTGACTTTTGAGATACCTCAGGCAGAGGTTATCAATAACCCTAATTTGAATAAATAGTTATTTTTGTGACCTTGTAGGTTGCTATTCTAAAAGCCGAAGATTTTATCTTCGGCTTTTTTTTGCTGCGCCCGGCATGGGCGATAACTCTAGGGTGCAAGTCCCGAACACGCCATTACAGTTGGAAGTGTTAGCCGAAGGCAAGGGTGTCCACCGTGAGGTGGAATCTGAAGGAAGCATTAGGCAAACTCTCGGTCTGACGGACAGAAACTACATATAAGGCCTAAGCTGCTGGATGAGGTTGCAACACAAACTAAAGTCCTATACTGTACAGAAGCATCAAGGTAAATGTAGCAGACACATGAGAGGA
>NZ_SMBZ01000044.1 GCF_004342685.1 Sphingobacterium alimentarium
GGTCAAGCAAAAAGTATCTGGGATGTTCAAATCGAACAATGGAGCACAAAACTATGCGACAATAAGATCTGTTGCCGACACTTGTATTAAGAACTCACAATCTGTCCTCGATGCTTTCTACAGCATTGCTATTCTATAGTACCTGAGTGGTTACTTTACTATGAAAGTCAAAATACTTCCAATTATTTATTTTATTATTTTTCTGACATTATCATCATGCAGTTCGGATGAAGAAGATCGTCCGAATGCAAAATATAAGTATATTCCTGAAAGAAGTTTAGTGTTCTTTCAGCATAATTCAGTTTTCAGTACATTGGATACACGAATTAGGCCGTTTGACATTTATGTAGATTTAAAAACAGAGCTTACTTATACAAGCAAATTCTCAATAATACCAATAGCATTAGCTGAATCTCCTGTTATATTCAATTGGATTAATTGGAAAAACACGTCTATTTCTATTAACAAATCATTTTCATACAAAAAACAAACTATAGAGGCGAATAGTGACCTGTTAAGTGTCGATGGTAATGCAGTTGTTTTACACGATACAGAGAATAAGGCCACTTTTAATAACATATTCTTTACTAACGCTCGATTTAATAAGGGTTTGACCAAATTTACAGTTTCAGGTGAATTAGAAGATGGGCAGAAATTCAAGTTTGAGAAAGAAGTGTATTTGGATTTGTAATCCATCCTCGCCAATGACTTTCCTATTTCAGTCATAATTGAACTCGTTATAGCTATTTAATTTTCATTTTCTTATCTTTAGGCGAATTTTAAAATAGGAGTTTAGCTCTTGCTACGACTTCTATTTTGACAACAGAAAAATCATACAATTTCAACAGAAACTATGTCATCTAAAATCATTTACACTAAAACAGATGAAGCGCCATTATTGGCTACTTACTCTTTTTTACCTATTGTACAAGCTTTCGCTAAGACAGCGGATATCGATGTAGAATTAAGAGACATTTCATTAGCTGGCCGTATCTTAGCTAATTTCAATGCATATTTAAAACCTGAGCAACAAACTGCTGACGCATTAGCGGAGTTAGGACAGTTAGCAACTACTCCTGACGCTAACATCATCAAGTTGCCAAATATTTCAGCTTCTATTCCTCAATTAAAGGGAGCTATTGCTGAATTACAAGCTGCTGGTTACGCAGTTCCAAATTACCCTGATGCGCCAGCAACAGAAGAAGAAGAAAAAATCAAAGCTACATACGCTAAAATTTTAGGATCGGCAGTAAACCCAGTTTTACGTGAAGGTAACTCTGACCGTCGTGCGCCTAAAGCCGTTAAAAATTACGCTAAAGCTAACCCACACCGTATGGGAGCATGGGCTGCGGATAGCAAAACAAAAGTGGCTTCAATGACTGATGGTGATTTCTACGCTACGGAGCAATCTGTGACTATCGAGAATGATTCACAATATAAAATAGAATTCATTGCTGAAGATGGTTCAGTAAAAGAATTAAAAGGTTTGGCAGCATTAAAAGCGGGTGAAGTTATTGATTCATCGGTATTGAATGTAGCTAAATTAAAAGAATTTGTTGCGGCTACTATCTCTGAAGCGAAAGCTGAAGGCGTATTGTTGTCAGCACACTTGAAAGCTACGATGATGAAGGTTTCTGATCCGATCATTTTCGGTGCTATCGTAGAAGTTTATTTCAAGGATGTATTCGCGCAATACGGTGAATTATTCGCTTCATTAGGTATCAACAAAAACAATGGATTAGGTGAGGTTTTCGCTAAAATCGCAGGTAACGAAAAAGAAGCAGAAGTAAAAGCGGCTATTGAAGCGGCTATCAACAATGGTCCTGACTTAGCTATGGTTAATTCGGACAAAGGTATTACAAACTTACACGTGCCTTCGGATGTAATCGTAGATGCTTCTATGCCAGCTATGATTCGTATCGGTGGTAAGATGTGGGACAAAGCAGGAGCAGAGCGTGATACGATCGCGATCATTCCTGACCGTTCTTACGCTGGCGTTTACGAAGCTGTAATCGAAGATTGTAAAGAAAACGGTGCTTTAGATCCTCAAACTATGGGTTCAGTTCCTAACGTAGGTTTGATGGCTCAAAAAGCTGAAGAATACGGTTCTCACGACAAAACTTTCCAAGCTGCTGCAAATGGTACTATCCGTGTCGTAGATGCAAATGGTGCTGTATTGATGGCTCAAGTTGTTGAAGCTGGTGATATCTTCCGCATGTGTCAAACTAAAGATGCTCCAATCCAAGACTGGGTTAAATTAGCGGTAAACCGTGCACGCTTATCGGCTACTCCAGCTGTATTCTGGTTGGACGAGAACCGTGCTCACGATAGAGAGATTATCAAGAAAGTAGAGAAATATTTAGGCGATTACGATACAAATGGTTTAGACATTTTCGTAATGTCTCCTATTGAGGCTACTACATTTACATTGGATCGCATCCGTGAAGGATTAGATACTATTTCTGTTACAGGTAACGTATTACGTGATTACTTGACAGATTTATTCCCAATCTTAGAAGTCGGTACTTCAGCGAAAATGTTGTCTATCGTTCCATTAATGAATGGTGGTGGTCTTTTCGAAACTGGTGCTGGTGGTTCTGCACCTAAACACGTAGAGCAATTCTTAGAAGAAGGTTACTTACGTTGGGATTCATTAGGTGAGTTCTTAGCATTACAAGCTTCTTTCGAGCACTTAGCACAAACTCAAAACAATCCTAAAGCGCAAGTTTTGGCTGACGCACTAGATGAGGCGAACGCTTTGTTTTTAGCAAATGACAAATCTCCAGCTCGTAAAGTAGGTCAAATTGACAACCGTGGTTCTCACTTTTATTTGACTTTATATTGGGCGCAAGAATTAGCAAAACAAACGAAAGATGCTGAATTAGCTAGTAAATTTTCTGCTTTAGCTGAAATATTGACTGCAAATGAAGCTAAAATCAATGAAGAATTGATCGCTGCTCAAGGTAAAGCACAAAATATCGGTGGTTACTACTTCCCGAATGATGAATTAGCTACGCAAGCTTTACGTCCTTCAGCGACATTAAATAATGCTATTGCTGCTTTGTAAGTAATTCATTTTTAGAAATATTAAAAGTCTTCTTCGATTACGAAGGAGACTTTTTTGTTTATATTAGAGGTATGTTTCATACTTTCATTAAGTAAGTCGGATTATTAGTAGGACATACATTATTAAGTTTTTTTACATGTATCCTTCTTTGTGGGGTTTTTAGATTAAATGGTGGAGAGTATGGAATGTCTCCATTATTGCTTTTAATAGCATCAACAATTTTATTGGGAGTATATGTGCTTTGGACAATTGGTTATTTCTTTGTTAAACGAAAAATTCTAAATACAGGATTTATTATTAAATATTTCACAATCGTATATTTAGTTTTTATTGTCTTAGGTGGTATTATGGAGATTACTGATCCAATATATTGGATCTATATTATGTCCATACTATTCGCGTCTGCTATTATTTATTTTTTGAGTAAAGGACTGAATGAAGAAAATTTTCAGTAAACTAAAATCTTAACTCAATAGTCTTGTAAATAGCTTCTTTTGGAAGATTGAAGGTTACTAAAGAGTCTGTATGTGTAATGGTGGTTTCGTATTTAACACAAGACTTTATATCAAAATCAATAGGAACAAACTTTTCTCCCATATCACTTTGCAAAAGCTTATCATTGATTTTAACAAAATACTGAGGGTCGTAGTATTGTAGACCCACCCACCTTTCTACTGTATTGATATAGATTACTGACCAATTAATATATACGGAATCATTAAAGAAGCCTTTTGAATCATTATGTATTAATACATATTTATTTAAGTCCATTTGATATACTTCAATTGAACTATTAGAATTGAATCTGTAAATACGGTTATATTTTTATTTTGATTTATTATTTTGGCATTGCCATTAATGTATTTTCTAATCATAGGATGAGCTTGATCAGTTATTTTATAATATAATATTGCAAGTGTAGGTAATGATAGTAAGAGCGTGATAGATATTAGAATTATGTTCTTCCGTTTAAATGTTATTAATCCTAAGATGACTACAAGAACAATTTGAAGAATTATGAGTAAATTAATAACCAAATAGGAATGACTATAAGGTCATTTTTTAGGTAGTCTGTAACCAATAGAAAACTTATAAAAATCGAAAATACTAATAAGCTCGTTAGAATGGTATTAAAGACTGTTTTCATTTTTTTTATCGTTAGAATTCGGATTTTACTATTGAAGGTAATTAATAATAAATGAAATAAATAGTTGATTATCCATTTATTATACCTACCTTGTGGTCTTTAATAATAATACATAATATGAATAACGGAACTGTAAAGTTTTTTAATGAAACTAAAGGATTTGGTTTTATTACACCTGATGGTGGTGGCGATGACATCTTTGTACACGTATCAGGATTAGTTGACCAAGTTCAACAAGGAGACCAGGTTACCTACGATGTAGAGAACGGTCGTAAAGGCATCAATGCCACTAATGTAAGAGTAAACTAATTTTAATTATACTTATCTTGCAAAAAGGCGAATCTATTAGATTCGCCTTTGTTTATTTATAAGAACTTGAGGAAGTTCGTAATAGTATATTATAAGACAATTACTTCAGTAACTTGAAGCCCTTGTTTGCTCGATTGCGATTTGAATTTTACCTTTTGGTCTTGATGTAAGACAAAACCTAAAATTTTGAAGTTGAAATACACATTTTCGCGTGTTTCATTATCACGAATAAATCCATACTGACCTGCTTCGTTGTAAAACGATACTTTACCAAATGAGTAGACATCTTCTACTTCTGGACGGATTAGATCTTCTTCTTTGAATTCGTATTTCTTAACGGGTGGTTTGTCCGATATATTTCCGTTTTCATCTACATATGCGAACATTTCTTCTAATGCTTTACCTTTGTCATTAGAATCTTCACGTTGTGCTTTTCTTTCTTCTTTTTCTTTACGTTTCTGTAATTTTTTCTTAGCGATTTCTTTTTTTCTAAATGTTTGTTGGCTTTGACCCATGTATTGTTATTTAATGATGATTTTTAAATTTGAGAAAAGTCTAAATTATCGACAGGAAATTCTGAGATGAGAATATAGGCGAAAATGTGCGGCTTTTTTTACAAATATACAAAATATAAATGAAAGGAGCGAACTTCGATCTTATTGTTAACTTTGTATAAAATAGCAAAGTATGATCATAATTGACTCTCCATCGCACAATGCGTACTTCAATATAGCATCGGAAGAATATTTGTTGCAAAAATTTCCACAAGAAGAAATTCTATTATTTTACATCAATGCACCTTCTATAATCATCGGTAAATTTCAAAACACCCTAGCTGAGATTAATTTGGACTACGTAAAGGAAAATGATATAAAGGTCGTACGACGTCTATCGGGTGGAGGAGCTGTATATCACGATTTGGGGAATTTGAATTTTTCCTTTCATACATTAGCCTCAGACAAAGATTTTAGCGATTTCGAAACCTTCACAACTCCTGTGGTCAAACTGTTAAACAGTTTAGGTGTACCAGCGAAGCTAGAAGGAAGAAACGATTTGTTGGTGGATGGTAAAAAATTCAGTGGCAATGCGAAAACCATCAAATCCAAAAAGATGATTCAGCATGGCACCATATTGATCAATTCTGAAATGGCTGTGCTGGCAGATGCACTGAAAGTCAATCCGCTAAAATTTGTCGATAAAGCTGTGAAATCCAACCGCGCGCGTGTCACAAACTTGATTGATTATTTGCCTTCCGGAACGACCACAGCATCATTCAAACAGTTATTTATTGAAGAAATAAAATCTTCCAACGAAAATGTCCAAGTATATGAATTTGATCAGCAAGATATGGAGGCAATCGAAAAGTTGATAGCTGAGAAGTATAGCACTTGGGAGTGGAATTTTGGATTCTCACCAGACTACAATTTCAAAAAAGCGAATAAAGTGCCAGCAGGATTTATTGAGGTACACTTGGATGTCCACAAGGGTATTATTCAAGAAGCTAAGATATTTGGGGACTTCTTCGCTTCCAATGCCATTGAGGAGTTAGAAGGTAAGCTTGTAGGCGTAAAGCATGATCAAGATGCTATCCGATCCTTATTCCATACGCTGGACATACAGTCTTATTTTGGTAAAGTGACGGTAGAAGAAGTATTAGAAATTTTCAAATAAGCGCTACATAAATTGATTGTCGTCATTCAATTTATCTTTGTAATATTTTATCTTCTTATACATTTTGTTGAAAAAGAGTTTTTTATCTCGCGTGCCTGCTGTGTTTAATAACTTGGAGTTTTTTAGTTGATGTTGGAAAAAATTATGCGAATGATTACATGTTTCCTCATCATTGGTAATGAAATAACCCAGCATCGTATAAGGCACAAATAGCGTTTTTTTCTTTTGATTGCAGACTAATACATTGTTGTTTAGAATCAACAGATCATGATGGTATATTTTAAATCTATCGTTTTGCATATTGCATTGTGATTCCAACGTAATTATTAATTTTTCTACCTGCTCACAGATGGCTAAAGCTTCCTCTGTGGATAATAAATTGGAATCATAAAAGTATAAAATCTGCTGCAGCGTACTATTTATGGTCGTATCGTTCCAAATTTCATGCTTAGTCGTGTTGTCATAAAATTGAAGTAAGTTTTGGGAGCTTTCCAACAGCTGCGCTTTGAATTGAAAATCTTTGAAGGGCATCAATAAATTAGGATTGAGAATTTGCATCCACACGAATCGTTTGAATTGAGACAATACGTCCGAACCTAAGGTGTAAAATAAGGGAATGTCTTTGGCGGAGTAATATATTTCTGTTGTTGAATCGTTTTTATACGTGGATAAATGATTGAAGGATTGCGAAAGATAGTTTGACAAATCTTCAAAAGAATTAATTTCTTTGGTTTTATTTACCAATACATACTTCTCCTTTTGGAATAGATTATCCAAAGAAATACCATAATGTCTGGCCAAAATTGCGGTTTCTTCTAGGCTTAACTTACTTTTATTGGAAGCCCGCCTATGCGCTGCGTCATAACTTATATCCAACACCTGCGAGAGTTGCTCTATCAAGGAAATTGACGGTCCAATCTTTTTTCTAATAATCTGTAAAAATTTTTCATGTTCCATGGATTTTGTGATAATCGCAAAATGAAAATTAAATATATGATTTAATCACAAATTATTATTTAATAATCGCAATAATTTTGAGTATAAATTAAACTTAAAGATTATGAAAGCAATTATTTTATGGATAATGATTTGTGTGCATACAAGCTCATTATTCGCTCAAAAAACACAGGTATTTTCTTTGTCGCCACTGGCACGAGAGACCAAAAAAGTGAATGGTTTAGTAGTTGGTGTCGGGCATTTTGGCAAGAAAGGTGAGACCAAGGAAATAAACGGGTTAAATGTAGAACTGATGGCCTTATCGCCATTTGTGGTCTTTATGGCCGTGATGTATGGGAGTAATTTGAAGCAAACGCATACCGATACCACAGTAAATGTGAATGGTATTAATCTGGCTTTGGGCGGATATCTTACAAGTGTGAACCATAAAGGTATAAATATAGCAATGTATAATGCAGGGCATTCCATGCGAGGAATTAGTTTTAATGCCACATTTAACGCTGTTCATGAGATGAAAGGTTTGAGTATAGCTGGTTTTGGTAACTATACGGACTATGCTACAGGGTTAAATATCGCGCCAATAAATTTTGATAAACGAAAATGCGTGGGGTACAAATTGGTATTTATAATAAATCCCTGCATGTTAAAGGATTGCAGATTGGATTAATAAATATTTCGGATGATGTTTGTGGAATGCAGTTGGGGCTTCTCAATAAGAATCGTAAAAGAGTGTTACCATTTATAAATTTTTAGTATGAAAGCACTATTAGCGACTGTGGTATTTTCCTTAAATACCGTACTATTGATTGCCCAGGAGATGCATGCTGAAGCCGATTCTTCGAATTTTAAAAGATTTGAGGCTGAAGTAAGTTGGTTTACCCCAATTGGAGCCTTAAAAAATTATATGAATCCAACACCATTATTCGGCATGTGGTATAGATCCCAATTCTCTGAAAATTCTATCATAAACTATGGATTGCAATTGAGCTTTCCGAAAGAACATGCCTTTGAGTATGCCAATGCTGATTTTAATTCAACTACAAAATCTTTGGCGGGCAATCTGGGGCTGAGATTAGATAAGGCACTATTCAAAAATAATGCAGGCACTAGAAGTTTGAATTGGTCCACACATTTTGGCTATAGTTTTTACTTTTATGATGACGTGAAATTGCGTGAAGAATATGCAGGCTGGTCCCCAAAGCGAAAAGAAGAGGAGGGTGAACCTGTTTTCATACGTCCGTTCAGTACCTTCCATATCGGCCAATCGATTAAATTAAATATAAATAACGTAGGCCTGTTTGCACAATACAACTATTCGCCGTACCATATATTCACCAAAGTAATCGATCGAAATTTTGGCTCTCAGCATTTTAATATTGGAATTAGCTATAGGCAGTAAATCAATTGGTTTGGTAGGTTTGTAGCAAAAAAAAAAAGCTCCAGTAAATTTTACTGGAGCTATAAATAGAAAATATATAGGATTAATTATAGTTGATAAGGAATTCGTCCATTGGTAATCTAACTTTTTTCATATTCACTAACCAGTCACTTGACTCATCGCGATAGCCTAAAGTAAGAATAGTAACGGATTTTAATCCAAGCTTGCTAAGGCCTAGCAATTCATCCAATTCTTGACTATTAAAACCTTCCATTGGTGTAGCATCCACACGTTGTTCGGCCGCTGCAGCAATGGCTAGACCAAAACCGATGTAAGCTTGTTTAGCTGCGTGGTGGAAGTGTTGCTCAGGTGTTTGTTTTGCATAGGTAGACCACAGCATATTTTTATAATCGTTAGAATATCCTTCTGGTAGATCACGCTCACGCTCGCTATAGGCAAATACTTTGTTTAGATATTCTTCCGTATACTCTTCGTTAGCGGCGAATACCAAAAGATGTGAAGCATCTACGATTTGTGATTGTCCGAAAGCAATAGGCTGAATTTTAGCTTTCAACTCTGGATCTGTAATTTGTATCACTTTGAAAGGTTGTAATCCGGAAGATGTAGGGGCCAAACGTGTTGCCTCGATGATATAATCTACTTTTTCTTGTGCAACCACTTTTCCGTTCATTTTTTTGGTTGCATATCTCCATTGTAAATCTTGTAATAATCCCATGTTGTTGTTATTTGTGTTTTTGTAATGTATAAATAAATCCTTCTACAGCATCAATCACAGTAGGAGGAGGTAATTTGCTAATTTCTTTGTTGGACAATAAATCAATGGCCACAAAACCGTGCAGCATCGACCAAAAGGTTTTCAACTTAAGGTGCCTATCTACTTGTTCATTATTGTAATGTGACAATATTGCTTCTATGGCTTGTAACATCATATTCGAACTAGCTTTCATTTCATCCGAACTGTTGATGGTCTCGCAGGCTGGAATTCCTAACCCAAACATAATTCTATATGACGGCGTCTGCGTAGAGGCAAATTCCCAATAGCCTAAAGCTATCTGACGCAACTGATCTATTTCGTCCGTGCCTTTATCTCTGGCTTCTTGCAGATGCGTGGCAAGATTATTAAAACCTTGCTTTGAAAAATATTCAACTATAGCTTCCTTATTTTCAAAATGCTTATAAATGACAGGTACGCTGTAATTAATAGCATCCGCAATCTTTCGAATAGAGAGTGCCTGCCAGCCTTCCTCTTGAATTATTTTCCAAGACTGGTCAATGATGGCTTGCCTCAATTCTACTATTTCTTTTTCTCTTCTCGAAAGCATGTTCTTTTCGTTATATATGCAACTTGTTAACGGTGTTAACAAAAGTAACACTGTTATTTATAATTCCCAAATGTCCGATGGGAATTAGACTTTCAGTTGACAATTACCGCTTTTGGCGGTATTTTCCATGAATTTTAATAAATTAAAAGTATTTTAGCTGATATAACACAACAGAAGTTTATGCGAAAAAAAGTCTCATTAGTATTGGGAAGTGGAGGAGCGAGGGGGATTACCCAATTGGGGGTAATAAAATGGTTGACGGATAATGGATTTGAAATCAATGAAGTGGTGGGATGTTCTATTGGTTCACTGGTAGGTGCTGCTTTTGCTGAAGGTAAAAACAAGGAATTGGGAGAGTGGATGTCGAAATTGACCAAACGGATGGTCTTCCTTTTAATGGATTTTGGTGATCCACGTTATGGATTTTTGAAAGGTCAGCGTGTGTTAACGACCATGCAAGAAGTTTTCGAAGACCTGCCTATAGAAAACATGAAAATAAAATACACGGCTGTAGCGACTGATATGACTAACCAAGAAGATGTCGTATTCCGTTCGGGTAGTGTATATAATGCAATTCGGGCTTCCATTGCTATTCCCGGAGTTTTTAAATCTGTAGTCACAGAGGATGGACGATTTTTGGTCGATGGTGGCGTGTTGAATCCATTACCCATCAATTATGTACAATACCGTGAGAACATCATTATTGCGGTAAATCTGGATGGGAATCGGGATTTACTTACACCTATAGCGTATGATAAATTGAATGCTATAAGTCTTTGGCAGGAATCTTATTTTGCCATGCGAAGACGATTGACACAGCTCAGTATTGAATTATATAAACCCAATTATGTGATTCATATTCCGCATAATATATCAGGCATTTGGGATTTTGATCGTTCAGAGTTCTTAATGGATAAGGGATATGAATATGCAGAAGCCAATTTAGGTCATTTGATAAAAAAATAAGGGATTAAAACTTAGTTTTAATCCCTATTATAATTTTATGGGTGATATCCTCTAACTGTTAGAGAAATATCTTTTAAGATTCTATTAGTATAACGACGCGGTTAGAAGAATATTATATAAAATATAAAAATTTTATTTTTTTCTAATTGTCACCGCATTTTTGTGTGCGTGAAGACCTTCCAGTTCCGCCAAAATTTCCACTGTCGAACCTATCTGTTGAATACCCTCTTCGCTGATTGATTGGAAAGTGATTTTTTTGACAAAAGAATCAACTGACACACCCGAATATGATCGTGCATAACCCGACGTAGGTAAAGTATGATTTGTGCCAGAAGCATAGTCACCTGCACTTTCTGGTGTCAAATGTCCTAAGAAAACGGAGCCCGCATTCAATATTAAAGAAGTAATCGTCTGCCAGGAATCAATCTCAAGAATGAGGTGTTCGGGGGCATAAAGATTAGAAAATTGCATCGCTTCTCTCAGGTCTTTGACAATGACAGCATAAGAATTGTCTATCGCCATAGACGCTATTTCCTGTCTTGGCAACACAGCAATTTGAGAGGCCAATTCTTTAATAACTTGATCCACTATATCTGCGCTGGTTGCTACCAATATAGCTTGGCTATCAGCACCGTGCTCGGCTTGAGCCAATAAATCCGCGGCTACGTATGCTGGATTGGCAGTCTCGTCAGCAATTACAAGCACTTCCGATGGTCCCGCAGGCATGTCTATACTTACATTGGTCAGACTTTGAATGGTACTTTTAGCTTTGGTTACAAACTGATTGCCGGGACCAAATATTTTGTCCACTTTTGGAATGGTCGAAGTACCAAAAGCCATAGCCGCTACGGCCTGTGCACCACCCACGAGGTAAATGCGATCAATTTTCAGCAATAACAAACAGTAGGCTACAAAACCATTGATTTTCCCATTTTTCTGTGGAGGGGAGCATACCACGATCTGCTTACAACCAGCAATACGTGCGGGTACCCCCAACATCAACAGGGTAGAAGGCAATACCGCCGATCCTCCTGGAATGTACAATCCGACTTTTTCGATAGGGCGGATCTCGCGCCAGCATTTTACGCCAGGCATGGTCTCTACGACGCGCTCACGCTTAGTCTGTACGCTGTGGAATTTATGTATATTTTGAAAAGCTATTTCCAAAGCACGTTGCTGTTCGCGACTGATGGTCATAGCGAGCTCTTCGATTTCGTCTTTTTCCAAATACAATTGGTCCAACTGCACCTGATCAAATTTTGCAGCATACTGAACCAAAGCGCTATCGCCTTGCTGACGTACTTCTTCGATAATTTCGTTTACCGTAGATTGTATCGAAAGGTTCGGATCTGAGTTGCGCAGCACCAGTTTTTCGATATCCTCGGTAGCAAGATTTGCGTATGTGTATGTTTTTAACATTATAAAATAATCTTTTCGATAGGCATTACTACGATTCCTTGAGCACCAGCTGATTTTAATACATTAATTTTGTCCCAAAAATCATCTTCCGAAATGACAGTATGAACCGCCACCCAACCTTCTTCGGCCAAAGGCACTACAGTAGGGCTTTTTACGCCGTGTAGCAATTCTGTGATTTTTGGTAGATTCGCTTTTTCCACATTCAAAACGACGTATTTGGTTTCTTTGGCACGCAGAACAGACTGAATACGTTGCAAAAGCTCCGCCAAAACTTCATTATCCTCCAATCCTTCACGACCAATCAAGATCGCTTCTGATTTACGTACATCAGCAAAAGGTTTTAAGCCATTGCTTTTCAATGTTCCACCAGTGGATACAATATCACAAATTGCATCACTCAATCCCAGCCCTGGAGCAATTTCCACTGAACCCGAAATCGTCTGGATGTCCGCCTTGATTTTATATTCATCCAAAAATGATTTTAAGATAACTGGATAGGAGGTAGCGATGGATTTGCCGTTAAGGTCCTTGAGGTCGACAATGGAAGAATCCCTTGGAATAGCCAATTTCAACATACATTTACCAAAACCTAAGCGCTGAATATAGTTTACTTGGGCTTGTGTCTCGTCAATTACATTTTCGCCAACGATTCCTAAGTCGGCAATCCCTTGTTCGACATATCCAGGGATATCGTCATCTCTTAAGAAAAGAATTTCAAGATTAAAATTTGAAACGGTAGTTATAAGGGAGCTTTTATAATTTTCGAAGTCTAAACCACAATTTTTAAGTAGCAGAACGGATTTTTCATTTAATCTACCCGATTTTTGGATAGCAATCTTTAGATTTTTCAAAACGGATTATATGTTTTTGATGAATAATATTATTAATAAAAATGACTATTGGGAAAAAGATGCTTCACGTAGAAACACATAACATTACATATCGCCACAATGGCGATGATGCGTATGAAAGTGATATGTGAAGATTGTGATCATTTATAAATAATATCCACACAAAAATAACCGATTATTATAGTTTTTGCAAACCTTTTTGAATTTTATTAAAAAAATTAATCAAACGTTTGATTTCTTTATTAAAACAACATTTGGTGATATCGCGTTTTTTAACACTTCTTAGAGTGTTTTTAATATTATATTTTAGGTGAATAATATACACCAACATTATGAAAAAACTCCTTTTTGTACCTTTTATAATTGCCTGTCTATTGCAGCCTAAAGTGCAAGCACAGTCAGCTTCTGATTATACCCGAATAAATAATGATTTAGTACTATTCGAAGATGGACTCGGTCTTAAGCTGAAGAAAAAAATCAACAAAAAAGCCATCGCTTCCATCAGTCATCCGGGGATAAGGGAAGTAGCCACTGCAATTTATACTAAGCAATATAATCCTTCGTATAAATTTGCAACCTATCACGCTATACTCAATCCTAAGACCTTAGGCCGTACATTGAGTATTGGTGACGGCTATAGTATGTATGAAAATGTGACGGGTGTATATTTAGAAAAAGGTGAGCATGTGGTGCTGGTAGACGGTATTGAAGAAGGTCGAGAAGTAAAATTGTATGTGCCAAATTGGTTGCGTAAGGCGCCCAATCCTGAAAAACCAACTGAAGATCCAGACGGCTGGGGACTGCATAAAAAAGAATTCACACTACGCAATGGACCAAATATTATCCAATTGGATAGCTATGGCAGTCTAGCCTATATCGCCTATTTTTCCAATACACCGGAGGATGAAAAACCAATTTCGGTGCACTTCATTACAGGCAAAGAAAATGGCTATTTTGATATCGCCAAACATACAGATGCAGATTGGAATACACTGATAGATCAAGCTGTATATCCGATTCTCGATGCTAAGGGCAAGCACATTCAGACGGCTTATCCTGTAGAATCGTTGAAAAAATATGCGTATGGAAGAGGTGTGGAGTTGCTTTCGAATTACGATTCGCTCGTATACAGACAGCACCGCTTAATGGGATTGGAAAAATATAATCGCGTACCTGAAAATAAAATCTTGTCACGTGTGAATTACAATTATTATATGTTTAGAGATGGGGATGGCGTGGCTTATATGGGGGACAAAGTAGGGTATGCCATGCGTATGGTTGTGAATCCGGATGTGGTCATTAAAGGAGATCCGTGTTGGGGATTCAGCCACGAAGTAGGGCATGTGCATCAGACTCGACCTATGTTCAACTGGGGTGGATTGGGCGAAGTGAGCAATAATCTTTTCTCTTTGTACGTCACTCGCTCATTTGGTAACAAAACCCGTATTTCGAAGCAGAAGAATTACGATAAGGCGCGTGAAGCAATTATTAACAAAGGAATTTCTTATCTGGCAGACGGGGATGTATTTAACCGTTTAGTTCCGTTTTGGCAATTGCAGTTATATTTCGAAGGTGTAGGGGCTAATCCGGATTTTTACCCTGATTTATTCGAAGCTTTTCGCAAGCAAGACGAGGCACAGGCAAGCAACCGGACGGGTGATTGGGCCACGGATAGACGTTTAGGCGAGCGCAATCCTGCTGTTCATCAATTGAATTTTATAAAAACGGCTTGTGAGGTTTCGAAAGTCGATCTGACAGATTTCTTCGATAAATATGGATTTTTCTATGTGGGAACACTCAATTACGATGATTATGGTAAATATACTTACACTATGACGCAAGAAATGGTTGATAAATGTTTAAGTTATATCAAAACACTGAATCTTCCCAAACCAAAAGTAGATATCAGCACCTTAAGAGACTAAACTATAAAACCCCAATTCATTCGGATTGGGGTTTCTTTTTCTCTATTTTATTTGATTTCTATAGGAAGTTGCCTTCCTTCTTTTTCTGCTTTTTTATCCATAGAAACTCCCAGGGCTGATCCTATCCCTATTCCAATAGGCAGTCCTACGGCCATAAGCCCTAAATTTCCTACGCTAAGACCTATTGCAACACCAATAGAGATTCCCATACTTAACCCCAGGGGGATCCACAGATTTCTGTAATAATTAATAGGTACCAGTTTCGACTCCTTTTCTACCAGTCTAATGATACTGCTTTGCTTGTTTTTAATGAATCTTATAAGGGGATTTTCAACTAATGCAGAGTTATTGATTTCTTCAATTTCAGCATTGATTTTTAATCGGGATTCGCTATCCAAATTTTTCTCGCGTAATATATCAATTAGGCTTTGTAGCTGGACTATAGCATCTTGCACTTTAATAGAAGTATTTTGGGTCTCAGGGTTTACAGTCAATTGAATTAGTTCCATGAATTTATAATTTCGTTGGTTTTTATTCTGTAAATATACAAAGTTTTTTTTATTATAAGGATATTTTTTTAACCACAAGGAATGTGCTTTGGGTGCTACGGGAGTTTTCTCAGATAAATTCAGGAATTTCAAATAACTTCAATTTCAGAACTTTTATTATTTTCATACATCGGATTGTGCATAATTCCGAAATGCTGATAGGGAAGTAAATATAAAAATGGAAGAACGGCTCCAGAAATCCCATAATACGCATCCATAATATCTCGGGTGTTGATGAAAGGCAGATACAATTCATATACGACATTAATGGCTATTAAGATTGAGGCTGTGATATACGTTCTTTTAAGCGATTTATTTTCTAATGTTGTCGTGTATCCTGACACCAAAACCAGCAGCAAAGTGATTGAAAAATTGGATATATGCTGATGGTAATTAGGAAATAACTGCAATAAAAAATCAAAGCGCAAACTTTCGAGACTACGGGCGGCAAACAATATCATGCCTATTGCAACAATAATAAAGTAGAGAACTGTACTCCATATTTTCGGAGCATATTTAAGCTGTTTGAGCAGATTCTTTTTCATGTGAAGATTCATCTTAACCCTTTAAATATACATAGTTTTTACTTTTGATAGCGGTCCAAAAACAAATAAATCCTTTACTGGTTAATAGCATATGCGATTGATTCAATTTCGACCCGAAGGAATATATTGTGTGCCAGGCCAATTTTTTATTGATCCTTGGCAGCCTGTGGATATGGCTTTGATCACCCATGGGCATGCGGATCATGCACGCTGGGGAATGAAGAGATACTTGTGCCATCATTTTACAGTACCTATTCTCAAAAGTCGAATTGGTCCGGATATTCAGGTACAAGGAATTGGCTATGGTGAAGCCATTACGATTAATGGCGTGCAAGTTTCATTTCATCCAGCAGGACATATTATTGGCTCTGCTCAGATTCGTCTAGCTTACAAGGGTAAGGTAACAGTGATTTCGGGTGATTATAAACTCCAAGAAGATGGTCTTTCGACTCCCTTCGAACCTATCAAATGCCATGAGTACGTGAGTGAGAGTACATTTGGCCTACCTATTTACCAATGGAATACGGTGGAGAAGCAAAATGAGGAAATGGCGAACTGGGTGCAGCATAATCAGTCCTATAAGAAAACCTCTGTTTTTGTCGGATATTCTTTGGGTAAAGCACAGCGCGTTATGAAAGCCGTGGAAGGAATAGCACCACTCTATGTGCATTATTCCATTCATAAGTTGAATCAGGCTTATGAAAGTTTGGGTATCCAACTGCCAAAATATGAGGTTTTGGATTTTAGAGAAGATGTCAAACATGTGAATCAAGGAATTGTAGTGGTGCCTCCGGCTCTGGTGGATTCGAATGTCATTCGCAAAATCCCGAATATGGCATATGCCATTTGTTCGGGTTGGATGACAGTGCGAGGGGCGCGTCGCTGGCGTAGCGCAGATGCTGGGTTTGCGATTAGCGATCATGCAGATTGGAACGATTTGCTTACCGCAATTAAATCTACTGGGGCAGAAAAAGTATATGTCACGCATGGTCAGACTGCCGTATTCGCGAAGTACCTCAACGAAATAGGAATCGACGCCCAAGAAGTAAAAACGGAATTTGGAGAGGAAGAAGACGAAGCGCCAACCACCAAACTAGAAGGGAGCGTGCTATGAAAACATTTGCTTCCTTAGTGCATGCGCTTGACAGCACGAATAAGACGAATCAAAAAATGGAAGCCATCCATCATTTCTTAGAAGTTGCTGAAGACAAGGATAAGCTGTGGTTTTTGGCTCTTTTTAGTGGTCGTCGCCCGAAAAGAGGAGTGTCTACCACACTTTTACGTGAGTGGGTTAAGGAAATTACCAGTATCCCGGATTGGCTTTTCCAAGAATCCTATGCTTCGGTCGGTGATCTTGGCGAAACGATTTCGTTGCTCTTGCCTCCCCCGATCGGATATATGGACTTTTCGCTCGCTGAATGGATGGACAAAATCCATAATTTGAGCAGGTATGATGAATCACAGAAGAAACAATTTATCCTACAGGTATGGGCAAACTTGCCGCATCAGGAACGTTTTATTTTCAATAAATTATTAGGAGGTAGCTTTCGGTTGGGCGTTTCGACTAAAGGATTGATTAATGCTATATCTTCGTATTATAATTTGGAAGCTAGTGCGGTCTCGCATAGTATTATGGGGGAATGGACTGTCGAGAATTCCAGTTTTGAAGAGCTGATTCATGGACAGTACGTGGACAGTAACCTTTCCAAACCCTATCCATTTTGTTTGGCCTATCCCATAGAAGGTGTGGAGCAAACGCTGATCGATTTGAAGGATTGGCAAATCGAGTACAAATGGGATGGTATTCGTGGGCAAGTCATTAAACGTAATCAAGAAGTATTCATCTGGTCCCGCGGGGAAGAATTGGTTACGGACCAATTTCCCGAAATTGTAGAAGAAATAAAAAATTGGGAGGGTGATTTTGTTTTGGATGGTGAGATTCTCGCGATAGCGGATGGTGAGATACTTAATTTCACAGCCTTACAGAAGCGATTAAACCGCAAAGTAATTTCTAAGAAGCTATTAGAAGAAGTTCCGATAGGCTTGTATCTGTATGATATATTGGAAATTACACATCAAGATGTGCGTCAAGAATCGATGCAAGCCCGTAGAGCTTTATTGGAAGGATTGCTGGCGGACAAACCGCTCATAAACATAAAGATTTCGCCACTAATACAAGTGGATAGTTTGGAATCTTTGAAAAGCGTCCGGGAGCAAGCACGCGATATAAATAGTGAAGGGTTGATGCTTAAGCATACCAATTCTGTTTATCATGTGGGGCGCAAAAAAGGGGATTGGTGGAAATGGAAAATAGATCCATTGACCATAGATGCGGTGCTGATTTATGCGCAAAAAGGAAGTGGACGAAGAAGCAGTCATTATACCGATTATACTTTTGCTGTACGGGATGGAGATAATTTGGTGACCATTGCCAAGGCTTACTCCGGGCTTACGGACAAGGAAATTCAGGAAGTAAGCCGCTTTGTAAATAAAAATGCGGTAGAGAAGTTTGGTCCGGTTCGTACTGTAAAACCCGAACTGGTTTTTGAAATAGCTTTTGAAGGAATAGGATGGAGCACACGGCATAAAGCAGGGGTAGCGTTACGTTTTCCACGAATTTTGCGATGGCGCAAAGATAAAACAGTAGCTGAAATAGATAATTTGGAATCGGTTAAAAAATTAATTCATTAACTTCATTCGCATTGAGCAATTTCGATCAAACATCTGGATATCAAATTGTGTCTTCTTGGTTGAAAGACCACAATCGTACGCCGTTTACTTTCCAGCGCCAAACCTGGGAAAAAATATACAATGGGTATAGCGGAATGGTAGTTGCTCCGACAGGGTTTGGAAAGACGCATTCGGTATTCATCGGGGTACTTATTGACTATATGAATCGGTCACAGTCTTATAAGAAAGGCCTAAAACTTATCTGGATCACTCCGCTTCGTTCCTTAGCCAAAGACTTGGCGCGGGCCATGCAGGAAGCCATAGACCAGATCGGGTTGGATTGGGTTGTGGAAGTACGAAATGGGGACACGGATATAAAGATCAAGCAGCGTCAAAGTAAGCAGATGCCTGATGTGCTTTTACTCACACCCGAAAGCCTCCATTTATTAATCGCTCAAAAAGGTCGGGATAAGTTTTTTGCCCATTTAAAAGCCATAGTCATTGATGAATGGCATGAACTATTGAGTAGTAAACGTGGGGTGATGGTGGAGTTGGCAACTGCTTTTTTACGCAGCCAAAGACCTCAATTATTGATTTGGGGTATTACAGCGACCATTGGCAATCTGGATGAAGCCATGCAAGTGTTGATACCTTACGACGTAAAGAAAATTAAAATAGTTGCTAAGGAGAAAAAACTGATTGAAATTATCTCGGTATTTCCTCCTGAGATCGAAATTTTACCATGGGCCGGACACTTGGGCGGTAAGCTAGGTGATCAAGTTGTGCCTATTATACTAGACAGCAAATCCACTATTGTATTTACCAATACGCGCAGTCAAAGTGAATATTGGTACCAGATATTACTAGATGTGTATCCTGATTTTGCGGGGCAGTTGGCACTTCATCATAGTTCAATCGATATAAATATTCGTAATTGGATCGAAGAGGCTTTGAGTGAAGGAAGATTGAAAGCAGTGGTATCGACATCATCATTGGATTTGGGTGTTGATTTTAAGCCCGTGGACACAGTCGTACAGATTGGCTCGAGCAAAGGTGTAGCGCGTTTTATGCAGCGCGCGGGCAGAAGTGGGCATTCACCGTTTGAGGTATCGAAAATATATTTTGTGCCGACGCATTCGTTGGAGCTGATAGAAGTTTCTGCACTCAAAGAAGCAGTCAAAACCAATCTGATAGAAAGTCGGGAACCCATAGTTTTGTGCTATGACGTACTGGTACAGTTCTTAGTCACAGTAGCGTTGGGAGGTGGATTTACGAAAGAAGAATTTTACTCGGTTATACAGTCTACTTACTCCTTCCAATGGATGACGGCGGAAGATTGGGACTGGTGTATTTCTTTCATTACCGTGGGCGGCAAGATCGGCCGCAATTACGAAGAATTTCATAAGGTCGTGAAGAATGAAGAAGGGTTATATGTTGTCGAAAAAAGACGTATTGCTATGCTTCATCGGATGAATATAGGGGTGATTGTGTCCGACGCCATGCTCAAGGTTAAATTTTTGGGTGGTGGCTATATCGGTATGGTCGAAGAATATTTTATTTCCAAACTGAAGGCTGGAGACAAATTTATTCTAGCCGGACGTGTCTTGGAATTTATACGAATGAAAGAAATGACAGCTTATGTACGGGCCTCGCAAGGAAAGGCAATAACTCCGAGCTGGTTGGGGGGACGATTGCCTTTGAGTTCAAACCTGAGCGCATTATTGCGTAAAAAATTAGCAGAATCCAAAAATCCTGCCGCACGAGAGAAGGAACTTCGGTTTTTGCACCCGCTCGTGGCAAGTCAAGTTGACAAATCACATATTCCTTCGGAAGATGAGTTTTTGGTCGAGAAGATAAAAACCAAAGAAGGCTACCATTTATTTATGTATCCTTTCGAAGGTCGCTTGATTCATGAAGTAATGTCGAGTCTGATGGCCTATCGCATTAGTCAACTTTATCCCATCAGTTTTTCGATGGCCATGAACGATTATGGATTTGAATTATTCTCCGACACTGACATTGAACTTTCCGAAGAGCAGTTGAAATACATTTTGCGAAAGGAAGATCTGATGAAAGATGTGACGGCGAGTATAAATGCCGCCGAAATGGCAAAGCGAAAATTCAGAGATATTGCGGTAATCGGAGGCTATGTCATCCAAAATCAATACGGAAAACAACAGAATAACAGGTCGCTACAAGCATCTTCAGGAATTATTTTTCAAGTTTTGGAAGAGCATGAACCCAATAATTTATTGCTTAGACAGGCCTACACGGAGGTTTTTAACCAACAGCTCGAAGAGCCACGCTTGTTCCAAGCATTCGAACGTATTAATTCTTCAACAATCATTTATAAATTTGCAGATAGTTTTACACCATTGAGTTTTCCCATCAAAGTGGATAGCTTACGTCAATCCTTATCGAGTGAGGATCTGTCGGCTAGAATTCAAAGGATGCAGGAGCAGAGCAAAAGATTAAATAGGAAGCGAAGATGATCATACACGAACAGGAAATTACCTGGGCAGCACACAAACTTACACTTACCAACCAAAAGGCCATATATTGGGAAAAACAGAAAACATTGATTTTATCTGATTTACATTTGGGTAAGGCGGCACATTTTCGTCGTCATGGAATTCCCATTCCATCACAAATTCATCATAAAGATCTGGGTATTCTGGAAAAGCTTATCCTGCACTATCAGGTAGACAAGGTTATTATTGTAGGAGATTTGATACATGCTAACCAAAATGGTGAAGTCTTGGATTTTAAGAATTTTTTACAACACTTTAAGGAAGTACAATTTCTACTCATCAAGGGTAATCATGATCGAATCGCTGAACGCAAAATTCTGGATTTGGGGATTGCGGGGATATATGATTCGTATGAGTTGGATGGTCTGTGTTTCGTCCATGAACCTCAACCCTGTGAAGGGAAATTGATTTCTGGACATATTCATCCGGGAGTGACGGTACGGCTACCGACCAACAAACATTTTCGTCTGCCTTCATTCGTGGTGTCCGAAGACATGATTATTCTTCCTGCGTTTAGTAGATTTACGGGATTGGACACCAAGAAAGTCGTTCAAAAAGCAGTTAATTACGCGGTATTAGATACAGGCATAATGGTGATAAAGTAATGTCTCGTAGTTAAATTATTCAATTAAGGTTGTGGAGAGAGCGGCTTATATTCCTTCTTCAGCAGACTATAAGTTTCCAAATCTTTATAAGATCCATCTGGAAATTGTTCGCCCGAACGTTCTACACCTTCGAAGGTAAAGGATAGGCGCTTAGGTATATTGCTACTCGAGGTATTGCCTACAGCACATTTGATCTGTATTCTATTCATACCCCATTCTTCGAATGCGAAGTGACACAACGCATTTACAGATTTGGTCATGATCCCTTTTCCTTGGTGGTGCTGCGAAATCCAATACCCGATTTCGGTTTTTTTATTATGGAAATCTGTTCGCACGAAACCAATCAGACCAATAATTTCATTTTCATATCGGACGGTGAATACAGGTTCTTTCGTGGCTTCAGGAGCACTCTCAATGGCATGTATATAAGCAGCGATATCAGCAACTTCTTTCCTCGATTGTACAAACGACAGCCATTTCCCCAAATAAGCGCGTAGTGTATCTAATAAACTAAATATTCTCGAGGCGTCTTCCATTTGGATAGAAGAAAGTTTAAGTACTGGGTCTAATTGTATATTCATAATTCTTTTGTTTATAACGGTACGCCGGATAGTAATGCTACGTCATGAAATCATGTTGTAAGGCTATCCTAATATGTGCTTGGTGCATCTACGAAATTTTACGTATTAACCGACAAAATCAATATATTTGATTTTCACTGTAATAAATATAATCTATTTATGAATATAATTGTCTCAAATATGGTTTGTAATCGTTGTATAATGGTTATAGAACAGATTTTGGACTCACTTGATATCAAGGATTATACAGTTGTTATGGGACAGATAAAGTTGAGTGAAGATATTCCAGTGGATAAGATGAAAAACTTAACGAACAAACTCCATAAAGTGGGTTTCGAAGTATTGGAAGATAAGACAGAAAAAACTATTGCCTCGATCAAAGCCGCTGTTGTCCAATATTTGGATGAATTGGCGAACGGAGAACCTTTAAAAATGTCCAGTTATATCACGCAACATGTATATTACGACTACAGTTATTTGAGCTATATATTTTCTAAAACAGCGAATATTACCATAGAAAAATATTTTATTGAGCTAAGAGTGGACAAAGCGAAGGAATTGCTGAAATACAGCAGTTCGGATGTAAGTTCAATTGCGCATAAGTTGGGATTTAGCAGCCCTCAGCATTTTGCTAATCAATTCAAGCAGTATGTGGGTGTGACTCCCTCGGCCTTTCGCAAATTACATGATGTCCGTTAATTTCTTTTAATAGGATCTCGCCCGATAAATCTATTTTCTCCTTTGAGAAAACCCATTGCCAAAGCTATATTTTTGACCAATGTTTCTTTCTTCTTAGCAGTATGGAGGTAACGATTAATTTCTTTTTTTAAAGAAGGTGACTGTTGCGTATAACTGGCAAAAGCTATCGTGTCCTGCTGGAGCATTTCTTCAAATGCGGGATGTATCGGTACCGTTCTATCACGAGGATCTACTGCTATAGTTATTTCCAATAGTTCTCCAATACGTTGTGGAGATTTAGGTAGCATTGATATATTTATATACAATCTCCAGATGCCTTTGTACTTCAATAGCGTCTGCTGATATGGCTGCTGATTGATGGTTCCCACTATTGGAATCGGACCTTTGGACCTTTTCGCATCATTACATATTGCCAATAGTATAGGAGGAGGAATTTCTACATAGGGATTTATTCCAATCAGTTGTAGTACTGCTTGAAACCTGTATTCCTTATAATCATTAACTTTTTCCATTAGACTTGTCGTTATTTCAATTTACGCAATTGATTCTATAATATGAAAGGCAAACTGGACGCCATAAAGATATTATAAATAATAAAAGGAATTTTATGATTACTAATATTTTTAGTATTTTTGTATTGAAAAATACTTTATCTATGGATCGGTTGGAAGAAAAACTTAAAATTTTAGCAGATGCTGCAAAGTATGACGTGAGTTGTAGTTCGAGCGGAAGTAAACGAAAAAATGTCGGTGGGATAGGAGATGCTTCCTCATCGGGCATATGTCATACCTACACAGAAGACGGGCGATGCGTATCACTATTAAAAATTCTTTTGACCAACCATTGTATTTATGATTGTGCTTTCTGCGTCAGTCGCAAAAGCAACGATATACAGCGGGCGGCATTCACTGTCGAAGAGGTTGTCAAATTGACGATGAACTTTTACAGACGCAATTACATCGAAGGTTTGTTTTTGAGCTCAGGTATTTTCAAGAATGCGGATTATACCATGGAGCGGTTGCTGAAAATTGTCAAAAAGCTGCGCTTGGAGGAGCGGTATAATGGTTACATCCATCTGAAAACTATCCCTGGTGCAAGTGATGAGATGATACGAGAGGCAGGACTTTATGTCGACCGCATGAGCATCAATCTGGAAATGCCCACCGAAAAAGGTTTGCAATTGATGGCTCCCGAAAAAGACCATGAATCCGTGAAGAAACCACTTCATTTTATAAATCAACAGATTCAGGCGTTGAAGCATGAATCTAAATTAATAAAACATAAGCCGAGTTTTGTCCCTGCTGGTCAAAGTACGCAGATGGTAATCGGTGCCACACCCGAAAATGATTTTGAAATCATGTCCGTTGCGGATACTTTTTATAAAGATTACAATCTCAAGCGGGTATACTATAGTGGCTATATCCCGATTCAGAATGATCATTCTTTGCTACCGCAAATAGGCAGTAAACCTCCTTTGGTGCGCGAGAATCGTTTATATCAAACGGATTGGCTCTTACGATTTTATGGTTTTCAGCTAGACGAAATTCTGAATCCGACTTTTCAGCATTTGGATTTAGAAATTGATCCTAAATTAAGCTGGGCACTGCGCAATCCGCATGTATTCCCTGTAGATATTAATACTGCGGATTACAAAATGATTATCCGAATCCCGGGAGTGGGGCGCCAATCCGCCTTGAAAATTATTCAAGCGCGTAAATTCGGACGACTACATGAGTATCAGATTAAGAAAATGGGCATAGCATTCAATCGGGCTCGCCATTTTATGCGTTGTGCAGACAGTCCTTTCCAATTAGGATACACTTCAATGGAGGCGGTTCGTGCTAAAATAGTACAGAAGAACCCTGCTAAGGCTGCCATCGTAAATTCATCGCAACTTAATTTATTTAGCTAATGCACTATATTTTCGATGGTACATATTACGGCTGGCTTACCTGTGTTTTTGAAGCTTTTGAACGCAAAGAGTTTGAGGCTAGGCCAATATCTGTGGATAGATATATTCCCGATATGTTTGCCGTAGATAGAACGATTACTACTTCGACCGACAAAGCCATGCGCGTTTCTAAAGGTTTGGCTATGCGTTTGGATAAAAAGTCAAGAATGGATTTTTACCGGGCTTTTCTTTTTGAAGATGAGGCTGTATGGCAGGCTGCATTTTATTTGTGTATTGAGATTTTTAGAGGAAATACAGCTATACTGTCCAATTATGGCAATGATGCGGTGCTTAAATTTTCAGAAGCTCTGCATAAAGTCAGTCGAGAACGTCATCGTATGAAAGCCTTTGTAAGATTTCAGCGTGCAGCAGATGGGATGTTTTTTGCTGTAGTGGAACCTGATTTTAATGTTTTGCCATTGATTATTACATTTTTTACGAATAGATATACCGATCAACCCTGGATTATTTACGATCTGAAAAGAAAATATGGTATTTATTGGGATAAAATTCGAGTCACTGAGGTGCAGCTGAATGAAGGGGATTCTACTGCAATGATGCAATCTTCTACTGTTGTTTCGTTAGATACGCAGGAGGAATATTATACGAATTTGTGGCAGCAATATTTCAAAAGCACGAATATAAAAGCGCGACGCAATATGAAACTTCACCTGAGGCATGTGCCCAAACGATATTGGAAATACTTACCAGAAAAGCAATTTGGAAATATAAAGTCCTAGAGAAATAGTTATGGAAGGATTTCTCCTTTGATATGGTAAAGGTTTTCGCCCATTCCCTTTACTTTCTGCTTCTTTATTATTTCATACAAGGCATCCGCCTTGTAGTGCAAGTGTTCTTGATTATTGAATAATAAATTATTAATCTCTTTATAGATTAAGATTTCGGAAGGATGTTCTTGGTTTGCTATAAGTTTTACAATCAATTTTTCTTTACTATCCTGCAGGGATGAAGAATAAATTACTGTATCGCCGTTTATTGTTTTGTTTAAGCCATTAGCACTCATTTTATTTAAATTGATGCCTGTAAAATGTGCTAATTCTTTTTGCCAGTCTGTAATGTTTACTTCCTTGGTTTCATTTGATTTGCCGTTGCTGACTGTTTTTTTGACTGTAGGGTTTACCTTTTTCAATTTGGCAATTTCATTTTCAAAAAACAGGTTCAAATCATATTCCTCCTCCAGACGAGCTTTTTCCATAGGTTGTTGACAGCTGTATATGCTTACAGCTGTCAAGATTAGTCCTATAGTATTTATTTTTTTCAAGTTTCTAGTTAGTTTTAGTCTACCAACACTTTTCCTGTCATTTCCAAAGGAATAGTACAGTTTAATAAACGAAGAACCGTCGGCGCAATATCGCCCAATTTTCCGTCTTGTATAGCAGAATAGTCACGATCGATCAATACACAAGGAACCAAATTGGTTGTATGTGCTGTGTTTGGCGATCCATCTTCATTAAGCATGAATTCGGAATTACCGTGATCTGCTAATATAATAAATGAATATCCATTTTCTAACCCTGTTTCTACCACTTTTTGTAGACATGTGTCCACCGTTTCTACGGCTTTGATTACGGCTTCAAATACGCCCGTGTGACCTACCATATCTGGATTTGCAAAGTTAAGACAGATAAAATCAGGCTTTTCCTCTACAATATTTTTGCAAATAGCATCTGTGATTCCCCAAGCGCTCATTTCGGGTTGCAAATCGTAGGTTGCTACCTTTGGTGATGGTATCAGCAATCTATTTTCTCCGTTGAATGCATCCTCACGACCTCCCGAAAAGAAGAAAGTCACATGTGGGTATTTTTCTGTTTCGGCAATCCTAACTTGTGTTTTCCCTTGTGCTTCCAGCGCTTCTCCTAATGTATTACTTAGATTGTCCTTTTGAAAAATGACTTTGACACCTTTGAATGTATCATCGTACGAGGTCATTGTCACGTAATACAAATTTAAAGGTACGATATTATATTCAGGAATTTCTTGCTGTGTTAATGCAATTGTAATTTCGCGACCGCGGTCTGTTCTAAAGTTAAAACAGATCACCACATCACCTTCTTGTATGAGGGCTTTTGGTGTGCCGTCCGGATTAGTTATAATTATTGGTTTTATAAACTCATCAGTCACGCCAGCAGCGTAAGAGGCTTCAATAGAAGCACGAAGATTGCTAGAAGGTAATCCAACACCTTTTGTCAGTAGGTCATAAGCTTCTTTTACACGTTCCCAACGATTATCTCTGTCCATCGCATAGTATCGACCGATGGCCGATGCAATAGTTCCAGTAGAATGGGTAAGGTGATCCTCTAAATCTTGAATATAACCTAGCGCACCATTAGGATCTGTATCTCTACCATCCAAAAATGCATGAATGAATACTTGATCATTTGTAAATCCAGCTACCTTCGCTGCATCACATAAAGCCTTCAGGTGCATGATATGCGAATGCACACCACCATCTGACAGCAGACCGATGAAATGTACATTTTTATTGTTTGCTTTGGCGTAGGCATAGGCATCTTGGATTTCCTGATGCGTTTCAAAAAGACCATCCTTTGCCGCCTTATTAATGCGCCCAAGCTCTTGATACACCACTCTTCCGGCGCCCAGATTCATGTGCCCCACTTCGGAATTACCCATTTGTCCTTCCGGCAGCCCTACGGCTTCGCCTGACGCTTCGAGTTTCGAATTGGGATATTGCTGTAATAATGAATTTAAAAATGGTGTTTGTGCTGCCAATACAGCATTAGAATTATCATTTTTGCCATAACCCAATCCATCCAGGATGATTAAGGCTACTTTCTTTTGATTTAAGTTGTCCACATACAAATATAAAAAATCCCTAGCTATTGTTTTTTAATTTCTAAAATGAAATTAATCTATCTCAAATTCAACCCTTTTATTTAATTATTGTTGTATGCACGAGGTGGTATTAATATATTCGCACAGGTTTTCTATGATGCTTATGACGTATATATTAATTCTCTTCACGACATTATTTCAGTTGGATGTCAATAATGACCTCGAAAACAGGTTGTTTGTGGCATTGGAAAAAGGAAATGGCAAAGAATTAAGCAAACATTTTACTTCTTCTGTACGAATATCGGTCAATCAAGATTCTCGATTGACTACCAAATTTCAAGCTGAATTAATTTTGGAAGATTATTTGAATAGCAATAAATTAGTAAATATTAAAAAAACTGACGTCAGTGAGGAATTAAGTAAGCAGTGTATAGTGTTCGAGGCTGTGTCTAACAGAAGAAAGGTGCGGATTTTCATAAAATTTATTCACTTGAAAGGAACAGACTATATATCAGAATTTAGGATTGATTAGAAATATATTTTACTACAATTTATATTTTACTCATCTTAGTAAACAAAAATTATCGTGTCTTTAAAATAACAGGATGGAATTAGCATTTAAGCAGCAATTAAAATCATTTATTGAGCAGGCTATTATAGAGGATGTGCAAGATGGGGACCATACCACGTTAGCGTCATTACCTGAGGATAAATTGGGTGAAGCAAAATTATTAGTGAAGGATGTCGGAATAATTGCTGGTGTAGAAGTAGGAGTAGCGATTTTTAAACAGATCGACGAAACATTGGAAGTCAATGTGCTAATCCAGGACGGGCTAGAAGTCAAATATGGCGATATCGTACTGTACGTGAAAGGAAATATCCACTCTATACTTAAGGCAGAGCGTCTCGTCCTAAATATTATGCAAAGAATGTCGGGGATAGCATCCCGGACCGCAGAATACGTGAAAGAATTGGAAGGTACAAGTACACAAGTTTTGGATACGCGTAAAACGACACCATTACTTCGGTTTTTGGAAAAACGTGCAGTAGCGATTGGCGGGGGCGTAAATCACCGTTTTGGTCTTTATGATATGATATTGATCAAAGATAATCACGTGGACTATGCGGGTTCGATTAGTCAGGCTGTCAACAATGCAATACAGTATAAAAATCAAAAGGGGATACAAATTCCTATTGAGGTCGAAGTACGTAACTTTGAGGAGTTGAATGAATTATTGGCTTGTGAAGGTGTGGATAGAGTGATGTTTGATAACTTTTCGCCTGAGGATGTTAAGAAAGCAGTGAATCTAGTCGGGGATAGATTGGTTACAGAAGCCTCGGGAGGTATTACCTTGTCAACGATTCGTTCGTATGCGCTGTCAGGTGTAAATTATGTTTCTGTAGGAGCTTTGACGCATTCAGTTAAGAGTTTGGATTTGAGTTTGAAAGCTAAGCTTATTTAGTAATTTTGTTTAGGAATTAAATATTTTAATGATTTCATTATATCTATTTGGTATTGTCGTATTGGCCTATTTGTTTGGATCCATCCCTACCGCAGTCTGGTTTGGTCAAGCATTCTATGGCGTAGATGTACGCGAGTATGGGAGTGGGAATGCTGGGGCGACTAATACATTTCGTGTATTGGGTAAGAAAGCGGGAATAATTGTAATGTGTGTGGATATTTTCAAAGGATGGACAGCGACAAACTTACCCCATTTGTTTGATTCTTCTATTGTGGGAACTACTGATTCTATTTCCTTTGTGAACTTTCAGCTGGCTTTAGGTGTTATAGCTGTGTTGGGTCATTTGTTTCCTGTTTTTGCGGGATTCAGAGGAGGAAAAGGGGTAGCAACCTTATTTGGGATGGTCATAGCCATTCAGCCGATGGCGGCATTGTGCTGTGTCACTGTATTTCTGGTTTGCTTAATTATCAGCAACTATGTTTCATTAAGCTCGATATCAGCAGGATTTACATTCCCTATTAGTTTAGCCCTCATTATCAAAACGACAGTACCATCAGTTATGCTGTATGCGATTGCAATATGTATTTTGATATTGATTACTCATCAAAAAAATATAGAAAGGCTACTGAAAGGCAAGGAGTCGAAAATCTACTTATTTAAAAAGTCAGAAAAATAATTTCAAGAATTAAACTTTTAGGAACTATTATTGTATAATATATTAATAGGGTAAAAAATTAATAAACAATTATGAGAAAGATATTTACATATGCCTCTTATCTGTTATTAGGCGCTACGCTGTGGGGCTGTGCGACATCAGCAGTCACAGGAAGAAGATATTTAAAACTTATTGATAGTGAAACTATTAATAACCAAGCCTCTTTAGCTTATAAAGAGTTTTTATCAAGTGCAGGTACAAAAGTTGTAACTGGTACATCTCAGGCTACTGCGGTGAAGCGTGTAGGAAATAATCTAGCACTAGCCACCCAACGCTACTTACAGCAAATAGGTCGTGCAGATCAGTTTAATTTCAATTGGGAATTCAATTTGATTCAGAATGACGATTTGAATGCGTGGTGTATGCCAGGTGGTAAAGTTGCAGTATATACGGGTATTTTGAAGGTGACTGGAACTGAAGGTGGTCTAGCTACGGTAATGGGACACGAAATTGCGCATGCTATCGAAGAGCACTCTGTAGCGCAAGCTTCAAATCAAATGGCATTGCAATTGGGAGCACAGGTAATTGGTGCAGCATCCCAAATGTCCAATAGCAAAGGTGTAGCTGTGATTAATCAGCTATATGGTATCGGAGCGCCGATAGGTATGTTGAAATTTTCCAGAAATGATGAGTTGGCAGCTGATAAGGCAGGGTTAATTATTATGGCAATGGCTGGATATGATCCAAATGAATCAATTAAATTTTGGGAAAGAATGGCGTCTGCAAAGTCAAGTGCTAGCGGAACACCTCCAGAATGGTTGAGTACTCACCCGAGTGATGCTCGTCGTATTTCGCAACTCCAAGCCTTAGTGCCTGAAGCTATGAAATATTACAAAAAATAAAGTATATTGAAGTTTAGCAATAAAAAAATCCCGTTCAAGATGAATGGGATTTTTTGTTAAGGTATATTGAGATACTTGTGTGTCTGTAAGGAGATATTCCATTTCGGATTGTCTTTGACATAATCAATGATCAGTGGTGTGACTTCTGCAGCTTTAGACCATTCGGGTTGCAAGTATAATTTGCATGCAGGATTTACTCTTGAAGCATGCTCTTCAGCCCATAAGAAATCACTTTTGTTGAAAATGATAACTTTAAGTTCGCCAGCTGCTGCTGATACTTCAGGAAGCGGGGATTTAAATTTTTTGGGTGAGAGACAGATCCAATCCCAATGTCCACTTAGCGGATATGCACCCGAAGTTTCTATAAAAGTTTGTATGCCTTGATCTTTCAATTTCAGTGTTAAGGAATCCAAATTGTACAATAAAGGTTCTCCACCCGTAATCACCACTGTCTGTGCCGGATGTTGTTTTGCGTTATGCACGATGGTATCCGTATGTGTCAAAGGATGAAGTGAAGCATCCCAACTTTCTTTTACGTCACACCAATGGCATCCCACGTCACAGCCGCCTAATCGAATAAAATAAGCAGCTTTACCGGTGTGATATCCTTCTCCTTGTATCGTATAAAATTCCTCCATCAGAGGTAATAATGAGCCATCCTCAGGTACTTGATGTGACATTCTTTCAATTTTAGAATGCAAAGGTACGATTAATTCCTTTTAACTCCTTGCACCTAAACAGTAGTGCTTGTATTAATTGGTTATTTCAATGTCAAAATGGTATATTTGATAAAGTTACCCCTAACCCAAATTATGAGAATTGCCTCACGAATTTTCGTGTTATTTCTGTTATGTTTTCATGTGCTATCTACTTATGCAGATGGGTCTAAGGATTTGTACCCTGCCGAAATAAGAGGTGGTAGGGCCTTCATGGAAAGCTATATCGTAAATAATTTTGGAATGCTTGTCCATCCATTCTACAATTATGGAAAGCATTATGCCTATGTGCGCAAAGGGGAGGTGCTTGCTGTTGCATCAAGTGCTCAAGGTTTAGGTGCGGGGGCTATTCGTGTGTTCAGCCTCACTGGAAACATATATACGCCCAATTCAGCTGCAATTGGCCGGATTGAAGGAAGGCCCGGAATGAGCAATCGACAAGCAGAGCTTGCCGGCCCACGGGATGGATATGAGGCTTTTGAAATTGTGGTGGAAGAGGAAGGAATATGGACGGTGGAATTTATCTCACCCTTCGGCAATTCACAAATCCCAAATATTCTAGCCGATGAAGAATGGACGCAATGGGATAATCAAAATTTTATAGCTGCTTGGGATGGTTTAGTCCGAAATAGTAATAATACAGCGTGGCTGACCGGCCGTGTGTTTACAAATGTGCTGAATTTGTATATGAATGGAGCCAATATGGCTGACATGGAACGCGCTTTTTATTCTAACAATTTTGTGCTGACTAAAGACGGCTATCTGTATCGTGTGGGTGGTAACGGAAGTATTGGATTGCGATTCACATATTTTGTCAATAATTCGGGATTTTGAATCCTGATGGTTCTCCAAGTTACAAAAGCTCCACCTGGAGTTACAATGCGCATATACACGATCCCAATAGTGCGGATATAGACAATCAATACGTGACCCACAAGATATTCTACACGCTTCCCAAGTAAGATCTTCCCAAGCAAAGCAGGAGTAAGGATGGTGCGACTTGGCTGCTCAATACGGCACAGATACCCAAAGTATCCAATATTCAGATCGGCGTGTCAGAAGGTACGTTAAGTCATATTAATACCAAGGGATCCGTCATCACCTTCGATACCAATTATGTAGGTAGGTATAAAGTCACTGTCAAAAGTAAAGATTCTCAATACGACTTTACACCATATGAAACCATCATACAAGCAAAGGTAGGAGCGAATGGTTTTATCTGGCCTGGTAAAGACGGTAATGGGAATCTTCTTCCTGTGGGAAAATATGAAATTGAAGTTTCAATTGCCTCCATCGAAGGCGAAGTTCATTTTCCGTATTTTGATATGGAAATAAATCCTAATGGGCTTAAATTAGAACGTTATGATAGGCTTACAGAGAGCTATGAATCGGCAATTTTGTATTGGGATGATAGCCTCATTCCTTTAGACCTGAATTCGATTATTAATTCTATTTAAAATTGCAATCATGGTGGTAAATGTTTATATTTAAGTGTCTGAAATTTAAATATTTAACAATACACCAGACCATGATTACATACGATAAAGTTACCGATATTTTCTGCATAGTTGATGAATTTTCAAGAACTTTGAAAAAAACACTAAAAACTTCATCATTGGGAAGGCTTCAAGACGACCAGCAACCATGTCAAATAGTGAGATCATTAGTATCCTAC
>NZ_SMBZ01000045.1 GCF_004342685.1 Sphingobacterium alimentarium
GCCAAACTTTGGCTGTCGTAACTTTCGAAATTACCCACTATAGTAATTGACATTTGGTACTGGGTGAATTTTTGCAAGATATCTCCGGCTATTTTGGTTTTAAGATCAAAAAAAGCGGGCGTCAAATTCTTTTGATAAAGTATGACTCTATCATACCCGTCGTAATATAGCGTACCGGTGATATCCAAAGCATCTTCTAGTTTTGCGATAAGGACTTCTTCAGCGCTAATTTCAGCTATTTTATGATTGTCAATCTCATGAGTCTTTATATCCATCTATTCTTTCGCATTTATGGTACGTTCCAGCAGAGCGTCTAGTTGAGTTAGGCACATACTTATTCCTTCTTGAAAACCCATATCCAAGATAGTCTGTAACTCTTCGGAAGTACCCATAGAGATTTTGCAATCCACTAAGGTAGTATTCTCTGCCTCTGAAAAACTCAGCAGCCAGGTACCTTGAGGCATATCTTGATTAATAATTCCATGCTCATCACAAAAGCCATCTTTGTACATGAAGGATTGACCATCCTCGATAGCGATAAATTGGGATAAATTCCAATGTTTTTCCCCTTCGGGACCTTTCATAGCATAGTGCCAAATCCCATTAGTGGTAAAATCCAATGTCTTTGTTTCTACATGCCAAGGTTGTGGGCCCCACCATTGATCCAACAAATCTTTTGTTGTCCAGCCTTCCCATACAAGCTGCTTTGGTGCATCAAATTCCTTTTTTATTCGGATGCTGTTATTTTCTTTTTCTACGGAAAAATCAAATGCTAGTTCTCTTTTCATATTGCGATCTCCTCTAAGTATATAAGTATGTTCCTTAATACTACAAATTAGTATGTCTGTTGTTTCGTGAAAACCATAAGTCTTTATGTTTTTTTTACGTAAGACTATTGAGAATGATTACCCATATGTGTCAAAAATTATTTCAGGCGTTCCAGCTGACCTTTACGCTTAATCAAATTCTTATAATCCCATTGTATAGCCATGGACTTTTGCAACCACCTTTTAAGGTCTTCTTCGTTGATTTCTTCCACTTGATTGTAAAATATAGACGCGTCTTTGAATTTTTCACCTTTTACGGACAGTTTCGCTTCTTCAAAATCAGCACCACTCCAAAACATTAAGCGAATACCTTTCTTTTGTTTGCTAAATCCCACAATGGGATTTTCGTCCATAAACCACACCGGATGAGCGTGCCATATTTTACGTTCCGTAGCCAAAAGATGTGTTTCTATAAGTTTAATAAGTGTTTTGGCAATCAGGATTTCATCTTCCGAAAAATCTTGATAATACTCTTCAAATAGTGATTGCATAGTTTATAACCTTTAAAAAAATGGGTATTGGCGAGATTGTATTTCCCCTAGTATACTTACACAAATTAAATGAAAAAGTTTGCGAGGTATTTTGTCTTATGCCAATTTTAATAGACTTTTACTTCCGTTTAAAAAGAATATAGTCTGAACTTAATGGTTCAATACCGTGCAGGCGGCATTCTGTCGCTATCTGTGCACGATGGTAAGTGCTATGATTAATGATTTGAAAAAGAATCTCATCTACAGTATTAAAAAAGCCTTCACCTTTGGAATTATGATATTCAATGAAACTTTGCAGAGGGATAGTTTTTAATATGAGTAGGGTGTTTTCGTAATTGGACTGATTGATCTGTGGTAGGGTATGCCAATCATTTAGTTGCCACACTTGGAAAGTTAGTTGCTTGAGTATACGTGCGTTCCAAATCTGATGTGCATTGAATGTGTGTGATAGCAGCGCTAAGGTTTTTTCGGAAACTTGAGTTCGATGTGTCTCGAGCAAAGTCAAGAGTCGCATATTCATCTCATGGTTGTATGCAAACAAATCTGGATACTTCTTTTCCATATGGTCAGTCGATGTCATTTGCCTTCCAAAAGTCAATCCTTCTTCGGCGATGGGGTTGAAGCTTTTCTCTTTAAGTTGTTTTTTATAAAATTGGGTAAAACACGGAAATGGAACATCTCCCAAAGCTAAGCCTCAAATCAACGAATTCGAGGCTCAGTATTAAAGACGATGTAAGGGTGTGCTTGTCTTATATATTAAAGTTACTAATATATATTAATAGTTAAAAATATTTTAACACAATAATTTTTTATTATTTATTAATATGTTTTTGTGCTTATAAAGAATATTGGCGTCCTTCTTCTGCAGCCTTGTTATCCATTAATTTCCCGATGAATATTCCTATGCCAAAGCCGATGGGGATACCAACGGCGAGTAAGGCAATATTGTCAATCAATAAGCCGATTACCAATCCTATAGGTATTCCAATAGCCGTCATACCGATAGCCGTCCAGCGCTTGGTATAGTGGCCTGCAGGAACTACCTTGGAGTCTTTTTCGATAATTTCAATGATTTCGCTTTGGGTTAGCTCTACAAGAGATAAAAATGCACCGTTGATTTTTGTACTGGTGTTCAGTTCATGGATTTTTGCATTAATTTCTTGGCGGCTTTCCTCCGATAATGCTTTTGTATTTGCGATTGCTAACAAATTCTGTAATCGCTGATAGGCAACAGCCAATTTATCATTAGGCATGTATTCCATCTCTCTAGGATTTAGGGTTGTTAGATTCATAAAAATACATTTTTAAAGTAATAGGTAGTTGTAATCGGGATGATAATCAACGTCAATAATCTTGTATAAACCAAATATAATATATTAAACCAATTTTACCATTAAATTAGGCTGTTTTCAAGTATAAACACGTGATAAGATAACTCTTTATAGGTATATAACGTGGAATGAAATCTTCCTGCTACAACAAAAAATAATTTTTACTACCTTATTCCTTGTATTATGGCAATTCAATTTTGTATTACTACATCCTTAAAAGCCTTAAAGGATAATGAATGAAGTTTAATGATAGAGGTAGTCGAAGATTTGGTGGTTTATAATCACTTTGTTAGCACAAATGTGGTGAAGTTTCGGGGAATGAATTCACCGGCATTGTTTTTAATTTTTTCAACTTGGGGTTTTTCAGTAAATATTCGGAAGGCAGTTTGCGTAATTATATTTTTGATGTCCGAAGGATTGTATAATGTAAAGTTATATTTGGTGAAAGGTAGGGTTTGCATAAAATCTTTATGCGCAAAGGTTAAACAAAAGCGACCTTGTGCTTGTAAGACACGGTAAATCTCTTCCAACATCTCTATGGGATTTTCCCAAAAGTACACGGTGTTGACTGTGAAAATCTTGGTAAAAGTATGAGCTTGCCAAGGAAGGTTATTTCCATTATACAGGTGGAATCGTACTTGTTCGGGATAAAGGTCGGCAATTGCCTGGCTGGCGCTGGTATGCATGAGCTCCGATATTTCCAAACCACAGTAGGATATGGAATTTTGTTGATTAAAAAGTAAGGGGATATGTTTCCCGTTTCCGTGTCCTAGCTCCAAAACAGTATCATGTGGCTCTAATTGTAATAATTGTATGGCTGCCGATATCATTCCGATATTGGTTTCATGCATCATATCCGCTATTTCCACTCCTTTCGGGCCTTGCGGATGGCTTAGCTGCAACGCAATTTCACGTAATAGATTTTCCTTCTCCTGCGTCATGACTTTTTAAAATCAAGGTTAGATGCTTTTAATATGTTTTTGAGCATAGGAATGCTGGTTTTTCCAATGCCGTGAAATTGTAAGATTTCCTTTTCGCTGAAATTGCTTAACGACTCTAAGGTGTCAATACCTTGACTAAGTAATGCTCGACGAGCGGGGCTACTTATTTGACTTAAAAAGCCGTTTTGCGGTTTATCTTGTTGTGCACAGATGGGACAAGTCTTACAGGTGCTGCTCTTGTAAAATATATGACCTTTCTCACAGATAAGCTGATGTTTTTGATTTGTCATAACATGTTGTTAGTAAGGTGATTTCTTTTGGTTATTTGGTTTTATTATTTACACACTATCTACATTCGTAATTATAAAAATAACCAATTTATCTAGATTCATGATTGGAAAAACTTCCAATAGATTATTTAGTAAAAAAAAATCCCTCAGAACTAAGTGCTTCTGAGGGATTTTGATATGTGTCTGAATATCGCTTATTCGAAATATTCTTTTATTCTTTCAAAGAATGATTTTTCACTTTTACCAGGTTGTGGTTTAAAATTAGCGGAGCCTTTTAATTTTTCTAAAATATCTCTTTCTTCTGGAGACACTGCTTTAGGTGTCCAAATATTGACATAGATTAATTGATCACCTTTGTGGTATGAATTCACTTCAGGGATACCTTTACCTTTTAATCGAAGGATTTTTCCTCCTTGAGTACCTGGTTCAATCTTGATTTTCGCTTTACCATCGATAGTCGGTACTTCAACGCTTGTTCCTAGAGCTGCATCTGCAAAATTGATATATAAATCATAAATGACGTTGATGCCATCACGTTTTAGAGACTCATGAGGAACTTCTTCCACAAGAATGATCAAGTCACCAGGTATGCCACCACGAGGAGCTGCATTACCTTTACCACTCATGGACAGCTGCATGCCTTCGCTTACACCCGCTGGGATGTTGATTGAAATGGTCTCTTCGCCTCTTTCTAAACCATCACCACGACAGGTTGTACATTTAGCTGTGATTTCGACGCCTTCACCATTACAAGTAGGACAGGTGCTTGTAGTCTGCATCTGACCCAAAATAGTATTGGTCACTCTTCTTACAGAGCCTGAACCACCACAAGTGTTACACGTATGGAAGGAAGATTTGTCTTTTGCACCTGAACCATCACAAGTGCGACATACTACCTGTTTGTTTACTTTTACTTTCTTTTCGACGCCTTTGGCAACCTCTTCCAAAGTCAATTTTACTTTGATGCGAAGATTGGTTCCTTTTTGCACACGACGACCGCCACGCGATCCGCCGCCACCTCCAAAGAAGCTTTCGAAAGGATTTCCTCCGCCAAAAATATCACCAAATTGGCTGAATATGTCATCCATATTCATGCCTCCACCAGCACCGCCAAAACCAGCAGAATTACCTGCATGACCAAATTGGTCATAGCGCGATTTTTTCTCTGGATTACTCAATATTTCGTAAGCCTCAGCTGCTTCCTTAAATTTTTCTTCAGCAGCTGTATCCCCAGGATTTTTATCAGGGTGATATTTTATCGCGAGCTTACGATATGCCGATTTTATTTCTGCAGCGTCAGCTTGGCGCGAAACGCCAAGAACGTCATAATAATCTCTCTTTGACATCTATCTTTATATTATTTCCCAATTACCACTTTAGCGTAACGGATTACTTTGTCATTCAACGTATAACCTTTCTCTACGACATCAATCACTTTATTTTTCATATCATCCGATGGCGCAGGGATAGCCGTTATAGCTTCTTGAAAATCTGCGTCGAATACTTCACCCACCACGTTCATCTCTTTAAGACCTTCATTTTCCAAGATCTTTCTGAATTTATTATTCACCAATTCGATGCCTTCTTTGACTGGCGTAATATCTTGTGCCGTAGCCATCGCATTCAAAGCTCTATCAAAATCATCTAAGACCGTAAGTAGCTTTGAGATCACCGCTTGTCCCGCAGTCTGAATTAACTCTACGCGTTCTTTGGATGTGCGTTTTTTATAATTGTCAAATTCAGCAAATAAACGTGCAAACTTGTCATTCGCTTCGGCCAGTTGATTACTTAGAATTTCTTCTTGGGATAATTCTTCTGCCGGAGCTGTTTCTTGCTCTTGATTGGTTTCGTTTTGTTCTAGATTTTCTTCTTGAATGTTCTCTTTTTCGTTCATCATCACACTATTTTTTAGATATTTGAATAGCTCAAATAGTTTGTCCAATAATTTTGCCATTATAAAAATATCCGACACCTTGTCAGTGTTTGCAATAGTAACACCTACAAAATGTCGGATTGTATAAGTTTTGTCAGTTTTTTAGATGCTTACATTGTCGTGCAATGCGCCATCGGCAGTACGTATAATACGTGCCGGCATATTACGGATGATCTGGTAATCGTGGGTAGCCATCATTACGGCAGTGCCAGAGGCTGCAATATCTCGTAGTAATAATATAATTTCTTCGGAAGTAGCAGGGTCAAGATTTCCGGTAGGCTCATCGGCAAGAATAATCTCGGGCTCATTGAGTAGGGCACGAGCAATTACAATACGTTGTTGTTCACCGCCGGATAATTCGTGTGGCATTTTATGCAACTTGGAACGTAAACCTACTTTTTCCAATACATCAACCATTTTGTTTTGGATAAGCGTTTTGTCAGTCCAACCTGTGGCTTTTAGCGCAAATTCTAAGTTTTTCTCTACGGTACGATCGTTCAATAAATGAAAATCCTGAAATACGATCCCTAATTTGCGTCGCAAAAAAGGTACATCGTTTTCTTTTAATTTTTTGAGATCAAATCCAGCGACCAAGCCTTCGCCATCAGCGATATGGAGTTCGCCATAGATAATTTTTAACAGTGAACTTTTACCTGAACCGGACTGTCCGATTAGGTATATAAATTCGCCATTTCCAATTTCGAGGTTGACGTTTGAAAGAACTAAATGTTTCTGTTGGTATATATCTACGTTTTTAAGACGTATAACTGTATTGCTTGCCATTTATATTAAAGTTCAATTTTTTTAATCTGACCAAAAGGTAACTCTTGAACAATTTTCATTATCTCTTCTGCTTTGTCTTCAAGACCTATTTTTACCAATGATTTGTCTGGTCTATCGACTCTGAAATATGCCAATAAAGTAAACTTATCATCTCGTAATTGCACATAATCAGGGATTTTAGCGACACCTTTTACTTTTATTACATACATAGTTAACAAAGTTAGAATTTTTTACCAATTGCTTACCACTCAAACGGTATTATTTCAAATTTATTGATTGTCTGCTAAAAATTGTAAGGTATCTATGCCATCTGCGTAGTCGTCCAAGGCCGGGCATTGACTACCGCCAAGGTCAAACAAAGGTGTATCTATCGCTAATGCTGCCATCGAAGTGACACACTGTATGCTTTCGGTTCGGCTGTTGATGTAATTCTCTACTTCTGCCAAGTCGTTGTATTCGTCGTAGAAGACCACAGCAAGGGGAGAGGCTATGTTTTCATCTCGTTTGAGCAACAAGAATCCATTGTCATAATGCTTCTCGGCATTGACCAAATAAATGGATTTATTATAATCGTAATTATTGTTGTACTTGTAATGGTCTGAAACCCATTTGTAATCCGCTATAGCTTCAAAAAAATCAGCGATAGCATAGTCTTTAGGTATAAATATTTTAGATACAGAGCGACACCCTAATCCGAAATAATCGAAAATATCATCACCCAATTTAGCAAGTTGCTCTTTACTTTCTTTACCGGTTAGTACCGCTATAGAATTTCTGTTTTTGCGTATAATATTCGGCTTTTTGCCAAAATAGTATTCAAAGTAGCGTGCTGTATTATTAGATCCGGTGGCGATGACTAGGTCAAAGTGCTGTAATTTCTCAACAATCTGGATTTTCTCCTCAAAGCGAGGCTCTATTTCAATAAGTTTGTGTAAGAGGATAGCGGTCAGTCCTGCATCATCAGAGGATACTTTAATCTGTGCAGTGAATCCCATAATGAGGGTTGACAATATATCATGAAAGCCTACCAACGGAATATTGCCCGCAAGCACAAGTCCTACTTTTTTGTTGGATTCTGGCGCCTCAAATGGGGCAGTCCAGGCTTCTAATTTTTCAATGCGGAGATTTTGTCCCCAAGCCTGGAATTGCTTTAATATATTTTCTTTGGTATACCAAGCATTTTTGTGATGTATGCTTTCGAGGCGCCATAGCGTTTCAGGTTCGGGATTTAGCATCCATTCTCCGAGTTGCGCAAATGTCTTAATTCTGTCTTTCTTTGTCAAAATATATAATTTAGAATTATTCTGATAAATTTTTGCATTATCTTTGCAGTGTCAAATACGAGTAATATCTAGTAGATTCCTATACTTTAATTAGGATAGTTAGAATTCGATATTTACTTTTGACAATACAAAATTAGTTTATTTATTATAATTGTGAGGTTATAAATGGCGATAAAAATTACAGACGAATGCATTAATTGCGGGGCTTGTGAGCCCGAATGTCCAAATAATGCAATATATGATGCTGGTGTTCCGTGGAAATTTTCAGATGGTACAGCTTTGGACGGTGTTATTGATTTTGGTGATGGCGTGACTATAGACGCTTCTGCTTCTCAGGATGCAGTATCCGATGAGGTTTATTATATTGTATCGGACAAGTGTACAGAGTGTGTTGGATTTCACGATGAGCCACAATGTGCGGCCGTATGTCCGGTAGATTGCTGTGTTGAGGATGAAGATGTGGTAGAATCCGAAGAAGAATTATTAGCTAAAAAAGCATGGTTACATGCTGAATAACAGCTTATAAAATATTTTTTAAAAAGGCACGATTATTTAATCGTGCCTTTTTTATTTGCGTTACATTGGTATTTTTCTATTTTTGTTTAACATTAAAATACTATTCAATGTCAAAAAAGAACATCGGTTATGTAATGCTTATTACGATAACCATTGCCATTATCATTACCTTATTATATGAATTCAATATAGTAAATATTACGCCAGACGTTATGGTTGGTGTACGTTGGGTTACAGCTATTGTGTTGACTCTTAATGCTATAGTACGCAGTAATCTTACTACATGGATTCTGACAGCACTGATCTTGGGTGTATTTGTGGGTTTGGATTTTCCCAATGTCGCTATCTCGATGCAGCCCTTGAGCCAAGGATTTATTAAGTTGGTGAAAACAATTGTAGGTCCCATTTTATTTGCAACATTGGTGTTTGGTATCGCAGGTCATTCTGACTTGAAATCAGTAGGTCGTATGGCTTGGAAATCTATGTTGTATTTCTTCTGTGCCACTACCTGTGCTATTTTTATCGGTTTAGCGGTAATTAACTTGACAGAAGCAGGGGTGGGTATTGACGTGGCGAATATGCCGCATGAAGAATTGCCTACCACATCTGCAGTATCTGCTGCTGATGAGCGAGCTTTAACACATATCAGCGAGAATGTTCATTGGCTATATAAGTTTAATGCATTTGTTCGCGATACATTTCCAGAGAATATCGTAAAATCAGTTTATGAAAATAAAGTATTACAAATCGTAATATTTGGTGTGCTATTCGGTATCGGATTGGCCATGGTAAATGAGAAGAAACGTAAACCTTTGGTAGACTTTACAGAAAGTTTGTCCGAAGCCATGTTTAAATTCACTAACCTCGTCATGCTTTTTGCACCGATCGGAGTCGGGGCGGCGATGGCCTATACTGTCGGTCACTTAGGTGTAGACATCTTAAAGAACTTATTCATGCTCCTCATGAGTTTGTACCTCGCACTATTAGTATTTATCTTCTTGGTTTTACTACCGGTAGCTTTATACCTCAAAGTGCCTATCAAAAAATTTATTGAGGCTGTCAAAGAACCTGTATCTATTGCTTTTGCTACGACGAGTTCGGATGCAGCTCTGCCAAAAGCGATGGAAAACATGGAGCGCTTCGGTGTGCCACGTAAGATTGTATCTTTTGTAATTCCTACGGGATATAGCTTTAATTTGGATGGAACATCCTTATATCTATCACTAGCTTCAATCTTTGTTGCCCAAGCGGCTGGTATTGACCTGAGCATTGGACAGCAGTTGCTGATCGCTTTTACCTTGATGATAACATCTAAAGGTGTGGCGGCCGTGCCTCGTGCCTCGCTGATTGTATTGATTGCTACAGCGGATCAATTTGGATTACCAACATTCGTTATTGCAGCTATTTTAGGAATTGATGAGTTAATGGATATGGCTCGTACCTCGGTGAATGTAATCGGAAATTGTTTAGCAACGGTTGTAGTCTCCAAGTGGGAAGGGGAGTTTGATGAGACTGCTTCGCAGGATCCAGAATTTCTAACAAAACCAATGGAATAAAATAAAATATAAATAAAGATGCCCCAAAGAAATTTTCTTTGGGGCATTTTCGTATTCCAACTTTGGGTACTGAGGATCGTGAAAATTATAAATATGATTTAACTCTTTATGTGATCCTATGTAATAAACTTGTTTCAATGGATTTGCCTCTCGGAATAAAATAAAAATTGTTTAAATTTCAACTATGAAAAGTGTACTTCTCTCCATCGCCTTGACGCTATTAGGCCTAATCCATACTATTACTGTAGGGGCACAAGATTTTAATTTGTTAGAAACCGAGTTTGCTAAGTCAACAATCTTACCGAAGCATCATTTTGGCTTTTGTTTATATGATCTTGATAATGACAGGGTGGTTTTTGGCAAAAAAGAAAATCAGCATTTTACGCCAGCATCCAATACCAAGGCGTATACTTTATTCACCTCGTTGAAACATTTAGGTGATTCTATCGCTGGGATTCATTATGTCGAGCGAGGCGATTCATTAATATTTTGGGGGACCGGAGATCCTACTTTTCTGCATCCAAAGCTAGATACACGTAGAGTCTATGATTTTTTGAAAAATAGCAATAAGAAGTTGTTTTATGTAAGTCAGCAAACCAGTGAAGAAAAATACAGAAATGGTTGGTCAATAGAAGATTATCAAGAATATTACCAACCAGAAATTACGCCTTTTCCAATCTATGGAAATTTAGTGACACTGCGATCAACTGGCAATGGTCTGGTGGCTAGCCCAGCATATTTTAATAAGCAATTGCGCATTAGTGAGCGTTCTAACCGTACTTTTTGGGTCTCTCGTAAGTTGACCAGCAATGACTTTGAGCTCTCTAGTATTCATGTTCCGAGAAACTTTAACACGAGTAAACCATTTATTTGGACGGATAGTTTGGCCGTTCAATTGTTGCAAGATACGCTTCATAAAAACATTGGTATACTAACGGATTACGAAAGACCCGAAGATATTAAAACAGTGTATTCGGCAAGTAGAAATGTTGTATTGCGCGAAATGATGTTGCCGAGTGATAATTTTTTGGCGGAGCATCTTCATATGTTGGCGTCTGACAAAATATATAATGGATTTTATACCGATTCATTGCGTCGGCATATGCAAACAACCTATTACAATAATTTTCAAGACACTATATTTTTGCGTGATGGGAGTGGACTTTCCTCTTATAACAAAATAACCCCACGTAATATGGTCGATCTATTGGTTGCCATAAAAAATATGATTCCGGATGAGTCGCAGCGCTATTTGTTTTTTCCGGCAGGAGGCGTGGATGGTACTTTGAAAACGGCTTATGCCTTGGATCAGGGGCAGCCTTTTGTATGGGCCAAAACAGGAACTATTAATTCCGTGCACTGCCAATCAGGGTATATTGTAACGCGCTCAGGTAAGAAATATGCTTTTTCGTTTTTAAATAATAATTATGCGGTTCCGACATCGTATATTCGACGTGAAATGGTCCGCATTATGACGTTTATCCGTCAAAATTATTAATTTTCGACCATTGAACCGTTAGGTCATTTTTATGGAAGAGTATCAAAAAAACGATAAGAAACTAATTCGTTCGTGGGCAATGTTCGATTGGGCAAATTCTGCCTATAACCTGGTCATTACCTCCACTATATTTCCGATATATTATATCGCGATCACGAAATCTTCGTCAGGAACTGAAGATTATGTCAGTTTCTTTGGTTTTGAGGTTATCAATACCGTGCTGTCCAATTATGCGTTGGCTGCTGCATATTTGATAATGGTTCTGGCTTTACCATTCCTTTCTGCATTTGCGGATGCCAATGGTAAGAAGCTCCAAGTTATGAAGTTGTTTACGTACATAGGCTCTATCGCTTGTATGGGCCTCTTTTTCTTCAAATTGGATACATTGGAATGGGGAATTATATGTTTTACGCTGGCTGCCATGGGATATATTGGCGGTGTAGCTGTTAATAATTCCTATTTACCGGTAATAGCCACGCCCGACAGACAAGATGCTGTAAGTGCAAAGGGTTTTGCTTATGGATATATCGGATGTGTGACGATTCAGTTGATCTGTTTTGTATTTGTACTTAAACCCGATTGGTTTGGTATTGAAGATGCTTCATTTCCGGCAAGATTATCCTTTTTACTGGTGGGACTGTGGTGGTTAGGTTTCTCCTTAATTCCTTTTAAGGCATTGCCCAATAATCATCCCTCAATCAGTGCCAAGGGCGTTCCATTATTACAACGCGTGACGGTGGAATTTAAAAGTGTGCTCCAGCAAGTTCGTACCAATCAAGGTATCAAGAGATTTCTACCAGCTTATTTTTTCAATTCAGTAGGTGTGCAGACTATTATGGTTGTGGCGACTATGTTTGGCCAAAAAGAGCTGGACCTTGAGCAGCAGTCCTTGATTATCACCATAATTCTAATTCAGCTGGTAGCAATTATTGGCGCATTTATCATGTCATTTTTAGCTAAATATTGGGGCAATATAGTGGTTTTGTTACTCGTCACTTTATTATGGGCTTCCATTTGTATCTCTGCCTATTACCTGACCAATGCCACACAATTCTATGGTTTAGCTGTGATGGTAGGTTTATTGATGGGGGGAATTCAATCTCTTTCGCGCTCGACCTATTCCAAAATGCTTCCCGAAGATATAGAAGACACAACTGCGTTTTTTAGTTTTTATGATATCACCGAAAAATTGGGGATAGTTGTTGGCTTAATATGCTTTGGATTAATTGAACAGATTACACATAATATCCGATACTCTGCATTATCTTTATCTATTTTCTTTATATTAGGTTTTTTATTGTTATTAAGAGTGCTTAAATTTAATTCAGTTTTAAAAGCCCGTTCCCATGAGTAGAAAGGTAGAAGTGTTTATTCCTTGTTTTATTGATCAACTATACCCCGAAACTGCCTTCAATACGATAAAATTATTAGAAAGAGCTGGCTGTGAGGTCATTTATAATGAAGCGCAGACCTGCTGTGGACAACCCGCTTATAATGCTGGATTTTGGGATGAAGCGAAAGAAGTTGGGGCAAAATTTTTAAAGGATTTTTCGGATGCTAACTATATCGTGTCCCCTTCGGCATCTTGTGTAGGGATGGTCAAGTCTGGGTACAGTGATTTATTTACCAATTCGATAGAGCATAATACCTGTCGTACCTTGCAGCGCAATATTATCGAGATATCGGATTTCTTGGTTAATGTGGTGAAGAAAGAATATTTCGGTGCCGAATTGGTGGGTACTGCGGTTTATCATGATTCTTGCTCGGCACTTCGAGAGTGTAAAATTAAGGATGAACCCCGAAAACTGTTATCGCATGTGGGTGGTTTAGAAATCGTAGAGATGCGTGATCAAGAGACATGTTGTGGTTTCGGAGGGTCATTTGCTGTCAAGTTCGAAGGAATTTCAAGCGCTATGGCTGAGCAAAAGATTAAAAATGCGCAGGCTGTACATGCTGATTATATTATTTCAACGGATGCCTCATGCTTATTGCAGCTACAGGCTTACATTGATAAACATCATATTCCCATGAAAACGATGCATATCGTCGATGTGCTGACTTCCGGATGGGCAAATATTTAATATAAACCTTACAATATATAAACATGAATTCGAGAAGAGACTTTATCAGAAATTTGGGGATGGTCACAGCAGGTGTTGCGATGGCTCCATCATTGGATTTATTTGCAGCGAAAAAATCTTGGTTTGAGATTTCGTTGGCACAATGGTCATTACACAAAACACTTTTCAAAGGTGATTTAAAAAATATAGATTTCCCTCAGTTTACGGCGGAAAAATTCGGTATCTATGGAGTAGAATATGTCAATCAGTTTTTCAAAGATAAAGCGAATGATATGACATACCTGAAAGATCTAAAAAATCGTGCGAAGTCCAGTGGCGTGAAAAACGTGCTCATCATGGTCGACGGCGAAGGTGAATTGGGTAATGAAGATAATTCGAAAAGACTAAAAGCTGTAGAAAATCACTATAAATGGATCGATGCAGCCAACTTTTTGGGATGTACATCTATCCGCGTGAATGCTGCGGGCAAAGGTACTAAAGAAGATGTAGCTAAACGCGTAGTTGAAAGCTTATCCACTTTGGCAGATTACGGTAAAAAAGGAAAAATCAATGTTATAGTTGAAAACCATGGCGGTATTTCGTCACATGGGGATTGGCTAGCAGGAGTGTTAAAATCAGTTGGTAAGAAAAACTGTGGTTCTTTGCCTGATTTTGGAAACTTTTACGAATATGACCGTTACCAAGGGGTGATCGATTTGATGCCTTACGCCAAAGGTGTAAGTGCTAAATCCAATGTTTTCGATGCAAATGGAAACGAACGTAATATTGACTATGCCAAAATGATGAAAATCGTTAAAGATGCTAAATATAAAGGTTACGTTGGTATCGAGTACGAAGGATCCGAGTTGAGTGAAATTGACGGTATTTTGGCTACTAAAAAACTTTTAGAACGATATAAATAATCGGAATGCACAAAAATTGCTTTCTTCTTTTTTTACTTTTTTGGGGAAACATTTCTTTTGGACAAAATTTGCCTAAGATGCAAGTATGGCAAGACAGTTTGCTGAGCCTAGGCCAAAAGATATTTGATAACCGCGCTGAAGTAGAAAGAATAGAAAGCAATTTTTTATTTGTGAAAACATTGGTTTCTACCCTCAAAGAACCAAATTCTTATTTTTTCGATTTTGATAAACTGAAAATGATTTCAGCGATCCGTTCACCGGATGACAAATTCAGAGTATTCTCTTGGAATGTACCTCTACACGACGGATCATACCTTTACTACGGTGCTATACAACATAAGTCAGGTACACTTAAGCTTATTCCTTTATTAGATAAAACATTTGAAATCAAGGATGTAAACAGAGCTGTTGTTCGGTCTGATACGTGGTATGGTGCTCAATATTATCAAATAATTCCATTCAAACCCAATAGTTATCTGCTGCTCGGCTGGAAAGGGCATCATATGGATTATACATATAAGCTTATAGAGGTGTTGAATTTTAGCCCTACAGGGGAAGTAATGTTTGGTGCACCTGTTTTTTCGGATGATAGCAGCCTCATGCGAAAAGTCTTTAGCTACGCTCGTCAAGCCACTATGCTGCTGCAATATGATCCTCAAAACCAACGAATTGAATTCGATCATCTCATTCCATTACAAGGGGGCAAGCCGCATCAAATGGTTCCTGATCTGACACATGATGCTTACCAAATTACTCCCACGCAATTAATTTATAAGGAATATGTCGTAATTCTGAATCCTGAAAATTAAATATTCGTCGGTTTTTAGAATGACTTTATCCTAATTTTGAGCTGTAATTTTTTTGCTAGTATAGGTGTATATATGCAAAAAAATGTTTTCTTTGTTCTGTTTAAAATATATTTTTCATTTAATCTAATATTATGATTCAACAGAACGGAGAATTATTAGAACCGCATTTGGATAAATTGGGCGCAAGCAACAAACAAGTGTTCGGACATCCGGCAGCGCTTTTTGTATTGTTCTTTACTGAAATGTGGGAGCGATTCAGTTACTATGGTATGCGTGCACTATTAACGGTGTTTTTGGTTTCAGAGATTACCAAAGGAGGCTGGGGATGGTCAAATGCAGATGCAATGAGTCTATATGGCTGGTATACCGGATTGGTCTATGCGACGCCTGTGCTTGGAGGTATCATAGCAGATAAATTGACTGGTTTTAAAAAGGCCATATTAATAGGAGCGTTACTTATGACTTTGGGGCATGCTTCGATGGCGTTGGAAGGTTTCAATGATTATTTCTTTTTTATAGGATTAGGCTTGATGATATTGGGTAATGGTATGTTTAAGCCCAATATTTCATCTATGGTAGGTCAATTGTATCCTGATAAAAGCTCGAAGAAAGACGCGGGATATACTATTTTCTATATGGGTATCAATGCAGGAGCTTTCTTGGGTTCTTTATTGTGTGGATATTTGGGTGAGAAAATCGGATGGCATTATGGTTTCGGTCTCGCTGGTATTTTCATGTTCTTTGGTATGTTACAATTTTACTTTGGACAGAGAATATTTGGTGTAATCGGTAATACACCGCAGTCTGCTGCTGAAATTGCTGCAGTAAAAGAAGAAGATGTTAAGGAAGAAGAATTACCTAAAAAGGTGGTCCGTGATAGACTATTTGTGGTAGCAGTTTTGATGATCGCAAGTATTTTCTTTTTCTTAGCGTTTGAGCAAGCAGGTGGTTCTATGTCGATTTTTGCAAAAGATTATACACAACGTGTTTTAGAGGGAAGTGCAGCGACTAGTTTTAAATGGATAGATGCTATTTTGACTATTTTTCCAATTGTAGTCGTTACATATGTGTTATTTTCTCTTGCTTCTAAAATTTTCAAAGACTATCCACTTACTATTATATTCACACTCGTTTCCTTTATCTCTATTGCGATTCTAGGTCTTTGGAAAGTGCAACGTGAATTTACTTCACTAGAGACGGAGGTAACAGTATCATGGTTTCAGATTTTGAATGCTTTCTTTATCGTATTGTTGGCTTCTGCTTTTAGCAAGTTGTGGGAGAAAATTTGGAACCCATCAGGTCCGGTGAAATTTGCGTTAGGTTTGATATTGGTTGGGTTGAGTTTTGTGGTCATAGCTTATGGGGCTATGGATATCCCACAAGGTGCAGCCGCAGGAACAGTGCGTGTGAGTATGCTATGGTTAATTTTAGCTTATTTATTCCAAACAATGGGTGAATTATGTCTATCTCCTGTAGGTTTATCTTATGTAAGTAAATTGTCCCCTAAAAAGTTACTAGGCCTAATCTTTGGATTTTGGTTCTTAGCTTCAGCGATTGCAAATAAAATCGCAGGTACAATGGGAGGAATGATTGATAGTATTTCTTCACAATATTCATTGTCAACATTCTTTATCATTATAGCAATTTTGCCAATCTCTGTTGCATTAATATTGATTATAATGAACCCATTATTGAAGAAGAAAATGCACGGTATAAACTAATTTAATAATAAATTTCAAAATTTAAGCCCTATTCATATTTTGAATAGGGCTTATTATTTTTAGAATACTATATGATTTCAAAGTGAAATTGTATTTTTGACTCGTAATTGAAAAAATAAAATAATGAGTCAAAATACGGACAGTTCATTTTCGGCAGAATTAGAAAAGCAAGGAATTGACGGAAGCTTGGTGTTAGGTCATCCTTCTGGTCTTTTCGTTTTGTTTTTTACTGAAATGTGGGAGCGTTTTTCATTTTATGGGATGCGCGTATTATTAATTAATTTTTTAACCTCGGCTATTTTAGTAGGAAGCCCTTTCTCGGGCTGGGGTTGGGATCCAGTACAAGCTGGAGCTTTATATGGTACTTATGCCATGCTATTGTATATTACACCTATTTTTGGTGGTATTCTAGCAGATAAATATTTAGGATATCGTATGGCCGTCGTAATTGGCGCAGCTATTATGACTTTGGGTCACCTTTTTATGGCCTTTGACTCTCCTTTATTTCTATACTTAGGATTAGGCGCTTTGGTGGTCGGAACGGGTTTTTTCAAACCTAATATGACTTCTATTTTGTCTGAGATGTATAAGAGTTTTCCGCAGAAGAAGGATGGCGCATACACCATTTTTTATATGGGCGTTAATGCTGGGGCGTTCTTCGGGATGATGCTTTGTGGCTATTTGGCTGAAAAAGTAGGATGGCACTGGGGCTTTGGTCTAGCAGGTATATTTATGTTTCTGGGTACTTTACAATTTTGGTATGCGAAGCCTATATTTGGTAAAATCGGTGATCCTCCAACTGCGGAACAAAAAGCCGCTACCAAACTTCAACAATCCACTTCGGATAATTTAGATGACAAACCTAATCCATTTACCACGCTGGATACTATTTTAATAGTTCTAATGACTACAATAGGTTTGGCTTATGCATTTAATGACCCTTTATCAAAAATCGCAGGAATTGATATTTTATCTATCCTACAAGTAGGGGACTTCGCAGGTCAGGATGTAGCTATTATGTCAGCTTTGGTTCTGTTTTTATTTGTGGTGATCTCGCGATTAACTCGATACACAAAAGTGGTTCGCGATCGTATGATTGCCGTAATCATTTTTGCTTTCTTCGTTATATTCTTTTGGATGTCTTTTGAGCAAGGTGCTTCATCGTTAGTGATTTTTGCGCGTGATAATGTAGATCGCTCGCTATCGGGCAGTTCATTGACCATATTCAATGTAGTAAATACCTTATTAACAGTCGTACCTTTAATTTTAATAACATACGTTGTGGCAAAGCTTACTAAAGCTACTTATGGAAAAGCGCCACTTTCCAATATCGTCCAATTTATTTGCTTTGCGGCAATATGGGCTATAGCAGGGTGGATGTTGTATAAGGAATTTACGGCGGAGTCATCGGAGATTACCGTTTCATGGTTTTCGATCTTAAACTCATTCTTTATTATCGCATTTGCGAATTATGTTTCCAAAATTTGGGATTCCAAATTTAATCCTCCTGCTGCAGTAAAATACGGCTTGGGTCTAATCATTATGGCAATAGGATTTGGACTGTTAGCCTTCGGTGCATACGGTGTGCAAGATGGCATCAAAGTTTCGATGATCTGGTTGGTGTTAGCTTATATGTTCCATACTTTGGGCGAATTGTGCTTATCACCGGTAGGGTTATCCTACGTGTCTAAATTAGTTCCTGCGCGTATGATTGCTTTTATGTTTGGTATGTGGTATTTAGCAATTGCTATAGGAAATAAATTAGCCGCTATATTAGGTGGTCAAATTGAGAATATTACCAATCAATATTCACTAAGCACTTTCTTTTTAATCTTTACTATTGTCCCAATCGCAGCCGGACTAATTGTAATGGCATTGCATCCTTTAATTAAACGATTGATGCACGGCGTAAAATAAAATATTTAAAAGCTCCTAATTAAATTGGGAGCATTTTTTTTTAGGAATAAAATGGCTGATAATCAGAATCAGACCTTAGAGGAGGTTCAAACCTTTGAAGGTAAATATCCGAAACAAATTTGGAGTTTGTTTTTTTCGGAGATGTGGGAGCGTTTTTGCTTTTATGGCATGCGCGGTATGTTGGTTTTTTTTATGATCTCTCAACTTAATTTTCAAGAGAAAGAAGCTAACTTACAGTATGGTGCTACGCAGGCTTTTGTGTATGCATTTACATTTGTAGGAGGACTTTTTGCCGACAAGATATTAGGCTTTCGGAAGTCCTTGTTTTGGGGTGGTTTATTAATGATTTTAGGGTCTGTTTTTCTATCGATAGGTCCTCACGAATATTTTTTCTTCGGATTGTCTTTTATCATCATTGGAACAGGATTTTTCAAGCCAAATATTTCGACCATGGTAGGGGAGCTATACAAAGATGGAGACAGCCGCCGAGATGCAGGTTTTTCTTTGTTCTATGCAGGAATTAATTTGGGTGCTTTTCTAGGTGGTTACATTTGTGTAGCCATCGGAAAGGGGTATATACTAGGCAGTGTTATTGATGAAGCTCACCGATGGAATGTAGCCTTTGGCTTGGCGGCAATAGGCATGCTGATAAGTTTGATAAACTTTTATTTTACCAAAAGACATTTGGGGCCTATTGGATTGCAACCAGGTCATCCGGATGCTATTGTGAAGACGCGAGCATTACCCAAATGGGTTGAATATGCCGTTTATTTAGGTACGTTATTACTGATTCCGCTGATTCAATTAATGGTTTCAAAGACTGAATATACGGATTACTTCATGTATACGATTGGTCCATTGACGTTGATATATTTATTTTATGAAATGTCAAAAGTCGAAAAGGTAGAACGTAATAAGTTGTGGGCAGTGTTGGTGTTTATTTTATTCTCTATCATTTTTTGGGGTATTTACGAACAAAGTGGTGGGTCGCTAAGCATTTTCGCTGCCAAGAATTTAAACGATTCGATTTTAGGAGGATTAGTCCATCTAGATCCAAATGGGGTTAACAATTCAGGAGGTGCATTATTTATCATAGCATTAGCGCCGCTATTTGGTATCATGTGGATATGGATGGCAAGACGTCGCTTCGAGCCCAATACGATTATCAAATTTGGATTAGGATTTATCTTTTTGGGATTAGGTTACTATGTGCTTTTCGGAACGAAGTTTTTCGCTGTAGATGGAATAGCCTCTTTGGATATATTTTCCATAGCTCTTTTGGTCATTACAGTAGGTGAGTTATGCTTGTCACCCATAGGTTTGTCCATCATGACCAAATTATCGCCAGCGCGTCTGCAAGGTATCATGATGGGAATGTGGTTTTTGGCCAGTGCGTACGGACAATATGTAGCGGGACTTATCGGTGCTAATATGGCTGAGGCTCGCGCAGGATCTTCATTAGTGGAACAATTAATTACATATACGGATAGTTATAAACAGTTAGGTCATTATTCTGTTATTGCAGGTATAGTGTTGATCGCAATTTCGCCACTCGTGAAAAAGCTAATGCATGGTGTGAATTAATAGACATGCACAAGGAGATGTACATAAAAATAACTTTTATAGGCTAGTTATTTTGTTATTTTTGTATCTTATATTTTGATAATTAATAGTGGCTGATAGTATAGTAATAATTCCGACTTTCAATGAGATTGAGAATATAGAAAATATCATTCGAAAGGTTTTTTCATTAGCTATTTCATTCCATGTGTTGGTGGTGGATGATGGTTCTCCGGATGGTACGGCGGACGTGGTGAAACGCTTGATGCAAGAATATGAAGGGAAGTTGTATATCGAAGAGCGAAAAGGGAAGTTGGGCTTAGGAACAGCATATATCCATGGATTTAAATGGTCATTAGCTCGAGACTATACTTATATTTTTGAGATGGATGCCGATTTTAGTCATAATCCAGAAGATTTAATTCGCCTGCGTCAGGCTGCGCTTGATGGTGCGGACATGACAATTGGCTCGAGGTACATCAAAGGCGTGAACGTCGTTAACTGGCCCATGAGTCGTGTATTGATGTCTTATTTCGCGTCAGTATATGTACGTTTGATTACCCGAATTGATATTCAAGACGCTACGGCCGGTTTTGTTTGTTTTCACCGCAAGGTGCTGGAGACCATAAAATTGGATGAAATTAAATTTGTGGGCTATGCCTTTCAGATTGAGATGAAGTTTAAATCCATCAAATATGGTTTTCGAGTGGTAGAAGTTCCCATCATCTTTACAGACAGAACGTTGGGAGAATCCAAAATGAGTACTCGTATTTTTAGAGAGGCATTTTTTGGTGTAATACAATTGAAGTTAGAATCCTTATTCAAAAGCTATAAATAATGAACGAAAATCTCGATCCGAATCCCGAAAGATTGAATCCAACCGATAAGGAAATGGAAAGAGTTTTGCGTCCGCAAACTTTTGACGATTTCACAGGGCAAGCTAAGATTCTAGAGAATTTATCTATTTTCGTTCAGGCGGCCAAGCTGCGTGGTGAAGCATTAGATCACGTATTGCTGCACGGTCCCCCAGGACTTGGTAAAACGACATTATCCCATATTATCGCGAATGAAATGGGTGTAGGTATAAAGATTACCTCTGGACCCGTGCTGGACAAACCTGGCGATTTGGCGGGATTGCTGACGAATCTGGAAGAAGGTGATATCTTGTTTATAGATGAGATCCATAGACTTTCACCTGTCGTGGAAGAGTATTTGTATTCGGCAATGGAGGATTTTAAGATCGATATCATGCTGGAGACAGGTCCCAATGCACGTTCAGTCCAAATTTCTTTGAATCCATTTACCTTGGTAGGAGCCACCACACGTTCTGGCTTGTTAACATCTCCACTGCGTGCGCGTTTTGGTATCAACGCTCGTCTGCAATATTATGACGCGAAGCTGTTGACCAATATTGTTCAGCGTTCTTCTAGTATTTTAGGAGCTGCCATTAGTGAAGAAGGAGCCTACGAAATAGCACGTCGGAGTCGTGGTACGCCGCGTATTGCCAATGCCTTATTGCGTCGTACGCGTGATTTTGCCCAAATAAAAGGAAATGGCAATATTGATAAAGCGATTGCCCAGTATGCACTGAATGCCTTAAATGTCGATGAACATGGACTGGATGAGATGGATAACCGTATATTATTGACGATTATCGACAAATTCAAGGGTGGTCCGGTAGGACTGAAGACTATTGCTACGGCAGTGGGCGAGGATGAGGGTACGATAGAAGAAGTGTATGAACCATTTCTGATTCAGGAGGGTTATATCATGCGTACATCCCGAGGAAGAGAATGTACGGAGAGTGCATATCGTCATCTGGGGAAAACAAACTTTAATAAAGGAAATACATTGTTCTAACTAACTTTAATATTATGAGGCTTTTATTGATTCTTTCAGTTCTAATTACGACACCATTTCTAGCGATATCTCAGTATTGTCCTCCTTTGTCTGGTAAAGCAGATGGTGGTAGACAATTTCATATTACAGTAGGATATGGTATCACGCGCTTGTATGGTGACGTCAATGAAAATAACGCACTTGGTTCGGCAGGAACAATCAAATTTGATTACTCATTTATTAAAGGATTGTATTTTGGATTGGAAAGTCAGTTTGGCTCCTTAAAGACAGATGCGATTAATTCAGCTGTTCCAAGACAATCAGACAATGATTATATAGCTGGAGGAGTGGTGGCAACAATACATCCATTCGAGTTCTTTTCGCCTAAAAAATATGGCAGACCTACTTTCGGCGACCTCTTCGCGGAATCGTTATTTATAGGGGTAGGTGCTTTATATGTGATTAATAATTATGATTATATCTACCGTGATGTGAACAATACAAGCACTTATGGTGTGATTGAGGAGGTTAATGAATATGGATATCCTACATTCAAAGAAAGAACCCGTTCTTTGGTGTTACCATCTTTGAATTTTGGTACAGCTTTCCCCCTAAATTATCAGCACAATAATTATAGAGGAAATGTATTGAGTGCTGTCTTGAAAGCGCAGATTAATTTTTCTGGAAATGATGCATTGGATGGTTATACACCATATAATGCAGATGGTACTTTAATAAACAGCGCAAACGATGTTTATAACTTTTATAGTTTAGGTCTTCGCTATTCGTTCTAGACGTTGCATTACCTTTTTAGCCCTGCTCTTGAGAGCAGGCATTTCATTTTTCTCCAAATCCAGCTGCATAATCTGTCTTAATTCATGGGCTATCCAGGGATGTAGGGTGACGAAAGCATATAGGATATCATAGGTATTGCACCGCACGGCTACCGGACAATATTGGTCTTCTAGGATGCGAAAAGTCGTGTTAAGTATATTTTCCACATAAGATTCTGGCATGCTATCCAGCGTCTTCCGATCTTTAAGAATAAGCATAATAAGTTTGGATATACTTCGCAGTACACTCCAGTTGTGGCTTTGATTATATATCTTAAGAATAGAGGAATATTGGGATAATAGGTCTTTGCTGCCATCGGCTTGTAGAACATGTTCGAGCGCCCAAGCTGCCCTGAATGCGGTTCTTTCATCGGGATGCAAAGATAGAGTTAGGAGTTCTTCTAGTGTTACATATTTGAGAATTCCTCTTTTAATAACAGAAGCACTGTTGTTAAATAGTGCTTCTGTTATTTGTTGTATTCTTTGTGGATGCATTATTGAGTTTATCGTGTTAACGGTCGTTCTCGGTTTATTTCGGTCATGTCGACTTCGTGCATCTTGGATTCATTTAATAAATGTTCGCTAAAGTAGTCCGCCATTTTCCAGAAGAAATACTCCGTCATATTGCCAAACGCATGAGCCTGACCCGGTAAAAGCACGAAATCAAATCTTTTGTTGGCTTTGATTAGCGCATCTATCATACGAATAGAGTTTGCTGGGTGCACATTGTTGTCTACATCACCTGTTGCAATTAACAATTTTCCTTTCAGATTTTTAGCAAGTTCAGTATTTTTTGTGATCGAATAGTTGAACGTTGTATCGCCTTTTTCGGAAACGACCTCTTGTACGCCATGGTGACGTTCGGACCACCAGCGATTGTAAATATTGTTTTCATGGTTACCAGCACCCGATACCGCTACTTTGAAGAAATCAGGGTACACCAACATAGCTGCTGTGGACATAAATCCGCCACCCGAGTGTCCAGTGATACCGATACGGTTGATGTCTATAAATGAATGTCTATTGGCCAATTGCTCTGCGGCTACTTTTTTATCTTCTAATCCATAGTCACGCAAATTGCCGTAGCCATAGGTATGATACCATTTCGAACGTGCAGGATGCCCACCGCGGTTACCCACCGAGATCACTACAAATCCCATTTGTGCTAGACGATCGATTCTATCCATGCTTCTTCCAAAACTTTTGTTTACCGCTTCGGTCTGTGGTCCTGGATATACATATTCAATCAGTGGATAAGTTTTGGTCGAATCAAAATCAAATGGCTTATACATCACCCCATAAAGATCTGTAATCCCGTCGCCCGCCTTCACTTTGAATGGCTCAGGAAATTTATAACCAGCTGCAAATAATTGACTAAGATCAGCTTCTTCTAATTTCATGATCAATTGTCCCGTGGAAGAATACAGATTGGACTGTGGCACGGTATTGACACGCGAAAAGTTGTCAATGAAGTAATTGGCATGTTCATTACCTTCAAGCTGATGGTCATATTCGCCCGGCGTTAGAAGTTTAATAGCTCCACCATTTTTGTTTACAGAATATAGGAAGTTGTAATATGGGTCTACACCTTTCTCTCGACCGTTCGCTTGGAAAAATATGGTACCTGTAGATTCTTGGTACGCTGAAAGATCGTTGCAATGAAATTCACCCTTGGTGATCTGATGAATTAATTGGCCATTGATATCGTATAAGTAATAGTGTCCCCAACCGTCGCGCTGTGACCAGTGGATAAACAGCTTGCCTCCAGCTATAAGTTTTGGTTTTTGAATGTCTTGGTACACATTCATACGCTCTTCTACCAGCACACGCACATTGCCATTTAAATCAACAGCTACCACATCAATTTTTTTCAAATCACGTGAAGATCGTGCTAAGTAAAACTCTTGGTCATTTCCTAACCAATAATTGATGTAATGCTTGCCTTTGTAATTGTCTTTACTTTGATCTTTGCTCCAAAGCGAAAGAGTTTGATTTTTGAATGCCCCAATATTTACTTTTTTAGCGTTGTGGTTTGCTGTATCAAAGATAAACAATTCATTTTCCGTGGAGTCGACTTCACCTGGCATGAGGTATTTGTAAGTTTCTAATGCCGGACGTTGATTGTTCACATTATGGATGACCCATAGCGCCGATAAATGACGGTTGTCTTTACGAGATATCACAAAGTTTCGGCCATTCGGAGACCAGTTGAGACGTACTGGCTTGCGTTTGCGTTGCTCTTCGAGCAAAGATTTTGCATCTCCTGTCGTTGTACTGTATTGATCACCACCCCAAGCATAATATTGTACACCATCTGTGGTTACTTGGTGCTCCACAATGGTGGAGTCTTTTTCATCTTTGATGGCTTTTTGATAGTTTTGGTAATCCATCCAATAGATGTTGTAATTTTTTGCAAAATACACACGCGTCGTATCGGGGTTGAAAATAGCCCAGTTAGGTTTTGATTTTTCCTTCGTGGTATCGCTGATTTCTTTCAACTGCTTCGATACAATATCATATTCAAAGTGAAATAATTTCTTTTTTAATGTGTCTTTTTTGTTGGTCAGTTTTTTAATTTCCTCTTGACTTTTCACCGTGTCCTTTGTGCTTTGCACTTCAAAACGTATGATTTTGTCACTCTTGTCTACGAATCTTAAATTCTGTAAAGGAAGATGCTGCGCATCAAAGGGGTTACGCACAATTGCGGTCACTTGAGCAGCTATTTCCGCATTGTCAAATAGCGTAGTTTTTTTACGGGCAGCCGGGTCTACGAGGTACCAGTTTTTACCTGAGGAGGTACTGTATTCATACCAGAATTTGTCTGAAAAATTGATATAATTCGGCTTTACATCCGTTGAGAATATCATTGTTCTCAGTTTCGCAGGACTAAATTTTGCTGCTAATTCGTAATTAGGTCTTACTTTGTCCTTATTTTCTTGGGCATTTCCAAAAAGAAAAGATAAAGCTAGTAGACCAGTGAAAAGGTATTTCATAAAGGTTACTTAGTATTAATAATTAATTCACTAAAATAATCTATCTCGATGAGGTAATACGGTTTTGCTTGTAAAATTTTGGATAGAGATATTTATTTGAACAGTCTGGAAGTTCAGTTGTTAATACTGAGTATGTGAATTTAGCTTAAAGTCTATGAAAAGTAAGAAATTGAACAATCCGATACAAAAATATCCTCAACCACCATTTCCGAAGCAGCCGCAAGAAGTACCGGGTGTGACTTCTAAAATGGATCCAATACCCGACCATGGCGAAGAAAGCTATGTAGGGCGAGAATTATTGAAAGGTGCAGTCTGTGTCATTACGGGCGGCGATTCCGGAATAGGACGTGCAGTAGCTATAGCTATGGCGAGAGAAGGGGCTAACGTCGTCATCTCCTATAAGGATAAAGTGGAAGACCAAGATGCTGCAGATACTTTGGAATGGGTGAAAAAAGCAGGGGTAGAGGGTTTTACAATTCGAGGGGATATACGCAGCGAGAATCACTGTCGTAAAATTATTGAGAAGACGATAGCGAAATTTGATAAGATTGATATTCTGGTGAATAATGCTGCTTATCAAATGACTTACGAAGATATAAACGAAATCGACACCGAAGAGTGGGATAAGACCTTTGATACGAATATCCGGGCTATGTTTTACTTAGTAAAACATGCCAAACCTCATATGAAAGCAGGGAGTTCCATTATAAATACTACCTCGGTGAACGCATATGATCCAAACCCGACGTTGCTGCCCTATGCTGCCACCAAAGGAGCCATACAAAATTTTACTGCGAGCTTGGCCCAGATGTTTATGCAGGACAAGTCGGGCATCCGCGTAAATGCAGTAGCTCCAGGGCCGGTTTGGACGCCTTTGATTCCTAGCACGATTCCGGACCACGAGACCTTTGGTAAAGATAATTCCCCGATGGAACGACCGGGGCAACCTTCCGAAATTGCTCCAATTTATGTCTTTTTAGCATCCGAAGCGGCCTCGTATATTTCTGGGGCAACTATCCCTGCTACTGGAGGACGAGTAACTATATAAAATTAAAAAAGCAACTATTGTCGCTTTTTTAATAGAATTTTTCGTTGAAGTTGACTAGGAAAAGTTCCTTGGTAGCTCTGGTAATGCCCGTGTACAACCATCTTAGAAATTCTGTAGTCAACATTTCGTCGGTCATATACCCTTGATCGATGAAAACTAGTGGCCACTGTCCACCTTGGGCTTTGTGACAAGTTATAGCGTACGCAAATTTTATTTGTAACGCATTGTAATAGGGATCTTTTTTAATGGCTTCCATTCTATCTTTTTTGGTAGGGATATCTTCATAATCACGCGCTATGCTTTGATAAAGTTTTTGTTGATCCTCATAGGGCAATTGTGCCGCATCGACGTGCAAGCTATCCAGCAAGACGCGACATCGAATGGCATCACCTTCATTGTTGTCCATGAATTCCAAATACAGATCCGCGAAACGAAAACCGTGCATGTCATGGACATTGCTGACTTTTTTGATCACCGCCATGTCGCCATTCGCAATGAATCCAGTATGTTTTTCATCATGTTGCTGCAACCAATAATAATTATTCTTGACAATCATCACAATATCGCCGCCAGTGATTTCTTCTTCGCGAAATAATATTTGATTGCGGATATGCTTGTTATACAGGTTAGCCGATTTATTGGATCGACAGATGACCATACAATTTTCAATTTCATATTTATCATAGGCATAATGTAAACCTTCGATGAGTCTATCGCCGTTCATCCTAAATATATCGACAAATCCTTGAGTTATAAATTGAGGGAAAGAATAAGTAGGAGATTCTTCGTCCAATTTGATTTCGTTACGAATCTTGGTGGCATTAAAAAGTATACCCGACCCCTTGTCCTGACGAACTACATCCGTCATTTCGTAAGTCATCACCTGCAAGTTGAAAGTCGAGTTTATGTAAGCGATATCCAGCGCCGGGCTGTAATCTAATCCAACAGGTGGCAACTGGGCTGTGTCGCCAACGAGCATAAGTGTACAGTTTTGACCTGCTTGCACATACTGAATCAAATCCGCCAACAGTCCATTGGAATAGAGGGTGAATCCTTCTGTTGAAATCATAGAAGCTTCATCCACTATAAAAAGCGTGTTTTCGTGCAGGTTTTCGGCAATATCAAAATCCATTTGTAAGGAAGCGGCGTTCTTTTTACGGTATATTTTTTTATGAATGGTCAACGCTCTTCTTCCCGAATAGGCGCTCATTACTTTGGCTGCACGACCCGTAGGAGCTAAGAGGACGGATCTTTTTTGTAGCATGGGTAAGGCATTCACTAATGCCGAAATAATTGTCGTCTTACCCGTTCCGGCATAGCCCTTGAGTATAAAACAAGATTCTCTGGAAAAAATATGTAAAAATTCCGCTAATAGGCAAAATACCTCATCCTGTTGTGCTGTAGGAGACCATTGAAATTGTTGCGCTAGGAGATTTTTTATGTACACATCCAAAGTTATTCAAAAAGGTTTGTCAATTCAATTGTAAAAGCTAATTTTGTTACCAAGCACATCGTCGTGGTGTTATTATATAACATATATTTCATGAATTACATTTCAGAAGATTTTCATTATCATTATATTCCTTCATACACTTTGTATGTGCAAAGTAACCTGCATAGTGACCATATCATCGTATTAGGTCCGGATAATGATGTACTGGTGAATATGGTGTATTCTAACGAAAGTCCTACGCCTGAAGCTACGAAAATATTAGGCTTACCCTTCGAGCAAGTGTACATCAGCCTCCCACATCAAAATCTTCTTTGGGTACCGACAGAGGTTTTTGAACCAGGAGATTTAGCGCTATATACCGAACATTTCCTGGATCCCCGCATAGAGCGCGTAGCCTTTAAAGAAATTGAAGGGCATGGTATCACTGCTTTGTATCAATTCGATTCTATGTTGGAGAATAGGTGGCATAATGCTTTTCCTCATGCGCAGCTGTTTCCTACGTTTCTGCCGGTAATCAAAAATGCAGTAAATAGAAATAATCAGGAATCGGAAGTATTAGGCATTCATATATATGATACTTTAGCCGATATATTTTTGTTAGTGAATAATGAAATCCGTCTCTATAATACATTTGAAATACAGACACCGGACGATTTGAGTTTTTATGTATTGAGTATTATCAAAAATTTCGGGCTTCACGGCAGCATTCCTAAAATATTATTGAGTGGTGCTTCCAAAGATTCGGAGTGGGGAGATCGACTAGCTTACTATACTTCCCAAGTGGAAGAAGTGCAATCTACGGCGGTATGGAAAACCGAAAATGAGGAGGTAAAAGAATCTATAGCTGAATTAAACATTTTAGTAGATTTGACATTATGCGAATAATAGGCGGAAAGATCGGTGGCATTAGGTTGTATCCTCCTACTAATTTGCCTGTCAGACCGACAACAGATATAGCTAAAGAAGCATTGTTTAATATTTTGCAGTACCAGATCAACTGGGAGGAGGCCTCGTGCTTAGATCTTTTTTGTGGAACTGGAAACATTTCCTTTGAACTTGCTTCTCGAGGAGCTCCCGAGGTAGATGCAGTTGATATTCATAGCAAATGTCTGTTTTATGTTAAAGATATCGCAAAGCAATATGAATTGAATATAAAGACTCGCAAGGCCGACGTTTTTAAGTTCGTAAGTGCTTGCAAAAATAGTTACGACTTTATATTTGCCGATCCCCCTTATGATGTAGCTCAGTTGCCTCAATTGCCGCAGATGATATTGGATAATGGACTCTTGGAAGAAGGTGGTATATTGGTGGTGGAACACCCATCAACACGTAAGTTGGTCGAGCATCCACTATTTGTGGAAACAAGAAAGTATGGCTATTCATCCTTTAGTTTTTATCAAAACAAGTAAATATGAAAATAGCAGTTTTTCCGGGATCATTTGATCCATTTACGAATGCGCACAAAGATCTGGTGGATAGAGCGCTATCGCTATTTGATAAAATTTATATTGCCATAGGAGTCAATTCTTCCAAAAAAGGATTGATGGAATTTGATGTGCGTAAGCAGGCAATAAATGCATTGTATTCAGGAAATGAGAAAATAGTGGTGGATACGTTTACCGGACTTACGGTGGATTATTGCCAGAAAGTAAATGCTCAATTCATCCTGCGCGGTCTTCGTAATAGCAACGACCTTAATTTTGAAAATGCTATTGCACAAAATAATCTCATATTAGCACCGCAGATTGAAACTTATTTCTTGTTAAGTCGATCGGGAACTGCACATATTTCTTCTACTATTGTTCGAGACATTCTAGCAAATGGTGGGGTAGTGGATACTTTGGTTCCTTCAGAAGTATTGAAGTTTATTAAATAGAACTAAATTAAAGTTATTGATATAAAGCATTTTACGAAAAGTAAGATGCTTTTTTTTGTGTGCCCAGCATGTGCAATAACTCTAGGGTGTAAGTCCCGAACACGCCTTTACAGTGGGAAGTGTTAGCTTAGGACAAGGGTGTCCAC
>NZ_SMBZ01000046.1 GCF_004342685.1 Sphingobacterium alimentarium
TGTTAGTAGATTTCACAGCGGGGTGGTGTGGACCCTGCCAGACATTAGCTCCTGTCCTCCAGGAAGTGAAAGCACATTTTGCCGAGAACCTGTCTATCCTAAAAATTGACGTGGACAAAAATCCAGCATTGGCACGCGGCTTTGCGGTGCAAGGTGTTCCTACATTGATATTATATCACTTAGGCCAACAAGTATGGCGACAAAGTGGACTTCTTACTCAAAGAGATCTAATCGCAATTATTGAAAAATATATTTCTTAATCGATGTTATCGGAAAGATCCGAATTCGAATATAGGATCTTATTCATCGCTATTTTGTCAATACGATTGCCATCCATGTCAATTACTTCGAGTTTCAATCCTTTGTAATTGATAGATTCACCTTCCGCCGGAATATGATCCAATAACAAAAATACCAAACCACCGACCGTCGTCACATTCGAGATTTCTTCTTCATCCTCTTCACTGAGTTCGATTTCAAATCGCTCAAAGAAATCATCCAGCTGATAACGTCCATCAATGATGTAAGAACCGTCTTCACGCATACGAACTAACTTGGATTTATTGTCTTTGGTCTCTTCGTCAAATGCGCCAACTAAGTTGCCTAAGATGTCTTTTAGCGTAATGATACCTTGGGGAGTACCGTATTCGTCAATCACTACCGCCTGGGTAACCTTACTGCTTTTTACGACTTCCAGCACCGAATATATTCCGCTATTTTCGTTAACGAAAGGTATAGGCTGAATCAATTTTTTGATATCTGGATGGTCATTCAGCAAATAAGCTTTAAGTAGGTCTTTGGTGGTAATGATACCCTTCATATTGTCAAAGTGACCGTCACACACAGGATATTCAGTATGGTTAGATTTCAGAATATAATCACGGATCTCGTCAAAGGTATTCTGCATATCCAAATAGGTAATATCGTTACGGTGTACCATGATATTGATAGCACGTTTGTCACCAATATCCAATAATCTATCTACAAAATCGTGTTCAAAACCTTCGATTACGCCGCTATTCACGCCTTCGTCGACGAGCGCTTTAATTTCTTCTTCGGTTACGGCATTGCTGCTGGACTTAATGTTCAACAGTTTTACGATAAAATTGGTCGATATGGACAAAGACCACACAAATGGTCTTACGATTTTGCTCAATGTATCCATTGGAATAGCGACGAAGGACGCATATTTCTCTGGTATTGCCATACCTATTCGTTTTGGTACTAATTCACCGATAACCAAGGTAAGATAAGTAATTGTTATTACGACAAGACCAATGGAGAGGGTCTCACTGTAAGGTGCTAATAGCGGAACATTTTTTAATACTCCAGCCAAATATGTCGATACCGCTCCACCTGAAAAAAAACCGGTCAAAATACCGATTAAAGTAATTCCAATTTGTACGGTGGATAAGAATTGGTTAGGATTATCTTTTAATTTGAGTGCTCTTTTTGCCCCTGTATTTTTCTCACTAATCGATTGTAAACGTGCTTTTCTACTGGAAACTATGGCTATTTCGGAGGCGGACAAAATACCATTAAGTACCATCAACACCAAAATGACGACTATCTCTGTTATCATAAATATGATTGTAATCTTCTATTGATTACGAATATAATAAAATAATAGGAGTTACTCGTTTAAAACTTTTATAATTTGGTGCAAACGTTTGATATAAAAAAAAGCTTTATTTAATTCAATGAAATATTGATATTGGTGATTAATTTGAAAATCAAGTACATGAATTTAACCAATAACGTTTTGTTAGAGCTTAAAGATGTAGTTTCTCAATTTGATATTAACGGCGAAATCGAAAGTATTGACAAGTTTGGGTCAGGGCATATTAATGATACTTTCAAAGTTCGTATTATCAACTCGGAGACAGCTTTTTTACTCCAAAAGATAAATCATCATATTTTTCCCGATATAGATGGCCTAATGAAAAATATTCAATTGGTCACAGATCATCTGAAATCCGTACTGGCTTCAATGGTCAATGAAGTAGAGAAGCACACCCTTACAATTATACCTTGTAAGAATGGGCTTCGCTACTATAAGGATCCTAATGGCAATTATTGGCGGATATTTATCCTTTTGGATAATGTAAAGAGCTACGATATTGTGGAGACGTTCCAGCAAGCTTTTTCTGGTGGTCGTGCCTTTGGACAGTTCCAGAAGCAGTTGTCCACGCTGGATGCTCGTCAGATTGTGGAGGTCCTTCCTAATTTTCATAATATTGATTTCCGAATGAAAAATCTTCGGACAGCTATCGTCAACAATCCGGTTAATCGTGTACATGAGGTAGAGGATATTTTGGCGTATATCTATTCACGGGAACATCGTATGCGTACCGTGCTTCGTATGGCCGAAGAAGAGGAGTTGCCTTTGCGGATTACGCACAATGATACGAAGTTTAATAATGTATTATTAGACGAGAACGATGAAGTGCAATGCGTTATTGATTTGGATACAGTCATGCCGGGATATGTGGCTTATGATTTTGGTGATGCGATTCGTACAATCATCAATTCTGCTGCTGAAGACGAAAAAGAACTTTCCAAAATTGTACTCAATATACCATTGTTCGAAGCCTATACACAAGGTTATTTGTTAGAAGCGGACTTCATGACGGAGAAAGAGGTGGAATCGCTATTCTATGGTGTGCTGCTATTGCCATTTATGCAGGCAGTACGTTTCTTGACGGATTATTTAGAAGGTGATCAATACTACAAAATTCATTATATTGACCATAATTTGGTTCGTACCCGTGCACAGATTAAATTAGTCCAAGAATTGGAAAAGCATGAGGAAGAGCTAAAAGGTATATTAAGAAACAATCTATCTCTCAAAAAATAATGAAGTCATTACAAGTACATAAGATTCAGATTCCGACCATAGATAGTACAACGATAGAGTCAGCCTTTGAAGGGATATCATGGCAAAGTATCGATCAGGCATCCTGGGCAGGTCAATATCCTTATACCCCTGAGGTGAAATTTAAGATTGCGTATGACGATCAACATATTTTCCTACAATATGATGTGCAGGAGGAATATGTAAAGGCAAGCGCGATACGAGCCAACGAAAATGTATGGGAGGATAGCTGTGTGGAGTTTTTCCTATCTTTTGATAATAAACAAACCTACTACAATTTTGAATTTAATGTGCTGGGAACGGGACTTATTGGCTATGGACCTGCAATCAAAAGTGAACGTAATAGGCTGAGCGCTGAGGAAATAGATACTGTAGATGTATGGGTTAATCTAATTAAAAATAAAGGTGTTAAGCGATGGAGTTCGGTACTAATAATCCCGAGAACTTTATTTGGCGATGTTGCATTGGAAGGGGAGACATTTCATGCGAATTTTTACAAATGTGGAGATGGCCTGCCGCAGCCACATTTCATTTCGTGGAATAGAATTGACTATCCGAAGCCAAATTTTCACCTACCGGAATTCTTCGGTGAAATCCAATTCGTAAAGTAAGCAAGGAACTTTAATATAAATACTTTATAAAAAAACGCCCCAAGTACAAACTGTAACTTGGGGCATTTTAAATTTATATTACTTTTTTTCGTTCTTGAAAACCGTGTAGCTTTCGATGATATAAGCGCGTAAGTCTTCTTCTGTAGTGTTTTCGATAAATTCCACAGAAGGCCTAAAACGCTCCCTAAAGAGGGCTATATCGGCTTCATTAAGCGGCAATAAGGAAGCTATGAGATGCTTGGTGAACCGGCGGTCAATTTTCCGTGCTTGATACTCCTCGTACAATATATCCATACTGCGTCGTGCATTTTTGGATTCACGACTAAAAAGGCGCGAAGGCGAAATCTTAATGCCTCCTTGATTACGTGGGATCTCTACTATTTTTCCTGCATTACGTGCCTTTTCTAGTTCTTTGGCAAGGACATTGTCTGTCAGGCGCTTGACCAATACTTCGTCAATGGTTAGGATACTTTCATCCTTATTGAGATAGATACGTCGGATGGCGTCATCGTAATAGAAAATAGTATCCGCCTCGTAACCAAAAATCTGAACAGCCAAATAATCATTGACCTGCCCTTCAATTTTAAAGGCCCCATTTCTATCCGAATTCGTCACCTCTTTGGTACGAATATTTTTAATTTCTACATTTTGTATGGGTTGGCTCGATACCAAGTCATACACAAAACCTTGTATGTTTTGTGCGTGGCTCATGCCAACCACAGCCATAAAAAATGCTATAATGCTATATCTTATCATCTATTTTGTTTTCCAAGAATTATTTTCGGGATTGAAATCAGGATAGACATTTCTAGGGTCTAACTGCACCTTCGTTAACTTTTCTGTCGAATTTAACTTGAATGTCCACGTTTTGTTTCTTTCCCATACTTCTACTGGTAATTTAGTTGTTATTTTTTTACCACTCTCTGTCGTTGCCTCAATTTCTATCGGCATAGGCAACTTACCCAGATTTTGTACAGTCACTAGAGCGCCTTTTGCAGGGTCTAGCTCGACATAGCGTACTTCGGAGATAGCCTGATCCATTTGCCAATTATTTTGGAACATTCCGCGCCAAAACCAATTTAGATTTTCACCTGTTTCATTCTCTATCGTACGGAAGAAATCGTTTGGTGTGGGATGTTTATAAGCCCAATATTCAATGTACTTGCGGAATGCTACATCAAAACGCTCAGGACCAATAATCTCTTCACGCAATAGGCGTAACGCATAAGCCGGCTTGTAATAAGCAAGGTACCCGATATGACGTTCACGCATGTTTTGCGGAGAACTTGCAACAGGTTCTAAACTTGGATTAAATATAGCTTGTGTCAGGAAGTTCTTGTTGCCGTAGCGCATATTATACTCACCTTTGTTAAAGTGCGCAGTAGAGATTTCATTGATAAATGTGTTGAATCCTTCATCCATCCAAGCATGAAGTCTTTCATTGCTACCGACAATCATCGGAAACCAATTGTGTCCGAATTCATGGTCAGTCACTCCCCAAAGGTCGCCACCCTTAGCTTTGTAACCACAGAAAGATAAAGCTGGATATTCCATACCGCCAACATTAGAAGCCACATTGACAGCTACAGGGTAGGGGTATTCGTACCATTTTTTAGAGTAGTGCTCTATAGACGCTTTAGTGTATTCTGTCGATCTTTCCCAACCATTGCTACCATTACTTTCTTCGGGATACAGTGATAAAGCCAAACTAGTCTTGCCCGATGGTAAGTTGATTTTGGCACCATCCACAATGAATGCTGCAGATGAAGTCCATGCGACATCATGCGCATTAATTAATTTATATTTCCACGTCAGCGTATTCTTGTTCGGACGGGAGTTTTTATCAGTCAATTCCGCTAAATTGCGAATCATCACGGTCTTGTCAGAATTTTTAGCCTCATTGTAGCGCGCTAGTTGCGTGGAAGTCCACACTTCGGATGGATTCAATAATTCGCCGCCCAATGCCACGATATGATTAGCAGGAGCTGTAATCTCCACGTTGAAGTCACCAAATTCTAAATAAAACTCACCCGGACCTGTATAAGGTTGCACATTCCAACCTATTATATCGTCAAAAACACATACTCGCGGATACCATTGTGCGATTGCATATATTTTACCATTTTTGGTTGGTAAAATCCCCGTTCTATCAGCTCCATATTCAGGCACCGCAAATTCAAAATCCATAGCGAATGTTACTTGACCACCCTTTGCGGCTAATGCTTTAGGCAGGTTGATACGCATTCTTGTATCCGTGATGACATAGTCGGTCGTCTGCGTATTGTTAATTTTGACATTTTGTAAGGTATATCCACCCTCGAAAGTGCTGGATGCACTGCCATAGCGGCTGTCACTCAGCGGTACAATAGCTTGACCTCTAGACTTAGAGTTGAATAGGTTTTGATCCAACTGAAACCACACAAAATCCAAATCTTCAGGGCTATTGTTCGTATAGGTAACTGTTAATGAACCTTTGATTCGATCCGATTTGTCGTCAAGCGAAGCTTTAATGGTGTAGCTTGCTGCATTTTGCCAATATTGCGGTCCGGGCTTGCCACTTACTGATCGGTATACGGATCCATCCGAGGTATAAAAACCTGGACCAAAAGCTTCTAAATAGCTGTATTCACTTTTCACTTGTGCTTGCGCCAAGGGAAGGGATAGGCTGGCCACAGCTAGGCCTAGAATAATATTTTTCGAAATATTTCTTATCATAAATTAGCTAGTTTTTGTTTATATGTATCTTCGTTAAAGCCTAATATAAGTTCATTTTGTACTTCAATGACAGGACGTTTAATCATGCTGTTATTTTGCAATAGGACTTCGCGTGCCGAAGCATCATCTACTACTGTAGCTTGTTGCTCGGGAGTCAACTTCTTCCAAGTGGTCCCTTTTTTATTAACCAACTCTTCCCAAGAAACTATTTTTTCCCATTCCTTTAGTTTAGATTCTTGTGCGGGCTCTTTTTTATAATCATGAAAGGTGTATTCGATTTGGTTTTCATTCAGCCAATCCAACGCTTTTTTTACTGTGTTGCAATTTTTAATGCCGTAAACGTGTAACATAATATGTATTCTTAAGTATTTGCTATAATAGCATAAATGTAATGATTATTTCTATTTTGTACCGTCATAAATTTGATAGATAGTAGCGAAAGGCATCAATACACTGATTATCGATGCTTTTCTAATATAATAGCATATCGTCGGATATCATAGTGTATTTATTACACCATTATTTTTTTTACTGAAAAAATAATTATATTTTTATAACTTCATTAAAAATAATACAAAATGAGCCTAATAGATTATAAAGGTGTTTTGACGGGAGATCAAGTTCAAGAGTTATTTGAAATCGCTAAAAAACACAAATTTGCTTTGCCTGCTGTAAATGTAATCGGCACAAACTCCATTAATGCAGTTCTAGAGACAGCTAAAGCTGTAAATTCACCTGTTATTGTACAATTATCAAACGGTGGTGCACAATTTTATGCTGGTAAAACATTAAATAACGATGGATTAAAAGCATGTATTTTGGGAGCTGTATCAGCTGCTCAACACGTTCATTTATTAGCTGAGCACTATGGTGTTGCGGTAATTTTGCACACTGACCACGCGGCTAAGAAATTACTTCCTTGGATTGATGGTTTACTTGACGCTGGTGAAAAGTTCTTTGCACAAAACGGCAAGCCTTTATTCTCTTCGCACATGTTGGATTTATCAGAAGAGCCAATTGAAGAAAACATCGAGATTTCTGCGAAATACTTAGCGCGCATGAAGCCACTAGGTATGACTGTGGAAATCGAATTGGGTGTAACAGGTGGAGAAGAAGATGGTGTTGATAATTCGGATGTAGATAGCTCTAAATTATATACGCAACCTGAAGAGGTAGCTTACGCATACGAAGAGTTGTCAAAAGTATCTGACAAATTCACTGTAGCGGCTGCTTTTGGTAATGTACATGGTGTGTACAAACCAGGTAACGTGAAATTGCAACCTGTTATTTTGAATAACTCACAGCAATATATTCGTGAGAAATTTAATTTGACAGCAGAAAAACCTGTGAACTTCGTATTCCACGGTGGTTCAGGTTCTTCTCCGGAAGAAATCGCTGAAGCAATCTCATACGGCGCTATCAAAATGAACATTGATACAGATATGCAATGGGCATTCTGGGATGGTGTTCGTGGATATGTAGCTAAAAACCATGATTATTTACAAGGTCAAATCGGTAACCCAGAAGGTTCTGATTCACCTAACAAGAAATATTACGATCCACGCGTATGGTTACGCAAAGGTGAAGAAGCTTTTGTAGAACGTTTGAAACAAGCGTTTGCGGAGTTGAATGCTATTGATGTAAACAGCAAATTGTAATAACATAGCATCTAACAAAAAAGGGAGTCCGAATTTTCGGACACCCCTTTTTAATATTCATTTTCCTTAATATTTAGTGCTTTTGAAACCCAATTTAGCAAGTCCATCTTTTACTTCTGGCGCGTTCATAAAAAGATCCCAAATAAAATTGTTCTTGTAATTTTGAATCATCACGACCATAGGGCCTTGATCGATTGCCAAGTAACGTTGCGGAAACCAATTTTCAGTTTCGCTATAGGCGTCATAAAAACCATATTTACCCCAAGTTTTATCTGCTAGATTATCCATTAGGTATTTCATAAAGTTCATACTTTCCTGCGGAGCATATGGAATAGAAGAAATAGCTGCAGTAGGAGAGATTACACCTGTGGGGTCATTGTCCGGGTGATGGGAGTTATATCCATTCGTCGAGTAGCTCGCGGTCCATCCCCAACCTTTATCTGCGCCATAACCTTTGAAATTTTTAGGGTTTGCTTGTGCGTAGGCTAGATGTATTTGAGTGTGATTTTTTACGACATCCTCATAGTTTGCATATTGATCTTGAAGACCAAATGGATTTAATCCAAGGAAAGAATAATGCGACCAGAATAATGGACCTACTTCTCCTGGTTTTGCATTGTGCTTCACCAGCGTAGGTATTTCATATTTTTTGTTATCACTCTTAATACCGCCGGCTCTAGCCCATCCATTGTGGTAGGTAGAAGCAGGTATCGGATGAGTGGGGGAAGAGGCTGCCAATATGTAAGTAATCATACATTCATCAAATCCTTGAATAGCGTGGTTCATGCCCCAACCGTGATTAGGACTCCAATGCCAGAAGAGTACATCTTTGCCATTGCGGTAAAAATCCCAATTGATTCCACGCCAAAGTGTATCAGCAAGTTTCGCAATTTCTTGTTCCTGCGCATTACCATCTTTATAAAATTCTCTTACTGTGATGAGTGATTGGGCTAAGAATGCGGTTTCTACCAAATCGCCACCATCATCGCGCGTACTGAAAGCTTTTGGTTTGCCGGTGTCTCCATGGTACCAGTGGGACCAAGCACCTTGGAAGCGAGGTATGCTATCCAAAAAATGTAAAGCTTTGTGGAAGCGTTGTAAGCCTTCTTCCTTACTGATAAAATCATTATGTAAACCTACGAGAATAGACATCAAACCAAAACCACTCCCCCCAATGGTGATTACATTTTGGTCATTTTCGGGATATACACCATCGATGTGAATACGCTCTCGCGCTAACCCGGAGTTCGGTTCAGCACCTTCCCAAAAGTATTGAAAAGTTTGTTGTTGGATATTGGTAAGGAAATCTTCTGTTGCCTTATCATGCTTATTTATATCAGATGATTTGCATCCCGATATTAAACCAATTGCTAATAAATATATAAAGTGTAATCTCATAGTATGTAAAATGTATTCCTCCTTAAGAGAGGAGGAATACGAATTATTTAGAAATAAGTCTTGCTGCTGATAAATAATAGAATCCTGATCCGTTAGTGTTGTTTTCACCCGAAGTGACAGTAACTGTTATTTTTCCTGAACTATCAGGCTTAATATCTTTAGCTACAACCGCATTTGTGCTATTATTTGAAGTGTTCAATCGTACAATGACTTCGTTAGTTCCAGAGCAAATGTATTTTGTTTCACGGTTGTCAGAGACATTACCTCTTGACCCGAAGAATGATATATCGTACGTTAAATCTTTGTCTAAACCTGTCAATTCAAATTTGCTTTGTACAATTGTCATTCCTCCAAATGCAGCTTTAGAATTACCAAAGTAGGAATATCTCGAAACAGTAGCAGGCATGTTTAATGAAGTATTGCTTGTTGTTGGTCCGTCTGCATTGACACCATTAAAACGTTCAGTAATGGTTAATTTGATGCCAACATAGGAGCCTATGCTATCTTTTAAATTAATAGAAGTGCCAGCTAAGAATGAATTGATTTGATTCCAATGGTTAGCAGCAGCGTTATTTCCAAAATCCAATAATACACTACTTGTCAAAGGTCCACCGGCTCCTCCTTGGAAATCAGTCATCGGAGTTACTTCGTTTGGTTTTTGTATAGCCAGGTGTGCTGCATTTTGTGCTATCGCAACTTCAAAATCGGATAAACCTTGGGGCTTATAACTATTACCTACAACGTTAATCCCCATAAGACTTTCATACCAAGTACAGGCGGCTAAATACCTGCCTAAAGGCATGCTCAAATGGTAACCATCACGTGTGAAATTGTCTTCTACAACACTAGTTCTTCCATTTTGAATAGCCGTTCCAGCAGGGATAATTATATCAATGTCAACCAGATCTTTCGCTTTGTTTACTGCATCTACAATGGCTTTATACATTTCCATTTGGTCTTTGTTATAATTATCAAATCCCGCATGTGTTGAGTTTTTTGCATACGCCCAAGTTTGGTGTAAAATAAATTTTACATTTTCATTTTTAGCCCGCGGTGCTACATAGTTGTACAATTCAGCCAAGGAAGCAGACCATGTGTCAAATTTTCCAGAATTAGAACTTTCCTGTTGAAAACTGATATGTGTCCAATTTTCGCTTGCCAAAGCTGTCGCAATGGATGTATTGGCTACTGTAGTTTTATTTCCTTCAGCATCAATTTTGCGAAAGCTATATGCGCCGGCATTTGCTTTTACATTGTTTACATGCTGCGCTAAGGTAGCACCACCAATGTACAGATTGCCAATAATGATTTTCTGACCATTAGCTTTAGCTATATCATATAAATGTGTTTCAATTGCATCCTCTGAAAAACTATTACCAATAGCTAATACTCGAATCGTGCCATCGTCAGCTGGATCAGGAATAATAGTCATCTCTGGTCGTTCCATTTTTTGACAGCCCATTACTAGAATAAGAGTCAAAAAAGAAATTATGTTATATATCAATTTCATAATATGCTATTTATAGGTTATCTGTAGTCTGGGTTTTGGATTAAAACTCCAGCCGATTTATCAATTTCAGGTTGAGGGATAGGGAAGAAGCGATGTTTTAGCTGATAATTCACATGACCTGCGTCACGCATTGTTTGTACATCAATTTCCCAGCGAATCAAATCATAAAAACGCTCATTTTCCATCCCTAATTCGACTTGTCTTTCATGACGAATCGCATTACGAAGAGCTACTTGATCGCGTGTAGTGACAGCAGGTAAAATAGTAGCGTTACCACCTCTCGCACGCGCTCTTACACGCTCTAATAAGTCTAATGCTAAGTCAATATTTGTATTTCCACCTACTTCGTTAGCTGCTTCAGCTGCGAGAAGCACTACGTCGGCATAACGAATCAGACGTACATTAAACCAATCTCCAAATCTACTACCGTATCTTGATCTTAAAGTTGGATTTGTGTATACTTTTTTATTCCAATAAGGTCTCGGCAGATTGTCTGGTAGTACTTCCCCATAAGGCTCGTTTCGCTGACCAGAATATAAAAATGTTACATCTTTACGTGGATCGTTTGGCTCAAAAGCTTCAAGTAGTCTAGGGTGAGGAATATTCCATCCCCATCCCAAATCCCAAGAACCTGATCCGCGCACACCTTGACGACTAGCATAAGTTACCCCAAAATTTTGAACCCCATCAAACAGGGCTTGAATTTCAAAAATTGATTCTTTACTATTCTCACTTTCCTCGCGGAAAATCATATTGAATGGAACACTCAAATCGTAAACTTCTGAATTAATTACCTGCATAGCAGAAGCTAAAGCCTCACTAAATCTTTTGCGCGCCATAAAAGCTTTCGTTTGTACAGCTAATGCTGCACCTTTTGTGATACGGCCAGGATGGCTAGGCCAAGTAGATGGTAAATAGGTAACTGCATCAGCTAAATCTGCATCTATTTGCTGATAAATATCATTAATGCTAGATTTTGGAACATTCGCTGAGGCTTGATCGGTAATTCTGAAATTAATTAACGGTACCTCACCAAAAGTCCTTACCATATTAAAGTACGCCCAAGCACGTAAAAATTTCATTTCGCCAATATTTGCTAATGTCCCTTCTGAAGGATTATCAATTGAATCAGCTGTCGCTAGGACATTGTTCGTAAGGTTTATTAAATTATAATGTCCAGTCCAATAATTATTTACCAACCAATAGTCTAATGGATAATTGAAATTGTCGAAAATAGGTCCTGCACTAGCTTCATCACCCGTGCTGCTTCCTAATTGCGCATCATCCGAACGAATGTTGTGTAATGCAACGTAGGGTAGACCACTTGTAGCTTCAGAGCGTAAGCCAGCATATGCGGCAAATACTTGACCTTCCAACGACCCTGTAGGCATATCCTCCTCGGTAAATCTCCCTTTTGGTTTAATATCTAACCAATCTTTACTACAACTTCCAAAGAGTATTATAAGGAGAATGCTAGTGATTATTTTATATCTATGTGTTATTGTTTTCATAATGAATAACTTAAATAATCTTTAAAAATTTAAATTTAAACCAAAAGTGTAAATTGCAGGAACAGGATAAGTCCCATTGTCTACACCAAATGATGTTGTGCTACCGCCAATTTCAGGAGTGAATCCTGTATTATTTGAAAATGTTGCCACATTCTGTGCATTTAAGAAAAGACGTAAACTTTTCAAGCGCATACGTGATATTGTTTCTGATGGTAAGGTATATCCTAATGAAATATCTCGGATTCTGAAGAAGCTACCATCTTCAATAAAGTAAGTTGAATATTGTCTATTTACTGATCTTCCTTCATGTATGATTGGTTCCCAATTTGATGATCCGACACCATTCCACCTACCTAATCTATCCGTCAAAAAATTATAGGTAGCAAATTGATTTTGATTCCAAGTTCTTAATATTTCATTTCCATAAAGCCCTTGTAATTCAATTCCTAAATCAAAATTTTTGTAAGTTGTACCTAGTGAAATACCATAATAAAAATCAGGAGTAGGATTACCAATCATAGTTCTGTCTTGTGAATTGATTACACCATTCCCATCAAGATCTCTGTATTTTATATCCCCAGGTAGGAAAGGCCCTCCACCTAAGCCATTGGTCGCGTATTGATTTACGTCGGCTTGTGTTTGGAATATTCCGTCGTGAATATATCCCCAAAAATATCCAATAGGGTACCCCGCAATAGTGCGAGAGGCCCCATTGATAATATCGTAACCATCGGTAGAAAGTTTTACTACTTTGTTTTTTACTGTTGTAATATTACCACTTATGGAGTAACTCCAATTCTCATTCAGGCTTTGTGACCATGACACACCTGCTTCAAAACCCTTATTTTGGATAGTACCTAGATTACTTAGTCCTGGCTTACTACCTAAGATACCTAGAACACGTACTAAAATATCTTCCGTATTTTTATTGTAATACACAGCTTCTACACTCAAACGATTTTGAAGTGCATTTAATTCAAAGCCTGCTTCCCATGCCTTAACAACTTCCCAATGCAAGTTCGGGTCTGGAATATATTCAGCTTCATATGCTGGAATTAAATCATCACCAAAGACCGCAGAATTTCCTGGAACCATTAATGGGTACATTGGATACCAATTTCCGCCTACATTTTGATTTCCTAATGAAGCCCAGGAGGCTTTCAATTTTAGATTATTTATAGATTCCACATTCTGCATGAAGCTTTCTTGACTGACTACCCATGCAGTACCGATGGAATAGAAATTTTGCCAAGGTTTACCATTTTTTGCAAATGCTGAACTTCCATCCCTACGAAAAGAGGTGTTTATTAAATATCTTCCATCGTAATTATACAATGCTCGACCTAACCATGATAATGTACGGTATTCAGATGCGGTTGAATTTCCGGTTGTTGTATTAGGATCCCCAATATTAACATACCAGTAGTCTGGATCATTCGGAATTTCTATGCCTTGACCTTGTGTTCTACGAGCTGTAGTGGCCTCAAGACCTTGTAAATAGGTAGTAAAACCTCCCATTAGAGTCAGGTTATGTTTATCAAACGTGTTTTTATAATTTAGTAGCCAATCTGTTTGATATTTGTAATGTGTATTTTGTTCGTGATTAACAGAAGTTAATTGATTTCCTATACGTTCTCTTTTATCATCGGCTTGGATATCTGGATTATATACGGATACTAATCCTTGATAAGATCTAAAATTGTTAAAACCATAATCTGCTGAGAGGTTAACTCTAAAATTAAAGTTTTTTAGGAAGTCAACTTCAGCATACCAGTTTGCTAATGCTCTATAGTTAATACCTATATATGTGTTTTTACGTTCTTCAATATCTACCAATGGATTATTCACTTGTGCACGTTGAAAATCAGGCATTGAGTGATAAAGACCGTATTCGTTATTAAAAACAGGTGCAATTGGAGCAGCAAGTATAGCTCCGAATACTCCACGTTGTTGCGGCAATCGTGCTCTATAGCCGTTTAATACAATTCCTGTTCTTAAATTATCAGTCAATTTAACTTCATCAGTAACATTAAAAGTTATTTGACTATGTTTTTCATGATTGATAATACCTTCGTCTGTTGAATATCCTAAGCCCATTCGGAAAGTGTTATTATCTGTAGCTCCGCTCACGCTCAAATTGTTATAGTTTAAGATGCCGTTTTTGAAAATTTCATCTTGCCAATTTGTATTTCCCGTCCAATTTGTATAATCGTATGGATAATTACCTTGGTTAAAACGCTGCTCTTCATACAATTCTTTGAACTGTTCGGCATTTGCCATGTCCATGCGTTTTGCCACATTCTTTATTCCTAATCGGGAATTAAACTCAAAATTTAATTGGCCTAATCGTGCGCGTTTCGTAGTTATGGCGATGACACCATTTGCACCACGTACACCGAAAATAGCTAAGCTAGAAGGGTCTCTTAATACCTCAATGGTTTCAATGTCGTTTGGATTTAAGAAATTAATATTATCATTTAATAACCCGTCAACAACATAAAGTGGCTTAGCGCCATTAATTGAATTAGTACCGCGAATGCGGATATCAGGCTCTTGACCAGGTCTTCCTGAATTTGTTACTTGCAATCCCGGCACCTTGCCTTGTAAATTCGCAATAGGATTTGTTCCTGGCTTGTCAACAATATCTTCTCCCTTAATTTGGGTGATAGAACCTGTTAGGTCTCTCTTATTAGCCCTACCATATCCAATTACAACCACTTCATCTAGCGCTTGATCATCGCTATCCATTAAGATGTTGTACGAATTTTGTGAAGTGATATTGATGGTAGTAGCGATGTAACCCAGATATCGCGCTGAAATAGTGCCTGAAGTTGGAACTTCCAATGTAAAGAAACCATCCGAATTTGTCTGCGTACTTTTACCGTCGCTAGCGATGATGGTTACTCCCGCTAAATTTTCCAGCGTAATTCTATCCTTTACGGTCCCTGTAATAGTTTTTACCTGCGCATAGGCATAGCTAAAACTTAGGGAGATAAGAATAAAGAGAGTATATAACTTTCTCATAAAATAATGTTTGGTTTTTAAAATTAGTTACCTGCAGAGGTTCTTGTGTAGAACATACTATGTGTACAACAAATATGTGATGTATTAGTTTGAATATGAAATATAAGTATTTCACATTATTACTTCATGTAAAATACCTTCTACATGGAGTTAATAATTTTTTGTTTAAGTATTTGGTAATAAGAGTTTTGTGATATTATTGTTCTTGCTCTAAAAATTATAATCTGTGTATTTTATACACAATATGCGTGTAGTAGTGATGATGTAGTGATTATAGCTCCATTAGAAACTCATTAAGATTTTTGTCGGTAGCTAAATTGAACTTTTTGCGTAGCCTATACCTTCTGATTTCGACTCCACGGATGCTAATATTTATGAGTGATGCAATGTCTTTACTCGACATATTAAGACGTAGATAGGCGCACAGTTTTAGGTCATTTGGAGAGAGTGATGGGTAATTAACTTTTAATTTTTTGAAGAAATTTTCATGTGACTCGTTGAAGCTTTTTTCAAATAAATCCCAGTCTCTATCATCGCTTTTTGCATTATTGATTAAAGTGTTGATTTTCTGCAGCTGTTCGTTGGATAATGCTTTGCCATTCTTATCTCTTAATTTCAAAAGTTCTTGGTGTAAGTTGTCCAGGAGCTCATTTTTATATATTATGTTGGTCGCGGCGTTAGCCAGCTCCCGGTTTTTTAATTCCAGTTCCTGTGACAATTGTTCATTTTTGAGCGCCATCAATTTTTTTTCATTTTCTTCTGCTTCTTTTCGAAGCAGTTCTTCTTGTTGCAATTGAAATTCATCGCGGATTCTTTGCTTGTCTCTTGCGATTTTGGCAACAATCATTTTGCGGCCGATATAATATGCAATGCCTGCTATCAGGCCATAAATGAGCAGCGCTTGCCAAGAAAGGTACCATGGAGCCTGTAATTTAAAGGTGATGGCGGTGACCTCCGAGTACTCTCCATTATCTGAAATTGCACGTACTTTAAATGTATAGTTTCCCCATTCCAAGTTTGTAAAGTCTACATAAGGCGTCTCCGAAGAACTTGACCATTCGGAATTGTACCCCTCTAGAATGTACTGATACTTTAAGGCGGTACTAGCATACCAAGGGGAGATGAAGTGGATTCGTATGTTATTTTTATTGTTTGGGATTTTTGTAGTAGCATACAGATGATAAAGGCTATCTTGGTTGGCATTCAAATATCGGTATCCTTTTATCAGCGGTTTGGTAATAGGATTTTTTTTGTAATTATTAAGATTGAAGACAGCTATTCCATTATCCAAGCCAAAAAATAAATTGTGCTCATAGGGTTCGACATTCTCATAACTTTTCATTACCGAATTGCCTATCGCGTTGAAGCTGCTCGAGTCTATCTGTATCTTGGATTTATCAAAATACACTTGCGCAAACTTGCCATTGCGCGCAAAAATGTATTTATTCTTGTCGATTTGCTTTACATAATTGGATTTAGAGAAATCGCCAAGTGATTTATTTAATTCAGTATAGGCATTGAATTTTGAAAGCACATTGTCATATAGAAATATACCTTTATCCGTGATAAACATATTATTGCCCTCGATGCTAATCGTTTTCAGACGTTGTATACTAGGGAAGTCTGTTGCGAACCGAAAAGTTTTTAGAACTTGCATGGTCTTAAAGGTGCTGGAGAAATCAACGAGTAGCAGACCTTTATTAAGCACCACCCAATATTGATTTTTTTCCTTGCCAAGAAGATCAAATATTGCTTCTTTAGGGAGTTGGAATTTGTGATTTAGTACCCAATTATTCTCTTGGAATAGAAAAGTCGCCAGGCCGGTATAATTACCTTGAATAAAAATGGAAGGAGAATGTTGTTTGTTGATCCAACCACCCGTCCAATCACTGATTTTTCTGACTTTGTTCCCTTCCACTGCAAAGGTTCCATCATTATGCCCGCAAATCAACTGGTTATTTAAAATTTCCAAAGTCCAAACCTGACCCTGAGAGCCGGGAATGAATTGTAGGTCGAAATTGTTAATATTTGCTTGTAAACGCCACGGAGCATAGAAAAGGCCTTGATTGGTGCCCACATAGATATGATCCTGAAATATTTTAATCGTATAAACAGTACCGATCTCACCAAAAATATCTTTGTAATAGTAGAAAGGCGCATTAATTTCAATCCGGTCAATTCCATTATCCAGACCAGCCCAAATATTGCCTTGCTGGTCTAATGTCATACTTAGTACCGTGTTGTTTTGTAGTCCATTACGTTTGTGTAAGTGCTGTAAAAGTTGACCCTTTGTGTCTAAAATGAAAATACCATTTTTGATGGTCCCAAATGCGTAGATTTGCTCCGAAATTTTAATACCATTATTTATTTGGGCTTCCTTAAGAATAGCATCGAGTTGTGGATTCAAGTTCCATTTGTGAATGGTACCATCGTTGTTCATCAGGAATAAACCTTCTTTGGCTGTTCCGACGAGGTAATTGTTTTCAGCGGTAGGAAGGATAGTCATTATGTTATTTATCTGATCTGAGAGCGGAACTATTGATGTGGGTGTTAATTTCTGAAGACCGGAAGGGATTTTTTCTATCCAAAGATTAGTGCCTACCTGATGAGCAAATAGAAAAGGCTCTCCATTTCCGTACTGTATTTCAATTTTATTGTTCTTATAGATATATAATTTGGAGAATGCTTGAAATATTATAGCATCTTTCAGAATCAATATTTTCCAAATTTCATCGTTTTCTAGAAGAGAGGGCTTTACATGGTCGGAAATTCGATGATAAAGGAACTTTCCATCTTTTTTTTGAAAAAATCCAAATTCCTCTTTCCCGCCTACATAGATATCACCATTCGGTGCAAGGGCGACACTTCTTAAATGTTTTTTGTTACTCAGCGGGTAAAGTTCCCAATTCGCCCCATCAAATACGAGTAATCCTTCATTATTTGCGGTGTATATCAGACCGTCTTTATCCTGAGATATGCTCCAGTTTTGGTTTCCAGCTTTGTATTGTGACTTGGAATAATTCTGAATATAAGGGCTTCCAATTGAAGAGAGAGATTGAGCATTGGCGGTATAAAAGAATAGGAGTACAGCGATCAAAATGTAAATATGTCTCATAAAATCTAATATAGCGTCGAATTACTGAATTTGATGTTTGGTTTTATTGGTTATCAAGAGCTCCTGTCGCTAATATAAATATTAAAATATCTTTCCTTAAAAGATTTTGGAATAATAGTTCATATTGCTTCACGCTATGCGTGGCTACGATGTCATAAAATACATAAAATATCTGCTTTAAAACAGTATATTTGCTTTTTAATTTGAAGGCATAAAACCTGTATGAAGCATATACGTAATTTTTGTATTATAGCACACATTGACCACGGTAAAAGTACCTTGGCAGATAGATTATTAGAATATACCAATACTATTACACAAAGAGAGGCGCAAGCGCAGCTGTTAGATAATATGGATTTGGAGCGTGAACGTGGTATCACTATCAAGAGTCATGCTATCCAAATGGATTATATTCAAGATGGTCAAAAATATACATTCAACCTGATCGATACACCCGGACACGTGGATTTCTCGTATGAAGTATCCCGTTCTATTGCGGCTTGTGAAGGTGCATTATTGATCGTAGATGCTTCACAAGGTATTCAAGCTCAGACTATCTCGAATCTTTATTTAGCCATGGAGCATGATTTGGAAATTATTCCTGTTCTAAATAAGATGGACTTACCTGGTGCCATGCCAGAAGAGGTAAAAGATCAAATCATTGATTTGATCGGTGGTAAACGTGAAGATATTATTCCTGCATCTGGGAAGACAGGTTTGGGTATTCCAGATATATTACGTGCTATCGTAGAGCGTGTTCCTGCGCCAGTTGGTGATCCTGAAGCGCCATTACAAGCGTTGATTTTTGACTCTGTTTTCAACTCATTCCGTGGTATCATGGCTTATTTCAAAGTTGAAAATGGGGAAATTCGCAAAGGGGATAAAGTAAAATTCATTGCCACAGGCAAAGAATATTTTGCAGACGAAGTAGGTACATTGAAATTAAATCAAGTTCCTAAAGAAGTGATCAAAACCGGTGATGTGGGTTATATCATCTCAGGTATAAAAGAAGCGCGTGAGGTAAAAGTAGGAGATACCATCACACATAAAGATCGTCCTAGTCCGAATGCTATTCAAGGATTTGAGGAGGTAAAACCTATGGTTTTCGCAGGTATTTATCCTGTTGATACAGAGGATTACGAGGAATTGCGTGAGTCTATGCACCGTTTACAATTAAACGATGCTTCATTGGTATTCGAACCAGAATCTTCTGCTGCTTTAGGCTTTGGTTTCCGTTGTGGTTTCTTAGGAATGCTGCATATGGAGATTATCCAAGAACGCTTGGAACGTGAATTCAACATGACTGTAATTACTACAGTTCCCAACGTATCGTATAAAGCGTACTTGACGAAGGACAAGGAAGAAGTGGTTGTGCATAATCCTTCCGATTTGCCTGATCCAAGTAAATTGGATATGATCGAAGAGCCATATATCAAAGCAAATATCATCACCAAATCGGATTTCGTAGGTCCAGTAATGTCCCTATGTATCCAAAAACGAGGTACCATTATCAATCAATCGTATTTGACATCGGACCGCGTGGAATTGACTTTTGAGATGCCTATGGGTGAGATTGTCTTTGATTTTTATGATAAATTAAAAACTATTTCAAAAGGCTATGCTTCTTTTGATTACCACCAAATCGGTTATCGTCAGTCGGATCTTGTGAAGTTGGATATTCGTCTGAATGATGAACCTGTAGATGCGCTGTCATCCTTAATTCACCGTAGCAATGCTTACGATTTTGGTAAAAAGATTTGTGAAAAGTTAAAAGAACTTTTACCACGTCAACAATTCGAAATTCGTATTCAAGCATCTATTGGAGCAAAGATTATTGCGCGTGAGACGATTTCGGCGTTGCGTAAAGATGTAACGGCTAAATGTTATGGTGGTGATATTTCGCGTAAGCGTAAATTACTAGAAAAACAGAAAAAAGGTAAAAAACGTATGCGTCAGGTAGGTAACGTAGAGATTCCTCAATCGGCGTTTATGGCTGTTCTGAAGCTAGACTAAAAGAGTTTATCAACCTATAAAACATATTGAATAATGAAATTATTAGACGGTAAAGAAGTATCCGCTAAGATTAAAGAAGATATTAAAAGGGAAGCTGCAGCCTTCACCGCTGCAGCAGGCCGTAAACCACATTTAGTGGCTATTCTCGTAGGAAATGATGGAGGAAGCGAGACGTATGTGGCGAGCAAAATGCGTAACTGTGAATTGGTAGGTTTTGAATCGACAAACATTCGTTATGACTCAGATATTACCGAAGAAGCACTTATTTCCAAAATACAGGAGATAAATAAAGATGAAAATATTGATGGATTAATCGTTCAGTTACCTTTACCTAAACATATTGATCCTGAAAAAGTTACTGAAGCAATCGATTACCGCAAAGATGTGGATGGTTTCCATCCAATCAACTTAGGACGTATGCAGAGAAACCTTCCATGTTTCATTCCTGCTACTCCTTATGGTATTATGTTGATGCTTGATCATTATGGAATCGATACATCAGGAAAGCATGCAGTTGTTGTTGGTCGTAGTAATATAGTTGGTTCTCCAATGAGTATTTTGTTAGCACGCAATAGCAATCCTGGAAATTGTACCGTTACATTGACACACAGCCGTACGAAAGATTTAAAGACTGAAGTGCTTCGTGGTGATATCGTAGTAGCTGCCATCGGCAAGAAAAATTTCGTTACAGCTGATATGGTAAAAGAAGGTGCTATCGTAATTGACGTTGGCATTAATAGAGAAAATTCTACAGAAACAAAATCAGGTTTCAAATTATATGGCGATGTGGATTTTGAAGAAGTATCGAAAAAAGCTTCGTGGATCACACCTGTACCTGGAGGAGTAGGTCTAATGACCATAGTTGGTCTTTTGAAGAATACTTTGGAAGCAGCCAAAGGTACAGTCTATGGCAAATAGATCTTTGGTATTGGCATAAATATTGTAACTCAATAAAGGTTAAATTATTTAAGCTAAAAAATATGAAAAAAATTGCATTATTGGCTGTCATGGCTGCAGCTATAACATTCACAGCCTGTAACAACAATCCTTCTAAAGATAAGAACGCAGATGGTGAAGTTTCTATCGGCGAACATGTAGATCATACGCATGAGCACATGGAAGACGCAGCACATGCTGCATACCATGAAGCAGAGGATAACTACAAAAAAGCTAAAGCTGACTTGGATGCCGCTGTAGAAAAAGGTGATAAAAAAGCCGAAGAAGCAGCACGCAAAACATTGGCGGATGCTGAAACAGTTTGGGAGAAAGCAAAGTCTGATATGAAAGATGCTGCTGACAAAGCTAAAGATGGTATCGATAACGCTGTAGATGCATCAAAAGATGCCGCTAAAAAAACAGGTGATGCGATCGAAAAATCTGCTGAAAAAGCAGGTGATAAAATCGAAAGCGGTGCACAAAAAGTGGACGCTGCTGCTAAAGAGGTAGCGGACAAAACAAAAGAAAGAGCTAATAAAATTAAAGAGGCTTTAAATTAATTCTATAATTAAAGTATTGAATGAAGCGTCTATTTTGCGGTAGGCGCTTTATTTATTTGTGTGTTATGAATAAAGATCAGGTAATTGATGCTTGCTATACCATTATCAATCAGAAAATAGAGCAGGTGAATTTAGCGATAGCAGATGCTAATCAAAGTTTACATGATGATACCAAGAGCAGTGCAGGGGATAAGTACGAGACAAGTAGGGAGATGATTCAACAAGATCTGAACCGCTATGAACAACAGCTCAAAGTACTTCATGCGGATATGGAATTACTTCGCCGCATTCAAACACAAAAAACGGAAAGCTCAAAAGCCGGATTAGGATCTCTTATTCAAACGAATAACGCACTTTACTTTCTAGCTACTAGTATTGGCTTAGTCAGTCTAGGGGATAAGAAAGTATTTAGTATTTCTACGGCTTCCCCGATAGGAAAGCTACTTTTGGGCTTGTCAGTGGGCGATACCTTTACTTTTAATTGTGCTTCGCAAACTATCATTGGACTTTATTAAATTTTTCTAACTGTCCCAAAAGCCCCGTTAATCCCCCGGTGTGTACAAAGAGGATTTTACTTTTTGCAGGAAAAAAATCTTTTTGTATCAAATCGTGCAATGCAAATAAGGCTTTACCGCTATAGGTCGGTTCGATCATAATGCCTGTTGCCTGCACAAAATCTTTCACGAATTCCAGAAGAATAGGATTAGATTTAGCATATCCACCAAAATGGTAGTCTATATGTAGCTGAACGAGTTCCATCGGCGCGTCCAAAATTTTCATTTCCTCGGCGATAAATCCCCCATTTTTCAATACCGGGATGACATGCAGCTGTGTATGGAGTTGTTTGTCAGTTATACCCAGAGCTAGGCCTGCAGCAGTAGTTCCAGTACCTGCGGCACAGAAAATATGATCGTAAGCGTTGTGGAGCTCTGCAATTATTTCCTTGCAGCCTCGAGTTGCTTCAATACCGGCGCCTCCCTCGTCGATGAAATAGCAGGGCGCTAGATTCTCCAGCTGCTGAAAGAGGTTCTGTTTGTTTCTATAATCTTCACGAGAGACAAATATAAGCTGCATACCAAAGAGTCTGCACATATCTAGCAACGGGTTATTAATAGCTTCACCGCGCACAAATCCAATGGTGCGAAAATGGTAAGTGGCGCCAGCGCAGGATGTAGCGAGTAGATGATTGGACCAGGCTCCGCCAAAGGTCACGAGCGTATCTTTTTGTAAGTAATTTGCCTTGTGTAGATTATATTTTAGCTTTCTCCATTTGTTCCCCGAGATAAAAGGATGAATCATGTCATCTCTTTTGAAGAAGACTTCTACGCCTTTGGATTGATAGAGCGGGAGTGTTACCTGTTGCTCAGGGCTGTAAATTTCCATTTAATTTGACTAGGAATGTTGTTGGTTTCAAATCTACTAATTTTTGACTGAACACGGATTTTAAGATGTATTATCGTTTTTTATGTTTTATTTAACTAATAATTTATTTTTTTTAAAATTTTGTTTTGATTTTAATTATTTATATGTAATTTAAACTAAAATTTCAATAACATTAATTTTATAAGTCGTAAAGAATAAGTTTATATTGACAAATTAAAATAGACTTAACCCTAGCTGATTGTAATCTTGTGGCAAAGTCTTCGTTATATAATAAAGCCCAAAGCGATTTAGCCTCTGGTTAAACTAATTTTGGGATCGAATTAAGATATAACATACCCCTAAGTATGTTTGGTAGATGGCATCGGGAAGTAAAATTTCCGGTGCTTTTTTTATCCTTCAATTCCGGTGCTTAATAAGGCGATTGTAGAATCCTAAAAGTATAATTGGAAATAAAATATAGCATGTTAAATGCTAGCATTTAAAGAAAGTTGTATTTAAGTAAATGATTTGCATTTGGTGACGCCAATGTTGAAGATTTTGCCTTATTTACTTTACTTTTGCATCATGTCTGAAGATGTAGATTTAATCGAGCAAGAAGATCAGGAATTATTCGAACATATCCGTATTGTTGCCGAAAAAGGGGTGACCTTGGTACGTATTGATAAGTTCTTAATGAATAGAATTGAGAATACGTCACGCAATCGAGTTCAAAATGCGATAGATGCAGGCTCGGTACGCGTGAATGATAAACCTATCAAGGCTAGTTATAAGGTAAAACCCTTTGATGTCATCACTATGGTATTGCCGGATCCACCGCGCGATACGGAAGTATACCCCGAGAATATTCCTTTGGATATTATTTATGAGGACGATGATGTACTTCTAGTCAATAAGCAAGCGGGTATGGTTGTACATCCTGGATTCAATAATTACACAGGTACATTGGTGAATGCACTTACGTATCATTTGAATCAGTTGCCCACATTGCCAGGCAATACAGGTCGTCCGGGATTAGTGCATCGTATTGATAAGGATACATCGGGTTTGCTGATTATCGCTAAGAATGAGTGGGCGATGACCTATTTGGCTAAACAATTTTTTGATCATACGATCAATCGCCGATATATAGCTTTGGTATGGGGAGATATTGCTGAGGATGGTACGGTGTCGGGTTATATTGGTAGAGATCTCAAGGATCGCCGGATAATGAGCATGTATGATGATCCTGAAAAGGGAAAATGGTCCGTTACGCATTACAAAGTATTGGAAAGAATGGGCTATGTAACATTGATTGAATGTCAATTGGAAACGGGGCGTACCCATCAGATCCGCGCACACATGAAGTCCATAGGTCATCCTTTATTTTCGGATTCCAGCTATGGTGGGGATAAAATATTAAAAGGAACATCCTTCAGCAAGTACAAACAGTTTATTGACAATTGTTTTGCTATATTACCAAGACAAGCTTTACACGCGAGGCTATTGGGATTTCAGCATCCAGTGACGAAGAAGCAAATGGATTTTGAGGTAGCAATGCCCCAAGATATGCAGCAGGTATTGGAAAAGTGGAGAGCCTACGCTGCACAGATTAAAGGTTAATTAAAAAGAATTTATGCCGATACAATATATAAATTTTAACGGGGAGATAGTACCTGAAGATGCTAAACTATTGACCGCGGACAATCGCGGATTTCGCTACGGCGATGGTTTGTTTGAAACCATGCTGTATCAAGGCGGAGAAATTCGGTTTTTGCATCTGCATATTGAGCGGCTGCAGCGAAGCATGCAGACTATACAGTTGGAGCAGTCAACCATGTTTGATGAATATTTTGTCAAAAAGATTACCGACGAACTTATTCGCAAAAATAATATGGTGGGCCAGCGGGTGCGCGTACGATTGACCGTGTTCCGTGATGGCGGAGGGCTGTATACACCGGCTGCCAACAAACCAGCCTTTATCTTGCAGGTCCAAAAGATGGATATTCAGTTGCGGGACAAAAAGGTGGGGTTGATTGTGGATTTATACACTGAACTTAAAAAACCTTATAGTGATCTTTCAGCGATAAAATCCAACAATTCACTTATATACGTTCTCGCGGGCAATTATAAAAAGAAATTTGATTATGATGATGTGTTTATCCTGAATCAGGAAGGTTTCCTTTGTGAAGCCTTAACATCAAATCTATTTATATATTATGACAAGGTGCTGTATACTCCAGCATTAAACCAAGGCTGTATAGACGGGGTGATGCGTCGTGTGGTAATGGATATGGCCGAAGAGGAGGGAATACCTGTCGTGGAAGCGCAGATAAGTCCCGAAATCATGAAAACCGCCGATGAGTTATTTTGTACCAATGCGGTGCAAGGTATTCAATGGGTAATGGGGTATAAACAGAAACGTTATTTTAATAAACTTTCCCGTATTCTGCAGGAAAAACTCCTTACATGGAGTTATGATAAGGATGAAGATTAGTTATTTGTTGATAATATCTCATAATATATAGTTCAGAGAGAAATAAGTTTCTGCTAAGTGAGCATTTGCTTATTTTTGTTAAAACAAATTTTCATTCTTTCAATGGGTGGAAATAAAAAATAGATTCATGGAATTAAAACTTAAAAGACCCTTAGCTTTTTTCGATTTGGAAACTACAGGTGTCAATATTGCGACAGACAGAATAGTAGAGATATCGATACTTAAAGTAAATATTGATAATACGGAAGAGGTGTATACGCGCCGCGTGAATCCATTGATGCCGATTCCTGTGGAATCCTCTATGTTTCATGGTATTTACGATGAGGACATCAAAGACGCTCCGACGTTTAAGGATTTGGCAAAGGAAATAGCGGATTTTATTGGTGACTCGGATTTAGCTGGCTACAATTCCAATAAATTCGACGTTCCGATGCTTATGGAGGAGTTTTTGGCTGCTGGTGTCGAATTCAGTTTGGAAGGTCGTTCTTTTGTGGATGTGCAAAATATCTTTCATCAAATGGAACAGCGCACATTAAAAGCTGCATACAAATTTTATTGTGGCAAGTCGCTGGATAATGCCCATCAAGCAGAGGATGATGTACGTGCTACCTATGAAGTACTGAAAGCACAGTTGACTAAGTATGAAAACGAAAGTTATACGGACAAGCATGGTCAAGTTTCTTATCCTGTTGTCAATGATGTAGAAGCTTTGCACCAATTTACCAACTTAACCAAACCCGTGGATTTTGCCGGAAGATTCGTATACGATGAGCAAGGTGAGGTTTGTATTAATTTTGGCAAGCATAAGGGTAGAAGGCTGACGGATGTATTTGAGTCGGAGCCAAGTTATTATTCATGGATGCAAAATGGTGATTTTCCGCTTTACACCAAACGTATTCTTGAAAAACAATGGAATGCGTATAAGAATGAAAAAAATACTCAAAAGGCTCCTGCAGATAAAACTGTAGTGTCTAAGCCAAAAGTGGAAGAAAAAGCGGCAAAGCCTATCACTAATGATATGCTAGCTAGTCTGCAAAATAAATTTAGTAAATAATAAATCTAAATAAATAATGAATAAAAAGCAAGTTTCTGAACATGTTAATTGTTTGATTATAGGGTCAGGACCTGCAGGTTATACTGCAGCGATATATGCAGCTCGTGCTGATTTAAAACCCGTTGTATATACAGGTATTGTTCCTGGAGGACAGTTGACACAGACTACTGAGGTTGATAATTTTCCGGGCTATCCGCAAGGTATTACGGGGCCTGAGATGATGGAAGATTTGAAAAATCAAGCAGAACGCTTCGGTACGCAGGTACGTTTCGGCTATGCCACAAAAGTAGATTTTTCGAAAGACGGCGGTATACATTATGTAGAAATCGACGGCAAAACGGTAATTTCTGCTGATACGGTAATCATTTCAACAGGTGCTACTGCCAAATGGTTGGGATTGGAATCCGAGCAAAAATACAATGGTTTTGGGGTGTCTGCATGTGCTGTATGTGATGGATTTTTCTTCAAGGGCCAAGATGTAGCCATCGTAGGAGCTGGCGATACGGCAGCGGAAGAAGCTACCTATTTAGCGAAACTATGTAAGAAAGTGTATATGCTAGTACGTCGCGATGAATTCAGAGCTTCCAAAGCCATGTACCATCGTGTGATGAACACGGCTAATATTGAGGTTATTTACAATACAGAAGCGGAAGAAATCTTGGGTGATGGACAAGTGGTAACAGGTGTTCGCGTGAAAAATAACCAAACAAACGAAACTCAAGATCTTGATGTGACAGGTTTCTTTGTAGCAATAGGACATAAGCCAAATACAGAATTATTCCAAGGTATATTGGATATGGACGAAACAGGTTATCTCATTACTAAACCGAATGTGACAGCAACAAATATACCGGGTGTATTCGCGGCAGGAGATGTACAAGACAATGTATACCGTCAAGCGATTACTGCAGCGGGAACAGGATGTATGGCCGCTTTAGAAGCAGAAAGATATTTAGCAGCTAAAGGCGATCATTAATAAAGAATAATTATAAAAACAGAAAGAGCTCGAATTTCGAGCTCTTTCTGTTTTTATGTGGTTTTGTTCTTGGCTTTATTTGCCTTCACTAATAAATAACTTATATATAATAAGATTAGCCAGATTGGTATCAGTTCGACAGATATCTTCAATCCTGTCAACCACATCAGGCCGAGCACACCTAATAAGAAGAAGAGTGTGAGGTAATTGCTAATAGGGTAAAATAAGCTAGGAAACTTTGTCTGCTGATTTGTTTTAATTTTATGTTTTTTGAAATGTAAGTGTGTCCACGAGATCATTATCCAGTTAATGATCAAGGATGACACCACCAAAGACATTAATATTTCCAGCGCTTGATCAGGCATAATCTTGTTGATAACAATACATAGTGCTACTAAGGCCGCCGAAACCATTAAAGCAGTAATAGGTGCGTGGTTTTTGTTTAATTTTTTCAGAAAACGAGGAGCATTACCTTGTTCGGCAAGTCCATAAAGCATTCTAGAATTACTGTACACACAACTGTTATAAACGGACAAGGCCGCCGTCAATACGATTATATTAAGCACATTAGCAATGATGCTCATGAAATCATATGTTTTACCAAATAGCGTAAACTCTTTGTCATTCAGGATGTCAAATACTTCCACAAATGGGCTTGTATTGGCTGTAATCGAACGCCAAGGCATCAATGAGAATAAAATAAATAGCGCACCTACGTAAAAAATCAATATACGGATCAACACTTGATTCGTCGCTTTAGGAATATTTTTCTCCGGATTTTCTGCTTCTGCAGCCGTGATACCGACCAATTCTAGTCCACCAAAAGAGAACATAATAATCACTAAAGCTGCTAGCAAACCTTGATAACTGCCGTCAGCATTTTGTTCAAACCATCCTTTTGGGAAAAATCCTCCATCATTTACTAAATTCTTCACCGTTGCTTGATCTCCTTCTGCACCTGAGATGAGGAGGTAAGCACCGAAAACAATCATCGCGATTATAGCAGTAACTTTTATGATGGAGAACCAAAATTCCGTCTCGCCATATACTTTCACTGAGGTAAGATTTAAGGCATTGATGACGACGAAAAAGAACAGACTCGACACCCACAAGGGTATCTCTGGCCACCAGAATTGGACATATACGCCAATGGCTGTAAGTTCTGCCATACTTACCAGAATATACAAAATCCAATAATTCCAACCTGAAGCATAACCTGCAAATGGTCCCCAATATTTATTCGCGAAATACGAGAAACTACCAGATACTGGTTCATCGACGACCATCTCACCCAATTGTCTCAAAATAAAAAAGGCAAAAATTCCAGCTATAGCATATCCTAAAATCACAGACGGACCCGCTAATATAGCTGCTTTGCCAATACCTAAGAACAAACCCGTTCCTACAGCACCACCAATAGCAATAAGCTGAATGTGTCTATTACTTAACCCTCTTTTTAATTCTTTTTCTTTATTATCCTCCACGGTATTTAGCTAATAATTTTATTTAGTAATTTGTTTAAATCCAATAATTTCATCCCAGTAAGTACCGGGTTTTCTATAATAGAGTAGTATCTGATATTCATTTTCGGTATCAAAGTAAGAACCAGAAAATTTGCTGATCTGTGTTTTGTCTGCTGACTCCAACACATACTCATAGTCATATACCCCTTGTTTTAATAATTGTACGGTTTCCCATGTTTTTTGCTCGGTATTGTAGGTCAATTTATTTAACGCAGTTCGCACGTAATTGTTTAATCCTCCGACAAGGTAAATATCTCCATCAATATTTGAGGAATCTTTTAGCGAAAAAAGTGTATAAATATATCCACTTTGGGTAGTTTGCTCCGCAAAATCCATATTTCTAATATAAAAACGTCCATTTTAATCTGGTTTCCATATATAATTTTCCTTGGAAATGTTGCGATCGGCTTCTAATATTGCGCTTATTGAGGAATCTCGGTTCAACTCTCGCACCTGCGAACTTACATTTCTTACACTCCTCAAATCTACAGTTCTGAATTCATTATTTCCTTCAAAATCTAATTTTTGGGGCAAGTGATACGTTATTTTTTGACTGCTAATCTGTGATGGTTCTCTTAGGATTTGAAAATTGTCTGTTCGTTGATTTTTTAAGGCATGAATCTGCAGCGAAAAACGTGGATTGGCAATTTCGAAATTAGTATTTATAGCGAGATTGAGCTTTTGATTACGTAGCCTTTTATTGCTTTGTGAGGACGGAACTAGCTCAGCATCAATAGTGGCAAGGTCCTCTACGACATAAAATCTTTGGGTAAATAGTAGCTCCGAAGGATTTGCATTTTCATATACTTTAAGCAAATAATTGCCCGCCTTTTTTAGTTGTGTGTTGTCATTCGGGAAATTAAACCGATAATGGGTGTAGGGGATACGTGTATTTTCAGAAGGTTTCATATCCGAAATTCTGTCTTCCGTATAACCTTCCAAATAATCCATTGTAGGCAATCTACTCGGAGAGCAGTCGGCATTGCAATGCTCTACTTGAAAATATAATGAGCGTGAATCCGCCCTTAAGTCATCAAAAGTAATTTGGAGTATGTAGGATTTAGAAAGTGAAAGGATTGGAAATTGACTTTCACGCTCTGTGGGGTGTACCATCACAGTCTTTATCGAAAAGTTGTAAATGATATTATCATATCATTACTGTCCCATTAAAACTTGAAATTGTTCTTTGAAATATTTGAAATATAGTTAGTTATAGAGGTTTGGCAACCGAACGGACTTGAAAACAT